>NZ_JANTYT010000062.1:0-1058 GCF_024808825.1 Rhizobium sp. BK661 | reverse complement strand
CTAGAGCGCCGTACGTTTAATCGAACCCATAGCCTGCGGCTGTAAAATAGTTTCGACATTCTTGGCTATTGAAGAGGTTGCAGATTGATCCGAGCGCATTTGAGAGTGCGTCAAATGTGCGAGCGGCGGCGGCTCTGAGATGGGCCTTAATTTTGGCGAAGGCCATTTCGATCGGGTTCAAATCTGGCGAATAAGACGGCAGAAACAGGAACCACGCGCCAACCTCCTTGAGGCAGGCTTTGGCTTTATCGCTTTTGTGAGCGCGAAGATTATCCAGGATGACGACATTGCCTGGTTGGAGTGTCGGCGCAAGCTGGGTCTCTATGTAGGTGTCGAAGATTTCCCGATTCATCGGCCTGTCGATAATCCAGGGCGCAGTAAGACCGAAACAGCGCAAGCCTGCAATGAATGTCTGTGTCCCCCAGTGGCCAAAGGGCGCATCCGTGATGAGACGCTCGCCGCGCGGGGAGCGCCCGCGCAGCCTCACCATCTTTGTGTTCACTGAGGTTTCGTCCAAGAAAACAAGTCGATGCGGTTCAAATCGCATCCGGGGTTGGCGTTTCGAAATCCAGACATCACGATCGTTTCGGATATCAGCGCGAGCGCGTTCCGACGCCATTATTTGTTTTTTTATATGTGTATCCCTGCGTTATCAGAAACCGCGACAGGGACGATGGTGGAATGACCAACCCATGTTCATCGTCAAGGCGACGGGCAAGCTCTGGCATGGTGATATCCGGTTTGCCTTCGACCTGTGCGACCAGGAAATCGCGAAACGCCGACAGCTTCCCGGCACCTGGTGGCCTTCCTTGACGCGCGGGGGTTATCAGCCCGGTCCGCTCCCGGCGTTGTAGCAGTTTGATCGCACTGCTGTCGCTAATTGCGAAATGACGGGCAGCCGCTCGCCGTGATTGGCCGCTAGCGACCATAGAAACAACACGCTGACGAAGATCAACAGAATGAGATTTACCCATGTGATTCACCTCCAACCGCAGTGAATCACACCGATACCCTCGTGAAAACCCCACTCGATTCTCAATTCAAGTGCGATGCTCTAG
>NZ_JANTYT010000061.1:0-1272 GCF_024808825.1 Rhizobium sp. BK661 | reverse complement strand
TGACCTTGCCCCGTTGAAATAATCCATTTTGAAGTAAGCTCTGGCCCATTGAGAGGACCAGGGAATGAAGCGCAGCCGTTTCACAGACGAACAGATTATCGGCATTCTGAAGGAGCACGAGGCGGGTACGCCGGTCTCGGAGCTTTGCCGCAAGCACGGCGTCAGCGATGCCAGCATCTATAAGTGGAAAGCCAAGTTCGGTGGCATGGAGGTGTCGGAAGCCAAGCGACTGAAGACGCTGGAGGACGAGAACACGAAGCTGAAACGGCTTCTGGCGGATGCCATGCTCGACAATGCAGCTTTGAAAGACCTTTTGGGAAAGAAGTGGTGACGCCCGCAGCAAAGCGGCGAGCTGTCGCGCATCTGATGGACCAACATCGGATGAGCGAACGGCGGGCGTGTAAAGCCATCGGCTTTTGCCGGATGACGATCCGTTACGAAACCACGCGCAGCGATGACCATGATCTTCGCGAGCGGATGAAGGCGCTGGCGCATGAACGCCGCCGCTTTGGATATCGACGCCTACATGTGCTGCTCAGGCGTGAGGGTCACCTTGTGAACCACAAGCGGCTCTTCCGGCTCTATCGGGAAGAGAAGCTGACGGTGCGCAAGCGCGGCGGCCGCAAGCGAGCGATAGGCACACGAGCACCGATGCTGATCCCGCTTGCCGCCAATTATCGCTGGTCACTGGACTTCGTATCGGATCAGTTCACCGATGGTCGCAGGTTCCGGGTTTTGACGGTCGTCGACGATTGCACCAGAGAATGCCTGGCACTCGTCGCCGACACATCGCTTTCCGGCCTGCGAGTTGCCCGTGAGCTTGATCGGATCATCGAGGAACGTGGCAAGCCCAAGATGATCGTCAGCGACAACGGCAGTGAGTTCACCAGCAACGCGATCCTGCAATGGGCCGACCGGACGACAGTCGATTGGCACTACATCGCACCGGGCAAACCGATCCAGAACGCCTTCATCGAAAGCTTTAATGGACGGCTGCGAGACGAGCTCCTGAATGAAACGCTCTTCTCGTCACTGACCCATGCTCGATCAGCGCTTTCAAACTGGCGCAGCGATTACAACGATCATCGACCACACTCTGGACTCGGCTGGATGACACCTGCCGAGTTCGCTCAGACAATCAACCCGCGACGTGATGCGGTGCTGCGCAGCCGGAATGGCTCCGCACCGCAACCCGCCGCTACCGCCCCAAATACAGCAACCCAAAACCGCCGGAGCGAACTTAAAACTGGATAAAACTTGGGGGCAAGGTCA
>NZ_JANTYT010000060.1:0-1277 GCF_024808825.1 Rhizobium sp. BK661 | reverse complement strand
CGGTCGAGCCCGGCGCCCGCCTGCTCCTTCTTGCTGTCCTCGGTCAATTCACCTGCGATTGCGAGGCGTCCTGCAAGATCGGGATGGGCACGCAGCACTCCCAGCCGCTCCTCTGGGCTGGCCGCCCGGAAGATGGCAACGAGCGCCGTGTGGACACGATCAACCGTCAATTCGTCACTGACGAAGCCATCATCATAAGCACGCTCGGCAATGAATGGCGAATGTTCAAAAACACCGCCGTAACGCGATACGAACTCGTCACGCGAAAGCATCAGATCGTCTCCGGCTTGTGGTGGGCATGCCAATGTTGCGCGATCTCGAGACGCCTGGGGATCCACACCTTATCGTGCTTCAGCACATACTCCATGAAGCGCTTCAGCGCCGCAGCGCGGCCAGGACGACCAACGAGGCGGCAATGCAGGCCGACGGACATCATCTTCGGGCTGCCGGCCTTGCCTTCTTCATAGAGCGTATCGAAGGCATCCTTGAGGTAGGTGAAGAACTGATCGCCCGAGTTGAAGCCCTGGGGCGTGGCGAAACGCATGTCATTGGTCTCGAGCGTATAGGGGATGATCAGGAACGGCTTGTCATCGACACCCTTCACCCAGAACGGCAGGTCGTCGGCATAAGAGTCCGAGGAATAAAGGAAACCACCCTCCTCCATGACGAGGCGCAGCGTGTTGTCGGAGGGCTTGCCTTGATACATGCCGTAGGGCCGCTCGCCGGTCAGCTCCGTGTGCAGGCGCACGGCTTCCTGGATATGCTTGCGCTCGACGTCCTCCTGGAAATCCTTGTATTCCAGCCAGCGGTACCCGTGGCTGGCGATCTCCCAGCCAGCCTCCTTCATGGCCGCGACCGCCTCCGGGTTGCGGGCCATGGCAAGTGTTACGCCATAGACGGTCGCCTGAACCTTGAGTTCCGTGAACGTCCGCCACAGGCGCCAAAAACCGGCGCGCGAGCCATACTCATAGATCGATTCCATGTTCAAGTTGCGCTGGCTCGGCCAAGCGGCGGCGCCGACGATTTCCGACAACAAATTTTCAGAGGCCGGATCGCCATCGAGAATGCAGCTTTCGCCGCCCTCCTCGTAGTTGATGACAAACTGGACTGCCACACGCGCATCGCCCGGCCACTTCGGATCGGGCGTGTTGCGTCCATAGCCGACGAGATTGCGCGGATAAGTCTCGGATACCATGAAATCACCTTCCTGAACGTCGGCGAAACGATAGTATTCCGAGACGGAATGACTAGATGGAAATTGCGCAACAGAGTTTTGC
>NZ_JANTYT010000059.1:0-1319 GCF_024808825.1 Rhizobium sp. BK661 | reverse complement strand
TGAACTGCACCCCAATTCGACCGGACACTCAGCATAAGCAGGAAGGCTCAAGCACAGGCTTGAGGATAGGCTTATGTCTAACGAGTTTCGACAGGTTGATCTGATGATCGGTGACGTCAGGCGGCGACGCTGGACAACGGAACGCAAACTGCAGATCATCGAGGAGAGCTATGCCCCGGGGGAGACTGTTTCCTCTTCGGCTCGGCGACATGGAGTTGCGCCAAATCTCTTGTATCGCTGGCGTCGGCTCCTGAGCGAGGGAGGTGCGGTGGCCGTGGATTCCGACGAACCAGTGATCGGCAATTCCGAAGTGAAGAAGCTGGAAGATCGAGTGCGCGAGCTTGAGCGCATCCTCGGACGCAAGACGCTTGAGAACGAGATTCTCCGCGAAGCCCTTTCCAAAGCCCAGTCAAAAAAACCGATATCGCGGCCGATCTTGTTGCCGAAGGACGGTTCTCGATGAAGACGGTGGCGCAAGTCCTGGGGGTATCGAGGTCCAATCTTGCCGAACGTCTGAAAGGTAAGTCCAAGCCTCGCGGGCCTTATCTGAAAACCGAGGATGCCGAACTGCTGCCTGCCATTCGCAAGCTGGTGGATGCCAGGCCAACTTATGGCTATCGGCGGATCGCTGCCCTTCTCAACAGGCAGCGGCGAGCCGCCGATCAGCCGGTCGTCAACCGCAAGCGGGTTCATCGCATCATGGCCAACCACGCGATGATCCTTGAGAAACACACCGCCGTGCGCAAGGGCCGCATCCACGACGGCAAAGTCATGGTGATGCGGTCGAACCTTCGTTGGTGCTCGGACGGTCTTGAGTTCACCTGCTGGAATGGTGAGGTAGTTCGTCTCGCTTTCATCATCGACGCGTTTGACCGGGAAATCATTGCCTGGGCAGCCGTGGCCAATGCCGGGATATCCGGTTCTGACATCCGAGACATGATGTTGGAGGCCGTCGAGAAGCGCTTCGGCGCAACCAGCGCTCCGCATGCTATCGAACATCTATCTGATAACGGCAGTGCCTACACTGCAAGGGATACCAGGCTGTTTGCTCAAGCCCTCAATCTGATCCCATGCTTCACGCCTGTTGCCAGCCCACAGTCGAACGGCATGTCGGAGGCGTTCGTCAAAACCCTGAAACGGGACTACATACGCATATCACCCATTCCGGACGCAGGTACAGCACTCCGGAAGATCGACGGATGGATCGAGGATTACAACGAAATCCATCCACATTCAGCGCTGAAGATGGCTTCCCCAAGGGAATTCATCAAAGCTTCATCTCAATAGCTGACCTGTCCGGCGAAACGGGGGGCACTCCA
>NZ_JANTYT010000058.1:0-1339 GCF_024808825.1 Rhizobium sp. BK661 | reverse complement strand
GATCGTGCCCACTGCAGTGGTGTAACTGGACGGCTCTGGTCCCATGCTCTCCGGCGTGAGCCGGACTGATCAACGTGCCACTGCCGGCAAGCTGATCATAGGATCATCGCTCATCTGGCCGATAGTTTCTAGGGTCATATAGCGTGCCCGCTGCACGGCCCATTCGTCATTCTGTTCGAGCAGCAACGCGCCGACGAGTCTGACGATAGCCTCATCGTTGGGGAAGATGCCGACGACCTCTGTGCGTCGCTTGATTTCGCCGTTGAGCCTCTCAAGGGAATTGATCGAATGGAGCTTGACGCGATGCTCTTTGGGAAAGCTCATATAGGCGAGGACGTCGTGTTCGGCCTCATCCATGATGGCGGCGAGCTTTGGTACCTTCGGACGGATCTGGTCAGCGACGGCGCGCCACTGCAGGCTTGCAGCCTCTGCCGTCTCCTGGGCGAAGGCGGTCGCGATGAATGCCGACACCACGCGGCGGCCACTCTTTCCGGCATGTGCCAGCACGTTACGGGCAAAATGAACCCTGCAGCGCTGCCAGGTCGCGCTGAGAACCTTCGAGGTTGCCGCCTTGATCCCTTCGTGTGCATCGGAGACGACGAGCCTGACGCCGCGCAGGCCGCGCCGGGTCAGTTTGCGTAGGAACTCCGTCCAGATTGGCTCCGCTTCGGAGGTGCCGACCTCCATGCCCAGAACCTCGCGCCGACCATCGGTGTTGACACCGACGGCGACGATGACGGCAACGGAAACGATCCGGCCGCCACGGCGCACCTTGAGGTAAGTGGCGTCGACCCAGAGGTATGGCCAGTCGCCTTCGATCGGTCGGTCCAGGAAGGCCTTCACTTTGCCGTCGATCTCCTCACACAGTCGACTGACCTGACTCTTGGAGACACCGCTCATGCCCATTGCCTTAACCAGGTCGTCGACCGAGCGGGTCGAGATGCCCTGGATGTAAGCCTCCTGAATGACGGCTGTCAGCGCCTTCTCGGCCATGCGCCGTGGCTCCAGGAACGACGGGTAGTAGGTGCCCTTCCTGAGCTTGGGGATACGCAACTCGACGGTGCCGGCCCGTGTCTCCCAGTCCCGGTCGCGATAGCCGTTGCGCTGAGCCATGCGCAACGGGTTCTTCTCGCCATACGCGGCACCGGTGGAGGCCCCAACCTCCATCTCCATTAGGCGTTCAGCGGCAAAACCGATCATCTCACGCAAAATATCGGCGTCGGGGGTCTTCTCTACGAGCGTGCGCAGGTTCATCATGACATCGGTCATCGGTGGTTCCTTCCAATCAGGTTGGTGTGAGCAACCCGACTTTACCGGAGAACTTCGATGACCGCCGCTT
>NZ_JANTYT010000057.1:0-1441 GCF_024808825.1 Rhizobium sp. BK661 | reverse complement strand
TCGCGTTCCAGAATGTTGTTATCGATCGGCATCCTGCCGTCGCTGGTGTAACGCGTCAGGTAATCCCATTGGTTCAGGGTGTAGGACACAGCATCGCCGAGCTTGGTATCCGGTACGACCTTCGGCGCGATGTTATCGAGCCAAGTCTTTAGAGCGTTCAGGACAGGTAAGCTGTGCTGTTGGCGGAAGCGGCGAATGCACTCGGCCTGCGTTTCACCGGCGTCGGGCTTTATCTCTCGCGCCTGCCTTTCGATCCGGTAGAGTTGTTCAAAGAACCTGAGGGCCTGCTCCGGCGGGCCGCCACCTTTCTTTCTCGCCTTGAGGGCATCAACGAAGCGCCGCCTGGAGTGAGCCATGCATCCGACATGGGTTGCGCCATTCAATGTGCGCCAGGCAGTGTAGCCATCGCTGACCAATATGCCGCGGTAGTCACCAAGGAAGGTCTGCGGGTGGATCTGGCCGCGCCCCGGCCGATAGTCGAGCAATACGATTGGCTCGTCACTGTCCTCGCCGCTGCGATAGGCCCACATGTACGAAGTGCTGGTGGCCTCCTTGTCCTTTTCCTTCAGGACCTGAACCGTCGTCTCATCGCCATGAATGAGAGGCTGTAATCTGAGCCGCAGTTTCAGAGCATCATAGATGCGGTGCAGATGCTTCTCGCTTGAGCCGATGACCCAGTGAGCGAGAGCGCCGCGGCTGATCGGAACACCAGCACGCTCGAATGTTTGCGCCACGCGGTCGAGCGGTGTGCCGTCGACGTACTTGTGGACGAGCGCGAAGGCCAACGTCGAGGCAGTAGCGATACTGCCCGGCAGGGGCTGCGTCGGCATCGGTGCGATCACGACGGGCGTGTTGATCCCGGTGCGGTCGCAATGGCGGCAAGCGTACTTGAACCGCACATTCTGTAGGACCTTTGCCTTGACCTCGATATGGAGCTGTTCGGTAACAGCCTCGCCCATGCGATGCATCTGACCCTGACAGCAGGGACAAGACTTCTGATCGTCGGGGAGGTCATATTCGACGCGCTCGCGTGGCAGGTCTTCCGGCAGAGGTCTGCGTCCACGCTTCTTTCCCGTTTGACCTTCTACCGCTGGCAGGCCGGTGTCTGGAAGCTCGACAACATCGCCTTCCTCGCTGTCATCCTCGACCGCAGCCTCTTCGGCCTCGTTGAAGAGACGGTCAATGTGCTTTTCGCTGCGCGGGGCAAAGCGATGCAGCTTTGCCAGTGCCAGCTCCTCTTCCAGCTTGACGACCCGCCGCGAGAGCGCCTCTTTCTCAGCTTTGAGCGCAGCGATTTCGGCAGCATTGGCCGCCAACTGCGCCATCAGCTCTGCAACGCTTGGTTCGCCGGTTCGAGTCATCAGATTCTTGAATCTGAACCGCCCCTTTGCGTCAACAGCTCAATTCGCCATCCTCAGCCGGCGATCTGATATTGCCGCAC
>NZ_JANTYT010000056.1:0-1462 GCF_024808825.1 Rhizobium sp. BK661 | reverse complement strand
GGCTGTGTGAGCGGCCCGGACCATGTTCCTCCGGAGATGCCGCTTCCGGCGAAGTTCAGCGAGGGTGGCGCCAAGGACATTGGCGACGTGTCGACGACGGCCTGGTGGACGGCCTATCGCGACCGGAAGCTGGACGGCCTGGTCGTTCAGGGCCTGAATGAGAACCTGTCGGTGCTGCAGGCGCTGGAGCGCATCAATGCGGCGGCCGGCGGCGTCACCGTGGCCGGCGCCGGTTCGCTGCCGAGCCTGCTAGTCGGCGCCAGCCACACCACCAGCGGCACGATGGGCGAACGCCGCACCTCGAACGGCGCCACCAACATCAGCGCCGGCGAGGCCAATGTCTCCTGGCTGCTCGACCTGTTCGGCCAGTACCGCCGCGCCAAGGAAGGCGCCCAGGCCTCGCTTGACGCCGCCTATTCCAGCGCCGACGTCGCCAAGCTCACCTATCTGCAGGACCTAGTGAACTCCTACATCGACCTGCGCTTCTTCCAGGAGCGCCTGGCGCTGTCGCGCTCCAACCTGAAGTCGCGCCAGGAAACCCTGGACCTGACCAAGTTCCAGCTCGAGGCCGGTGCTGCCTCGCGCCTCGACGTCGTCCAGGCCGAAGGTCTGGTGCAGTCGACGCAGGCTGAAATCCCGGGGCTGGAGACCAACATCCGCGTTGCCGCCCACCACATCGCCACGCTGCTTGGCCAGCCCGCCGGCTCGCTGCTCGGCGAACTCCTGAAGGGCGCGCCGCAGCCGATCTTCCGCGGTGGCATCGCCTCCGGCATTCCGGCCGACCTGATCCGCAACCGGCCCGACATTCGCGTCGCCGAGCGCAATCTCGCGGCTGCCACCGCCAATATCGGCGTTGCCATCTCGCAGCTCTATCCGACGATCACCCTGTCGGGCTCGATCTCGCCCTCCTACGTCAAGCCGGCCGGCTTCTCCGGCGGCAGCCTGACCACCTGGTCGTTCGGCCCGACGCTGACGCTGCCGATCTTCGACGGCGGCCGTCTGCGCGCCAATGTCGACATCGCCAAGTCGGATGCCAAGACCCAGTATCTCGCCTGGAAGCAGTCGGTGCTGACCGCCGTCGAAGAGGTCGAGAACGCGCTGTCGGCGGTGCGCCGCGACGCCGAGACGGTGGAAGCGCTGCGCGCCCAGGTGAAGACGACGCAGGAAACCCTGGAACTGTCGACCGCCAGCTACAAGGACGGCGCCTCCTCGCTGCTCGACGTGCTCGATGCGCAGCGTCAGGTATCGCTCGCCCAGGCAAGCCTGGCCGCCTCCATCCAGCAGATGGCCAAGGACTATGTCGCCCTCAACGTCGCCATCGGCGGCGGCTACAATCCGGGCGCACCGCGCACGACAACACCGCCCAAGGCGAGCTGAGCCACACGAGACAGAAAGCCCCGCAATCGCGGGGCTTTTTTATGGCCGCTATCGGTAGCCAAAGCCGATAATGACGGCAGCGGCG
>NZ_JANTYT010000055.1:0-2096 GCF_024808825.1 Rhizobium sp. BK661 | reverse complement strand
CTCCGCACCGCAACCCGCCGCTACCGCCCCAAATACAGCAACCCAAAACCGCCGGAGCGAACTTAAAACTGGATAAAACTTGGGGGCAAGGTCAGGACCGAAGGCGTTACTTCTGTGCTGTTTTCCGGCTCGCGAATATCATCCTAAGTTCGTTGCTGAACGCTCCGTTTGGATTAAAAATCGAAGGTCTTGTCGTCGTTGGTGAAGCTCTTGCGAAATTCTTCTTCCCAAGGATCGAAGAATCTCTCGCCCTCAGGGAGCGGTGCCGGGGAAGGCAATTCATCGCTTTCGCGCTGTTTCTCAGAATCACGCATATCGTCACCTCTTGGCCTCCTACTAAACTAGGGAATGACGGAGGGCTACTTTAGGTCGAACACTAATCGGTGGACGTTAAGAATTTGCGTGAGCGGTCCGCTGCGGCACCCGGCGCACACCTCTGAAAATCAACCGCAAGTATGGTGGTTTCAAAATGCGCACAAGCCTAGCAGGCTGTTGAAAAAGGCATTGAAGCAAGGCTCCTGTCGTGATTCACTCGCTTTATTGCGATTTGGAGCTGATGGATGCGCGGCGGCGATGTGAGGACAGGCGAACTCTTCAGCTATGTGGATCTGGAGGCTCGTGTTCGAAAAGGTCATCCTCTACGGGCCATCCGGCAGGTCGTGAACGAAGCGCTCGTTTTATTGGAACAAGATTTTGCAGCGCTTTATTCACCGACCGGGCGGCCGTCGATTGCGCCAGAAAAGCTTCTTCGCGCCATGCTTCTGCAAGCCTTCTATTCGATCCGTTCTGAGCGACTTCTGATGGTTGGAATACGACCTTCTCTTCCGCTGGTTCGTCGACACCGGCATTGACGATCCCGCCTGGGACCATTCGGTGTTTTCGAAGAACCGCCACCGATTGCTTGCTGGTGACATCGCTGCGAAGTTCCTGGGTGCAATCCTTTCCCGGCCCAAGGTAAAGCGGCTGCTGTCCACAGACCATTTCTCTGTCGATGGCACGCTGATCGAAGCCTGGGCGTGGATGAAGAGCTTCAAGCCGAAGGACGGTTCGGACGAACCGCCGTCGGATGGCGGTGGTCGCAACGCGGAAGCAGACTTCCATGGCGAAAAGCGTTCCAACGAGACGCATGCATCCATGCATCAACAACCGATCCGGATGCAAAGCTGTAGAGGAAGGGAAAGGGCAAGGGCAAGGAGGCCAAGCTTTCCTTCATGGGGCATGGGTTGATGGAAAACCGCCATGGCCTTCTGGTCAATGCCCATCTGACCGAGGCCAACGGTTACGCCGAACGCATCGCGGCTCTTCACATGAGTGAACCTTTCTGCGACCGGCCACAGGCAATCACCCTTGGTGCCGACAAGGCTTATGACACGAAAGACTTCGTCAAAGATTTGCGGTCGATGAAGGTGACGCCCCACGTGGCACAGAACGTCAATGGTCGCCGCTCGGCTATCGACGGACGCACTACACGCCATCCCGGATACGGGGTCAGCCTACGCATCCGCAAGCGTATCGAGGAGGCGTTCGGTTGGATGAAAACGGTGGCGGGGCAGGACAAGACAAAGTTCCGCGGTCGCGACAGGGTTGGATGGGCTTTCACCTTCGCGGCAGCGGCGTATGATCTGGTGCGGTTACCGAAACTGATGGCGGTATCGTCATGAGTGGGGCGGCTTCAAACTGCAGCCTGATAGGTCGTTGGCGGATTGTAGCCGCCGACATCTGGGATCGGGATTATCTCGACCTGGTCGAGCCGGCGGTGATCACCATCACGCCAGATGGCTCCGGAGAAATTGCCTTCGGTGCCATGCAAGCTAACCTCGATATCGGCTACAGCGGATCATCCGTTTCCTTCACATGGTATGGATTTGACGAGATGGACGAAGTCTCGGGCGACGGTCATGCTGAACTACTCGACGATGGCTCGGTCGAGATCACGTTCGCATATAACAACGGCGACGAGGCCATCCTCAAGGCCAAACCGCAGACTTTTTCAACAGCCTGCTAGGCCGTAAACTCATAAATTCTCTTGGCGTATTGCGTTCGGCGTGATTCAAGGCTTCCGAATTAGGAGCTATGATGACACGCCGCCGCTACGA
>NZ_JANTYT010000054.1:0-2315 GCF_024808825.1 Rhizobium sp. BK661 | reverse complement strand
CAGCGGGTGATTGAGAACTATGAGGTCTACAAGGCACGGTTGGGTCAGCCGAGCGACATCGTCCGCGACCTGACCTACGGCCGTTCCTCCTGATTGGCGGATATCGTCGGCCTCGCTAAGCTGATCCTGCGGCAACAGGAGCGGCGAGCGTGGAGACAGCAGCAAACGATGGCTTTCGGGCGACACCCTACCAGAGCGATGACGGGCTGACGCTGTACGCCCGGGATTATGGTGGCCCAGAGATCGCGGACCGGCTGCCGGTGATCTGCCTGCCCGGACTGACACGGAACGCGCGCGACTTTCACACCTTGGCGCTGTTGCTGTCGACAGACCCGGCGACGCCGAGACGCGTCGTCACGATCGACTATCGTGGGCGAGGCCAGTCCGATTGGGACGCCAACAAGGCGAACTACAACCTCGGCATCGAAGCGCGCGATGTGGTCTCGGCCTGCCAACATCTCAAGATCGAGCGCGGCATCTTCATCGGCACCTCGCGCGGCGGGCTGATTCTGCATCTGCTGGCGCACATGAGGCCAGATCTGATTGCAGCGGTCATCCTCAACGATATCGGACCGAAGATAGAAGCCAACGGCCTCAAGCGCATCCGCGATTATCTCAATGCCGCGACGCCACCGCACTCCTGGCCGGAGGCGGTCGCCTTCCTCAAGGCCTGCCATATCAGATACTTCCCTGCCCTGCAGGAGGAGGACTGGCGCGAGATGGCCGCTGCAATCTATCGGGATATCAACGGGAAGCCGGTGGCAGACTTCGATCCGGCCATCGCCACACAGCTGCTGGCGATCGACTTCGCTCAGCCACTGCCGGATCTCTGGCCGTATTTTGACGAACTGGCCAAGGTGCCAATACTCGTCGTCAAGGGAGAACACTCGGATCTGATCGCCGACAAGACGGTCGATGAGATGAAAGCCCGGTGTTCGTCTCTTTCGACGCTGGAGGCACTCGGCCAAGGCCACGCGCCATTGCTGCATCTTGAATCAGTGTTTCCGCGGACAAGGCTTTTCATCTCGGATGTGCCCTAGTTCTCAGCCAGTTCACTTGAGCGGCATCCAAAAACACAAAAAAGCCCGGCTCGAAAGCCGGGCTCTCCTGATTGACCGAAGTCAGACCAGATTAGAATGCACGCTGCAGACGGAAGTAGCCGGTCGTGACGTCGTCGACGTTGTCGCCGTCGAGGTACTGGACCGAAGCCTTGGCGTAGAAGTTCTCGGTGATCTGGTAATCAACCGTCAGACCAACCTTCCAGGCGTCGTCGTTCGAGAAGTCGTCCGAGGCACCATCGTCTTCGTTGTAGTTGAAGAAGTACTGAGCACCGGGGGTGATCTTCAGCTTGTCGGTCGCCTGGATGGCATACTCAGCTGCAATCGTCCACTCGGAAGCGTCGTAGTAGGAGTTCTGGCCAGAAGCCCAGACTGCTGCGAGGCCGAGCGTGCCCGGACCGATAGCAACCGTACCCATACCACGGATCGCACCTTCTTCGTTGTCGGTGTCATAGCCACCGATAACCTGGTAGGTGAAGGCGCCAGCCTTGCCACCTAGACCGAGAGCAACACCAACGTTGTTCGGGACTTCGGAACCGTCCTGCGGGAAGTGACCGTCTTCCAGCTCGTCAACCGAGATACCAGCGTAGAAGTCGCCAGACTCATACTGATAACGGATGGAGTTATGCAGCGTCTCATGCGATGCGAGAACGTCGGTTTCGCCAGACAGACCGTCATCCCACCAGCTGTAGAACAGACCAGCGCGGAAGCCGGCGATGTCGATGTAAGCCGAGTCGAGGATTGCGTTCTGGTAAGCAGCAGAGTCACCATTGTGCTGCAGAACGATCACGCCGGTGAGCGGGCCGTACTCGGTGTCGCTCTTGGCCGTGAACTGAACCTGACCGCGCGTGAACGCATCCCAGTCAGACGTGCCGCCAATGTTGCCGCTCGCGCCCTTGTTAACCTGGTCGGGACCAACGTCAACCTGGAAACGGATGTAACCTTCAATCTTCAGGCAGGTTTCCGTGCCCGGGATGTAGAAGTAGCCAGTGCCGTAAGCGTCGCAGACGCGAACGTATTCAACCGGTTCCGGCTCAGCAGCAACGATAGCGTCAGCAGCCTGAGCACCGGAAACTACTGCGAGAGCAGCAGCGGAGCCGAGAAGAAGGCTCTTGATGTTCATATTGACCTCCAATTCAAAGTTTCGATCGGGTCTGGGTTTTTCGCCGTTAGAGCAGCGTTCCCTGCCCCATCCCCATGTTTCAAGAAGTCGGACGATCAACCGCCCTCGCTTCCGAGGTTGAAAATACAAGACCG
>NZ_JANTYT010000053.1:0-2434 GCF_024808825.1 Rhizobium sp. BK661 | reverse complement strand
TGGCTGGACCGGCGACAACACCACGTCGGAGGATCGGATGATTGTCGTCTGCAGCACACTGTCGACCCCTGCGGCGTCAACCAGGATCACATCAAAGGCATCGCGGTATCGATCTATGGTCTCAGCAACCGCCTTGCGGGTGGCCGCGATGGTAACCTCGATATTGCCAGGAACGTTGCCTTTGGCGTGACACAGCTTCCACCAGCCGGCGAGATTCTGGCGGCCATCGGCATCGACCATCAGGACACGCCGCCCGTCAAGCGCATACTCCCCGGCCAGAAGTGTCGCCAAGGTCGTCTTCCCAGCGCCACCCTTGTTGCTTACCACTGCATAGATCAGGGACATCGTCAGCTCCGCCAGATATATCGCAGAATATGAACCATTATAGTTCGTATTTGCGTTTCGTCCAGCCTGTCGTTTTTGACCCTGCGATGTGGACAATCTGCCCCATCGTGGGCACCCACCGATCGGGCATGGCTCACGACGGTAAGATGTGGACACGTGTCCACAGAATGTGAAAGTAGGCTATGCCTATGTCATAGAGTAATACTTTCTTGCTACATCGAACTATCGTGTATTCACATGACATGGTGGCGTGATGGCGAGACAAGACTTTTCCCATACGCCGGCTCGCCTCCACGCTCTGGGTATGCATCCAGTGACGGGTTGCAAATGCGAACCAAAACAGTCTATATTGGTTTGGCAGGATACGCAAATTTGTGATACAAATTTGCTGACGATCGACGGACGGGCCGTCGATGGCGCCTGCGGCTGTTCGATCAGGGTTACACCAGTGGCTCACGTCAGGCAGGCAACATCGGCGGCAGGCGCCTTGCGGCAGCGCAAGGACCGTGTCGTGCATGCTCGCTTTGCCGCCTCCGAATGGAGTGCGGCTGAGGATGCAGCCAGGCAAGCTGGCATGACGCTGTCGGCCTTCATCCGCTCGCTGACACTGGATGGCGCCGACATCCTGCCGTTGCTCACCGAGGAGGACCGCGCCGTCTTCGAGCTCCTTCACCGTGACCTCAGGGCAATCGGCGTAAACCTCAACAGTCTGGTCCGGCTCTCAAGGCAGGACAAACGATCGCCCGAGATTGTCGCTGCGCTTGGCGAGCTGCAGCCGCTCATTGCCGGGCTGATGCTGGAGCTGCATCGGCTTGCCGCC
The DNA here is from genome assembly GCF_024808825.1 of Rhizobium sp. BK661. Taxonomy (NCBI): domain Bacteria; kingdom Pseudomonadati; phylum Pseudomonadota; class Alphaproteobacteria; order Hyphomicrobiales; family Rhizobiaceae; genus Rhizobium; species Rhizobium sp. BK661. Next base: position 1,269 of record NZ_JANTYT010000053.1, on the reverse strand, counting down.
CGACCGGGACGCACGATCAGGAGGGATGGCTGATGGAGATCTTTCTCGGCGCCTTTACCGAGGAATGGGAGCAGCGCAGAGCCGCCTATCTGCACGAGCGCCTGGCTGGCAGGAAGCGCGCAACCGACGATGAAGAGCCTCGCCGGCGCGGCATCGCTGAGGACGGCAGCCGTGTCCGCCGCGGGATGACGGTGCGAGCCAGCGGTTATCCTGGCATGGGGCGACATGCACCGGCGCTGCGGCCAATGGCGACGCGCTTTACAGCCCTTGCCAGCGGCAGCCAGCCCGCGGTGGTGAAGATGGCATCGTTTGCCGGAGGCGGGCGTCTGGCGGCGATGGCAAGCTACATCTCGCGCAATGGCGAGCTTGTGATGGAGAACCAGGCAGGCGATACGATGCTGGGTCGCGAGGCGCTCACCGCCCTTGCGGACGATTGGGCTGACTTGATGGGCAATCGCGCCGAAAGCCGCGACATCGCCTCCTTCCGCATCGACGTCGCCGGCCAGCCCGGCGAGGGCCGAGCGCTGAATGCCTGGGCGGGGGATATTGTGACGTCGGCGCTCGGCGACCGGTCCTTCGCCTTTGCGGTCACCGAGCGGCAGGGACAGTACCGCATCGACGGTGTGGTGGTCTTGCGCGATCGCAGCGGCGAGCGGCTGAGCGCCGATGCCAGGGCCGAGGAGATCGTGCAGCGCCGACTGGCAGACGTCGGCAGGGCGCCAGCTGACATCCAGTTGCGCTTCACCGGCCACGGCAATGGCGTCGACTATGGCACGGCCAGGCTGCGCCAGCTGGTGGAGACGTCGGCGGGCGCCGTCACAACTGACCGCGGCGAAACGATTGCCGATGCCAAAAGGGCCGGCGAACTCGTGCAACGGCAGTGGCGCGGCGAACTGCACAGCCGCAAACCCCGGGATGTCATGCATCTTGTGATGTCGGCAAGATCAGGAACCGATGCCGAGGCGTTTCGATCGGCAGCGCGCGATTTCCTGGCGGCAGAATTCCAGCATCATCGCTATGTCTTTTCCCTTCACCATCCGGCGCACGATCCGAAGCGGGAACACGAGGGTGGCAAGCGACCGCACGTGCATGTCCATGCGATTGTCGCGATGCGATCCGAGGATGGCGAGCGCCTCGAAACCTCGATCGCCTCGTTCCGGCGCTGGCGCGAAGGCCTGGCCGAACAGGCACGCGCAAACGGCATCCGGATGGAGATGACCGATCGTCGCGAGCTGGCAAGCGCGCCGGCCTTCAACCAGAGCCAGGTGC
>NZ_JANTYT010000052.1:0-2550 GCF_024808825.1 Rhizobium sp. BK661 | reverse complement strand
ACCTATGTCGGCGGCGAGGGCAGCGACACCTATGACGCCAGTGGCGCGACGGCAGCCGTTAATGTCGACCTGGCATCCGGCACCGCCACCGGCGCTGATATCGGCAATGACAGCCTTGATGGCATCGAGAACGTCATCGGCAGCGCCGACGACGACACGATTGGTGGCGACGGCAACGACAACCACCTGCAGGGCGGGGCCGGCGACGACCAGCTGACTGGCAAGGCCGGCGACGATACGGCGCTCGGCGAGGCCGGCGACGACACCTTCAAGGTGGGCCTGCTTGGCGGGGACCTGCCGCAGGCGGCCGCGGGTACGCCCGTTACCGACGGCAACGACACCTATGTCGGCGGCGAGGGCAGCGACACCTACGACGCCAGCGGCGCGACGGCAGCCGTTACCGTCGACCTTGCATCCGGCACCGCCACCGGCGCCGATATCGGCAGCGACAGCCTTGATGGCATCGAGAACGTCATCGGCAGCGCCCATGACGATACGATTAGCGGCGACGCCTGCGACAACCAGCTGACCGGCGGGGCCGGCGACGATGTGGTCTCGGGCGGGGCTGGCGACGATGTCGTCATCGTGCTCGCCACTCCGGCCGCCGACGGCAACGACGTCTATGACGGCGGTGCCGGCTGCGACACGCTCGACCTGTCGGCGCTGGTCAAGATGGTGATCGCCGACATCGAGGCCGGCTATGCCGAGGGCGAGGAGATCGGCCGCGATACGATCCTTGGCTTCGAGACCATTCATGGCGGCTCCGGCGACGATCGGTTCTCCGGCGGCAGCGGCACCGACATCCTTTATGGCGGGGGTGGCGACGATCAGGTGGCCGGGCGCAGTGGCGACGACCACCTGGTCGGCGGCGACGGTGACGACCGGCTCGACGGCGGCAGCGGCGACGACGTCTTCATCGTGCTCGCCCGTAGCGGCAACGGCGGTGATGACGGCGACGACCGGATGGACGGCAGCAGCGGCAGCGATTGCTACGATGCCTCGGCCACCGTGCTCGGTGTCGTCATCGATCTCGAGCGCGGCGAGGCTTCCGGGGCGGAGATCGGCGACGACGCACTCCTCGACGTCGAGAATGCCAGCTGCGGCTCCGGCGACGACACGATCATCGCCTCGGCCCGGGTCAACGTGCTGATCGGCGGCGACGGCAACGACGTCTTCGTCTTCCAGTCGCTTGCCAGTCTTGCGAACGACGGCGCCGGCCATGATGAGATCGTCGACTTTAGTGTCGGCGACCGCATCGATCTCTCCGCGCTTGGCCAGTACGGCACGCTGACCTTCGCCGGCCTGCAGATCGACGGCGACACGCCGCAGATCGGCTCGATCACCGTCTTTTACGAGGCGCTCGGCGACGACACCCGCACCGTCGTGCGCACCATCGTCGACCTCGACCATGACGACGACCTGCAGATCCTGCTGCGCGGCCATCACGAGCTGACCGCTGAGGACTTCATCCTCGCCGCCATCGAGCCCGGCCAGGTCACGGCCGACAGCCAGCCGATGGGACAGGCGTGACGCCTGTCCCGGGGAGGCCTTCTGGCCTCTCCCCCGGGGAGGCCTTCGGCCTCTCCCGACAATGCCAGAAAGACCATGACCGCAAGACAATGCTCGCAAGACACCGACAGCAGACCACGACGACAGGACAACAAGGCCAGCAAGGCTCCAGGGGAACACCGCGATGATCACCACCACCAGCGACAAGGCCACCAGCGACAAGGCCGGCAGCGACAAGGCCGGCACCGACAAGGCCGGCACCGACAAGGCCAAGGCCGCCGACAAGGCCAGGCAGAATGCCCGGCAGTTCGGCATCACCTCGCGCATCGTCGCCTCCTCGGCACTGGCCGGCGTGCTGGTCTTCGGCATCGGCGGCTGGGCCGCCCAGGCGAAGCTGTCGGGCGCCGTCATCACCCATGGTCAGGTGGTCGTCTCCGAGCAGGTCAAGACCATCCAGCACCGCGACGGCGGCATCATCGCCGCCATCCGCGTCGACAACGGCACCGTCGTCAAAAAGGGCGACGTCCTGCTCGTCCTCGACGACACCCAGACCCGCGTCGAGCTGTCGATCGTCAAGGCGCAGCTGCAGCAGCTGACCGCCGCCCATGCCAGGCTGGTGGCCGAGCGCGACGAGGCAGACACCGTCGACTTCGCGGCGCTCGACCTGTCCGCCGCGGTGATATCAGGCGAGACCAGGCTGTTTGAGGCCAACCGCCGCATGGTCGCCAACCAGAAGGAACAGCTGCGCCTGCAGATCGTCCAGCTCGACGAACAGGTGCGCGGCTTCAAGGCGCAGAGCCGCTCCAACGACAGCGAGGCCGAGATCGTCGAGCAGGAGCTCGCCAAGACCGAGAAGCTGCTCGCGAGCCAGCTGGTGCCGATCTCGCAGAAGCGCGACCTGTTGCGCCAGCGCGCCCGCATCGAGGGCAGCCGCGGCGAGTTGATTGCCAAGGTCGCCGAGGCCGAGGGCGAGATCAGCGAGCTCAACATGAAGCTCATCTCCATCGACCAGACCACCCGCAAGGAGGCGCAGACCGAGAT
>NZ_JANTYT010000051.1:0-2943 GCF_024808825.1 Rhizobium sp. BK661 | reverse complement strand
AATCAGGAGGAACGGCCGTAGGTCAGGTCGCGGACGATGTCGCTCGGCTGACCCAACCGTGCCTTGTAGACCTCATAGTTCTCAATCACCCGCTGCACATAGTTGCGGGTCTCGGGTTGTAAACCTCATAATTCGGCTTATGATCGGAGTTCACTCGTTCCGGCACACGCGCCAGCCCTTGCTCGTGCGACTGAGACGGTCGCTCCGGGAACATCCCAAAGGTTCCGGAGGGTCATGAGGTGCAACATCACCTCGCCGCATATCCCGACGATCGCGATATACGGTCTTCGCACTCCCGGCGAAGACGGCCCTTGCGCTATTCGCGCTCTCGATATCTCCGATTGACTGTACTTCTGCGCTGGCCACACATGCCTTCCTTTCCTCACGGGTAGCGGTCGGGTGCCATGATTCAGCGGGAACAGGGTTAGCGAACGGCCTGTTCAAGCACAGCTTTTCAGAGAACTTCATTCCTCGTCTCGCTATTACAAAAGCAGCAGCCTGGTCGACCGATAGGCCATAACGACGAGAAAACTTTAAGCGCCCAATCATGGTCGTTCGCGCGGGATCCACCCGGGTCAACGCAACCCCTGAGCGCGCGCAAGCTGAAGCGAGTGAGCGGTCAAACGAACCATAGGCGAAGGATGCAAGCATGGTTCGAAAGTGAGGGTCCCCCATCGCACGTGGCGACGCTTTAATGGCCGAAAAATCGAGATCCTCCTTGACCACGGAAATACCGAGCACCCGAGCGAGCTCGGCTATTCGAGCGCTAACCTTGCGGAGGGTGTCACGGTTTTGGGTAGCCGTTTTCGACCTGGTTGAACAGGAATAGGAGTAGGTCCGGATAAGATTGCCGGCTCGATCGACATGGGCGATTACGATTCTGTTCGCATTCCAATCGACGCCCAGCGAGCCCCTTGTCCAGTCGGGATCGCCGACCGACATTGAATGGCTAATCGTGACGGAAATTTTCCACGATTTCTGGTCGCGATGCAATCGAACGCTAATCGGGTAGCCACTAGCCAACGTTTGCTGGACAACCTGTTGTCCGTGATTGAAATGAAGCCCCCCGAGTTTGAGAACGAAAATGTCGCGACCTTTCGAAACGAAATGTTCGTCAGCGTGCGAGCCCAGCGGCTTTGGCAGTCGTATCTCGAGATTATAGCTGCCGCTGGTTCCAGGCGTCAGGCGGGCACACCTGTTTCCAGAAGGAGCACGGGCGTCTCCTTCGAAGAAGATGGTACTATCCCGTCGGCTCCGCCATTCCACCAACCAGTCGTCGTGCGTCGCGAACCGCGTTAGCTGCAGGAAGTGCTGCGATCCAAAGAGCTTGCGGGGTGCGAAACGCGCGATTGGTTTATCGCGCTCCCCTTCAGCGCGTTTTAGACGCCGCGCGATCTTTTGGACGCGTCGCTTGAGATCGTGCAGAGAACGAGCGAGATCGTTTAGGCGACGGAGGGAGGTCGCGCTTCGCTCTTTCAGGTGAAATGCGTCATTAATCGCATGCTTCAGCCGTTTTATCGAATGGGGTGGGGGCTTTGGCACTGTTTTGATGGTTCTATACAGCTCGGCCACCTTCAAGTTAGCAGCGGCAAACTTGATGCGAAGCGCCGCCAACGCGGCTTTGCTTTTTAACAGACGATCCTTCTTCGCTTGAAGCCGTATGCACTCGCGCCATAGCCGCCTGTTAAGGGCGGCGCGCTGCTCTCGTGCAACTGCTCGTGCCGAGGCAAGTCTTGCCTGCAGTTGTCGGTAGAGCATTGTTGTCAAGGCCGAGCCTAGACCGACTTCACGATGAAACGCTCGGGAAAGATCGCCTTTCCAAATGCGACCGGATTGGAGCCGGGCATAGAGTGTGCGCTCCGCCTTGCCGACGCAGGCGGCGTAAGCGTTCAATGCTTCAAATTGCGAATCTGTTAAACGGAGTCGGGTTTGAAAGGTTCGAAACAAGGTGCCTCTGGAAACGCTAATATCTAATATCGTCGACAAGCGCGCTTGATACTAAACGGCGATCTAGGGCCGAGATGCCCGCGAGGTAGGGAGAGGCAACCTAGTCCTTTCGGAGAAGGTGGAGTGCCCCACTGTATTGGGATGGGGCGCCAAAGCGTCATAGAAATCAACTTACCCTGCAATTTTATCGCGGATCAGCTATCGGTGGGTAACGGTGACGAGGCGATCAACGCCATGATGCTGGATATTCTCGCCGCCGTGGCGCGCAAGGATTAGGAGGACCGCCGCCGCCAAGACGAAGGCATAGCCGCCGCGAAAGCGCGCGGCGCTTATCGGGGACGTAAAGAGGACGTAAAACGCAACGCCGCGATCATCGACGGTCTGAAGCGTGGCCAATCTTGGCAAACAATCATGGATGGGACCGGCGCTGCTAGGGCGACGGTTGCGCGCCTGGCTCGGCGGCTTAAAGCGGAGAGCGCGGCATAATTGGCTTTCATTCGGAGGCAGCATGCACGATCGACGCGCAAGCCGACGTGAACGGAACTGCGGGTCGTGGTCCTCGCTGCGGCAGGGGGAGACCCTCTGGAAAGGCCGATTCAGCGTAAGCGCGATTTTCGATGCGCATTGACGGCTGCTGCACCGCTCGCCTCGCATCCGTACCGAGATCCGGCTCTGTTAGGCGGTGGATGTTTTCGAGAAGTTGATCGGTAGCAGGTCGCCGATGTCGGCGTCGTCGTCTCGCTGCGGCAACTCAGTGAGCGCGTGTCGTAGCCAGATCAGAGGGTCGACGCCACAGGCGCGGCATGTCAGCATGAGACTGTAGATCACGGCGCTGGCCTTGGCTCCGTCAGCAGTGTCGCTGAACAGCCACGATTTTCTTCCGGTCGCAAAAACCCTAATGTCGCGTTCCAGAATGTTGTTATCGATCGGCATCCTGCCGTCGCTGGTGTAACGCGTCAGGTAATCCCATTGGTTCAGGGTGTAGGACACAGCATC
>NZ_JANTYT010000050.1:0-5637 GCF_024808825.1 Rhizobium sp. BK661 | reverse complement strand
CGTAGCGGCGGCGTGTCATCATAGCTCCTAATTCGGAAGCCTTGAATCACGCCGAACGCAATACGCCAAGAGAATTTATGAGTTTACGGCCTAGGCAAGGTCGTTGCGAGCACTTAGAATTCGCCTTGACGCTGGTGATCAGTTTCTGATCCAAGCCCGGTGTCGTTCCGTAACAGATACAGGAACGTTGAAACAGGACGGGCTCATTGGCGACCGAAAATGCAAAGCCGGTTATTCTCTGGTTTCGGAAAGACTTGCGGCTAGATGACAACCGAGCCTTGCACGCGGCTTGCACGTCGGGGCGCCCTGTTATCCCCGTCTATATACGGGAACCCCGTTCGGACGGTACGGCCCCCCTTGGCGCAGCGCAGGACTGGTGGCTCCACCACTCCCTTGAAAGCATGCAGGGCGCGCTGTGCAAGCTTGGCGGTTCGCTGCATTTGGTCTCCGGCCATGCGCTGGATGAACTCAGCGACCTTGTTGCTTACAGCGGAGCAGAGACGGTACTGTGGAATCGGCGCTATGACCCGGCCGGCATTGCAATCGACACGCAGATCAAACGGACGCTTGCAGAGCGGGGCATAGAGGCCAGGAGTTTTCCCGGTCAGCTCCTCCACGACCCATCCAAACTGATGACCGGCGCAGGAACGCCCTATCGCACCTATACACCCTTCTGGCGTGCGTTGGAAAAGTTGTGCGAGCCGGGCGAGCCACTGGATCCGCCGACGAAGATCAGATTTGCGAACCTGCCTCGGGCGTCCGAACTGTTGGCCGACTGGACATTACTGCCCACAAGGCCGAACTGGGCGAAGGAGTTTAGCGACATCTGGATACCCGGTGAAGCGGCGGCACATCGACGGCTGAGCGATTTTGTCGAGGAAGACCTTCAAGGTTATCGGCTCAATCGCGAGCTTCCGTCGCGGCAGGCGACGTCCCAGCTCTCTCCCTACCTCGCGCTCGGAATTATTTCCCCGGCCCGCGTCTGGCACGAGACGCGGGGGTTGAGCAAACGCGTGCCAGTCGAGGATCTCGTTCACTTCCGCAAGGAACTTGCCTGGCGGGAGTTTTCCTACCACCTGCTCTATCACTTCCCAGGGCTTCCCAATACGAACTGGAACGACCGGATGGATACCTTTCCCTGGGAAAATCACCGGGAGCATTTCGAGATATGGACAAAGGGACTGACTGGTTATCCGATCGTGGATGCAGGGATGCGTCAGCTCTGGCGCCATGGTTACATGCATAATCGGGTTCGCATGATCGCGGCGTCCTTCTTGATCAAAGACCTGATGGTCGACTGGCGCCTCGGCGAGTCCTGGTTTCGGGACACGTTGATCGACGCTGATCCCGCCAACAACGCTGCAAGCTGGCAATGGGTCGCCGGATCGGGTGCGGACGCCTCTCCGTTCTTCCGCATCTTCAATCCGACCCTTCAGGGTGAGAAGTTCGACCCGGACGGTGCTTACGTACGCGAATTCGTCCCCGAACTGGCCAATCTTGACAACAGGTACATCCATCGGCCATTCGAGGCACCGGTCGATGTTCTGGCGAAGACAGGCATCACGCTCGGCACGACCTATCCCATGCCCGTGGTTAACCACGCGTTTGCCAGGGATAGAGCACTCGAGGCGTACAATGCGACAAAGGGCGCGTTTTGATCGCGCGCCGCAGCCCGTGCAGCGTCTAAACGTGCATCACTGTAAACCAGCCATGCGATAGCCGCGGATAACGCGCTGGTCCGCCTCCATGTCTCGGGCCGATTGCGATAGCGGCCCGTTAGGCCATCGTTATTCCGATTGCAGGCATCGGCCGACGTTCCCGATCGCTGCGTAGGTTGGCGCCGGTCGCCCTCTGGATGCGTTGCTGTCGTCGGTGCCATCCACTCGATGTGTGGTCGAAGCAACCAAACCATTCGGAACGCATTTCGATTAGCGTATTGAAGCGTGGCATCACGGGGTCCGATCCACGTGACGTCAGGCTCGAAACGTCCGGTCTGCTCTATCTCATGCGGACCGGACATCTCGGTTGGGCCATCAAAACGGCTTGAGGCCACGCGTATTTATGATCGCGCCGCCCTTTCGAAAATCCTTGCAAAGCGCTCTGCGAAAGCCCGGGGGTCAAGTGGTTTGCTGCCGTCAAGAATACGGGCCTCGTCCAGCAGAAGCGCGACCGCATCCTCACGGAAGGCCGCGTCGCCGTCGATTGCGGCAATGGCCCTGATCATTGGATGAACAGGATTGATTTCAAGGACTGGTTTGGCTCCAGCCTGGATGCGACCCGCTCCCTGCAGGATTTTCTCCATCTGGAGATCGTAGCCTCCTTCCGTTGCCACGAGGCAAACCGCGCTTTCGGTGAGGCGGCCCGACACGCGAACGTCCGCGACATGATCCCGGAGCTGTTCTTTTGCGAACTCGATGAATGCCGTCGTTTCGGCAGGAGCGTCAGCCGCCGGATTGTCCAGGCCGTCAACCTTTGCAAACTGCGACAGATCGGTCGATCCCTGGGTAATGGACTTGAACGTCTTGCCTTCAAAGTCGGGAGCATTCATGACCCAAAAGCTATCGATGGAGTCCTCGAGCAGCAAGACCTCGATGCCTCGCGCGCGAAACCCCTCGAGGTGAGGTGAAGCCTTGAGCTGATCGTGCGAGCCGCCGGCGAGATAAAAGATCGCGTTCTGATTTTCCCTTGCGTCCTTCACATAATCTGCGAGGGAGCGGTGCGCCTCGCCCGATGCCGTCGTTCGGAACCGTGAAATAGCAAGCAGTTGAGCGCGACGCTCGGCATCCTCGTAGATCCCTTCTTTGAGAACGGCGCCGAAATTGTCCCAGAACGTCCTGAAGCCGTCGGCATCATCCTGGGCGAACTTCTCGATGGCACTGATAACTCGGTTGGTGACGCCCTTGCGGATAACCGTCAGGATCGGGCTTTCCTGGATCATCTCTCTCGACACGTTCAAAGGCAGGTCGGAGGTATCGACAAGGCCGCGGACAAAGCGAAGGTAGCGCGGCAGCACTTCGGCTTCATCGGTAATGAACACGCGCTTCACGTAAAGCTTCATGCGACCCTTTCGATCAGGGTCGAACATGTCGAACGGCTGGGAGCCGGGCACGTAGGCAAGCGTCGTATATTCATGACGCCCTTCTGCTCTGTAATGCACCGTTACGGCGGGCTCGTCGTATTGACCGGAAATTCCGCGGTAGAAGTCCGTATAGTCGTCCTTGGATATGTCCGATTTTGCCTTGGTCCAGAGCGCGGTGCCGTCGGTTAGCTGCGTACGCTCGCCACCCGGTTTGTCGATCAGGTCGATTGCGACAGGAACGTGGCCTGATTGCTCCTTGACGATCTTCTCCACGGTCCATCGGGAGGTATATGTCCGGGCATCTTCCATCAGATGCAGCGTGATGCGTGTTCCACGCGCTGGCGCGTCGGCAGGATCCAAGCCTTTCACGGTGAAGCTGCCCTTGCCATCGGAACTCCAAAGCCAGGCCTCCTTGGCGCCAGCACGCCGGGAAATCACGTCGACCCGGTCGGATACCATGAAGCAGGAGTAGAAACCGACACCGAACTGCCCGATCAGCTGGCTGCCCTCTCCTGCCTTGCGCGCTTCAATGCGCTCCATGAAAGCCCGCGTGCCTGAGCGCGCGATGGTGCCGAGAGCCTCTATCATTTCGTCGTGGCTCATGCCAATGCCATTGTCCTCGACCCTTAGCTGCCCATTTTCCTCGTCAAGCGTGATCGTGATGCGGGCATCAGGTGCGCTTGCCAGCAGCGATGGCGTCTCTATCGCCTCATATCGGAGCTTCTCGCAGGCATCGGCTGCGTTCGAAATCAGCTCACGAAGAAAGACGTCCCGATCCGAGTAGACCGAGTGGACCATCATATGCAGAAGCCGCGCAACGTCCGCTTCAAACACGTGATTTTCGGCTGGCTTGTCTGCCGCAATGGTCATGCCGTATGTCTCCTGTCGGATTAGGAAATGGAGCCATGAAGTGCCCAAATCCATTCAAAAATTCAAGATGGTTTTCGATCCCGAGCCTGGCGGAGCGCACTTCCATTAACGCAGTTGTGCAAAGCGCTTCCTCGGATCTTTCTTATTCCTGGAGTCTTGCGACTATCCTCGCTTGTACCGGGAGTGAGTTCAATGTTGGTAGCGCGTTTGGTGCCGGGAAGCTTTTATTGGGCCAGACCCATGGCCGACATCCATGAGATCACGATCGTGCAAGTCTCGACCATGTTCGGCGAGGATCGGGACTTCTGGACGCTGGCCGCCATTGGTTCGGACCAGCATTACATGCCATCTGACTTTGAAATCATCGGACCGGTCGACGGACCAGGATGGACGCTGCGTCAGGCGGCTGAATAATACCGCACTGTCGGGATGCGTCATGGCGATGTGGGGACATCCCTCGCGTTGGTCGTCGACGCTGCCGCGTGCGTCTGATCCTCGATCTGTTCAACTTGCGCGATGACAGAACGACTTTCAACGCGTGAACTGAACTCACATGGGACTTCCCCCTCGGCATTTGCGACTACGGCCCCCTGCACAATGTGGGCTGCCGCATCTGCGCCCGTTACTGAGCCTGACCAGCAATATAAACAGAGACAGCTTGACAACCGCGATTAGAGAACGTGTTGGGTCACAGTCCTTCGAAGTTCCGCAAAAGCCGGTCCCGGAAGCGGGGTTTCTAAGTGCGGTTTTCCTAGTGGGTGAGCCGATGCGGTATTTCTGTCGGACCCAGATCTTCTGAATCTTCTCTCTGAACGCTAATTCGCCGCGTCACGAAGCTTTTGATCCAATTCGCTGATCCAGGAGATATATTTTTCCCGCAGCGGATGATCTTCCGCCAACAAGGCAAGCTTCATTTCCGCGAGCTGGCGCTGATCACGGATGAGTTTAACGTCAATCTTCATTCATAGCTTTTCCTGATTCTGCTGGTTCAATTCAGTACATTTCCAGAAGGAGTACTACCTGATTGCACGAGTCTGCACAACAGACTGTTCCTTCTTTGTTCCGTGTCACCTTCGCCGAGTCTCTGCTCGGCAGAGACGCCAGTTTTGAAGTCCGGGCAAGAACCCGATCGGCGTGGTGGCCGCGGACTGCAGTCATTTATGTTGGCGAAATCTTCGAGGGGAATATTGGTATAAGCCGGCGCCTTGACCCCACCCGAGCGGCAGAACAATGAAGCGGCTCGAACTGAGAAGCTTGCGGTTCCATCAGCAACATTCTCAAAAGCAATTAGATGCCTCACACGGTTGGCACTTTCGGGTAAGGATCGTCATCCTGCACGACGACGTAGCCAACATTGTTGAATATGCCCGAGTGCGCTCGACCCCGCGAATGAGTACTTCTGATTATTGGGCGAACCCATGGCGACGGGATTTCACGCCGGGCGCTTCGGCAGCATATCTACCGGCCTCACCTCAAGGCCACCAGCGAGCCCGACCAGGCGTAGCGAAGTGCTCATGCTTCTTACTCCCCGGACAACCGCTCGAGGCAGACTGTTTTGACAACCTCCTGCAGGCTCCTGACCCGCTCCGTCAACCAGGCAAGTTCCTCTTGGGTGATCTCGTATTGGGAGGAATACCTGGCTTCGACATAGGCGCGAGACAGCAGCTCGAAGCACCGCCGCGAAAACC
>NZ_JANTYT010000049.1:2500-6156 GCF_024808825.1 Rhizobium sp. BK661 | reverse complement strand
CCGGAGCAAAACCCTATGGGTTTTGTCTCCTGTAAGGGACGCACCATTATATGTCTGGTGAATGCCCTCAAATTTCAGTCGGCCGATTATAGCAGAAAGGACCGCTTTAGGCGGCCCTTTTGTTTCGGCCTGGGCCGTTTTCGTTCAGAGAAGATTTTTTGTTGCGCTTGGCAGACCTGGCAGCGACCGACTCTCCCGCGTCTTAAGACGAAGTACCATAGGCGCTGGGGCGTTTCACGGCCGTGTTCGGAATGGGAACGGGTGCAGCCGCCCCGCCATAACCACCAGGTCAGCGAAGCGCAACAAATTGAGAAGCTGGCAGGCATTCGCCTGTTTTCTTTTAAACACGTCTAGGCGTCATTTCTGTCTGATGACAGTCATGAGCATTGATCAATGAGAACGATCAAGCCAATCGAGCTATTAGTACCGGTAAGCTTCACACATTGCTGCGCTTCCACACCCGGCCTATCAACGTGGTCGTCTTCCACGGCTCTGATAGGGAATACTCGTTTTCAGGTTGGTTTCCCGCTTAGATGCCTTCAGCGGTTATCCATTCCATATGTAGCTACCCTGCTATGCCGTTGGCACGACAACAGGTCCACCAGAGATATGTCCATCCCGGTCCTCTCGTACTAGGGACAGATCCTGTCAATATTCCTACACCCACGGCAGATAGGGACCGAACTGTCTCACGACGTTCTGAACCCAACTCACGTACCGCTTTAAATGGCGAACAGCCATACCCTTGGGACCTGCTCCAGCCCCAGGATGCGATGAGTCGACATCGAGGTGCCAAACAACCCCGTCGATATGGACTCTTGGGGGTCATCAGCCTGTTATCCCCGGCGTACCTTTTATCCGTTGAGCGATGGCCCTTCCACGCGGGACCACCGGATCACTATGACCGACTTTCGTCTCTGCTCGACTTGTCAGTCTCGCAGTCAGGCGGGCTTATGCCATTGCACTCGACGACCGATTTCCGACCGGTCTGAGCCCACCATCGCGCGCCTCCGTTACTCTTTCGGAGGCGACCGCCCCAGTCAAACTACCCACCATACACTGTCCCGGATCCGGATAACGGACCGCGGTTAGACATCCATGACGATAAGGGTGGTATTTCAAGGATGGCTCCACGGAAACTGGCGTCCCCGCTTCAAAGCCTACCACCTATCCTACACATGCCGACACGAATGCCAGTGTAAAGCTATAGTAAAGGTGCACGGGGTCTTTCCGTCTGACCGCAGGAACCCCGCATCTTCACGGGGAATTCAATTTCACTGAGTCTATGTTGGAGACAGCGGGGAAGTCGTTACGCCATTCGTGCAGGTCGGAACTTACCCGACAAGGAATTTCGCTACCTTAGGACCGTTATAGTTACGGCCGCCGTTTACTGGGGCTTCGATTCAAAGCTTGCACCTCTCCTCTTAACCTTCCAGCACCGGGCAGGCGTCAGACCCTATACGTCGTCTTGCGACTTCGCAGAGCCCTGTGTTTTTGATAAACAGTCGCTACCCCCTGGTCTGTGCCACCCCACCACACTTGCGTGCGAAGGGGTCACGCTTCTTCCGAAGTTACGCGTGCAATTTGCCGAGTTCCTTCAACATAGTTCTCTCAAGCGCCTTGGTATACTCTACCTGACCACCTGTGTCGGTTTCGGGTACGGTCTATACGGTGGAGCTATTTCCTGGAACCGCGTCCCTGCAAGATCAATCCAATAAGACCTTACAAGTTGAGCAATCCGTCACTACCACCAGGCCCACGAATATTAACGTGGTTCCCATCGACTACGCGTGTCCGCCTCGTCTTAGGGGCCGGCTAACCCTGCTCAGATTAACTTTAAGCAGGAACCCTTGGTCTTTCGGCGAGAGGGTCTCTCACCCTCTTTATCGTTACTCATGTCAACATTCGCACTTCCGATACCTCCAGGACCCCTCACGGGTATCCCTTCACAGGCTTACGGAACGCTCCGCTACCACTGCGGTAACCCGAAGGTTACTACAATCCTCAGCTTCGGTGCATGGCTTCAGCCCCGTTACATTTTCGGCGCAAAGACCCTTATTTAGACCAGTGAGCTGTTACGCTTTCTTTAAATGATGGCTGCTTCTAAGCCAACATCCTGGTTGTTTTGGGATCCTCACATCCTTTCCCACTTAGCCATGACTTGGGGACCTTAGCTGGAGGTTAGGGTTGTTGCCCTTTTCACGACGGACGTTAGCACCCGCCGTGTGTCTGCCGACTAGTACTCCCCGGTATTCGGAGTTTGGTTAGGATCAGTAAGACGGTGAGTCCCCATAGCCCATCCAGTGCTCTACCCCCGGGGGTATTCGGTCGACGCTCTACCTAAATAGATTTCGCGGAGAACCAGCTATTTCCGAGTTTGATTGGCCTTTCACCCCTAGCCACAAGTCATCCCAATCTATTGCAACAGATGCGGGTTCGGTCCTCCAGTTGGTGTTACCCAACCTTCAACCTGCTCATGGCTAGATCACTCGGTTTCGGGTCTAATGCAACTAACTAAATCGCCCTATTCAGACTCGCTTTCGCTTCGCCTACACCTACCGGCTTAAGCTTGCTAGTTACACTAAGTCGTTGACCCATTATACAAAAGGTACGCCGTCACCCTTGCGGGCTCCGACTGTTTGTAGGCATCCGGTTTCAGGTTCTATTTCACTCCCCTTGTCGGGGTGCTTTTCACCTTTCCCTCACGGTACTTGTTCGCTATCGGTCATGCACGAGTACTTAGGCTTGGAGAGTGGTCTCCCCATGTTCAGACAGGATTTCACGTGCCCCGCCCTACTCTAGGACATTGAAAGTGTTTACGCGTACGGGGCTGTCACCCACTACGGCCAAGCTTTCCAGCTTGTTCCACTTTAACTTCCAATGCCACTGGCCTGGTCCGCGTTCGCTCGCCACTACTTGCGGAGTCTCGGTTGATGTCCTTTCCTGCAGGTACTTAGATGTTTCAGTTCCCTGCGTTCGCTTCTTACACCCTATTTTATTCAGGTGCAGATACCTTATCACAATGCTTGGAAACCTAAGCCGTACCGAAGCACAACTTAGATTTTCCAAGCATTTAAGGTGGGTTTCCCCATTCGGAGATCCATGGATCAAAGCTTATTCGCAGCTCCCCACGGCTTTTCGCAGCGTATCACGTCCTTCATCGCCTGTGCATGCCAAGGCATCCACCAAATGCCCTTACGACACTTAATCGTTCTCATTGCCAATGCTCATCATCTCGCTGCTCGCATCCCTAAGGAAACGGCAACAGACCGGGTTACCTTTTACAACCCAGTCAATCCAACAATGCCATCGACGTGTTCGACCTGATTGCTTTATTCGAGCTACGCCGAGCAGCTCGCTTGCATCAGGTCTTAAGACCAGCTTCTCGAGATTAAATCCGGTACCGCGCGGTCAGGCAACGGTAATCAGACCAGCCATCAGACAGCACCCGAAGGCACCGAACAATGGTCAATCCTGACGACAGGCTTCCTTCCTACCTCCAGTCCCTCCACCAGATCCGGCCGACTAAGCCATCCTTGGTTTCAACAGAACTGGGCTCGGACGCCAAGTTAAACCCAAAAGGGTAAAACCCAACACCTGGAAGCCTCCAGATCAATCTTCTCTTCACGATATATGCAGAACAGGCATCCAGCTTA
>NZ_JANTYT010000048.1:0-6865 GCF_024808825.1 Rhizobium sp. BK661 | reverse complement strand
CATCCACATTCAGCGCTGAAGATGGCTTCCCCAAGGGAATTCATCAAAGCTTCATCTCAATAGCTGACCTGTCCGGCGAAACGGGGGGCACTCCAAACTACCTATAAGTCAATATCACTCTGAGGATGGATGATTGGCTTGCGCTTCATGCGGTAAGGACTACTGCTGCGGCCAACTGAAGCTTCATGTGTCCCTTTCCCATTGCCTGTTTCTTCTCGCAAGGTCAGAGTTAATAGTGGTGCCTGAAGTGCGCAGTCGCCTCAGGCAATAATGGACTGGCTTCGCAGTTCCAGGGCGATGAGCCGGTCGCCGGCTGCTCCCCGCGAACTTCGCAGGCTTCGATCATTTCCTGACGGCTCCCTTGAGTCCGCCGCCGATCAGAAATGTCGCATCCATCAATGCGATCATCGGATTGCCTCCTCCGGAGACCGCAAGATAGCGCGGTTGCCAGTGCGGATGAAACTTGGATTTGAAGGCGCGAAGCCCCTTGAAATTGTAGAAGCGCTCGCCGTGTTCGAAGACGGTGCTGCCGATGCGGTCCCAGACAGGGGCCGTTTCGCGTTTCGACATCCCCGAAAGCGGTGCCATGCCGAGGTTGAAGTGTCTGTAGCCCTCCGCTCTCAGATGTTCCATGATCTGCACCAAGAGGAAGTCCATCGCGCCTTTTGGCGCATCGGGCGAAAAGCGCATCAGGTCGATCGTGGCTTCGGACTTGGTTCCGGTGACAAGGATATTGGCAAAGGCAACAATTCGGCCGTCCTTCCTCAGCACGCCGACTGGCTGCGAAATGAGGTAATCGGGCTTGAACGCGCCGAGCGAGAAGCCCTTCTCCTTTGCATTGTGATGCTCGAGCCAGGCATTGGAAACGGCCGAGAGCTCGTCGATGATTCCGGGGACATTGGCGGGTTCGACGACGGTGAATCCCAACCCGTCACGCTGGGCTCGGCTCGCGGTCTGGCGCAAGTTAGCCCATTTGCCGCCCTTCATCTCGAAGGTGCGCAAATCGGCGATTGCCAATTCGCCGAGCTTAAAAGCGCGCAAGCCGGCATCGGCGCAGTGCGAAAGCAGCGCTGGCGAAATCTGGTAGAAGACCGCACGGCAGCCTGCAGCGCGCGCCGCTTCCACGAAGTGCCAGACCAGTTCCTGGACGCCACGATGATCGCCGATCGGATCGAACAGCGCGATCCACGAGCGGCCTTGCCGTCCATACATGATGAAGGCATCGCCCTTTTCCGAGAACATGATGGACTTGTCGCCCATGCGCACCAGATTGGCGTCAGCACTGTCCTGTTTGTCGACGATTTCCACGGCGCGGCGCACGGCTTCCTCATCTGCGGGTTCCGGCCTGAAAGTCACCGGCCGCAACAGGCTGAAGATAGCGATTACCGAGGAAATGATTGTAATGCCGAGCACGGCACGCAGACCGCGCGGCGCTTCCGCGGCAAATTCGAACTGCCACCAGAGTTCGTTGCTGTATTCCACGTCGCGATAGACGAAGAGCAGGATAACGACGGAACCGACGACGATGACGGCAATCGCCATTAGCCAGGAAGCGGTCATTGCCTGGTTGAGAAGCGACGCATGGCGGGTAAAGAGCTGGCGGCTGACGAACAGGCCGAAGACCAGAAAGGCCAGGAAGCCTGCCTCCACGAGAGCGATCGCCTTCAGCAGCGAGAATGTCAAAGCGGCAACCGCCGAGAATACGGCCACCCACCAAGCGCCGTCGAGCCGCTGGCTCAGGCCACGGGCGGCCACAACCAGTGCAAGACCAAACAGGCTGGAGAAGAAGTGTGCGCCCTCTACTATCGGCAACGGCAAATAATTGGAGAGGAATTCGAGATTCTGATCGGGCGTCGGCGTCACGCTCGAAAAGATCAGCATGACGCCCAGAAGCAGCGCCAGCGCCGACAGCAACTGCGGCATCAACCGACCACCAATGCGCCGTACGCTGGAGGCCGCCGGATGATCCACGAAACGGCGAAGCTCGGTCACCGAAACCGCAAGGATGGCGATCAGCAGCGGCAGAACGTGATAGATCAGCCGGTAAAGAACGAGCGAGCCGAGAACGGCATCGATATTCACCGCACTGCCGAGCGAGGCAATGATGACGGTCTCGAAAACGCCGAGGCCCGCCGGCACATGGCTCAGCACACCAAGCCCGACGGCGATCGCGTAGACCGCCAGAAACACCGGCCAGCCGATCGCGGTCTGCGGCAGGAGCACATAGAGCACCGAGGCAGACGCTGCGATATCGAATGCAGTGACCAGGAACTGGCGCGACCATGTGCGCGAATCCGGCAGCCGAAGTGCAATCGACCCGATTTCGATCACCCGGCCTTCGCGGCCGAGCACCATGAGAGAGCCGAGGATCGCCAGGATGACCGCAGCGATCAGGCGAAGCCACGGGCCGCTGACATTGATCAGCGGTGCGATCTCATTGGCGATGACAAGGAGCGCGATTGCCGCCACGGACGTCAGGCCGAGGCCGAAGGAAAGTGTGATGAAAGCAATGATGCGACCGATATCCTCGGGCGAAACCCCAAGACGTGTATAGGCGCGGTAACGGATCGCACCGCCTGACAGCGCGCCGAAACCGGCTGTATTGCCGACCGCATAGGCACTGAAGGCCGTCAGCGCGACATGCGGGAAAGGCAGACGCTGGCCGATATAGTCGATGGCATTGAGATCGTAGAAGACGAGTGCCAGAAAGCTCAGGGCCGTGAAAAGCAAGGCGAGCAGGATCGAACTCAGCCGCGTCTCTGCCAGTGCCGCCACCACGTCGTCGTAGCGCACCTCATCCGTCAACTGCATGACTGCGTAGCCGACGAGGCAGAACAGGGTCAACGTCGCAGCTGCCACGAGCTGTGTGCGATAACGACGGAGAAGGCCCCGGTATCCACCAGCATCTTCGCTTTGCATTTCTTCCAAATCGTACGGGTTCGCCATGTTACCAGCAAGAATTGTTGCCTACGGCAGCGCCAGCATGAGCGGACCTTTCATAGATCCGCCACCGCTATCTCTATCAGTGGATGGATCGATTGATGACACGATGGGGATAGGCGGCCTTGAACTGCGCCATCATCGCGCTGGCCTGCTGCAGCACACGTTCGGCCTTTTCAGGATCATCGCGAGCAAGTTCGTCGGCATTGACCCGCATTGCTTCCGCCATGCTGGCGGACATCACTGCAAACTTCCCTTCTCCGCGGACCAACGCCTCTTTTGAGGCAGTCTCGAGCCAACGAGCAAAGTCCACGATGATCTCTTCCCGCTCATCGATCTCAACGCTCTTGATGATGCTGATATTCTCTTCCATACAGGTCACTCCATACACAATCGGCGCACACACCGAGTTCAACGCCTCGGGTTGGGAACGAGCTAGGAAGACGAAAAATCGAATTCAAGAGTTCAGTGAAACTTAAACTCGCCCTCGAGACGTCGCCATTCGTTCGGTCCGATCAGACCCTTGTGTGTATGGCGGACGGAGTGCAGCGGCCCGTCGAGGCTGTCGCGCCGGAAGTCCACGAACCGGCCGCGTCCCCTCGAAGGACTCGAACATGATTTTCGCCGTCGACTCTTTGCTCAGTCGAGGAGGTTTTGCCGATGAAGATCGCGCAGATCGCACCGCTCGCCAAAAGCGTTCCGCCCAAGCTTTAGGCTGGAACCGAGCGCATTGTTTCCTATCTCACCGACGCACTCGTCGCCCAACGTCACGACCTCACACTTTTTGCCAGCGTTGATTCGATCACCGCGGCGAAGCTATAACCAGGTTCTCCGGCATGGTTATGTCGCATCTGTCAGTACCCAGCGTGTGTCGAAGTCGACAACGCAAATAAGTATACGACAGCTCGTGCGGTAAGGACGCACTCCACGCGGGTCAGCGTCGAAGAAGAAAATAATGCCCGCCTTCGCCCCGCGGCGAACCATACGCCTATCGCGACTTACCGCAATTGCATTTGACATAGGCGGTCGGGTTGGCCGTGAGTTAGTATCATCCAAGATCGATAAGAAGCTTGCGCTCTTTGTCGCCGCGGTGACTTGCTTATGAGTTCCGGATCGGATAGTCAGCCGCCGCGCCGGCATGAAGCCGGATCTCCGGAGACATGATGGCTAGACGACAGCTGAATCTTGCGGGTGGTGACGGCCCGACGCTGAAAGACGTCCGCCAAGCCGTCATCTTGTTGGAGTGCGGCGTCTGCGATCGTCGCGAAAGCTTCGAGCGAAAAGTCCTGGTGGCACAATTCGGCGCGGGAGCCAATCTATTGAAGCTGCGCCGGCGGCTGGCCATGGGGTGCGAGCGAATGGTGGGATCCGACGGCGACCGTTGCTCAACCCGCTTTCCGTGTCTCGAAAGCCGCAACTGCTAGGGATCCACATCCCACGTTAAAGGGCGCTCAACCGCAGAATGAACACCTGACGTCTGTACAGTAAAAGCTTCGTTTCACAACAGAACAGCTTTCGAGATGTTCGAATGCTCACGGCTCTACATCGTTAGGTAATGGAGGCCCGTCGGATAGAGGCTTATCTTGCCCGCGCCCGCATACTCTCTAGATCGTCCCCATGAATGTTCTTAGAAGGATACTGGCCGGCAGGTCGACTGTGCGCACGCGCATGCCGGCCCAGTGTCTTAGCCCAGAGATTGACCGGGAGGTCGAGCGCCAGCTGAGTGGGCGCACGCGCGACATTCGTTTTCACCCCAGCCTTCGCCGCCTCTTTCGCGAGCGTTCGTGGCCGCAGACCTCAAAAATCATACGCGCCTGGATGATCTGGGTGATCGTCCTTGACGCATTGACGCTGGCTCTCAACGCCGTCCTGCTTCCGGCCGAAGCGGTACGTTCCATGCTCCTTCCAGCATCCATCCTCGTGCCCGCCGCCCTCGTTGCGGCGGCAGTTTTCTCGATGACACGCGCCTACTGGGTTCAGGGCGCAACGATTCTCACGAGCATGTTCTTCATCCTTCTGTCGGTTGCCTTGGTCGGCGTTAGCACAGGGGGCCAGTTTTACGAGCGGCACTTGACCATCATGCTATTCGTGGCAGTCACGGCGATCGTCATCTTTCCGATACCGCTTAGCTGGTCGGCGACAATCGCAACTTACGCCGTTGGCATATACCAGCTTCAAAACCCCGAGATAGCCATGGGAAGCGCCGCGGCGGCAACGCTATTTTTTGCAAGCGGCGTGGCGGCGACTTTGGTGGCCCGCCGGACGGCCACCATCCTTGCCCAGAAGACTTTCCTGCTCGAGCTAAGGGATCGCAGACGGCTGGCTGATTTAACTGATGCCAATAATCGCCTCGAATTGCTGGCGCGAACGGATCCGCTTACGGGTGTGGCAAACCGGCGCTCGATGGTGGAAACCATTGGCAAGTGCTGGACGGAGGCAAAGGCGACTAGATCGAGCATCGCGATGCTGATGTGCGATATCGATGAGTTCAAGAAGCTGAACGACACTCTCGGCCATGCCGAAGGCGACCGCTGCCTGGTGAAAGTGGCGGGCATCATCCAGAGCAGTCTAAGAAGCGAGCAAGATCAGGTCGCGCGGTTTGGAGGAGAGGAATTTCTTGTGTTGCTTCCTAATTCAAGCGAAGAGGATGCACGGTCTGTCGCAGAAACGATCCGAAGCCGGGTAGAGGCTGCAGCTCTCGCCAACCCCTCGTCACGCGTTGCCCCCTGCGTCACAATTAGCGTTGGCGTAGCGGCAGGGACGGTTGATAGGGAAGCCATATCGCCGGACCAGCTTCAGCGTAGGGCGGATGCATCTCTGTATGATGCCAAAACGAATGGTCGTAACCAAGTCGCTGTATGCAAAGATTACGGTTGAGGATCTGGCGGAGCTCCGTCGGGACCTGCCCAAGCGAACTTCTCAGCTTCTTGATTGGTTTCTAATTTCATGGCGTTGCCGCCGTCCATTGCTTTCCGTGCAGTGAATATGCAGATCTACCGCCGTGATGGGATTGCACTAGCGACCAGCACATTAAATCGGCGAAGGCATTGATTAGAAAGAGTCTCCCGCCCAATCTTCATGGCCATGGCGGATACGGATCACGAATATGCTCCCGTCTTCGATGATGCGATACACCACAAGGTGCGCCTTGAACGGATGGATCCTTACAGGGGGAGAAATCTCACAGCGTTCGCGCGCCATTCTTGGGTTGGTGGCGATGAGTTCGAGCAAGGCAAAAAGCTCATCGTGATATCGTCTGGCAACTGGTGCTCCGAAGATCCGGATGCCTTCTTCCGCTATGGAAACAATATCCTCTTCCGCTTGGATCGAAAGGCTGAATGGCATCAAGCGCTTCCGCGGCTGATCTCGGCTCGAGCGGTGGCTGCAGCAAACAACTCGTCCCTTGAACGGCTCCCAACTCCGCTTCTAATCCCGTCGTCGACAAAGCGCTGCATCTCGGCAATCTTATCCGTACGGGCTTGGTCTCTGCGGATCAGGTCCCTGACATAATCGCTCGCATTCGAGTATCGACCTGTCTTAGCCTGTGCTTCCACCCAGTCTTTCATGGGATCTGGCAGGGATACATTCATCGTCGCCATTCGAGTCTCCTTTATGCTTGAGGATACGTGCTGATGGCAAAGTTTGTCAAATCCAAGATGAGGTCGCAAGTTACTGCTCTTGAAGGGAATCGAACCAAAGTCCACCGCCTCCGATACACTAAGCTGCTGTATCTTTTATGCTCAGCGTGGAAAGGTTCGTTCGCGACACATGGGTTCCATCATCGCTTTACGGCAACACATTTCACCTCAGCGAGGAGTCCCTGGTGCGCCAGTGACCTTGCCCCCAAGTTTTATCCAGTTTTAAGTTCGCTCCGGCGGTTTTGGGTTGCTGTATTTGGGGCGGTAGCGGCGGGTTGCGGTGCGGA
>NZ_JANTYT010000047.1:0-8558 GCF_024808825.1 Rhizobium sp. BK661 | reverse complement strand
TGTTCGTCTGTGAAACGGCTGCGCTTCATTCCCTGGTCCTCTCAATGGGCCAGAGCTTACTTCAAAATGGATTATTTCAACGGGGCAAGGTCAAAGCGATTTATTTGGTCGACACATTCCACGTTAACCCGCAAAGCCCATACCAAAACTTGCTCTTTTCTGGAGCCGCAGGAAAAGCTCGCCTCGGTGCTAGCGCCGTTTCCACCGATAGCGTCGGGAAACGTCGCCGACCGTGAGAAACCTATACCTCTCCATAATTGACATGGCATTGGCCGATCGTGGAGTTAGTGAGTAGTCCCGCTACCGTTGAACGACATACGAGCCGCACAATCCGCCATCGATTGCGCAGCTCTAAGACTCAGCGATACGCCGCCAGCGATTGAGGCAGCACGGCCTTTCCTCCAAGGATGAACTCACCTTCGAAGGGAAGATTCCACGTCTCCGAGCCATAGTTAAAAGCGAACGTCACCTCTCCCCGACGCCTTATCCTGATAGACTCTGGTAGTTCAAACGTTTGCACGTTTGCTTTTCCTGCCAAGAGAAGCACGACCTCAGACAAGAGTTGTTCGTCAGGCCAGCAGGAAAGATAGTGGTAATTTCCATTCCTTGTAAGCGCAGCGTCACCGTCAGAAAACCTGGAAAGGACTTCAGTGTCAGGAGAGCATGCGAGTTGCTCTTTCCACCGCTGGGCGGAGCCGCTCGCCGACCCTTCGACGTTGTAAGTCAGACCAGGCCGCAGGGACGAGACTTGCAACACTGCTGCCCCGACTAGACTTGCGAGTGGACCAGGGGGCAGATTCGCAGGAATCTTGAATTCTCGTGTACGAGATCCGGACCTCGGCCCAAAGAGAACTTGCCCATCAGCATTGTCGAATGCGGACTCCGCCGCGTCTGAGACATGCATGAGGCAAGGGACCAGGACAATCTTGTAACCTACTAGACTTTCACCCGGCCGCACAAAGTCAACGTCCAGCCCAAGCCGGCGCACCGCCTCGTACCACCTAAAAGCCAGTTCCTCAAAGCGGAAATCTTTCCCCTGCGGTTGTATGACGCTTCCAAAATAGGTTTCGTAGTCATAAACGATTGCAACGGGAGCCTTGGCCACCTGTCCCAAGGGCCCAACCACCGCTATTTCCTGTGCTGCCTTCTCTGCTTCAGTGCCGCCCGCTGACAAATCGTGCAGTCCTGGTAAATTCAGCCCCGCATGCATCTGCTCCTGAGCAAAAGGGGCTTGCCGCCAGCGGAAATAGCTTACGACTTCCGCTCCGTGAGCAAGCCCTTCCCAAGTCCACAGTCGCACCATGCCGGGCTTAGGAATGGGGTTCCAGGGAGCCCAATTCACCGGACCGGGTTGTTGCTCCATGATCCAAAACCTGCCTCTTCCGACCCCACGGTACAGGTCATGGTGGAACGCGGCAATATCGGGGTGAGATGTCTCAGCCCAGCGTGTCCGCTCCGCGTCACTGAACGGGAACTTTTCAACGAAACCGATTGGATAAGAATCCCATGACGCGAGATCGAGATTGTCCCCGACTTTCCAATGATCGAAGTCGTTTACGAACCCCATGAAATTGTGCGTAATCCAACGTCCTGGAGAATTCTTGCGGATGATTTCGCATTGCATACTGTCGTATGCCGCGACTTGATCAGAGTGGAAGCGCCAAAAGTCCATTCTGGCTGCGGGATTAGCCTCCGTCACAGTCAGGTTTGGCAGTGAAACATCTTCGAAGTTCTGGATTTCCATCGACCAGAACACCGAGCCCCAGGCTTCGTTCAGTTGTTCAGTAGACTGGTAGCGCAAACGGAGCCACTTGCGATAGGCTTTCAGATCTTCGAGACCCCACGACAATATCGTCTCGTGACAACCGTATTCGTTGTCAGTTTGCCAGCCAACCACAGCAGGGTGCGATCCAAAACGGGAAGTGACCGCTTCAACGATGCGCCTAGACTCCTCCCACCAACGCTGCGACGAGAAGGTGTAGTGCCGTCGAGATCCAAAACCTCGAACCCTCCCCTGTTCATCGATGGGAGCGATTTCCGGGAACTCGTCCATAAGCCATTTTGGGGGGGTGGCAGTCGGAGTGCCAAGTACGACTTTGAGTCCATGCGATGCAAGCGCATCGATCGCACGTTCCATCCAGTCGAATTCGAACTCGCCGCGACGAGGCTCCAGCCGCGACCATGCGAATTCTCCGATACGGACGAAGGAGATGCCCAAGGCCTTCATCCTGCAAGCGTCGGTGTTCCACCAGCTTTCGGGCCAGTGCTCCGGATAATAGCATACGCCAAGCATTATTTCCTCAGGTCTCCATTCAGAATGGCCACGCCTTGGTCGTCGAAAAGATGACAAGCTGCAGCCGGTAATTTGAGATCGATACTGTCCCCAGTCTTTGCTTTGTCCAGGCCATCGGACTTGACCGCGACTGACGAGCCGTTCGCAAGTTCGGCATACAGCATCGTTTCCGAACCAAGGTGCTCGGCAAAAACGATGTGGCCCTCCAACACTGCCGCTGGTTCGCCCTGCTGATTGAGGTGCTCCGGTCGAATGCCCAAAGTGACCGGTGCTCTGCCGGTTGGGCATTCCGTCGCAGGGAGCGTGACCTGCGCCCCTCCTGGAAGCGAAACAATGGTTGCGTCCGGGGAGAATGTGGCATCTGCACGAATGAAGTTCATCTTCGGTGAACCGATGAAACCAGCGACAAATACGTTTCTCGGCCGGTGGTAGAGGTCCAAGGGCGAACCTACCTGCTCGATTAACCCGTTTTGCAAAACCACGATTTTATCCGCCATTGTCATGGCTTCCACCTGGTCATGTGTGACGTAGATCATAGTGCTTCTCAAGTCTTGGTGGAGCCGGCTGATCTCAGTTCTCATCTGTACACGAAGCGATGCGTCCAAATTTGAAAGTGGTTCGTCAAAAAGGAAGACTCGCGGGTTTCGCACTATCGCTCTCCCGATCGCCACTCTCTGCCGCTGGCCACCAGAGAGTTGCGAAGGCTTGCGGTCAAGCAAACTCGAGAGTTGGAGCATATCCGCCGCAGCTTGTGTTCGAGTGCTGATTTCGGACTTGGAGTGGCCCGTCATTCTCAAACCAAATCCAATGTTCTCAGCTACGGTCATATGGGGGTACAACGCATATGACTGAAAGACCATTGCGACTCCGCGTTGCGCCGATCCGACCCGCGTCATGTCCGACCCGTCAATCTTGAGTTCGCCGGAGGATATGTCCTCGAGCCCGGCAATCATCCTTAGGAGAGTTGACTTCCCGCAGCCTGAGGGTCCTACAAAGACGCAAAACTCTCCATCCTCGATGGTGAGGTTCACACCTTTGATCACTTGCGCAGCACCGAAAGCCTTTGTTACGCCCTGAAGGGTCACGTTGCCCATATTTTAATCCTCTAAAGCTTCAAATTCCAAAAGCATTGCGCTTTCGGGTCTTAGCATCGGTAAATGGAGGCCGACGGAAGCTATCGTTGCAGCAGTGAACGCAACTTTTCCTCCGAGCATATCGTCCTGACTTTGAGAAGTGCGCACAAACTCCGGCGTTAGAGGATGGACCCGCGCAATGCGCCACAGACGCCCGGCAGGACCTTGCAAGGCCAACTTGACCGGTGGTGGTTGTTCGCTAATCATCTGCGGGCCTTGGGCTACAAATGCGACTGCCAAATCCCGTCGGGTAGCGCCCCAAACGTAACGCCCATCGAGCGGCTCCTGCCTGAAATTGCTAGCCCCATCTGATCCGTGGAGTAGCGGCCTTAAGCGCTTATGTAGGGATATCCAATACTTGAGTTCATTCTTCTCTTCCGCGGTCAATTCAAGTGGGTTCAATTCGACACCAAGATGGTAGCCGAGCGCCACAAGAGCTCGGAACGAAAGACTAAGGATTCTGCCTGTCTGATGATTTGGCGACGCTGAAATGTGCGCGCCAAGAACTTCGGGCGGTAAAAGTAAAGATGCGCCGCGCTGTATTTCGAGACGGTCAACGGCGTCCGTGCAGTCGGAAGTCCAGACGCGCTGCGCCCTGCCCAGTACGCCGAAGTCGATCCTGCCGCCACCAGATGCGCAGCTCTCGATCTCTACGCGGGGGAAAGAAGATCGGATGCGATCCATCAGACGATAGACAGCGTGGGTTTGCGCAGACGTCCGAGGTCGGCCATCGGTGCCGCCGACATGCGTCAAGTCGCGGTTCATATCCCATTTAATGTAGGATATTGGCTGTTCTGCAAGGAGACGCGACATCGTCAGGAACAGGTATTCGCTCACCTCGGACCGTGTCAAATCCAGGACGAGCTGATTTCTAGACAACAGGAGCGGACGTCCTTCAACGTGAAGTACCCAATCTGGATGTTCGCGGTAGAGTGTCGAAACGGGGTTGACCATCTCCGGTTCGAACCAAATTCCAAATTGCATTCCGAGATTGGTTACGTGATTAGCCAATTCCCGTAGGCCTGACGGGTATTTGCGCCGGTCGACGATCCAGTCGCCCAAGCTCGTCGTGTCGTCGTCTCGTTGACCAAACCAACCGTCATCGAGAACGAACCGTTCAATTCCTAGCTCCGCCGCGGCATCCGCCTGCGATCTGAGAGAGGCAATCTTGTGATCGAAGTAGTTTCCTTCCCACGTGTTGAGGGTCACTGGTCTCTCGGACATTGCCCCGCCCGGCCAGGTTATGAGCTCCGTTCTGACGAACGAATGCAAATCCTCGGATCTCTTGGCGGCGTAGGCAGTCGGACTGACGTAGCTCTCACCGGGCCCCAATTGAATCTCGCCAGGCTCAAAGAGTTCGCCGAGATGGACCAGCCGTCGTCCATCATCCAAAGTGTCCACCGCGATCACGTGGTTTCCACTCCAGCCAAGGTGAAACACGAATTCCTCGCTTCCAACCCTTGTCGCGATGGTAGGGTATCGATCATGGGACGTCCGCCCCCGTCGGTTTTCCTGCAGCCAAATACCTGGATTGAGGTGAGCTTGTCGCTTCTGAAATTCCCTTCCCCACATTCCTGTGAGACTGGTGATCGTCCCTGGTCCCTCTGAAACCAGAAAACTGCCGGCCATGCATCGATCAAGCGTGTAGGAAGAGTTGCCTCTGTTGGTTAACTCGGTAGATGTCGTTAGTACGCTACATTGTGAAGCGGTTACGAGAATTGAGATCTCTATGCCTGCGACAGCATCGATGGCGTTTAGCCTGTGGGCGTTCCCGTCGCGCGCAATTCGCCAATTTTGGAACTGCAGGGTAAAATCTTTGCCGCCTCTATGTCCCGAAATCGCCGGCCATCCGAAGAATCCCATCCCGGTTACTGGCAGAAGGACAGCAGATGGCACGGAAATATCCATGCCATTAACCCGGCTCGCGCGATGAACGGTGACTGCCGAGATTTCTTCGGCTATCGGGCCAAGATGGATAATTTCGGGCATACCAAATTCGGGTAGTCGGATAACGAGTGAAACCTGCCCGCATTCGATCGTATGGACATTCGTCATCCCTTTGTCGCTCCGAGTGTTAGACCAGCGATGAAATGGCGCTGCATAAAGAAGAACATAAGAACAGGCGGCAGTGCGGCTACGATCGATCCAGCAGATACCAAATGCCACGCGGCAACCCACTGGCCGTTAAGGCTGCTAAGCCCGGCGGTGACTGGCATTGCGCCGTCACCCTGTATAAGCACGGTAGCCCAAAAATAGTCGTTCCAAACAAATGTGAAGATCAAAACGGAGAGAGCTGCGATGGCCGGCCGCATCAAGGGAAGGACGATATGTATGAATATCCTGAACTCCGAAACCCCATCCACCCTGGCAGATTCGATTAGAGCAAAGGGCAGTCCCTTGATAAAGTTACGCATGAAAAGCGTACAGAAGCCGGTTTGAAACGCCACATGAAACAACACCAATCCGGTGATAGTGTCATACAATCCCAGTCTCAAAGTCAGGTCACGCACAGGGACCATCAAGATTTGGAACGGTATGAAGTTGCCGGCCACAAAAACAAAGAAAAGTAAAAGGCCTCCTTTGAATTTGTAGATCGCGAGAGCAAATCCACACAGACAAGACAGCCCAACTGCCGCGATAACCGTTGGAATTGTCATCTTGAATGAGTTGAGGATGTAGTGCCCTATTGGGGAATTGATGAAAACAGCTGAGTAATTTTCAACCCCGGCAAATCCTGATGGCAGACCGAAGTAGTTGCCCGCAGCAAGATCTCCCGAAGGGCGTATGGACGTCAGGGCGACCCCAATCAGAGGTAAAAGCCACACCAACAGTGCAATTGGAAGAACTACTTGGTAAGCGATGGACGCCCCTCGCCCGGCCTTTTGTACAGGTGTCGGAAACATCAGGCGTTCCTCTCTTGGCGCAGCATTCGAATGATAAAGAACGTGATGAACACCATCATTATAAAGAAAAGAACGACTGCAATTGCCGCGCCGTATCCCATCCGGAACCCGTACTCGGAAAGCGCTTGTTCATACATGTAAAACGAGAGAACGCGGCTGGAACCATAGGGCCCGCCCGCCGTCATGACGGAGACGAGATCGAAGGAGCGCAGAGCACCGATTACTGTCACAACTATTGCGATGAAGGTTGCAGGTCGCAGCTGAGGCAAGACGATAAACCAGAACAGGCTCCACCCGGAGGCGTTGTCCATACGGCCAGCTTCGATTTGCTCGGGGTTAATGTTGTTCAAGCCAGTAAGATAAAGGATCATACAATAGGCGATCTGTGGCCAAAGCCCGGCTGCGATGATGCCGTAAGTTACGAACCTCTCATCCGCCAGGATTGCAACCTCGGTGCCCGTGAGCGCCTTGATAAGCGCCGACAGCAGTCCGAAGTCGGGAGCGTAAAACCACGTGAAGATTAGGCCGACGACAACCTGACTAATAACAAAAGGAAAGAAAAATAGAGACTTGTAGATCCTAATTCCAGCTACGGTTTGATTAAGGAACATTGCCGCGGCTAACCCTGCTGGCACGGCAAGAAGATATAGAACGAGCCAAATGAGGTTGTTCGTTAGCGAGGTATAAAAAGCCTCGTCTGAGGCAAGCTCCACATAGTTTGCAATACCGATCCAAGTCTTCTGACCGAGACCGTCCCAATCATAGAAGCTGATCCAGACTGACTGAAAGATGGGAATGATTACATAAATGGCGAACATCAACAGACCGGGAGCAAGAAACAGCCATGGAGCCATTACGCGCTGATTTCGCTGCCAAAACGTCTGCTGATTGATAGACGATCTACCCATCTCGATACAGTCCTTATTGAGAAGTGCGGCTGCCGGACCCCAACCCGGCAGCCTTCCTATTACTTGTAGGCGCGAGCCCGGACTTTCTCCAGGCGTGCAAGGATAGCGTCGAGCTTCTCTGGCTTAACCATAAACTGCTGGAAACCTTCCATTCCCGCTTTTGCCATCTCTGCTGGCGCGTCACGATCGTAGAACTGCGCAAGTCCCTGTGCTGCGGATAGCATTTGGAAGCCTGCCTTGAGGAACTTGTCTTCGGGCTGAGGTGACTTGTTGTTCACGGGAAGTTGGCCAAGTGTAACGTTCATTTTAGCCTGGGCCTCCGGCGTAGCGAGATACGCAAGGAAGGTTTTCGCGTCCTCTTTGTTTTTCGCAGCCGCCGGAATATGGAAGGTGTCCGTAGGCGCTTCTTCGGCCGCCGGGAGACCTTCCGTGATGGTCGGGAACTGAAGGAAGCCAATTTGATCCTCCTTAAGGCCACCGTCCTTCATTGGAGCCACTGCGAAGTTACCCATCAGGTACATTGCAGCCTTGCCCTGCACGAACTGCGGGATCGCGTCCTGCCAGTCGAGAGCAGCGTGATTTTCGAGGAAATAACCGGGCTTCACCAGCTCTGACCACTTTTCAAAGACGGCTTTTACCTTGGGATCCGTGTAGGGCACCTGCCCGGAGGTCAACTTCATATGGAAGTCGTAACCGTTCACACGCAGATCGAGATAGTCAAACCAACCGCCGGCCGGCCATAGGGCTTTTGTGCCTATGGCAAAGGGCGTCACGCCGGCGGCTTTGAGTTTCTCGCTAGCGGCAAGAAGTTCGCTCCAGTCCTTCGGGGGCTCAATACCCTTGTCCTTGAAGATGTCTGCGCGGTAATAAATACCCCATTGATAATAGGTATATGGGACGCCCCACTTTTTTCCATCGATCGTCATTGCCGATGCGGCTGACTTCAGTTGGTCATCAAGCCCGTTGGCTTGCCAAACATCCGAAACGTCGGTGAAGAGACCGGCCTTTACAAACGGTTCCATACGATTTCCTGCGTACCACGCGACAACATCCGGGGCATCAGCCGTCAGGAAATTGCGGATCGCAGACTTATATCCTTCGTGGTCGAAGTTGTTCCATTTGACCTTGATGTCTGGATGTTTGGTCGTGTCCCGCCGAATGGTGTAGGTCGGCGGTAGCGAAGCCGCTCGTGAGCGCGTTCTCAATCGCGCCGTAGCGAGCGAGCAGCGAAGCGGCGGTCATCGAAGTTCTCCGGTAAAGTCGGGTTGCTCACACCAACCTGATTGGAAGGAACCACCGATGACCGATGTCATGATGAACC
>NZ_JANTYT010000046.1:0-9754 GCF_024808825.1 Rhizobium sp. BK661 | reverse complement strand
TACTCGCTACGACAAGCGCCCGGAAAACTATCTCGCAGCTGTCAAACTCGTCGCGGCAAGGATCTGGTGTCAGAGTTTATGAGTCGACGGCCTAGGATAAGGTCGGCCGAGATTGAGTGCGATACCGGAAAAGACGTCGTTCATGGTGCTTTGGAGGGCGAGCCCGAGAACAATGGCGAAGACGCCCGACGTGACGATGACGGTGCCTACTGGGAGACTGAATACGAAGGCAATGACGGCGAGGGCTGCGCCAAGATAAATGATCCCAACCAGCAGATCCTGGATAAGCCGCCCTTCCCTGGGCTTTTGCTCGACAATCAAAAAGAGCCGTACCGATGCGACGAGGACCGTTGCCCCGGCAAAGCACCATGTCGTCTTCGCGATCCCCAGAAAGGTTCGCCGGGCCAGATCCGTCGTAGCGATGTCGGCCGACCATGGCGTGACGCTGTCTGCCACAAGCGTAGCGGTCAAGACAGCAAAGAAGACAAAGTGCACAACGAACCTTAAGGCGGGCCGCCCCTGCACCAGAAATCTTGTGATAAACATCACGATGACGAGCATCGCGTACTGGCAGACCGGATCGTGCGCCAGTCGCTCGACTTGCCAGGAAACTTGCTCGACCATATTCTCAAATCCTTGATTTACAACTTGCGCCAGAAGGTGAATATCATCTCGTGACCGACCGGGACCGCTTCTCCTAATTCTTCAACGAGAACGGCTCCATAGATCTGGAAACGCCTCGTGCGTGTGACAGCCAACCGATGCCGCGTTCGCCCTGTTGACTGCGTCCAGCGACTGAGCGAAGTTTGAGGACAGAAGAATGTCGGTCGATAGCGGATGGCAAAGCCCAGCAATCCTGCTGGCCTCGTTCACAGTGCGGCCCAGCACCGTGAAATCGAGTCGGGCGGGGCTACCGATGTTGCCATAGAACACTTCTCCAACATGCAGCCCCACAGAGACATCGGTTGTCGGCCGGTCCTCGGCTGAACGGCGGGCGTTGAGCGAGGGAATTGTCTTTCGAAGCGCAGCGTAAGCTTGCAAAGCTGCCCCGCATGCCTCCGACGCAGTGGGAGCGTTAAAGATACTGAGTGTTCCATCCCCGATCATGGCGTGCCCTTCAGGTCTCGGAGAAGCCTAGGAGGGGCCAACTCCGCTGTCCATGATACCATGGTGTGAAAAACGCCTGAAGGTGAGGAGATCAGCAAGCAACGCCTAGGGTCACATTGTAAGCCTGGATTGTAGGCTCGAAATCATGTCGACAAGATCTCCTGAACGGCTGGGATCGAAAATCACTGTCATCGCCAGGATGATGGACACGATGCTTCCCACGACAACAGAAATAGAAGTTATGACGGACGGCTCCAGGTCGTCCGAAGCGGGTCTTCTCGACTGATGCTCGAGCTCATAGACGGGAACTCGGCGGGGAATATTCGAGTTTGCGGGTATTGCAAGGCGTGTGGATCTAGGAGCGCCCTTCAATGAGCCCGCGTCTCGCGTAGAGGATAGTTCTGAAATTTTCATCTCGTTTACCGAAGGTAATTTAGCTTCCCCTCACCTAAGCCTCGCATAGGTGGCTCGCAACGCATCCTTAGGTATCAATTTAAGGGAACGACTTTTCAAACTGTGGGCACCGTGTGGTGTGGTCCTCGAATATTAGAGCGCCTCGCGCGCGATGCGCTAAACAATGATCGGCGGGCGAAGGGTTGCTTCCTAGCCGCCGATCATTGTTTTAGTCGAAGATGTTGAGATGAGTTCGGGCGCTTTCTCATCGACGGAGGAAATTCGATACGGTCAGATCAAGCAATTGATTGCCCTTGCCGTTCATTACGGCCTTCAAAGCCCAAAGGCTGAATCCCTTAACTTGTAGGGCCTCGATCTTTGGCGGCATCGACAGCTCTTCCGTATTGGTGACGACATCGAGAAGTGCCGGGCCGTCATGTGCAAGAACATCCGCGAGCGCCCCTTCCAAGTCAGCCGGGTCCTCCACTCGGCACGCGTGAACGCCGACGGCATTCGCCATCGCTGCAAAATCGGGATTATTAAGGCTGGTACCCGTCTCCAGGAGGCCGGACGCCTTCATCTCAAGTGCAACGAAGCCCAGTACGGAGTTGTTGAAGATGACGATCTTCACCGGAAGGTTCTGCTGAGCCAGCGTAAGAAAATCGCCCATCAGCATGGCGAAGCCTCCGTCGCCCGAGAGACTGATGACCTGCCTGTCTGGAAAGGCAGCCTGCGCGCCGATTGCTTGCGGCAATGCATTCGCCATCGACCCATGCACCAGGGAACCTATCATTCTGCGCCGCCCATTCATTTTCAGATAGCGTGCGGCCCATACTGTCGGGGTACCAACGTCGAATGTGAATACCGCGTCGTCGGAAGCGAGTTCGCTCACCAACTTGGCTAGATATTGCGGATGAATCGGCTTGCGGCCCGGCGTGCCGGTCGCGAGATCGTCAAGTCCTTCGCGAGCCTCTCTATAATTGGAGAGGCTTGTTGCCAGGTGGACCCCATCGGACTTCGGTTCGAGCTTTGGAAGTAGCGCTGACAGCGTCGCCTTTACATCGCCGACCAGGCCCATCTTCAACGGTGCCCGTCTCCCCAGATTTTCAGCCCGGAGATCAATTTGGATAATTTTGGCGCCACTCGGATAGAACTGCCGATATGGAAAATCCGTCCCGAGCATCAGCAATGTATCGCAGGCGAGCATCGCACCGTATCCGGAAGAAAAGCCGATGAGGCCCGTCATGCCGACGTCGTACGGATTGTCCCACTCGACATGCTCCTTGCCGCCGAGCGCGTGTACGACCGGAGCCTTTAGACGTTCGGCCAGCGCCACCACCTCATCGTGTGCGCCCTCGCATCCTCGCCCGCATAGGAGCGTGGTGCGCTGGCTCTCGGCCAGCACGCTTGCCAGGTTATCCAGATCGGCGTCCTGCGGAAGTATAACCGGCTCAGGAATCCGGATTCCCGCCGGATTGGAGATTGGAGCGGCGTATTCGGCAAGCGCGATGTCTCCCGGAATGACCACCACGGCGACGCCGCGTTTGGAAATCGCAGTCCGAACCGCGGTCTCGATTACGCCGGGAAGCTGGGCGGGATTGGAAACGAGTTCGCAGTAGTGGCTGCACTCCCTGAAAAGTTGATCGGGATGTGTCTCCTGGAAGTACCCCCGTCCGATTTCGACCGAAGGAATCTGAGCAGCGATCGCGAGGACCGGTACTCGGGAACGATGGGCGTCGAAGAGGCCGTTGATCAGATGAAGGTTTCCGGGACCGCAACTTCCCGCGCATACGGCAAGCTCTCCGGTTAGATGAGCTTCCGCTCCCGCGGCAAACGCCGCCGTCTCTTCGTGCCGCACATGGATCCAGTCAATGTCGCCGCGTCGCCGCATGGATTCAGTGATGCCATTCAGGCTATCTCCGACGACGCCGTAGATACGACGGACGCCGACGGAATGAAGCACTTCCGTGATGATGTCTGCTGCCTTTCGTGCCATTGCAGTCTCCTTGTCGTGCTGTGGTATTGACTGGTTTTCAACTGGCGATCGAATCAAGCGGGCAAGGCCGGCGGTCAGTCTGTTGGGGACTTAGGAGTTCCGTGGACATCGCCGCCAAATCGCCGATCGTATCCGCATCCGCCCTCTCATCATATGCCCGCAATGCCATTTATTGATCCGAGACATTCATACCAAGTACCCGGCAACACCGTCCCACAGAAGCCTCACAGCAGTCACAGCAAGCAGTGCGTAGCATGCGCGGAAGATCTGGCGTTGATCGAGACGTCCATGAAGTCGCCAGCCCATTCCGACACCACTGGGAACCGCGAGCAAGCATACGGCCATTAGCACCAGGTCAACACCTTCCGGCCGTACCAGCATCAACCACGGGACGGCTTTGGTGGCATTGCCGACCGTGAAGAAGAGGCTGGTCGTTCCCGCATAGACTTCCTTGGTCAAACCGAGCGGCAGCAGGTACATCGCAAGCGGCGGTCCGCCGGAATGAGCAACCATCGTGGTGATGCCCGACGCCAACCCGGCTGCAACAGCCTTGGGTGTCGATCGAGGCCGGATGGAAACGCCGCCTCCTCCCGCGAGCCACAGCCCAACGAAGATCAGTGTGACGACAGCCATGACGATTTCGATCGCATGATGGTCGAGAAAGCGGAAAAGCAGATATCCGCTCCCGATTCCGACAATAAGTCCGGGAAGCAACGGGGCGAGATCCTGCCGCGACCACGTGTTTGGCTTCCAATAGCGGAGCGCGTAGAGGTCCATGGCGACAAACAGGGGAGCGAGCAGGCCACCGGCGGTTACCGGATCCATCACGAGCGACAGCAGCGGGATCCCGACAATAGCGAATCCTCCTCCGAACGCCCCTTTCAGGAAGCAGATCAAGAAGACCCCTGTGAAAGCGACCAGAACGGTCATCAAGGTCAGATCTGCAGCGATTGGCTGGGTGGTCACGACCTCCTCCCTCGGCTGTAGGTATGCACCCGGCCGAAGGCTGCGGCCTCGATTTCAGAGCGCGCGAGACCGATGTCCTTCAGAGCATCGTCGTCAAGTTCGCGAAGTCTGAGCATGGCGGCCGAGCCGCCAAGATCAGTGAAGAACATGCGCGCCGCGGCTTGGGCGCCGTCCGGATCGAACATCCAGCCGTAGGCGAATGGGAACGACGCAGTCCGTGTTGTGCTCTGGCACGGTGAACCCCTCAGCGCAAGCCGGATTCAAAGGCTCTGTGAGCGAGCGGGCTCCTGGCCCACCCGTGGTACATGACGCACTCAATGCCGAGACAGCGAGGAAAGCGAACGCTGTGATTGGCTTGTGCAAGCGTTTCATGGAACCCTCCAAATAGAGCACCCTACAAAGCCTGACCGCCGAAATTTGCCGAACCGAAAGTCCCGACGTGACGCGCAAACCGTGTACTACTCGACAACACACACAGGCGTTCGATAGATTCTCGAAACTGTTGATGAAATTTTTCGGTCAGCCAGATGGAGCCGTCGGCCGCGGGGTTTCGGCAATTCAACTGAGGTTTTCTCTGAGGTGCGGGCTTCCGGCAAACAGCAGCAAAGCCACCCTGGACTGCCGTTCTCGCTGGCTCTCAAGAGGATCTGTTTTTTGCTCCGCAACCGAAAGCAAATATTTGCCGATCGCGTGCGATGTCGTCGAGGCAATCATCTACGCGGATCGGCTAACTGATCAATTCTAGCTGCCTCGCCAGTATCACCCGATCGACATCAGGCTTGCGTTGCCCCCTGCCGCAGCGGTGTTGATGGAGGTCGACACCTCCTCGAGAAGCCAGTTCAGGCAGTAGGCATCCGCATCATGCCTGAGCTCCGCTGGCGTCGCAGATTGTGTCAGTAGTAGTGGCCCTGGCATTGCTGCTATCTTCGACAGCATAGCGAGAACCCGCGCGTCCTCACCTTCGATGAGCGCTCCGGCCAATGGCTCGGAAATTGCTTTGGTTTCCTTCCAGTCAATGCGTGAGCCGACGCTGGCGGGAAGTCCTTTCAATGTTGGACGCAAGCCTTCATCGCAATCGATAACTGCGCTATTTCCGGTGGCGAGGACAACGGAAATCTGGCGGATGAGACCTGTGCTGGACCACGGCGCGCACAAGATCTTACCGCGAGGGTGAAGCGCATATAGATTACGCTCGCCCACCGGACCGGGAAGCTCCATTTCAAGTCCCAGAGCGGACTGGCTGCCAAGTTGCCGCGCGACTTCCGCATCTTCAGAAAGGCCCTGCTGTTCCAGCCATTTTGCAAAGTCCAGAAGCGAAGGATCGCTGTAGACCGAGCTGTGCTGTGGCGGAATGGGCGGAGATGAAACCAGGCGCCCGAGGTAGAGAGGCCCGCCTGCCTTGGGGCCGGTCCCGGATAGACCGCGACCGCCGAAAGGCTGCACGCCGACGACTGCGCCGATGACGTTGCGGTTAACATAAATATTGCCCGCTTTCACCTGCCTCGTCACATTTGCAATCGTTTCATCGAGGCGCGTATGAAGACCGAACGTAAGACCATAACCCGTCGCATTGATATCGTCTATCAGGCGTCCAAGGTCCTGGCGGCGCCATCGAATAACGTGAAGAACCGGACCAAACACCTCGCGTTTAAGCTGCGAAATGCTGCTGATTTCGATGATGGTTGGGGCGACAAATGTCCCCCTCTCGGTCGCTTCGGACAAATTCACACGTTCGACTTTGCAGCCTGCGCCGCTCATGGCCTCTACGTGCGCTTCGATTGTATCCTTGGCTTCGGCAGTAATGACCGGCCCTATGTCCGAGGCCAGGCGATTGGTATTGGCGATGGAGAGCTCCTTCAAAGCTCCTTTAAGCATCACCAATGTACGGTCGGCGATGTCTTCCTGCAGGCACAGAACGCGCAGTGCCGAGCAGCGCTGCCCGGCGCTGTCGAATGCCGAGGCAATCACATCACCGACAACCTGTTCGGCAAGTGCCGAGGAGTCCACGATCATGGCATTCTGGCCGCCAGTCTCGGCGATAAATGGAATCGGCTTTCCGCCCTTGGATAGTCGCTTGGCGAGCTCGCCCTGGATAATTCGCGCAACCTCTGTGGAGCCTGTGAACATCACGGCAGCGGCTTCGGGAGCTGTCACCAGAGCCGCCCCTACCCTTCCATCACCCGGAACCAACTGGACGACGTCAGTCGGGATACCGGCTCCATGCAGAATTCTAACGGCTTCGGCCGCAATCAACGGCGTTTCTTCCGCAGGTTTGGCTAGAACCGGGTTGCCTGCGACAAGCGCAGCAGCAACCTGCCCGGTAAAGATCGCCAATGGAAAATTCCACGGGCTTATGCACACAACGGGACCAAGTGGTGCATGAGAAGGACCGAGGGTGCGGCGCGTCTGCTCGGCGTAGTAACGTAGGAAGTCGACCGCCTCCCGGACCTCAGCGACGGCATTCAGCAGCGACTTCCCAGCTTCGCGAATGATGAGACCCAACAAGGTCTCCATTTTCGCCTGCATAGCGTCAGCTGCCCGCTCGAGGAGCGCGGCCCGCTCGGCAGGCTGCACTGCAGCCCAGGACGGCGCGGCTTTGAGTGCGATTGCGGCCGCAGCTCCGGCTTCCTCGATCGTTGCCTCGCGCACGGTCCCCACAATGTCCTGCCCGTCGGACGGATTGACGACGTCGCGGGACGGCGCAGCCTCCCTTTCATGGGTTGGCGCTGCCTTCCAACGTAGCGTTGCGCTTGCCTTCAGGCTCTCGGTCAGTTCCGCAAGCGTCGTTTCGTTCGAGACATCGATACCAGCGGAATTGCGGCGCTGACCGTAGAGGTGGCCGGGCAGTGCGATCTTGTCGTGCTTCAGACCAGGTACTTGCATTCCGGCGACAAGATCGACGGGATCCGCAACAAGCTCTTCAACGGAGACGCCCGGATCGGCGATCCGATTCACAAACGACGAGTTTGCCCCATTTTCGAGGAGCCGTCGCACGAGATAGGCGAGCAGTGTTTCATGTGTGCCAACCGGTGCGTAGATGCGGCAGGGACGGTTGAGGTTCTGGCGGCCGACGACCTCGTCGTAGAGCGGTTCCCCCATGCCATGAAGGCATTGGAATTCGTACTTCCCAACATGGAAGTCTGAACCGGCCATGTGATAGATTGTGGCAAGCGTCTGCGCATTGTGGGTTGCGAATTGCGGGAAGACAGCATCTGGTGCAGCCAAGAGCTTCTTTGCGCAGGCCACATAGGACACGTCAGTGTAAATCTTTCGAGTAAAGACGGGAAAGTCTTCAAGACCGTCGAGTTGAGCCCGCTTGATTTCGGCATCCCAATAGGCTCCCTTGACCAGGCGAACCATGATCCGGCGACCAGCGCGACGGGCAAGGTCAATGATAAAATCGAGCACGGACGGGCAGCGCTTGCCATAGGCCTGGACAACAAAACCCATGCCGTTCCATCCGGAAAGATCATCGTCGAGGCATAGTGTCTCAAGGATATCCAGCGACAACTCCAGCCGATCCGCCTCCTCGGCATCGATATTGAGGCCTATATCATAGGACTTGGCAATCAGGGCAAGCGTCTTAACCTTCGGCAGCAGTTCACTGACGACCCTTTCGCTCTGTGCTCTTGAATAGCGCGGATGCAAAGCAGAGAGCTTGATCGAAATCCCAGGCCCTTCATAGATACCACGCCGATCGGACGCTTTGCCGATTGCGTGGATCGCGGCTTCATAGTCCTTGTAGTACCGTTCGGCGTCGGCGCCGGTCGTTGCCGCCTCCCCAAGCATGTCATAGGAGTACCTGAAGCCGCGCTGTTCGAGTGGCTTTGCTCGTTGCAGCGCCTCGTCGATGGTTTCGCCAGTGACAAACTGCTCACCCATCATTCGCATCGCCATGTCGACGCCACGCCTGATAACCGGCTCGCCGCATCGTGCGATCAGGCGCGTGAGCGCAGCCGAAAGGTTACGATCGTTGACCGTCGCTGTGAGCTTGCCGGTTACCACCAGCCCCCAGGTTGCGGCATTGACGAAGAGGGACCGGCCGCCGCCCAGATGCGACTTCCAATCACCCTCGGCGATCTTGTCGCGGATCAGGGCGTCACGGGTAGCCGTATCAGGAATCCGAAGCAAGGCTTCTGCCAGACACATCAGCGCCACGCCCTCCTGGCTCGAAAGCGAATATTCGTGCACGAGGCCCTCAACGCCAGTACCCTTATGTTTGGCACGGAGTGCTTCAATAAGTCGACGCGCAGTCGTCGCTGCACCCTGGCGAACTTTTTCCGGGAGTGCAGCAGCTTCCACGAGAGCCGGAACGCAAACGGTTTCTGGAATACGGTACGCCGCAGTGATTGCTCGTCGCAAATCGCTTTGTGGACGCACCGCCGGTGCAAAACCCTCAAACGGATTGGCGCCACCAGTTACTAAGCTGTTGAGGTTGCTTGGCACCGTCTCGCTGGTGATCGTCATGTCTTTGCTCCAGGTAGAATCTTGACCAACACATAACAGGTCGTGCGAAGGTAATTTCACTTGAAATTGCCACCTCTGACCTCTAACTGCCCAATTTAGAGGAACAGTCGAGGGAAAATCGTGAGTACAGTCACAAACGGCAGGGAAATTGACCAATTCGATCACAAGATCATCGAAGCTCTTATTGCAGATGGTCGAATGTCGATAACCGATCTTGCCAAAAAGGTGGGCCTCTCTAACACACCCTGCCAGGTCAGATTAAAGCGATTGATCGAAGATGGCTATATCCTCGGCTTTCGTGCGGTCGTCGACTTGAAGAAACTCGGGAAGAACCACGTCGCATTCACGGAGGTGAAACTCTCGGATACGCGCGAACACGCGCTGAAGGCATTCAACATTGCAGCGCGGAGGCTGCAGGAAGTGGAGGAGTGCCACATGATCGCAGGCGCATTCGACTATCTGCTGAAAATCCGCACCTCCGATATTGCCAACTATCGCCTCGTGCTCGGAGAAAAGATTTCGAGCCTCCCTTTCGTTGCCAGCACCTCGACCTTCGTCGCCATGGAGGCCGTCAAAGAAAGCGGGGCCTGAGAGAACTACCACTCTTTTGGCCGCACTATTTCCGATCCGCCAAAATCGCGCTGTCCGCGATATCACCTATTACAACTAACGTCGGCCGGCGCGCATTGTCACCTAGCACTACTTTGGCAGGTTTTTAGCGGGCGGGTTATTTTGGGATTCCCATGAAAGGGTTTGCGTGATTCATGAGAGGTCGGCTTATGGAGGGCCGATCAATGGACGTGGACTGGCAAACCGATCTTGATC
>NZ_JANTYT010000045.1:0-9965 GCF_024808825.1 Rhizobium sp. BK661 | reverse complement strand
GGCTATCGCTCCGACTACGACCTCATGGTCGTGGTCAACGACAGGTCCTTTGCCGAAGAAGACGCGCTCTGGGAGGGGGTCGACAACAGGCTGCTCGAAGAACAGATCGCTCGCCGCATCGAGACACCGGTTGTTCCGATCGTCCATACCTTGGCCGACGTCAACGACCAGCTCGGCCGCGGCCGACCCTTCTTTGTCGATATCGCCAGGGACGGCATCGTCCTCTACGAAGTGCCCGGCCATCCGCTAGCAAAACCGAAGCCGTTGACGCCGAAGGAACAGCGCCAGGAAGCAAAAGGCTATTTTGAGCAATGGTTCAAGCTGTCAGAAGAAGCGCTGAAATTGGCTGAACTTGGAATGGCAGACAACATTTGGCGTCATGGCGTATTCATGCTTCATCAGGGGACGGAATCCGCCTATCATTGCGCTCTGTTGACCCTTACCCTCTACAGCCCGAAGTCGCATCGCATCAAGGTACTGCGCTCTCGCGCCGAAGGACTGGACCCGCGCCTGATTGCGGCATGGCCTCGTGACACCCGGTTTTCGCGGCGGTGCTTCGAGCTGCTGTCTCGCGCCTATGTCGAAGCCAGGTATTCCTCCCAATACGAGATCACCCAAGAGGAACTTGCCTGGCTTACAGAGCGGGTCAGGAGCCTGCAGGAGGTTGTCAAAACAGTCTGCCTCGAGCGGTTGTCCGGGGAGTAGTATTCCGGATCCCGCATGGCAAGGAGTGGGCTTCGTACAGCAGGGATCGGCTCTTTGGTCGCCCGTGAATTGATTTCATACTGGTACGAACGCTTACACCAGTTGATGCAATAATGCTGACGATCGAACATCCTCCGCCGCCGCCGTTTTCGGTAGGGTCCAATTCGGACGGGCCTCTACCGGCACATGATGACGCTTGGCGCTTTCAACCACTGATCGTATTGTTACCGAAGTGCAACGTCCCATGACCAAAAGGCCGTTTGTCGACAGCAACCCGTCACTTCGAGATTGATCGACTCAGACAAGAATGAAAGGCTGGCTTTGCGGCTAGCTGACTCGCCAGCCGAAAGGCGATCTATCGGAACAGCCCCAGCCCCCAGGTGGCGGTTCAATCGAAAGGGAATGGATTTCCAATGACACTTCGGATGGCTTTGTTGACCTCCGCCGCGGTATTTGCTGCCGCGTCTACGCCGGTCTTTGCTGCTGATGCAATCGTTGCAGCTGAACCCGAGCCGGTTGAATATGTCCGCGTCTGCGATGCATATGGCACAGGCTATTTCTATATCCCAGGCACCGAAACATGCCTCAAAGTCAGCGGTTACCTTCGTTTCGAGGTCTATGCGGGCCCGGATGAGAAAGGCACCTCGGACTGGAACGCTCGCACGCGCGCTCATGTGCAGTTCACTGCCAAGAGCGACACCGAATATGGTCCGCTCACTGGCCTAATCGTTATACGAAACAACGGTGACAATCCCGAGACGACCTCGATCCTGGACTCGGCCTACATCGACCTCGCCGGCTTCCGCGCCGGTCTGTTCTACAGCTGGTGGGATGACGACCTTTCTGGCGAACCGGACGTCCTCTCGAGCTTTGAAACCCTGCACAACTCCATCCGCTACCAGTATGAAAACGGCGACTTCTACGCTGGCGTCACCGTCGACGAGCTGGAAGACGGCTATTACAAGCCCGGTGAGAACCCGAATAATTTCGGCGTCGGCCTCGGCATTGGCGGCAAGGCCGGAGCAATCAGCTACCAGGTCATCGGCAGCTACGACACCGACAACGAAGACGGTGCAGTGCGCGGAATGCTCTTTGCTGATATCGGCCCCGGGACACTTGGACTGGCAGCGATTTACGCATCTGGTCCGAACTCCTACTATTCCCAGTCAGAATGGACCGTTGCAGCCGAATACGCTTACAAGGCCAACGAGAAGTGGACCATCACCCCGGAGGCTCAGTACTTCGGCAATTACGTGCCTGATCTCGGTAGCTTCAGTGGCGACTCGTTCGACGGCCTCGGCGACGCATGGACGGTCGGCATTACTGTAGACTATCAGATCGCTGACAACCTCTATGCCAAGGCAACAGCCGATTACACTGATCCCGATGATGCTGACGAGGTGACCAAGGGTTTCTTCCGTCTGCAGCGCTCCTTCTGATTCCTGCCGGCGCCCTCATAGGCGGGCGCCGTTCAATCTCATCGGTCAGGGCGTGTTCTTGGTTTACCGCTCCGTTTCAGGCAACGCGGCACGTCGGTGCTGTATTCGGCTTCGAAGCCAAAATTCATGGGATCGAAGCGAGCGGATACCCTCCCGGACAATTTGGAGATGGTGCGAAGTTCAGGAACCGCCGCGAGTCTCGGGCGATGGCGAGTGAAGCTTTCAACGCTCGCGGGTTTTGATGACCTGTGATCGGACACTCGCAGGTTTCGCGGCTACGCCAGTTCCCTGAAGGTAATAGAATATCGCAGCTGTTCAACGGGAGGGA
Organism: Rhizobium sp. BK661; assembly: GCF_024808825.1. Classification (NCBI taxonomy): domain Bacteria; kingdom Pseudomonadati; phylum Pseudomonadota; class Alphaproteobacteria; order Hyphomicrobiales; family Rhizobiaceae; genus Rhizobium; species Rhizobium sp. BK661. Next base: position 7,493 of record NZ_JANTYT010000045.1, on the reverse strand, counting down.
TGGAATGTTCCCATTCCATCCGCGAGGGACCTGAGAGAAGATATGCGTACCCAGCCGCCACGCTAATAGATCTTCGCTCCCACTTGCCGGCCATACGTCGGCGGCCCTGATCCGTGCGGCTGAAGAGGCTGGAATTCCCGTGATAACAGTCGTTCATTAAGCTCGTTCCCGCCCAACGGATTTGGCTCGAGTGACGAGTAAGGCGGGGAAACCGCCACTGGGGCTCGCTGTTGGCGTGCCGCCAGTCTGCAGCGCTAGGCCATTGCACGCACGATGGTCACCTTCAATCAAACCGAGAATAAAATGATCATCGTTGGCGGCATTAGGTCCAGCGCTTCGGCATTGTGTTGAGCCTCGTCGAAGTCAGCGGCCATGCTGGTTGTCCTTGGAATGCCGAGAGCCCACTCCTACCTTGAGGCCATGGAAGCTGCCATACTCGAAGGGGGTTGGGATTTGCGCTCGATCAACCAGTACGCTAGCGTACGATGGGGCCGTCGCAGTTGTGAGTAGTCTTTCGGACCGTATACCAATAACCAGGACTCTCGTCTCGTTTGAACAAAATTTCCTGTTCATGCTCCCCTGCCCTCCCGGAATTCATGACGTCCAAGAAGAAATCGGCAACGACGCGAAATGCGAGACCCAAGTCGCTCCTGCAACGCCTAGCGGCCCAGCCCGAGAAACTCTTTGCGGGCAAGTTTCGCCAGCAATGCGCTGCGTTGTGCTTCCGTTACAAGGATGACAGAACAACGATTGAAATTCTGATCGTCACAACGCGCGACAGTGGGCGCTGGATCATTCCGAAGGGATGGCCGATAGAGGGGAAGGCACTCATGAGGCTGCAGCCATCGAAGCTAGGGAAGAAGCAGGAGTTCGAGGTAAGGTTAGAAAGAAACCGGTCGGCAGATACACATACCTGAAGCTTCTAGGCGACGGCGAGGTCGTGCCCTGCATCGTTGATATTTTTCAGATCGAAGTCAAAAAGAAACACGACAGATTCAAGGAGCGTGGCGAGCGCATCCTGGCTTGGGTCTCCCCGGACGAAGCAGCACGCAGGGTTAGGGACGTTGAGCTCAAGTCTCTGCTAGTGGAATTCACGCCCCACGGACGTTGATCGTGGCAGGCCAATCAAGGCGACATTCATGATTGAATGGTTCGTACGGTCTTATTGCCGGACGCGATATGGATGCGGACATCCGGGAACTTGCGGGCTGCCCAGGCTGCAGTGAGGACGCGCATACGGCAAAGGTGCTGTAGTACGCACCTTCTCTGCATTGGGGGTCATTGCGGTTCGCGAGCCGACGTCGAGTGAATTGAAACTCAATTGCCATACCTCCTCGAAAATCCAACATATTGTGTTGACGAGATGTGCCGCTATTGTAGTTTCGTGTAAACTCTAGGCGGCAGACTCCGATTGGATCGAAATGGAGTTCGATGCCAGCCGAAAGGCAGAGGCAATCATCAGGCATGGCTGAATTTAGCAGAATGGAGAGGCATAGTGTCCTACTCTAAGGCGGAAGAGTCGCCGTTGTTGCGGGACCGCTATCAGGCATTTGTCAGCCAAATAACACTGCAACCGAGAGCTCTTCTGACCTTTCTTGGATGCTACCTTCTCATTCACGTCTTCGTCAGACTTCTGCTGCCTCACGGCCTGCGATATGACGAGTCGCAGCAGGCTTTGTTCTCGCAGTGGCTGGCGATCGGATACGACAATCAACCACCGCTGTATAACTGGGTTCAGCAGGCATTCATAGGTGTATTCGGCCTTTCGCTGGCGACCCTGGCATTCACCAAGAGCCTGAGTCTTTTCGCTGTTTTTCTCGCCTTTGTCGCACTTTCTAGGATTTTGCTTCGGTCGAGTGCATCAATTGCGCTGGCGACACTTCTACTCTTCACGATCCCTCAGTTTTCGTGGGAATCCCAACGCAACTTGACCCACACCGTTTGCGAGCTTGCGGTGGTGTGCGCGTTTTTTTACTCGGCGTCCATAACGATGAGGCGTCCGACAGCCCAATCCTATGTAGCGCTCGGATTGGCCACTGGCCTTGGGATGTTGAGCAAGTATAATTTCGCGCTTATCGTCGTTGGGGTAATGGTGGCCGCGCTCGGCGATCCATCTGGACGAGCGCGGCTTTTTGATCGACGTTTTGTTCTGTGTATTTTGATCGCCGCTGCGATCTTTCTCCCGCACGCGGTTTGGATGATAAGTCACCGCGATATCGCAGTGGACAGAAATCTCGGGCTACTCGGAGTAAGCGAAGAGATCCAACTGGTGATGGCGGGCAAGGGCATGCTGGATGTAGTGTCCACCGCAGTGCTGCTGTTGCTTCCGACACTCCTGACGTTTGGTCTCATCGTTAACAAGGATGTGGTTCGCGTCTGGAATGCATCGAGTAGCGAGTCCCGGTTCCTGGGACGCTACCTAATCGCCGTATCGGCCACGCTTCTCGTGATAGCCTTCTTTGGCACGAATGGAATGCGCGACAGATGGCTCCTGCCTCTCTATGTCGTCGCTCCGCTTTACCTCTGTCTGAAGTTGGAGGCGGCTGGCGTCGTTGTTGAACCGCTGGTCAAAAGGCTTATGCCGGTTGTCCTAGCCGTAATGATCCTCGTGCCGGCGAGCCTGCTTGTGCGTTCAGGTTTTCCTCAATGGTTCAAGCGCCCCGATGCTACCGGAATCCCGTATGCAGAATTTGCTCAGTCTGTGACCATGTCGGGTACACGCATGCCCGACCTCATTGTAACCGACGAATGGCTTGCAGCTGGTAATCTTCGCCTTCAGTTCCCCACCACACCGGTTCTGTCGCTCAATTTTCCCAACCTTACGCCGGTATATGAGCGGAGCACCCTCAGATCGATCTTGGTCGTGTGGACGGACAACGAAATAAAGCAGAAGGAAAGGCCTGAGCTCGATCGATGGGTCACGCTGATGGGTGAAAGAGGCTCCGCTTCGCCGGTCAGCACCGTTTCCTTGCCTTACGAACGAAGCTGGGGTCTCAGGCAGGCTGAGTTCCACTACCGTTGGGTTGATTTGCCGATCAACTAAACGCCACGGCCAGATCGATCAGCGTTCCTGCTGCTAGCACTGCCCCGTAGCCTGCTCATCTCGCTTCCTCGACACAGTGATCTTACGTGTAGAGATGCCGCGTCGGAGAACCGATGCGAGGGCTATCACGAACACTTGACCGCCCTCACCCGACTCGGCCCACCAAGCCGCGGCGGGGTTCCCCGCCCATCACCACGAAAGAGGAAATTCTCGTGCCGGCGATTTCCGCCGTCGATAAGTCGTGGTGGAAAGAGTGATAGTTTCCAAGATCCAGCAGGCATCGAGAGTTCACCCCGAGGGAGGTGCCGACCTTTTTGTTTGGCGCCGGCGTCCAGCTCTTCCTGCGGTACCAGCGCAGGGGCTGCTGTCGCGTGCGAAAGCGTTGCCCTGCGGCAACACTCAGCTTCTGAACGATGCTGGCGAACCATGAAATTGCAGGTGAACCGCTATACTCTCCATTAGGGTAGTTGCATGTTTCGCCCTAAACCGGGTTAGACCGAGCGCATACGGGGGCAGAAGTTGACTGAGACTGTTGATGGTTCATACCTTCCCGTTCGGCGTGCCACCAGTATAAGCACAATCCTTCCCGTCCTTCTGCTGGCAACCTATTTCACCGCGAGCTTCGTCCTTCGGCTGCTGCGCGGCGGCGATCTCGCCTCCGACGAGGCGGAACAAGTCGCACTCTCGCATGCGTTGCAATTCGGTTATGGCGACCAGCCGCCTCTCTACAACTGGGTGTTCTACTGTTTCGCCAAGGTCTTCGGCGCGTCAGTCGATACGCTGGCATTCGTGAAGAATGCGACGTTGCTGATGAGCTGCCTGTTTCTTGGCTTGGCTGCTCGCAAAGTGGTGGGAGAACGTGACGCTGCCTGGATCTCCATTCTCGGCTTCCTGAGCCTGCCGGCGGTCTTTCTGCTGTCGCAGCGGGATCTGACTCACACCGTCGGCGCCTTCGCTGTCGTTGCGCTGTTCCTCTACGTGCTGACGCTGGTGGCCGAGCGCCCGTCGGCTGGCAACTACGCGCTTCTCGGCGCGGCGGCCGGCCTGGGATTTCTGGCAAAGTACAACTTTGCGATAATCCCCGTGGCGACAGTGGTTGCGCTCCTGCTTGAACCCAGCCTGCGCCGACTGGTTCTCAACTGGCGGCTGGCCGCGACCATTGCGGTTGGTCTCGCTGTTGTTGCCCCGCACGTTTATTGGGCGGTAACCCATCTCGATGCGGCAACCGGTGACACGGTGACAAAGATGCGGGCAGCATCGAGCCACGGGATGCCTCTGCAGCTCATCGCCGCCTTGGAGCTGGTGGAATCAATTGTCAAATGCTGCGCATTGACGATCGCTATTCTCGCCGTTGTCTATCGCGGGCATCTCCGCACCATTTTCGTTGCGAGCAGCGAATGGACGCGGGTGATCGGCCGGATGCTTGTCGTCAGCATGTTTCTGGTCTTCGTCATCATGCTGGCTGTCGATGCGACGATGATGCGCCCGAAGTGGATCTCGATCTTCTTCGTCGCATTCCCCCTCTATCTCGCATGTAAGGTCGATGCGGCAGGGGTCCACGTCCCCGGCGCAATCAGCAAGCTTACCGTGCTCGTTGGGGCAATGATCTTTATCTCACTGGGCGTCGTTTTCGCAGGAAGCTTCCATTAGCGCGGCACACGACGCCGCTTATATCCGGCACGCGAGATCTCACTCCAACCGTTACATCGCCGCATTGTCCTGCACCTCCCGTAGCCCCTCGTGAGAGGCGTGGCGAAGCTTTCCGTCCTCAAGCACCTCGCAAAATCAGCGCCCTTACGCAAGGCAGCATGTCGAACCGGGCTTACCGAACGAATCCTCACGATGACGATGCCGGCGCTGCCACGATGCAGGCTCAGTCGCTCATTGCCGGTCGAGATCCGAATCCGATGGGGAGCCCGCAGTTCTGGACGGAAGCATTCATCCGCGGTGGTGGTGGCGGCATGCTCGGCGATTTCGTCAACTCTTCGGTTACGCGCGGCGGGGAAGGCATCACCCTTCTCTCCACCATTGCGCGTGTAAAATACCGATGTGTCACTTTCGCCTTCCGGGGCCTGATGGTGACCGTCGTTGCCTATGTCCTCTTGCTTGTCAGCACGTAATCGGGACCTGGAGAAACGAGGCATAGCGTCTGATCCTGCACATCGCGCGTAGATGATGCCGCTCGGTCAGGAGCTTGTCAGAGCCCCAGTTACCAGAAATAAGTAAGTTTTGGGCACTGTAGGAGGGTCAAGGGGCACGATCGGAGAGGGGCGGCAACGGGCTTAGTTGATAGGCTTTTCAGGCGCGGCATGAGCAATAAAGCCACACAAAGCTCAGGGTATAGTCTCTCCTTCAACCCGCGAAAACTCGCTGGCAGCTCCAAGAAACCAGCAACAACTGCCGGGAGTGAACCTCAGCTTCCAAGCGTTCACTGGGTAGTCGAGCACATCGCTCAAACTGAACGGCTGTATGGCGAGTTGCACAATCAGCTTCCAGATCCCAATCTGACTGTAACAAAACCGCGGTCGATTGAACGAAAACTTGCAATTCAGGGTAAAACCGACCCTTCAAAGATCGCTGAGTATCACAGACAGACGCTAAATAAAGAGGCGATCGATACAGCCCAGCGCATTGCCCTCCTCTTTCAGGTGCTTTCTGTTGATGTCGCCCACGAGATTAAGCGGGCTAAATCTCGACCGCGCCGAACCAAACGCCAATCAAAGAAGCGTAGCGCCTAACATCTTCCTACACCGGCCTTAGGCCGGCGACGGGATGGTCACGCCGTCACGTCAACAAAGATCGATTTCTCCACGAGCGTTCCGCACAGCCAACTGGCGATGCAGGCGAGCGGTCGCGCCAATGTCGTCATCGATGGTGACCACATTGGCGCGCCTGCCAAATCGCGCCGAAAAAAACTCCCGTTCTGTCTCGGCCGAAGCCAAGTGCCGGGTAACCAAGCATACATCCGTTCCCAAAACCACCGCATATCGCATCGGCTTCCTCCGGTGTGGTAGCTTGATTGCATGATGCACGATGAGAGCATGGAACGCAACTTCTTGGCGAGCAGCAAATTGAAAAAGCTCAAGCCATCGGAGCGGTCATTTCGAGATGGCGCGTCCCCAGACCACCTCCATGATCGGCCTGATCAAAAAGCCAGCATTTTCGAGATGATCGAAGTCCAGTAGTTTGAGGAGGATCGCACAAAGGTCTTCTTGTGCCCCCATGATTCTCGCCCTACAATTCCCCGTACTGAAGGATCGTCCACCCGGCTATTCGAGGTGATGACAAGTCTTGCGTTTGTCCCGGTCCGTGAAGCGCCCAGGTCATGAGGCGTCTTGCCGAAATTCGCCCGACGCCGGCCTGGAGCTCACGCGACGCTGACAAAGGAAGTTCTGCGACAACCCCTTTCGATAAGGTCATAGTAGCAGGCTTTGGTTCGCCGAAAACCCTCGGAGCCTCGGCTACCCTGAGTGGCGAGGTGTCTCCAATCGACGCCGTTTGGATCGGATCGGTCTCATGGCCGTTCCTAATTGGCTGCGTTCGTAGCGTTGGGACTGGGACCGCCATTGCGGAGAGATCGGCGAAATTGCTCTTTTCAGTTTCCTTGCGATCGCTGCCGCCTTGAGCAATCTGGCGGGCAAGTGCTGCCTCCGCACGGCTGGAAGGCACCGCAAGGAGAGCGGTCTTCAGATTGGCGCCCGAGGCCCTTGTTTCCGTTTCCTCCGTGTCGTCCTCATCCACCGTCGCGGCAATGTCGATCGTTCTCGAGCCAGCTCGCTTTTTGCTGTCGGCAATCGCTTGGTCGTAGCCCGGTAGCGGTCGGCCATCCGCGGGAACATGCATTGTTCGTCCGCTCGGAAAAATGCTTGCTAGTTCCTGTCGCGACATGCGGGGCCAGGCTCTGACACGACCGACATCGAGATGAACGAAGGGAGAACCGGAGCGGGGATAGTATCCCACACCGCCTTCCTGTTTCTGCATCGCCAAGGCCCTCAGCGTGGCAAGTTTCACGCCTGGAATGTAGAAGTCCATCGCCTTTCCAAGCATGTGTTGACTGCTCTTTGCGACGCCTGAGCTTCTGGATCGGGACCGCAGCATGTTGTTGGTAGTAGGTGAACGATACGCTGAGACGACGTGAATGTAGTCGCGAGCTCCGCTTTTGCCATAGACCTCCCAGACGAGATCGAGCAGCCGGGGATCCATGCGCGCCGGCTCGTTTCTTCGCCAGTCACGCAGGAAGCGGTTAACCTGGGCAAGCCCTCTTGGATCGAACTTTCCATCGCGTTTGAACGTAATCGTTGCCCGCTCTCCCGTGTGGGTAAAGAAGAGTTTTAACGCGCGATCTTCCGCAGCGGGATCGTGCCCACTGCAGTGGTGTAACTGGACGGCTCTGGTCCCATGCTCTCCGGCGTGAGCCGGACTGATCAACGTGCCACTGCCGGCAAGCTGA
>NZ_JANTYT010000044.1:0-10372 GCF_024808825.1 Rhizobium sp. BK661 | reverse complement strand
GATGCTGTGTCCTACACCCTGAACCAATGGGATTACCTGACGCGTTACACCAGCGACGGCAGGATGCCGATCGATAACAACATTCTGGAACGCGAGATCAGAGTTTTTGCCACCGGAAGAAAATCGTGGCTGTTCAGCGATACCGCTGACGGAGCCAGGGCCAGCGCCGTGATCTACAGTCTCATGCTAACTTGCCGCGCCTGCGGCGTCGACCCGCTCGCCTGGCTGCGCCACGTGCTCACAGAGTTGCCGCAGCGGGGCGATGCGGCGGAAATCGGCGACCTGCTGCCGTTCAACTTCTCCAAGACTACTGCCGCCGGATAGAGCCGGATCTCGCTACCAATGCGCGCACATTCATCGGTCTTGCCGTCGTCAATGCGCATCGAAAATCGCGCTTACGTTTGAATTGCATTTGAGCAATGTTGACGAGGACATTCTAAGACGCGAAGCCGATATCGCGATCCGAATGCATCGCCCGACGCAGACTGGGCTCGTCGCGCGCAAAATCGGAGAGGTTGGACTGGGCTTGTTCGCATCCAAGAAATATTGCTCGAAAGAAGGCTTGCCGGCGAACATAAACGATTTGGAGCGTGCTTCGCTGGTCGGCCAGGATAAGGCGTCATCGATACGAGACGCCTTTACCGCGGCTGGCCTCCCCCTCAATGCGACCTTCGCCTTCCGGACAGACAACGACATCGCGCAGCTTGCGTTAATCGGAGCTGGAGTGGGAATCGGGGTATGCCAAGTTGGCGTAGCGGAGAAGAAGGGGTTCGTGAGAGTGCTGCCAAATTTGGAGGTGAGTTTGGAGGTCTGGCTGACGATGCATGAAGATCTTCGCACTACTGGTCGATACCGGGCAACCTTCGACCACCTCGCTTCATTTTTGGCTTGATGCTGGACCTGTCCAGCGAATCGCCTCAGCAGGCGTTGGCAAGGCGGATGGTGCCAAGGACCAAGCGTAACTTTGAGTTTCGCGTTTAGGCAAGGCGCAGAGATCGTCTTTCGGCACGCTATTAGCGCTTGACCAGTTGGGTCGAGGAGACAATCGAGCAGACCCTGACCTTCTTCCGATTGCCACGCCAGCATCACAAGCACCTGAAATCGACGGATGCTTGACGCCTCAACGAGGAAATCCGCCGCAGGACCTATGTCCTGCGCATGTTTCCAAACGCAGAGAGCTGCTTGCGCCTCGTCAGATCCCTTGCCGTTGAACCCACGAAAACTGGATGGAGGCAGATCGATACATCAACATGGACGATCTACGAGAGCACAAGAAGCTCGCCATGCGCCAAGCCGGATGACCGTCCAATTTGCTGAACTTGACGCACTTAACCCTTCGGCGTATCGCAGACGCATTTCATTGGTTCGGATTCCATCAATAGCGAGGTATGACCGCTCCGGTCTTACAGCTCCCCGTCCATCTCACTTCATCGAAGCCGAGATGGTTTATGACCCTTGAACCCCACATCAAGGGCGAACAACGCGCCCACCGATTCATGGTATCTCACCTGCTCCTTCGAAGGGAAAACCGAGCCGACGTGAGGCATAGTGTTGACAGATTTTTTTCCTACGAACGTGCAGCTTGTCGGTTGTGAGCACGGCAAGCCGATCCTAGGCAAAGGCGATCGGCAGGCGGCTTCTCCGTTAGCAAAAAAAGTTTTAGGCTCTGTCCGAATGGCAGCTCTAGCCGCGTCAGTGTTTTAGAGCCGGATGATCCGCCTCAGCAACCAACTACAGGGACGACAAGATGCAATATATGCTGATGTTTTACGAGAGCGAGGCCGAGATTGCCGCCCAGCGCGACCAGGCCGACCGTACCGGACCCTATTGGGGGGCCTGGAACGCCTATATCGGTGCCCTCTACGAAGCGGGTGTGGTGATCAAGGGCGATGGGCTGATGCCGCCCTCCACAGCTACCACGGTGCGCATTCAAGCCGGTAACCGCCTGGTGCAGGACGGGCCGGTGGCCGCTACCAAGGAACAGCTGGCCGGTTACGTCGTGATCGAGGTACCGGACCTCGATGCGGCGCTTTCTTGGGCAGCGCGCAGCCCTGCGGCTTCCCACGGGGCCACCGAAGTGCGCCCTGTGCTCCCTCCGCCTAGCCAGGGCTAAGCTTTGAACGGCAGCCTTCACGAACACGGGCGGCGGGCGGCGGAGAACGCTGCCCGCACCTCTTATGGGCGCCTTCTCGCATATCTTGCGCGGCAATGGCGGGACGTGGCCGCAGCCGAAGACGCCCTGGCCGAGGCGTTTACCCGCGCGCTCGACATCTGGCCTGCACATGGTGTGCCGGCCAATCCCGATGGCTGGCTGATGGTAACGGCGCGCAACCGGCTGAGGGATGGAGCGCGGGCGGGGAAAACACGCGAACAAACGACCAACAGCCTCCTGGTGCTGGCACCGACACAAACCGAGAAAATGCCCGTGATTGCCGACAAGCGGCTGGAGCTGATGTTTGTGTGCGCCCACCCGGCAATCGACGCTGCCGCGCGCACGCCGCTGATGCTGCAGACAGTGCTCGGCCTGACGGCCGAGCGCATCGCCTCTTCGTTCCTTGTTTCGCCCGACACGATGGGACGGCGGCTTAGCCGGGCAAAGGCGCGCATCAAGCACACTGGTATAGCCTTTGAGGTGCCAGACGAAGACGAGATAGGTGAGCGCACGGGCGATGTGCTCGAGGCGATCTACGCCGCTTATGGGCACGGCTGGGACAGCACGGGTAGCGACGACCAGACGCGCAAGGGGCTGACCGAAGAAGCGATCTGGCTGGCGCGGGTGCTGGTGGAGCTGCGGCCAGACGCCGAGGCGCTGGGCCTTCTGGCGCTGATGCTGTTTTGCGAAAGTCGCAGCGCCGCGAGGCGGGTGGAGGGCCGCTATGTGCCGCTGGCCGAGCAGGATACGGCGCTCTGGAATCTGTCGATGGCGCGCGAGGCTGAAGACAAATTGCGAACTGCCGGAGGGCTTGAACAGCCAGGGCGTTTCCAGCTGGAGGCGGCGATCCAGTCGGTGCTGGTGCAATCGCGCCTGACGGGCGCGGATTTGCGCCTGCCGGCGTGGACGCTGCATGGGCTATTGGCGCAGAAGGCACCCACGATCGGCAATCTGGTGGGGTTGGCGGCAGCCACGGCCGAGGTGCATGGCCCTGAAGCGGGTCTTCATGAACTGGCTCAGCTGCCCGAAGCGATGACGGGGGACTACCAGCCGTTCTGGGCACTCAAGGCACAGTTGCTGCAGCAGCTGGCGACCGACCAACATGCCACTGCAACGGCTTTCTGGCGGGCCATCGGCCTGACGGAGGATGGGGCTGTGCGCGCCTATCTCATTGGTAAGTCAACGCAAGCAGGCTAGTTAAGCAACAGGACAGGCGATGAATTGTCGTCCCCCCGGGTTTGAGGGGAGGTCGATTAGACGCGGCTCAGTCAACTGCCCAGCGATCTGATTGCGATGCTGGACGGTTTTCAATGCATTTAGAGAGTGAAGTCCCCAAATGTTCGGGGCAAGCGCGCATCGCCGGCGGAAGCTTTCAATGAAAGCCTTGCACATCGCAAACGTCTGTTGCCAACCGATTCTCTCACTTCTTACAAATTCACGCGGACGCTCTCATCGTTGGCCGCGAATGCTGCTGCAAAGCTGTAACCGAGAGGAGTTGACCGCGTCCGCGAACGGCATGTTCGCCGCGCGGCATGGCGCAAACACCTGGCGGTAGTACAAGTCGGGAGAGGAGCTCATCTGATATCAAAACGGCTTCATTGAGCGTGCGGCATAGACCTTCGAGCCTCGCCGTCGCGTTTACAGTATCGCCGAAATAGGTGATCTTGTGGTGGTCCTCACCAATTTCCGCCGTGACCACCGGGCCGCCGTGTAGGGCCGCGCGAAGAACTGGTACGCTATTGAACTTCACCTGCCAGGCATCCGCCTGGGTCTCTATGGCGTCAAAGACATCGAACACGCAGCGCACGCAAGCGGCATCAAGCGTGCCAGACTTCAAATGCCAGGTTATAAGGACAGCATCGCCGATATAATCGTCTATCATACCTCCATATTTACGCACGGGTCCGGCGATCGTCTTGAAAACAGCTGCAAGATATTCTTGCGCCTCCAAATCACCGAAACGTTCGGCGTAAGCGGTCGAGCCCACAAGATCGATAAAAAGGAAAAGTCTTTCTTCTCGGACGGGCCGGCGGTACCGGCTGAGCAGCAGGCTAACAAAGATCTGTGCACCCAGGAGGTCGCGAACCCTGAGAATGAAGATGATAAGCGCGGAAACGCCGAGTGCATAAAGCAATACATCTCCTGTTAGAAGGGTCGCGCTCGCAAGACTTGTGGGAAGGATGCCAAAACTCCAGAGCCCAAAACCTGCGATGGCGTTGGCGATAAAGATCAGGATGATGTAGACGGTCAGCTGACCGGCAAAAAATGCGTAGGTCGGTAAGCCGTTAAGCCGTCGCCGAAGCTCCGGAAGGATGAAGCCCTGTTCGAACGCCAGAAGAGTCGCGAATATCGAAGTCGCAAATGTCGCCCCGATATATCCAGGCCCGCCTATAACGAATACACTGTAGGCCATGCCGCTCGCTGCCGAGGCACAGATGACCAATATCAACGATGTCAAAGAAAGTCGGCCCATCGGCGTCACCGTTTGGTTGTCTCGAATGTTACGATTGCAGCAGTCAGCTTCCAAGCGAGCAAGTCGGCATTAGAGTTTTATGCGTCGACCACACTATCATAATCCGTCCTTGCAGCCCTCGGCTTGCACCCATTTCCCTTCAAGGCTATAGGCAAAAGCGTCGCGGTCGCTTTTAAAGTAGGCGTTTCCGTCGTGCCGTATTCGGATCAAATCCAGCCTACAGTAGTCGCAATTTCTCAGGAGCGTTGCAGTATCGTCAGAGTCCTGCCGGGGTGGCCACCGCTCTCCTTGCGGCCGATCTTGACGACGACAGTCGTCTCGTCGATCAGGTGGATATTCTGGTTGCCGCGCACCTTCTGCCGGTCGCCGAGGCTGACGAACGGATGGAGCCGCTTGCGCTTCCATTCCTCGGGCGAGACCAGCCCTTTGCGCCGGCGCTCGAACTCGGACCTTTCGCCGAAGACCGCGCCGCCTTCCGGCGTCAGCTTGCGCTTCCAGATGCCGAGCTTCGTTGGGCATTGGATCGCCCAACTGTCGAGCAGCCCTCATCACCGAAGCAGGCCTTGACCAGGTTTCGCACATCCAACTCTTTCGGCTTCGTGCCGTCTGCCGCCATCGCGTTCGCGTATGCCGAGCGTATGGCAGTCGGTTGCACACGCCGCAGCTCGTCAAGAAGCGAACCGTCCTCGTCCGAACAGCGATATGGGATGGAGATGGTCTGCAATGAAACATGATCGAGCCAATGTCCCTATGAGACCTCGAATAATTCGCCGCCGTCAAACGCCGGCGAAAATCGAGCCCAACATTCAGACGCATTTAAGCGAAAAAACCGAGATTGTTAGACTGCAGCATTCCACACGGAAATCCGAATAGCCGCTAGTTCAGCCTCCAGATTTCGAAGTTGAGCACGGTGGCGAAAGCCACCCACACGGCGAGTGGAACGAGCGAGAAAGCCGCCATTCTGTCAACAGACCGTGACTTTGCAATAGTCAACACAATCAGCAATAGCTGGGGCACTATGTTGATAAGCCCCGCGACCGGACTGCGATAAGCGAAAAAGAGCCACGACCACAAACCATTAAGCGCAAGTTGCGCGAAGAAAAGTCCCAGTGCCTGTCCGCGTCCTATAACTTGGTGTGGAACTCGCAACAGCCGCCAAGCCGCAAAAGCCATCAGCACGTACAATGTAGTCCAAACCGGCGCAAAAATCCAATTTGGCGGATTGAAGAACGGCTTCGTAAGCGTCGAGTACCAACCGTCTATGTTAGGAATAGTAGCGAGTTGCCCGGCCACGGACGTAACCATCACAGGCAAAAGGGCTAGGGCGAGATCCGCAAAGAAATTTCCGCGATCAGGGTTTTCGGCTCTCATCTTCTCCACTCCGTCTGTCTTAGCGCTGTAAGGCGCGGATACGTGCGTCTACGTGATCTGGATCAATCGGTTTTGGGGAACATCTAAGAAAGTGTTTGTCAAAGCGGCAGCTTCGAATGCAGACATCGGTAACTCGGTAGCTCACTATGTGAGTAGGCTGCCTCGCCGCCGTATGATCACTCCCGAGTAGCAACCGACCTCGACGGCAGGAATACGGTCGGCGCAGCGACGACGCCTTGCAAGCTGCGACGCCTTCGGCCACAACGGAAGGAGAGGTGGTGGATTGCTTGTCGACAAGCGTGGCAACCGTAGCCCTGTTGTTTTCTATCAACTTTATCATCGTCGGTGAGCTAGCAAAGACGCCATGGCCTCCACCACCGACCTCGGACGCGTCGGCGACCGCAATTCCCGCACGCTGAAGGGGAGCAATGTCACGCCCATTTCCAACGCGTGGGTGGCACCCCGCGATGAACCGTGAAAATCCAAGTGCCCTGTCTCGCCTGGAAATGACGATCGCAAATGGGTAGGGCAGGGTTCCTATGTCTCTTGCTTGGCTATGGAACACGTCAACGTCGATGTCAGGCGCTGCCAACACCACGCCAACCAGGCGTCGGAAGACATTTGTCTCCTCGTAACGCCAAATCGCGCAGGGCCTCCATCACAACGAGAGACCCCTAGAGTGCCCGACTACTATTATTTGTCGGGCTTGGGTCTTGGAGAGAAGCTCAATGGTCCGCGCCAAGCCGTAACGTGCAACGATCGCACTATCTCTGTCGAATACGTAAAGAGGTATCGACGCTGCGGACGCCCAGGCAAATGATACAGGGACCGCGGATATGCCGAAATCATGGGAAATCTCACCAGTTCGGAAGAGGTTATCGGCAATGTTGCTGTTGTAAACATGGACGAATAAGAAAATCTCCTGCTGTTTCGACGGACGTTTGCAAGTGCGCTATTGATTTCCGAGACGAACCGCGATGAGGTCTGTATCCGATTGTAGGACGTCGCGCGGAAATGCCTCGATGGATCGGGTTGTCTTCCACTTGACGTCACTTCGCCGACCCGCCGGTTGGCCGGTTTTTCTTTTTTGAACGTTGCGAAAATTTGAGAGCCATCGCCGCGCGGAGTAAGGCCGGTCTAAGTCGTCAGCCCTGAGCCTGTCTGTTGCGACGAAAACGCTTGCAGACGAGATAGACGAGGCTGCAGCATGCGGATGCCCTAATCCGGTCACTGCGCGACGGGCCAGCGCATCCGGCAAGCGCAATCACTGAGATAGCGGAAAATGTTGACTTTGAGATCCAAGTACGGATGTTCCGATGATTCGGCTCATAAAGCGGCAACAGGCTGCCCTCCCGGGAAAGTCGCGACAATCGCATAAACGGATACAATCGACACCCTGTCGAAACCATGACATCATGAAAATTACGAGTTTCTGTCGGAAGGCTGCAATTTCGAAGGAAGTCATTTTTGTGTCAGATTGAGCGAGGCTTAACGCTCTACCGAACTGCTTTATTCATCGAAGTGAAATTCGCAGGCGATACGTAGGTCTCGCATCGCTTGCCATTCGCGGTAAACGGACAGGAGTTGCATCGCGTCCAAACATCGAAATGTCACAACTGTTATGCAGAAAGGCTTTCCTTGCCGCAAATTGATTTGGAAACGACTCATTCGATATTGATTAAACTTGGCGTCGCGCTGCTGCTCGGCGCACTGATCGGCATTGAGCGGCAGGTTCGCCGGAGAAATTCCGGGCTTGCAACACATGCCTTGGTCGCGCTCGGCGCTGCAGCTTACACATCCCTGCCGACAGCGGCCGGACTGGGTCCGACCTCCGGATGGCTGCAAATGTGATCACCGGTATTGGGTTCTTGGGGGCTGGGTCGATCATGCGTGACGGCGACAGCGTCAAGGGTCTGAGCACGGCTGCGACCGTCTGGAGCACGGGTGCCGTTGGTGTCTTCGCAGGCTACGGCTTTCTATTGCTAGCCGCCGAAACCACAATTTTCATCATTGGGTTCAATTTTTTCCTCCCCAAGCTTGGTCTAAGAATTCCACTAGCACCGGTTCAGTCTGAACGGGTCTATTTAATTCAACTTGAATGTGCGATGGCGCAAGAGGCAGCGGTCCGAGCAATCCTGCTGAAAAAACTTAACGAAAACGATGTTTGGTTAAGATCGCTCAAAAGCCGTGACCTAAATGGAACCCACAAGGCCGAGGTCGAGGCCCTGGTGTTCACAATTAGCCGTCAAGACGAGGTAATCGAAAGACTGGCGGGTGATCTGAGCCTGTCACCGGAAATCTCAGCAACGAGTTGGACCAACCTTGACGATTAATCTCCAACAACCTCCTTCAAGAGAAGCGCAGGTTCGACAGGAATCTAACGAACTTGTATTGAACGGCGACCAGCCATTGAAACTGCGGGCTATTCAATTCGGTCACCAGGCCGTTCTAGGCACGCCCCGGGGAACAACAACAACGTTGCATCGTGACAAACCCATCGGCGACAAAATTAGGGTGACGGGAACAGGATGATCTGCGCAACGAATAAATCTCCTTCAGCTCTTTTCGGGCCTTGCGTGATAGACTTGTGGAATGGAAATTTGGGTCCATAAATTTTCACTTCGCTGAGGTCGGGATCGAGGAGAAGTCATTGCAGCCAGTCGAAACGATTGAGATTCGTGTAGAGCGATCGGAGCAGCTATTCGAGACTCTTGATCCATTTCCTTTCAGGTCCCGCGACCTTTCCAGAGATGCCGACGAGTACATGTTTGATCGGGCGAGAGAGGCGACAGATGCGGTCAACATCGTCGTATTTCTATCCGTGGCGGATGAGGACATTGCGCAGGATTTGCACTCCGCATTCAGCAGTTATTTTAGTCAAAAGGCGGAACGCATATCCAAGGAGATCGGCGATCTTTTCAGCTACGGCCGGCGCTCGCTGCTTCTTGGGATCGCTGTACTCTTAATTGGCTTTCTCTCCGGGCAGACTGTGTCGGCGACAATGCCCTCTAGCTACTTTACGCAATCGTTGGAGGAAGGACTCATAATCGTGGGTTGGGTCGCAAACTGGAAACCGATAGAAATATTTTTGTACGATTGGTGGCCTCTCGTTCAAAAACGACGAACGTATCTCAAATTAGCGCGTGCAAAAGTCGATGCCATTCTTTTGTAAATAGCCCCTCCCGGATGCAGGTAGTGAAGGCCCGCGCCCGGTGGGTCACGAACGCGGGCCTGCCGACGTAGGGGTGCCGGCCGTCAGCTTGTTTAGAGCTGACCTAGTGATACGTAGTGGGTGCGTTTCGGATCATTTGAGAAAGGAGAAAGTGACCTGCCACTGCGAATTTCCTCCAGAATGGATGAGGGTCCGGCCCCTTAAAGGACGGACGCATGAAGAAGCAGCGATTTACGGAGGATCCGCAGCGCGCCGGTCCCCTCGACAACGAAAAGTGTCAAATAATGAGATTATAATGTCGGCCGACTTCCACGCAACCAGCAGCACAAGAATGCTGATGGGAGCCGGCCACAACAGCCGTTCATCGAAAAGTTGTTGCAAGTGATGAGGATCTCGCTCTTGCACCGCCACCGCTAGCCGACGGTAATAGGATCTGCTCGTAGACAGCACGGCTGCCGCAACAGGTGCAAGAACGGCTACCGCCACAGCATACGAACCTACCGCAACGGATGACCCCGAGAGCGCCTGCTCCAGCAATATCAAACTAGACTGTGCAAAGACCGCGATGGTTAGTCGATAGGGGAGAAATAGAAACACATCGCGATCCCTTTGGTTGTCCCATTTGGACGCGCCGACGCAAACGCTATTTGGCGCTATTTTCGCTTGTCATCGTGCTGGCGATTCAGACGATCGCTGCGATTGCCTATATACTTTTTTCGACGTTCGGAGGTGGTATGTGAACCGCACACGAGCGTCTTGATGGTTTCCGCCGTTTCAATAATATTACGGCGCGATGAAGAAATTGGATCATCGACGAGATATTTTTTTCGCGCCGGGTACCCGTTAGCGTGAAAAATGCGGTACGACTGACGTAGAATGCCTTACGACGCTATCCCGTGCGGCAAACACCGAAAGATATTATGTAGCCGCGTGCGTCGCTACTAGCGTGAATCCAGACAGATTGTATGACAATGGCTTCCAGCATTATTGGTCAGCGCCGGCCGTAGCCATCCGAGACTGCTGCCGCAGTGTGATCATTTGGGAAAGCAACACGCCCAAAACCACGTTCGAGTTCCATAATAACTCTTATCTGATTTATAGATGTAGCCGGGTGGGTTCTAGAATGAAGTGCGACTTGCTAATGATCCCAATGGGTTATCAATTGCAAGGACGATGCAATGAAACGCACCTACTCTCAGATTGG
>NZ_JANTYT010000043.1:0-11084 GCF_024808825.1 Rhizobium sp. BK661 | reverse complement strand
GTCGACACGTCGCCAATGTCCTTGGCGCCACCCTCGCTGAACTTCGCCGGAAGCGGCATCTCCGGAGGAACATGGTCCGGGCCGCTCACACAGCCCGCGAGTAGGAGCAGAAGCGCCGGAGAGGCAAAGCGAAAAGATGCCATTAAAAATCTTCCTGTAACTCGACCAAATTTATTCTTGTCAGAAGCCTTCATGCTTCGCTATCGGCCGCGCTTCGCTCGTACGAGAAACACCATCCCGAAGCAGTTGGCGGCAATGTAACAACGAGTCTCATTTTCTCACAGTGCATTTATACAACACTCACGCTTCATTTTTTTGCGCCCGCGAGAAGAGTCGGCGGATGACAACGAAGAATGAGGGCACAAAGAAGATGCCAAGAGCGGTTGCTGCAAGCATGCCGCCGAGCACGCCGATGCCGATTGCGTTCTGTGCCGCCGAGCCCGCTCCGGTCGCAACCGCCAGCGGTACGACGCCCAAAATGAAGGCAAGCGACGTCATGATGATAGGACGCAGGCGCAGGCGCGCTGCCTCGAGCGTTGCCTCGAAGAGCCCCATTCCTGTTTCCATTCGGTCCTTTGCGAACTCGACGATCAGGATCGCGTTTTTCGCCGCTAGACCTATCGTCGTCAACAGACCGACCTTGAAGTAGACGTCGTTTGCCTGGCCAAAGAGCGTAGCGGCGGCAAGAGCCCCCAGCACACCCACCGGCACGGCCATGATAACTGAGAACGGGATCGACCAGCTTTCGTAAAGCGCTGCCAGGCAGAGGAAGACGACGAGCACTGAGATCGCATAGAGCATCGGCGCCTGCGAACCGGACAGGCGCTCCTGGTAGGAGATGCCCTGCCAGGCCACGGTGTAGCCACCGCCCAGCTGTGCTGTCAGAGCTTCCATCTCGTTCATAGCGTCGCCGGAGCTGACGCCGGGTGCCGAGGCACCGTCGAGCGGGATGGCGCTCACCGCATTGAAGCGCGCCAGTGTCGGAGCCCCCTTGACCCATTCGGTGCGGGTAAAGGCCGAGAATGGCACCATCTCACCGCTCGAGTTGCGGGCGTACCAATGATCCAGATCGTTCGGCTGCATACGGAACGGAGCGTCGCCCTGCACGTAAACCGGCTTGATCTCGCCGTTCAGCGTGAAGTCGTTGACGTCGCGGCCTGTGAAGATGACCGAGAGCATCGAATTGACCGCGGTGATATCGACGCCCATCGCGCCGATCTTCTCCTGGTCGATGACGATCTTCATCTGCGGCTCGACTTCCTTGTTGTTGCTGCGCAGAGCCACGACTTTGCCGCTGGCGTTGGCCATCTGGATCAGCCGCTTCGACGCTGCATCGAGCGCTTCGGTGCCATGACCGCCGGTGTCAACGAGATACATGGAAAAGCCGCTCGAGACGCCGAGGCCCTGGATGGCCGGCGGCAGCAGGGCGAAGACCTGCGCTTCACGGTATGTGAAGAAGGTTTTGAGCGCGCGCGTGACGACGGCCTGCGCATGCAGGTTCGGATCGGTGCGCTCCTTGAAATCCTTGAGCTTGGTGAACACGATCGCGCTGTTCTGACCGGAGCCGTTGAAACCGAAGCCAAGCGCACCAAAGACGGATTGGACGGCGTCCTTCTCATTCTCCTGGTAGTATTTTTCGACCTTTTCGACCACAGCCTGGGTCTGCTGCGTCGTCGAGCCGGGAGGCGTGGTGACGATGGTGAGTAGAACGCCCTGGTCTTCCTGCGGCAGAAAGGAACTCGGCAGGCGGTTGAAGAGATAAGCGCAACCGACGCCAATAAGAAGGAAGACGAGCATGACGCGGATCGGCCGCTTCAGCAGGTAGCCGATGGACCGGACATAGCTGTTGGTAGAACGTGTGAAATTGCGGTTGAACCAGTCGCCGATCCGGTGCTTCTTGTGCTCGCTCACCGGCTTCAGCATCGTCGCGCACAGCGCCGGCGTCAGTACGATCGCGACGAGCGCAGAAAGCAGCATCGCGGAGACGATCGTCACGGAAAACTGACGATAGATGATGCCGGTCGAACCGCCGAAGAAAGCCATCGGAATGAAGACCGCCGTCAGAACGAGGGCGATGCCGACGATAGCGCCGGTGATCTCGCCCATCGACTTCTCTGTCGCCTCGAGTGGCGAAAGCTTTTCTTCCGTCATGATGCGTTCGACGTTCTCGACGACAACGATTGCATCGTCGACGAGAAGGCCGATGGCGAGAACCATGGCGAACATCGTCAATGTGTTGATCGAATATCCCGCCATCGCGAGGATGCCGAAAGTGCCTAGCAGGACCACTGGCACAGCGATCGTCGGAATGATCGTCGCCCGGAGGTTCTGCAGGAAGACCAGTAGCACGATGAAGACAAGAACGATGGCTTCGATCAGGGTGTGAACGACCTTCTCGATCGACAGTTCGACGAAGGGGGTCGTGTCATAGGGATAGGTGATCTCCACGCCTTCCGGCAGGCCGCGGCTGATCGTGTCGAGGGCGGAGCGGACACGGTCGGCCGTATCGATGGCGTTGGCGCCGATGGCGAGGTTGACGGCAAAGCCGCTCGACGGCTGGCCGTTGTAGCGCGATGAGCCGCCGTAGCTTTCCTGGCCGATCTCGATGCGCGCGACATCACTGAGGCGGACGGTGGAGCCGTCCTTCTCGACCTTCAGAATGATGTGCTCGAAGTCGGAAACCGTGGTGAGCTGGCTCTGCGCGGTGATGGTCACGTTGAGCTGCTGGCCGTCGACGGACGGCTGAGCGCCGAGCGATCCTACCGAAACCTGAGTGTTCTGCGCCTCGATCGCCGAGGTCACATCACCTGTTGTCAGCTGGTACTTCAACAGCTTGTAGGGATCCAGCCAGACGCGCATGGCGTAACCGGAACCGAAGATGTTAATGCTGCCGACGCCCTCGATACGTTGAATCTGGTCTTCAATCGAGGTCGACATGATGTTGCCGAGGTCAACCGAACTGCGCTTGCCATCGGTCGAAACGAGCGAGCCGACGAGCAGGATACTCGAGGTCGAGCGGGTGACGCTGATACCGGCGTCGATGACATCACCAGGCAGCTTGGACTGGACCAGCTGGAGCTTGTTCTGGACCTGAACCTGCGCGATGTCGGGGTCGGCGCTGGTGCCGAAGGTCAGCGAGATACTGGCAGACCCGGTCGACGACGTCGACGTCATATAGGTCAGGTCGTCGAGACCGGTCATGCCGTCCTCGATGATCGTCGTCACCGACTTTTCGACCGTCTCGGCGCTCGCGCCACGATAGGTCGCGTTGATACGCACGGTGGTTGGCGCGATGTCAGGATATTGCGAAATCGACAGCGTGAAGATTGCGAGCAAGCCCGCGAGCATGATCGTGATCGCGATGACCCAAGCAAAGATCGGGCGTCGGATGAAAAACTTGGCCATTGGCTTACTGTTCCTGTGCGGCTCTGATCACGGTTCGTCGCGATTACTTCGCGGCGGGCTTTTGCGCTTCACCGGATGCGGCCTGGTCAGCGGGCACAACGATGCCCTTGTCATTGATCTTCATCGGCATTGGCTTGACGGGCATGCCTGCCGTGATCGACTGCAGGCCGCTGACGATCAGTTGGTCGCCATCCTTGATGCCCTCGGTCACAAGCCAGGCGTTGTTGGAGGGCGACGCGTTCTCGAAGATCCGGGTTTCGACCTTGCCGTCAGCCGACACGAACTGCGCGGTCAACTCGCCATTTGCGTTGCGGCTGGTGGCAAGTTGCGGCAGCGCGTAGCCCTGCTCGGCGCCAAGTTCCAGCGTGGCGCGGACGTACATGCCCGGCAGGATGACGTGGTCGGGGTTCGGAAAACGTACACGGATAATGAACGTGCCGGTCGTCTCACTGACGACGGACTTCGACATATCGAGCGTGCCCTTCTGGTCATACTCCTTGCCGTTCTCCAGGATGAGACGGAAGGCGGCGTTGCCGGGATTGCCCTTGACCTCGCCGCTGCGGATCGCATCGCGAAGCCGCAGCAGATTGGTGCTTGATTCCGTCAGGAGGATATAGACCGGATCGAGTTGGCGAACGGTCGTAAGTGCCGTCGTCTGGTTTGCAGCGACGACGTTGCCGACGTTGTATGCTGTCTGGTCGATGACCCCGTCGAAGGGTGCGGTGATCTTGGTGTGGTCAACATCGATCTCGGCGGCGGTCAGGGCAGCCTTCGCGGATTCGACCTCGGCTTGCGCCTGCAGCAGGTTGGTGCGCGCCGTCTCAAGCTCGATCTGTGTCGCGCCGGAACCGACCAGACGCTGATAGCGGTCGAAATTGCTCTGGGCGCTCGGAACGCTGGCTTCCGCCTTGGCAATGGCGGCACGCGCCTGCGCGGCGGTTGCCAGATAAGGAGCGTCCTCGATTTGATAGAGGATGTCGCCCTTCTTGACCTCGCCACCCTCTTTGAAAGGGATCTCGCGAATAATGCCGCTCACCTGCGGACGAATGTCGGCGATCTGCGATGCCTCGGCGCGTCCGGGCAGAATCGTGGTGACGGGGAAGGTGCCCTTCGTGAGCGATACGACACCAACCGGTGCGGCTTGCTGCGCCGCGGCGCCCGGAGCACCGGCAGCCCCCTGCTTGTTGCCGCTATCGCTGCAGGCGGCGAGCACACCGCCGATGGCAAGGGCGGAAGAAACCAGGAAAATGCGCCGTATCATAATGAATTCCTTGTGCGGTGGCGTCCGAACCAATGACCTGCTTCAACGATGAAGTACGATCATCGATCCAGAATCAAATGCCACTGATCCGAATTTAAGAAAGACTTTACGAAGTGACGTAATTTATGAATCGTCACTTAGCAAGCGCTATTTTGCAGTGCGGCATCGACGAAAATGACGATCTGCTTTGCGCGGTGGACAAGTGTGTCCTTGTCGTCACGGGCGATCAGAACGGGATGCAGGACGCTCGCCAGGACATCGGCAACCGTGGCGGCGGCATCCTTCGGGCTGCTGCAACGATAGCGTCCCTTGGCGACACCTTCTCTTATGATGTCGTCCAGCTTCTGGACGATGCGCTCCCTATATCGATTGCCGGCCTCGAGCTTGGCCTGCACCGTCATCAGGACCATTTCGAAGATGTAGGGGTTCTGCTGGATGTCCTGCAGGTGGCTATCGAGCAGACGCAGGACGAAGCGAAGCAATTGTTCGTTCGGGGGTAAGCCTTCATCGAAGGCCGCAAAGCGGTCCGCGACGTCGCCCAGGTGTCGTTCTGCAATGGCGTCGACAAGGGCGGTCTTCGAACGGAAATGCTTGAAGACGTTGGCAGGCGACATGCCGAGGGAAGCGGCAATATCGGCGATCGAAACGGCAACAAAGCCGCGTTGACGGAACAACAATTCTGCCATCGACAGAATGTCTTCGCGAGTTTCCTCGGCCTTGCGTCTTGGCCTGCGTGCCATCCATTCCCCCGCCGGCTCGTGGCCGGCATCTCATTTTGGCCCGATGCTACCGTCAAGGACGGAATGCCTGCAAGCTAATGTTGCAGACTGCTTGCCCGACGCTTTACGAGAAGTAGGGTGACAAGTTCTTGCGGACACGCTCAAGCGGCGTGGCGTCGCTGTCGTCCGGAACGAAGCGCTGCGCCGTGATGGTCTCATAGGCCTTGATGTAGACATCGGAGGTCTGCTTGATTAGCTCGGCCGGGATCTCCGGAATTTCGTCCTTGTAGGGATCACAGCGTTCAGCGACCCAGGCGCGTACGAAATCCTTGTCGAAGCTTGCGGGTCGTGTCCCAGCTTCAAAGCTTGCCTGATAGCTGTCGGCAAGCCAGTAGCGGCTACTGTCCGGTGTGTGAATTTCGTCTGCGAGGATGATATTGCCGTTCTCGTCCGTGCCGAACTCGTATTTGGTGTCGACGAGGATGAGACCCTGTTTGGCTGCGAGTTCCTGGCCGCGGGCGAAGAGCGCCAGCGCGTAGCGCGAAAGCGTTTCCCATTGCTCCTTGGTCAGGAGCCCGCGCTCGACGATCTCGGCAGGCGTCAGCGGCTCGTCGTGGCCGCCGTCGAATTCCTTGCTGGTCGGCGTGATGACTGGGGTCGGGAGTTTCTGGTTGTCGCGCATGCCGTCCGGAAGTCGCATGCCGTACATCTCACGCTCGCCCTTCTTATAGAGAGTGAGGATCGAGGTGCCCGTCGTGCCGGCGAGATAGCCGCGAACGACGATTTCGACCGGCAGGATATCGAGACGTTTGCCGATGACGACATTCGGATCGGGATAGTCGAGAACGTGATTAGGGCAGATGTCCTTCGTCGCCTCGAACCAGTAGCGGGCCGTCTGCGTGAGAACCTGTCCCTTGTACGGAATGCAGGTGAGGATGCGGTCGAAGGCGCTCAGTCGGTCGGTGCTGATGATGATGCGCCGTCCGTCCGGCAGGTCATAGTTCTCGCGAACCTTGCCACGATAGTAATTGGGGAGCTCTGGGAAATGGGCTTCGGAGAGGATTCGCACGGGCTCGACCATCCTTATGCATTGTTCGTGAACTTTCCCCTGCTCTAGTTCCATCACCGGGGATGTCAAGCAGAGCCGCTACTAAAGCCAGAAGAGATAGATAAGAAGAAGCGCAAGACCATAGCTCACCAGCGTCAGCGGGGCGCCGGCTTTCAGGAAGTCGCTGAACCGGTAACTGCCGATGCCCATCGCCAGGGTGTTGTTGTGGTGGCCGAAGGGCGTCAGGAAATCCAGTGAGGCGCCTGCGGCGACTGCGATCAGGTACGCCGACGGAGAATGATGCGCGGTTGCTGCAAAGGCGACAGCGATCGGGCTCATGACGATCGCGACGGTTGCGTTGTTGACAAACGGGGTCAGGAGCATCGACAGAAAGAGGACGAGCGCTACCCCGACGGCAGGTTCGGTCAGCGACACCATCGAACCAAGCGCCGATGCGATGACCTGGGCAGTGCCAGTTGTCGCGACCGCCGAACCTATTGGGATCATCGCGCCAAGCATGATGATGATCGGCCAGTTGAGGTCCGCCATGGCCTGGCGAATGTTCAGGTAATTGAGAAGAGCCAGAACAAGCACGACGCCGGCAAAGGCAATGTCGGGCGTGACAAGTTCGAAGCCCGTTGCCGCGACGCCCGCGGCGAAGATGGCAAAGGGCTGCCAGGACGCCGACTTTGGGGGCGGCCGCTGCGCCGCAAGCGGGAGACACTCGCATTCGTCCAGCGCTTCGGCGATCGCTTCTTGCTCGCCCTCCAACACTAAAATGTCGCCTATTGAGAGCTGCAGATCGGCGAAGCGTCCCTCGATCCGCGGAGAGCGCATCGAGAGGGCCGACACCGTGATGCCGCGGCTGCTGAATACCTCGAGAGAATGCAGTCGCGAGCCGATCAGCGTGCTCTCAGGCATCACGACGGCCTCGACATAGTCGAGATCGGCAGCGGCCAGGCTCGGATGTCGTTGCCGAAGCAGTGTCCCGGCGGATTGCAGCCCCTCGAAGACCGCGTGGTCCGCTTCTGCCAGTAGCAGGTCGCCTGCCTCGACGACGAGTTTGTCGGGCGTGCCGAAAAGGAACTTCTCATCACGAATGAGCGTATGCGGCTGCAGTAAGAATCGACCAGGCAGATCCGAAAGCCGTGTACCGATCAACGATGAGCCCGCCGGGATGCGTCGTTCGGCAATTCTGCGTCTCGACGACGAGGTGGGCTCAGGCGCATCGCTCTCCTCGTTTGGAAAAAGCCTTGGCGCCAGCCAAGCTGTCATGATGATGCCGACGATCGCCACCGGCAAGCCGACATAGGCAAAGTCGAAAAGCCGAAAGCCCGTACCGCTTGCCTCTGCCAAGGCATTGCTGACGAGCATGTTCGCCGGCGTACCGATCAACGATACGATTCCGCCCAACAGCGCGGCAAAGGAAATCGGCATGATCAATTGCCGTTTCGGTATCGCGAGCGCGGCACTCACGCGCAGCGTTGCCGGCAGGGCGATCGAAAAGGCGCCGATGTCATTCATGAAGATGGAAATGAAACCGGCCGCTCCCGACAGGGTGGCGATGACAGCGGTATTCGAAAATCTGGCTCTCACGAAAAAATCCGCGAGCTGATCGAAGATTTGCGCCCGCGCAAGCACTTGCACGATCAGCAGGATCTCGACGACCGTGATGACGACGGGGCTGGCAAAGCCGGAAAAGACCTGTTCGGTCGAATAGAGGCGGAAGGCGTATCCGGCGAGCAGCCCGGCAATCGCAATCACCTCGATGCGGAAGCGCTCCAACGAAAACAGGACGAGCATCGCGAGCAGCAGGATCAGCAAGGATGCTTGCTCGAACGTCATGGTTTGCCCCGAACCTCAATCCATCGCGAGAATGTATCGGTTCGGTCGGCGCTGTATAGAGCGAAATATTGCAGTCGGTGGTCTGCCAAGGTGCTCAGGTCCTGACCTAGGCTGCAGGCCGGCGCCACGTGCCGGTATCGGTAATCTCCAGCATTGGACTAGAAAACACGCCCACTGTTCTCTCACGCCATTGCGGACCGACAGCGTCGAGCGTCTCGCACCAGCGGCGCGACTGCAGCATTGCCGCACCGATGGCAACAGGCTCGATCCCGCAGCCGGCAAGAAGCTGCAACCCCGAAACGATCGAGGCGCCGCTGGAAATGACGTCGTCGATCAGCGCCACGCGTCGTTCCTCGAGGAGGGGCAACATGCGCGGGTCTATATAAAGACGCTTTTGTTGGGTGGGCGTGGTAATCGACGAGAGCGCAACGGAAAGATCATCCCGGTACCAGAATTTCCGAGACGTTCCGAGGGGGACATATCGTGCGTGCCCCAACTTCTGCGCCACGGCTGCGGCAAGGGTCAGCCCGAGCGTCGGCAGGCCGGCGACAACGTCGACCTGAAAGCTCTTCAGTTTCTCGGCGAGGGACTGAGCCAGCACATCAAGGACCGCGAAGCTTGCCTGGTTGATGATCAGAGACGCCAAGGCATGCTGCCCGTCGGCCAGCACGCGCACCGGCAGGCGAAGCTGTCGGCCATCCTCTAGTTCGGCAACATAGCAAGACGAGACATCGCCGTCGCTCGGGAAGGTGCCCGGATTGTGGATCTTCTGCCAAAACGCGTGTGCCGCCAATTCCGTCATGCTGTCAATTCCGTCTCGTCGTTTCCATGCCCGCGCGCCTGCGCAGTTCCTTCAGTTCCGCGTCCGTCAAGGCGCGCACCGCACCCTTGGGCAATTCACCCAGTGCCAAATCTCCGATCGCAACCCGCACAAGACGAAGGCATTCAATATCCAGCGCTTCCAGCATGCGGCGGATCTGGCGGTTGCGGCCTTCATCGAGTTCGACCTCGATCCAGGCATTCTTTTCGCCGTTCCTCAATGATCTTGCCGAGATCGCCTTGAGAACCTCGCCATCGTGACGGAGGCCATAGGTCATCTCGGCCAGCATCTCGCTGTCCATGATCCGATTGACCTGCACATGGTAGGTCTTGCTGACGTGGGTGAGGGGATCGAGCAGAGCCTGGGCGAACACGGTGTCGTTGGTAAAGAGCAGCAAGCCTTCGCTCGCTTTGTCCAAGCGGCCGACGGGCGACAGGTGCGGAACATCGAAATCCGTGAGACAGTCATAGACGGTCGGGCGGCCTTCCGGGTCATCGCGTGTGGTCACCAGCCCGCGCGGCTTGTTCAGCATGAGATAGATTTTCGCCTCGGCAACCACATTGGTCCCATCGACGCGGATCTTTGCCGATGTCAGGTCCACCCAGGCGGAGACGTCGGTGACTTTCCGTCCGTCAACCGAAACGCGACCCTCGAGGATCAGCCGTTCAGCCTGCGTTCGCGAACAGTAACCGAGCTTTGAAAGCGCGCGCGGCAGCGTCACACGCTTTGCCAGCGCTTCATCGCTTGGTCTCGTGCGCTCGCGCGATGTCTGTATTGGGCGCCGCTGCCTCACCCTGTTTATTCCTGTCGGTTTCGGAGAAGTCGTAATGACACGAACAGGGGCACTATGCCAGCAAGCGGCAATCAAAACCGGGGACAACGAGACGACGATCTGGAGGCGAGGGGAAGGCTGAAGAAACAAGAAGGCGCCAATGGCGCCATCTTCAATGTGTCTTCAGGTTAGGTCAGCAACATCTCAGTGGCGGGCCATGAAACCGGCGAGCTCCTGGCGGCTGATAACGATGCCCGCTGCCGCTTTGGCGGGATCGGGATGCGTATAGGATAGGAACGGCAATTCGGGCAGTTCAAGGGCTTGGCGCATGTTCATGATGCCTACCGCCTTACGGCCGTTGACGCCATCAACACTGACTTCGACTATAAAATGTGCTTGCTTGCTCTCCATCAATAGTCCTCCCTTTATTCCAGCGGCGTTAGTAACGACGAAACTTGGTTTTTCTAAGACCAAAGTATTACGGACCGCGTTGATCTTCGGATCAAAGCGGTCCCGATATAAAGGCAGGCGCCCTACCGGCGTCGATCAGTGCCACCAATGGCGTGGAGGCTGCTGGCTGCCACTTAGGAGATAGCCGGCTAGAAAGCCAACCGCAGCGGCAAGTGCCAACGCGGTCGTCGTCGCAGCGGCGTGCTCACGGGCGGCGCCTGCGGCCGCCACACCTTCAGCCCGGATCTGGGCGACCGCGCCTTTTGCGCGGGGCAGGGCATCATCATAAGCCTTGCCGGCCCGTTCGCGCACTTCGTAATAGGCTTCGGCTCCTTGCGCCGAGATCATTTTCTGTAGGCGGGATACTTCCTGCTGAAGCGCGGCGATGTCCTTGCTGACGGAAGCTTTGATGTCGTCGGTGGTGACAGCCATGTCTTTCTCCTTTCCTTTACACAAACGAGAACTCAAAAGAGCTGCGATAGGTTCCGGGTGGTCGGATCTGCAGGGCCGTGAGGGGCAAATGATCCTTTTTGGTCGATTTTCAACCCTCTGGCACCGCTTTTGGGCGTTCTGTAAGGGATCTGGAGGGGTGGGAACGGCGCTCTTCGACCTGTCGGTAAGGGAATTTCGAGGTACGCTCCCACGCGATCCTGCCGTGTGAATAACTCTCTCCCGAAAATCCGTCAATCGAATCAGTGTGTTACAAAAATGTCAAAAAACTTTGTTTTGCGCTGTTGACTTAGAAAAGGGGTAGGATCTATAAG
>NZ_JANTYT010000042.1:0-11285 GCF_024808825.1 Rhizobium sp. BK661 | reverse complement strand
GATCAAGATCGGTTTGCCAGTCCACGTCCATTGATCGGCCCTCCATAAGCCGACCTCTCATGAATCACGCAAACCCTTTCATGGGAATCCCAAAAATAACCCGCCCGCTAAAAACCTGCCAAAGTAGTGCTAGCTAGTGACGCTGCCTCCGACACAATCAGGCACGACGGCAGGGGGTCGCCAAGAAGGAAAGGGGCCGGTTTCCATGTTCGACATGCGCTCCGGCCTTTCTGGCAATACACTTAGGGGATCGATGCGCGCCCAAAGCCTTACGCAGCGCTTCCGGTAGATCCATCCAGACCGATGACCGCCGCCTCCGGTTCGCCTTGAAGGTGCCGATGAGGTTCACATGGGGAACCGGCCTCAGCAAATTGCTCTCGATGGCAGGGGTGCTCGCGAACCCGGCTAGACTGGCTGTGACAAGTTCTGCCGGGGATTGAGGCCTCGAGCGGTGCCGTAGCCGACGTCTGACCGGAACCCTTCATTTCAAGCATGGCTTCGCAGGACGCATCGACAAGCACAGTCAACTGTTCTGGACAGTGGACTCCCTGCCGGTAGACCTCGATGACAATAGCCGCAAGATGGAGTCGATCGGCTTGATCTTCGATGGAATGCTTTTGCGCGACGTGGTTCAGGACTTCATCACAGATCGACAAATCTTCCGATGTGAGTGCTTCGTCACGTTGTCGCATCTCTGGCTCCATCGTCGTTCGAAGTTCGCGCTTGGTGTATTTCAAGGCGGGCACCCCGAGTACTCCGGTGTCCGACGGGCTGGGGACGTGCAAGACTATGCAGAGTCGGATCAACATGAACAGTCGGACAAAGGTCCTGACGGTGACCAAACCGAAGTCTGACCGCTGCCGGACTTAGGTCCGATGTTCAAGCGCAACACCAATGACGTATTACACCTGAGGCGGGAGACATCCTTACCAAGGGACAATACATTTAACTGCAATGGGAAGAAGATATGAAAAAGCTCGTTATCGCGGCGCTGGCACTGGCGACCACGTTGTCAGCGTCGCCGGCATTCTCTCAGATCTACTTTGAGTACGGCGCGGGGCCTCGCTACCACGATGATCCACCAGCCGCGCGGGACTATCGGTACTCGCCTCGCTATGTGTACGATGACGACTATGACGGCCCGGAAAGCCGCTATGCCCAACGCTGCTGGACCAGGAAATACTACGGATACCGCCATGGGCACCGGGTGGTACTATACAGGAACGTTTGCGACTAGAGGCGCGCTCGAGGCAAACAGCATCTGTTTGCGTCTTGATCGTCCGATGGCTTGCGCAGCGTCACCCGTTGGCACGCGACGTTGCTTCGCGTTCTATCGCTTTCCGCAGCTGCGGGGATCGGAAACAATAAAACTCAGCTGCCGATGGGTTGGTTTCAAGGATTACGCTCATTACCAACCGCCTTCAACCTTTCCAGAAGGGGCTTCGTGATGATGCCGAACAGCTTGGGATCATTCAGTGCCCGCGCTGACAACATCGCGCCATGGACGGCCGCCATGAACAGTTGCGCTTCCTGACCAGGTGTATTGGCGATGCGGAATACCCCTTGATCGGCCCCTGATTTCAAAACGCCCGCCAACCACTCAGCCAACCGCTGGAAATGTGCACGCACCCGCGAAGCGATGTCATCTGGCAAAAGAGCGATCTCACTGGCGAGCATGGCACAGACGCAGATCGGAGCCGACGCGTCCTTGATGCATTTCTGCCAAAAACTGAGATAAGCCTCAAGCCGATCCAGCGGGCTCGGAATGCTCTTGTCCAAGCCATTGAGGCCATCAGATGCTTGCCTACGGTACTGATCGACGAGAACTGCGACCAGCTCGTTCTTTGTCGGGAAATGATGATGAATACTAGCCTTGCGGATGCCAATGACGCCTGAGATGTCGGCGTAGCTGAAACCGTTGTAACCGCCCTTCACGATGAAGGACTGTGCGATGTCCAAGATCTTTCCAGCGGTCGAAGTTGTTGTCTCCATAGTCATCCCTACCTATCGGTAGGCAGGTTGTCAAGCATGAAATACGATCATCAAAGGTTTGACATAAGGAATGAATCATCCTACTAGAAGGTAGGCCTCGGCATTGGAGCAAAGCATGAAAAGCCAGAAAACCCGGCAATCCCATTGGTTGCGATCGTACTACTACGTGCGTGCGTCCTTCTCGATCTTGTGGGTTTCTCTCGCAATCATCACTGCCGACAACCAAATCTGGGCATTGGGTCTGCTCGTAATCTATCCAGCATGGGACGCCGTCGCGAACTTGGTCGATGCTAGCTCAAATGGCGGATTCAAGGCGAATGGCTCGCAGACCCTCAACATTCTCGTCAGCACGGCAACGACGGTAGCGGTAGTCGTGGCAGCGTCAGAAAGCGCATTCGCAATATTGGCCGTATTTGGCGTCTGGGCGATCTTTTCTGGTTTGCTTCAGCTTATGACAGGTGTCCGGCGGTGGCAGTATCATGGTGCCCAATGGGCGATGATCCTGAGCGGGGGCCAGTCGTGCCTGGCTGGCGGGTTCATGATCACGCAGTCGTTAGGTGCTACGCCGCCATCGATTCTTGACGTCGCGCCCTATGCGGGATTTGGTGCGTTCTATTTTGCGGTTTCGGCGATCTGGTTGACCGTTTCTAGCCGTGGGACGGCAACTTCCGCGATTTGACTGCGGAGCTCGATCGAAAGCAATCGCGTTGACAGGATGACGATCGCGCTCTCTCACTGGCAATGCTTGCGGTCGGCAGTGCAACTGCGATGGTTTGGATGACTGGGCTTTCGCTCGCGCCTAGACGACCGATACCTTTATGTCGACGCCGGTGGTGCCGCGTATCGATTCCCACTCCAGGATATCGTTGAGCTGTTTCCGGTTGGTAACAGCATTGAATCAACGTCCAATTCGCCAGTGAGAAGTGCGGTCCTGAATCAGAATTACAATTCAAGCAGCGGGGCGGCGCCCGCCAAGCCCCCTCCACTTGTTAGAGGGATCAATATGGAAATCGAGGCTAGCCGCTTTCAGGCGAGCTGAGAAAGCGGGAATGCCCGTTGAGAGGTCCATGGACTTCCAAGCATGGCTTGAGAAATGGGTGCAGGGTGAAATCGACATGAAAACGCTGCGCAGTCGCTACATAGCGATGCTGGGCAGACGCGAGGAAGAGCGAAAAGCTGCGTTGCTGAAAGCGCCACGGTCATCTCCCGCGTAGTCAGCTGCCGCCAAGCTATACAGCGGGGCGTGGCTTCAAAAGCTACGCTCTTTCCTTTGAAGCCGCCGAAGGCTGTCGAATATCGCGGGGAAATTAGGCGGGGCCTCTCGTCTTGAATATAACTTTCTTGCTCATTATATACAAAGCATCGACTTTTGCTTTTTGAGCTTTGCTTTGCGTTACACGACGCAGCTGGCGAACCTTTTCTTACAGACATCGATCATTGACTGCCGATGGCTCTCGTCGGGCAGCGACCAATCGTGCGATTGAAAAGGATAATCGTCATGAACACAGGTATCGTTAAGTTTTTCAACACCACGGTCTATGAAGTTCGGCCAGATGTCTGTCGAGCTTGTGTTCCTGGTGATGATGCTTGTGAGACCGCGCGGGCTAAATTTGGTTTCTAGCGAGCGGGCCTCAGGTTCTTCCCGCGATTAGCTGTAGATGTGCACCAGGCAATGGGTACTTTGCTGTACGTTAGGATTCACTTGTAAGCTGATTTACTTGGCCCCGCCTCGGAGCCTTTTTTGTTTATGCGCCGCTCTTGCTTGATCGATTGCCTCTATCTGTTCCACCGCCGCCTCCACCCGCGAAACGCGAAATCAACTTCCTTGAACCTCTCGCAGTACAACCAAAGATATCGCTTTTACAAGGCAAGATCTAGATTGAAACGGAACATCTCCCAACCGTATGTTCAATGAACAACGCGGATTACCGGAATTCCTGCTTCGTCTGCAGCCCGAATGAGTGCCTCACGTGCTTCATGCGCCGTCAGCTTGCCGTGGATTGCGTCCAGACAAATCTTTACCGCTTCCATGTACTCCTCGCCGTCGTCAGATGGCCAGTCACCAATGAGAGCTTCCGCAGCCTCCCTAAGCGAACTCACAAGTCTGTATTTTTCTCGACCACCCACTACAAGCATCAGGGGAGCGAAAATATCGCTTCTGTGCCAATTCATTACAAAAGCCTCCTCGCGGTAAACACATTAGTAACCGTGCAAGAAGCGTTCCACCCTCAAGACATTTGGCGGTCAGTTCGAACGCCTCTGGGCCCGGAGCTCGGGCTTTGAACAGGCCAACGTTGGAATAGCGTTCGAGATGGGGCGTCGGGGAGCCCCGATTCAAAAGAGCGTGGCCAAGGCGTCAGATCGCGCGATATCATACCCGACCTTCACACCGACACACTCAAGGTGAAGAGCATCACTAGCGATGCGGAAAGCAATCGATTGGCAGTCTAGTTGCAGCCGGAAGTGAGCTCTGGACCGGCGTGAGAATTTGCTACCTGGCACACTAATTTGTCCTCGCAGCGCCGCCCGTCCTCGACAACCGGTGCGTGGGCAGGTTCCGGTAGAAGCGGACGATTCACCAACTATCAACAGGATAACCACAGCCCAACCAATTCAAAAGGAATAAAACTCTTACTTTTGGGCCACTTCTCCCTGGACGAGGTTGGGAGAAGGCCTGGAACACATTAGTATCTGCTGATGTTCTTGGGCGCTGGGTAGCACACGAGGAGTGGGCGGTCGGCGCAGGTCTTGTCGGCCGTCCGCGCCCTCGCAGAGGAAGTATCCATGACCGCGGTAGGGGCACGGAACTTTTCCAAGAATTGCACGTTTGCCCGTCGCTTGAGCCAACGGGGAGATCGTCATGTCAATCGCCAAGTGGGAAAAGCCCGTCCAAATCTCGGTGGGCTCGCGAGGTAGCGAATTCGTCACGAGCGCCTTCGACGCCGTTCTCTTTTTGAAAGATAGCTGGGAGGACTGTGAAACGGTGTCCTTCATCGAGGCGCGAAACGCGTGCCGAGGTGCACTCGCCGGTCAAATCGACACCGAGGTAGCGCGTGCAAAGTTTCTGGAAGCAATAGGGGCGGCCAATATGCACGTGCACTAGCCAAGGCTTGACGGGAGGGAACCTTGCCGTCGTAACGCGGTTGCTTGTTGGAGCGAACCCGCTGCGCCCGTAGGTGATTGCCGAGTGATCCGTCCTTGCAGAACTGTCGCGCAAGCCCGTGCTGATCATTTCAAGGCTCAGCTCCACGACAACAGACGCAGGCCACACTACCCCCTGCTCCCTGCCGAGCAGCTTTCAAAAGCCAAAGCCGATATCACCCACCATTCGCTGGAAACAGGGCATGGCTTGGCACCCGACAACTTCGATCTTACGCTCGCACGCTCTTGGCTCGAAGCGAATTTCTACGCTGACGAATTGATCATGTGACTTTGTCGGATTAAACTTGGATGCCTTTTAAAGCTATGCGTTTAGGGCATTACTAGCATCGTTAGTTGGCGCTGCAATGGAATGCAGAGGCCACCGAAGCGAACGAAGCGCCACGGACTGGCAGCCGGTAAATGGGATTATCACGGATGTAGCACGCTCGTTCACTAATTAGCGCAAGTACCATCAGGCGGTCTGAACTCGGCCGCATGACGAACCGCGGCATGACGAACCGCGAACTGCGCTACCTCGGCATCGACCGCGCGGACATCCGCAACGTCGCGAAGGCTGCATCTACCCGCTAAACTGCCTCGTCGGCAGCATTGTTCTAACGCTCGCTTCAAGACGGGTGCTTTTTTTCATCGGCGCGGTCTACCAACGTTCATTCTCGCGGCCATCGCTCTGCAAGCGCGAACGCATCGAAGCGACCGTGCGCTGCGGAGCGTCTAGAATTTTCGACAGATTGGCGGCACGCATCGCAACCGGAGCGCGTTGGAATTTCGTGCGCACGCTCTCGATCGTTTTGGCAACGTTGATGCTTGTTCCGATCGGAAATGCAGGATTGGTGCTGTGCCAAGCATTGGGTACCGTGATATCCGCCGGAATGTCAGGGCGCGAATTCAGGGCGCCAAACCAGTCCCACTCACCCATTACGTCCACGACATCCCTGAAAAGCGAAGGCATCCCGACTTTTGCGCTGATCGTGACGATCCGCGACCGTCCGGAGAGTTGCTCGGCCAGGTCTGGCCGCTCATCGACAATTGCGTAGAGCGCCTCGGAGAGAACAAGATTGCCTTTGGAATGCCCAACAAGAAAACGCGGCGCAAATCGTTTGTCCTCGAGCAACGAGATCACAGTTTCGGTATCCTGGCTTGTTCGTGTCCACAGGTAACCATGCTCAAGCTGTTCTGTGCTGGAAAACATCTTCGTGAATGCATCGATGGGCTCAAATACATGTCGGATGCTGTTGAGCGCACCGAACCAGAAAAAGCCACCGAGTGCTTCGGTCAAAACGTCCGCCAATCCGTATCCTGAAACAACAGCGGCAACGGGTTCGCCAAGCCCGTCGGCAACATTTCGCGCGAACGCGGCGGCTCCGAGCGCAGAACTACCGACGCCAGCGATTGCCAGCGCGTTGGCGCTGTCGGAATGGCGTAGAAAATCCTCAGGCGTCAAAAACACCTTGAGGCGACCCTCTCCCGAAGGAGGCACAAGGATGACGGCTCCTTCCCGAGCCAGCCAAAATGCAACGTCGGGGATTTCTTCAGGCGTCACTGCATTTACATCGTAGAACACTGCGTCGAGAGTGGCGTTCCGTCGCTGTAGCGCGTCAAGCGCCCAAGTGCGGAAGGGGTTGTCGGCAAACTTGGCCGGTGAAGCCAAAGCGCGTTCGATTTGGACGTCTGCAATTACTGGCAAGGTATGCATGTCAACCTCCCAATAGTGTTGCATTGCAGCATAGCTCGGAATCGGCCTTGCGGCAACGAGATCATGGGCCCCAATTGGAGGCGTAAGCTTCGGTTCCCATCACATCAGGTCTTTTGTCAAATGGATCATTTGAGTGGCATTGAATTCCTCCTTAGTGGGCGGATCCATGGTTTGAGCCCATAGCAACTACCGATCCGTTCTCGAACCTATACAACCTCATATGTGGAACGGCCCGCGTGCAAGGGGCTTCTCAACCGATTTATCCACGCGGACGGTGCGTTCATATGTACGGCCTTTGAATGCGGTACATGACCACTGGCCTCGATAAGATCCGCGGAACGAGGAGCTAAATCACATCCACGCACTTTGAAGTGCACTGAGGTTGACGGCTTCGTTCGTCCGGGATTTCGTCCCATGGGTTCATCGTTTGCTTTTGCACCTTGCTTCTGCCGCCGACGCCGGTCAGATCAGTTCTATCGGCTCACTACTCATCCGGCCTGCAATGCATCCGAGGTTAGATCTGAAGAATCGTAGATCCCGCCCTTGGTTAGTAGTGCCCAGATGATCCTAGCCATTTTATTAGCTAACGCGACCGCAGCCACTTTGAATGGGCGCCTGGCAAGTAGCGCTTTCAGCCAAGGCCGTGCCTTCTCACTTCTGCGCGCGATCCGCAGAGCTGAGGTCGCGCCGAGGACAAGAAGAACACGGAGCTCGGGATTGCCCATTTTAGAGATCCTGCCCAATCGCTCTTTGCCCCCACTGGAGTGAGGCCTAGGGGTAAGTCCCACCCAAGCGGCGAAGTGGCGACCTGACTTAAATCCACCGGGATCCGGAACCAAGGCTTTTATCGTCTTGCCGTAATGGCACCAACGCCTGGGATCGTCGTCAGCCGACGCGCGGTCTCATCGCGCTTTGCTTCGATGACAATAGTGCGTTCGATCATTTCAATCTGAACAGCCAAGGCGTCGATCTGATCCACGATGGCCGTGAGGGCGAAGCGTGCTGACGTTGGTAGTCGGGTGTCTTCGACATCTCGAACAATATCTATCAAGGCAGCGACATTAGGAACGCCCCCGGCTGCAATGATACCCAATTCCGCCAATGCGCTCTCAAGGCATTTACCGACTGCGTCCTCTGTTGCACCAGAAGAGCACGGGTCTTCAGCACCATCGCATCTGCTTGCTGCTCGGCGGTCTTGATGGGGACAAAGCGCATGGTCTTGCGGATCACCGCTTCGCTGAAGGCTTGGTCGTTGCTTGAACGCCAGAAAGGAGGGACCGTTCCATGAACCAAGCTAGCACAATCGGGTTGGATTTAGCCAAACACGTCTTCCAAGTTCACGGCGCTGACAATGAAGGTTCGGCCCTGTTCAATCGGAAACTGGGGCGCACGGAAGTGCTGCGCTTCTTCGAAAGGCTGCCTCCGTGCCTGGTTGGCATGGAGGCATGCGGTGGCGCGCACTATTGGGCGCGGGAGATTGCTCAACTTGGTCATGATGTGCGTCTCATTCCGCCGGCTTACGTCAAACCTTTCGTCAAGCGCGGCAAGACGGACGAGGCCGATGCGACGTTTTTAGCACTAGATGCTGTCGGAGCGGGCCGTTCCACCTCATCACATCCGGTCGCCGCAGGGCCGCTACTCACCCATGATGGAATCTCAAGAATCCATGATCTCCAATGCCAACATCTTGCAAGAGCACAGGTCAGCCTCGACCGGGATGCGCGAGAGGCTTTCCAATGTTAGCTGCAAGAATCACTTGGCCTTGTAGAACCAACGGGCAGCGGAAACCCTTATCGAAAAACTGGAAACCGACTTCAGGGCGTGAGCGGATGGTCGCGGAAGAGACTGGCTGGCCGGATCTACCTAGCGGCGACCCACCGCCTTTGGATCTTGCTTAGCAATCGTACACATGCTCCCGACGCGGCGAGGTGAGGTAGGTGCGAATTGGTTGAATGGAAGCACCTAATAGCCCGGATAGACCGGCCAAGCGTACCGATGGAAGATTCTCTCGAACATCGGATCGGTGTCTCGTGCCCTTAGATTTGCGTCTATAGCGCCCAAAAACAGCTATTTTGGCCCGTTGATTTGCGTCCAGTTCCCTTTAGAAATGCGTCTAACGAGTAGTGTTGCCTTGCGGTTGTATTTGCGCGTATTCACGTTTTTAGATTGCGCCTTCGGAATTGCCAGCAGCTGGCCCATGCGAAACGCCTTGCAGTTCAGCTCATGAGCCGGAGTTGACAGCAGCGCCTAGCACGAGTCGCGAACCGCATAGCAAGCTTCTCAAATCGAGATGAAATTCGACTCGGTGACGGCCTTTGATCGATTTATGGCTGAGACCTGGGGTGTCCAAGCTCGGCAGCTAAGTGATCAACCTGATGTTCAAGACGCCAATTATCGGGACCCATTTGCTCCCTGAGTTGGCCGCGTTACGGAGTAACTAGTACTCCACAAACGACAGCCGATCTAAAAAATCGTGCTCGTGACTTTGTAGCTGACAGGTTGGATCACCGTTCGAGCGCCAGCTTGAGATGGATACGAGGAGGTGCGTGCCGTCCTCGCGTGCGTCATTGCAAACCACATGGAGATGCTTACGGTCCGGATCGTGCGATGGTCCGGACGGTATCAGAAGCGTACCTCTCTTGAACATTCCGTCAATGAACTCGAATCTCGTCGAACATCGAGTCGATATATCGATGATCTTCAATTGCTTCGACCATTTCTTCCGCGTTCTCCATCTTCATTGCTTTGAAGATGCTCAACAAGGTTATCGGCTTGGATGTGTCACCGGGGTCTTCCCACTCCGGTATGTTTTCTTTCTGGTGGGTCCACCTTACGAGCTCCCACGTTCCCATTCCCCCAAATCGCTTCCAGACGGCATCAATCGCCTCGATCTCACCCGAACTGAGAAGGTCAAGTTCGTCCTGGCCCACGTCGCGTGCCAATCCGATTTTGTGCTGCGCCCGGTCGGACAACAGGCTTTTCCATCCCTCGGGATCAGGCCCAGCTTCGCCATTTATTAAGCGGTAGGTCGTGGAGTTCACCGGACCATGCTTCATCGCGACACGATTTTCATCCAGAATTGGGAAACCCCATCGCCGAAGGAATTCCCGATCACAGAGGTATACGAGCTTTACAACCTTTACGATGTCCATTGTCTTCGCCTTGCTCCTCAGCAGGAGCAGGGCGATTACTTGGGCGGCCTTTGTTGGATTATAGCTCATAACTGCGCTCTCGCCTCAACCTCGCGGTTGGTTCTTCTCGTTTGCAACTCTACTACAATATAGTCGCGATTCTGCTAAGAGCAAAAAATGCTGGCTCGCATTGGCCTATGGACCTCGAAAACTGGCGCAGCCCCGAGGGCAGCGCGAGAGCCGTTTAAAAAGGCCTGCGCGCGCTGCCGATTTTCCCTCTTTGGCCAAACTCTGAGCTGCCCACATGCAGATCCCACTGTCTTCCCATGGCCGTCTTTCATGTCTATCCCTCTAACCTCCTTTGAAGCTAAGACAGATTAACGGCCGGCACAAACCGCCTGGACTTGAGGGTCAAACTCCTGTCACCTG
This sequence comes from Rhizobium sp. BK661, assembly GCF_024808825.1. Lineage (NCBI taxonomy): Bacteria > Pseudomonadati > Pseudomonadota > Alphaproteobacteria > Hyphomicrobiales > Rhizobiaceae > Rhizobium > Rhizobium sp. BK661. The sequence continues at coordinate 878 of NZ_JANTYT010000042.1, read as the reverse complement.
CAATTTCCTCCGATTCGGCACGGCTTTGTATGCCGCCGACCGTATAGGCGCATTGTCGCACCCACCAGGCAGCCTGCCGGTTAACACCAGACGACGGCATTCTGCGCTCGACAATGTTCTGAACGGCGGGACAGGTTGTCGTCCAATGTGCAACGTAGTCCTCTATCTGTTGCTGCAAGGGAACCGCCGTGTGGTCAACTGGGCGTTTTCGTCCTCCATATCCTCGCCCTGGATGAATCGTATCCCAGGCTGATTTTAGCTGTTGCCGTCGCCCCTTGCCGGGCATTTTATTGCCAAACCCGCGGATGCCATAATTCCAGATAGGTCGGAAGAATTCGCAAAGTGCGCTCTCTGCCGTTTCGATTTCGTCAGCCTGCAACTCGATGTAGCGCACACGAAAGTCGCGAAGCCGGAGATTTTTCGCAGACCGGATGGAAATGAAATGAGTGCGCAGTCTCCGAAACAGCGCCCCCGTGCGCTCATTTGAACTGCTCGCGCTTCCCGCTTTGCCAACATAAATGGGGTAGGCCAACCCTCCTTGTTCACTGAAGACCTCTGCGCCTCCGTAAAGGGGTCCTTCTCCCACATGATAGATGGCATAAACGCCTGCGCGAATTCTGCCTTCGATGGTCTTCGCCCTCAAATCTGCAGCCTTCGTCAATGGTATCGCAGCGCATCCCACGAGCTTCTTCGGATATTTTTTTCCTTTGGTGGAAAGCTTCGAGCAACCTTCCTCGGATTCCTGGCGGTTGGGAGAAACAAACTTTTTTGATGACATTTTTATGACCTTGCCCCGTTGAAATAATCCATTTTGAAGTAAGCTCTGGCCCATTGAGAGGACCAGGGAATGAAGCGCAGCCGTTTCACAGACGAACAGA
>NZ_JANTYT010000041.1:0-12664 GCF_024808825.1 Rhizobium sp. BK661 | reverse complement strand
CAGCTTGCCGGCAGTGGCACGTTGATCAGTCCGGCTCACGCCGGAGAGCATGGGACCAGAGCCGTCCAGTTACACCACTGCAGTGGGCACGATCACCGTTGGAAATCTGCCATGCCTCAGCGGCCTGTGCCAAAGGCCTTCGACCCGGCAGCCGGATCACACCGTACAGGCCAGTGTAGCATAACACACAGGCCGAGCTTCAATTGTCCGAAAGTATTGGTTTGAAAACAAGTCGCGGGCGCGCCACGTCATCACCAAGAATAATACATCCTACGTCCGACGCTCGATTCACACCCCGACTCCTTAAAAAAGAAGGGCTACTGGACGATGGTGTCGGCAATACTTTGGTGTCCCAGATACCTTCGCACAAGTGCGCTCCAGCGACCCGTTGCACATACTTCGCCTGAACAGCCCCTAGGAGCAGGCGATGATAAATCGGGATGAGAGACCACGCCAGGGCTGCGGCCTTCCGCTTTTCGCTATCGCTGCCGCTATGACTGCGATGGCCGCATCACTGGCCGTCGTACGGCATCCAGCTACCCTGACTCGGGTCTGGGTACCAGGCCCGGAGCAGATGTCCGCTGATGGAGCCGAAACTGCGCGGCGTGGATTTTGTGACAAAGAGTTGTTTCAAGGCAAGGGCAATATGTTCAGAACATTCGATAACCAAGCTGCCAAAAAGCACTTGGACGGCGCGGAAGTCGCTATGTTGCGCGTCGTCCTGCGAGACTTCTGCGAGACCCACGGCTTCGCGCTGGACGATCAACGAACACTTCACGCGGCTCGCAGACTTATCCGCCTTTTTCAGGGCGGAGAGAGTGACTGTGCGCGTTTGCGTATGTTGATGGACATGCAATCACTGAGCTGAGATCCGAAGGAAGGCACGACGAGGAAGTTACTTCTGCCGGCGCATCTCCTGATGTCAAGCTGCTCGCCGAGCGCCACACTCGCCGAGGGGTCCGGTGTCTCATTCGATACGGGGCCGACGTCGCATCTGCAACGTGAGGCCGACAGTGTGTGATGGGGCAAATTGGGGGAGGGCGAAGCCAGCATCGATTTGAGATACAGCCCCTCACATCTGCGGTGCGGTCGCGTCTTCGGTACAAATTCGCCCCGACAGAAATTCGGCATAACCTCCACGCGCGATGTCCACTCGAGACCCACCCAAGCTTGGAAACTGCCCGCTTGGATGCTCGTGGAGCTACTCGTCAAGCAGCACGGCGACCGAGACGCCCGCCGCGATGGTGAATATGCTTGCCAGCACACTGGCCAAGGTACTGCCCGCGGCCCGATCCCGATAAATATTCCTTGAGACCGCTATGGCGGAAACCTCTGTTGCTGTGGGCAGTACGCCCAGTAGAAAAGTCTGGGCCAAAAGCGCCCCTCGCAACCCCACGAGATAGGCGGTGCCAAAGATCACAATGGGTTGCAAGATGTTCTTCACGAACACATTGAACGTCACCTCCTTGTTGAGCTGCAAGCTGATCCCCGACAAAGTCAGACCAAGGGCGAAAAGCGCTGCGCCCCCAGCCGCTACGCCGATCTCGCTTGCTGCGGTCACGGCAAGTTCAGGCAACTTGAATCCGGACGCCGCGAAACCGGCGCCTGCAATAGGCAGAAAGACCAGGGGCTGCTTTGCCGCATTCCACAGCGCCCTGCCGATCCCGATCCGATGCTCTTCATCGGTAGCGCTCCGTGCAAGGACGACAAGCGTGATCGGGACGACGATCAGAGTCACGATCAGATTTCCGGAGACGACCATCAGAAGCGCCGACGACCCGACGGATGCGACCAGAACCGGTGGGCCGCAGTAGGCGATGTTCGGGAAGGAGCAGGCCAAGGCCTGCAGAGCGCTGTCCGCCTCTCCATGCTTGAAAAGCAAGTGTCCGGCAGCCCAGCCAATGAGGAACGTCAGGCCAAACCCGATCAGGAGAGAGAGTAGGATCCTGGCGTTGAAGATGTCTGCCGGATTGGCCTTCGCCGCCGCGAGAAAAAGTGCGATCGGAAGTGCGAACAGCACGACGAATCTCGCTAGCGCGCGTCCGTACTCGATCGGCATCATCCCGAGCTTCCCAGCCATCCATCCCAAGGTTATGCAGAAGGCGATGGGCGCGAGTGAATGAGTCGTGGTCGCAAGAATGCTCTGCATCAGTAATGCTCCTGTTCTGGGCTCACCTTGCCTTTGAAAACGAAGTAGACGAGCAGGGTGTAGACGATCGTGATCTGCAGAACGAAGATGCCCGCTCCCCAGAACATGGAGGCTAATGTCGATTGGGGCGCGACCGCCTCTTCCAGAGTCACCGCAGGAGGGATGACATAAGGGTAGAACGACACGGCGAGCGTCCCATCCGCCTCCTCAGCGCCGCAGGAAGTTCGATACGGTGAGATCGACGAGTTGATCGCCTCGGCCATTCATTACCGCCTTCAAAGCCCATACGCCGAAGCCTTTCACCTGCGCGGCCTCGATCTTCGGGGGCATTGAAAGCTCCTCGGTATTCGTGACCACGTCGAGCAGGGCGGGGCCGTCATGCGCGAGTACCTCGCGCAGCGCGCTTTCCAACTCGCCTGGATCCTCGACGCGAACACCGTGGATCCCTGCCGCCGCGGCTACCGCAGCAAAATTCGGGTTTGAGAGATCGACGCCGGTTTCAAGAAAGCCCGCGGCCTTCATTTCGAGAGCAACGAATCCCAGAACCGAATTGTTGAAGACAACGATCTTTACCGGAAGCTTCTGTTGCACGAGCGTCAGGACGTCGCCCATCATCATTGCGAAACCTCCATCCCCGGAAAGGCTTATTACCTGTCGGTCGGGGTAGGCGGCTTGAGCACCGATCGCCTGCGGAAGCGCATTTGCCATCGAACCGTGCACGAGCGAACCGATCATCCGTCGTCGGCCATTCATGGCAAGGTACCTTGCGGCCCATACGGTGGGGGTCCCGACGTCGAACGTGAAGACCGCGTCGTCGGCAGCGAGATCGCTTACGAGCTTGGCGAGGTACTGAGGATGGATCGGCTTGCGGCCCGGCTTGCCGGATGCGAGGTCATCGAGGCCTTCGCGAGCTTTTGCATAATTTTTCAGACTGTCGGACAGATGCGAGGTGTCCGACTTTTCGTCAATCCTAGGCAGCAACGCTCCGACGCTGGCCTTGACGTCGCCAACGAGGCCAATGTCGAGAGGCGCGCGGCGCCCAAGGCTTTCCGGTCTGATGTCGATCTGAGCGATCTTGGAGTCGGTGGGATAAAACTGCCGATAGGGAAAGTCCGTGCCGAGCATCAGCAACGTGTCGCATGCGAGCATCGCCGTGTAGCCCGAAGAGAACCCGATGAACCCTGTCATGCCAACGTTGTAAGGGTTGTTGTGTTCGATGTATTCCTTCCCACCAAGGGCATGCACTATGGGCGCCTTCAGGCGTTCGGCGAGAGCGATAACTTCGCCGTGGGCGCCCCGGCATCCTCGACCACAAAGGATTGTCGTCCGCTCACTCTTGTTCAGGAGGGCTGCGAGGCGATCTAGTTCAGGATCTCGTGGGAGTACCGTGGGTACATGAATCTTGAGCCCCTCGGGCTGCGAGATCGGGGCGTCGTAGTTCGCCAGCGCAATGTCGCCCGGTATGACCACCACCGCCACGCCCTTCTTGCCGATCGCCGCCCTGACAGCGGTCTCCAGAACCCCCGGGAGCTGCTGCGGGTTTGAAACCAGTTCGCAATAGTGACTGCATTCCTTGAAGAGGTTGTCTGGATGCGTCTCCTGGAAATAGCCGCGGCCGATCTCCGTGGATGGGATCTGTGCGGCGATGGCCAGGACGGGTACTCGAGAGCGATGTGCGTCGAAGAGACCGTTTATCAGGTGGAGATTTCCTGGTCCGCAGCTTCCCGCGCAGACCGCGAGCTCACCGGTAAGGTGCGCCTCGGCGCCCGCGGCGAACGCCGCGGTTTCTTCGTGCCTGACATGCACCCATTCGATGTCGCCTCGACTTCGCATAGATTCTGTCAAACCGTTGAGGCTGTCTCCGACGACGCCGTAGATGCGGCGCACGCCGGCGGCGTGCAGGACTTCGGTGATGATATCTGCTGCTTTATGCGGCATGACCGCCTCCTTGAGTGGCGCTATCCCGCTTGCGCGAGCGTTGGACATCCGAGGGTACCGGAGTGGCAAAAGATGAAGGGTCGCCGTCTGATATGAGTCTGGCGCTCCGCTGACGCGTCACGAACGCCCAGATCCAGTCGAGCGCGACTGAGGTCCTGCTGCGAAATCCGATGAGAAACATCACGTGCACGAGTGACCAGAAGACCCAGCCCGTGAAACCGGATAGCGAGATCTTTCCGACGCGTACCACCGCGGCCCCGCGTCCGATAACAGCCAGGTCTCCTTGATGACGATACTTAAAGGGTGGGGGCAAGGGCTCCTGCGCCGCATGTGCCTCGATCACCTTTGCGACATAACTGCCCATTTGCTTGGCAGCGGGAGCGATCCCCGGAACCTGCTTCCCATCCGAAGTCGCGACGCACGTATCACCGATCACGAATATCTCGGGGTGATCACCTAGGTTAAGGGTTGGCGACACAGCGAGCCACGACAAGCATTTTTCAGAAAGTTCCACCGGAAACGCGCGAAGAAGTCTTGGCCCGGCCTCGACCACCACAATCCGCATCGATTGCGTGTCGATGGTCCGGAACTCGCCCTTCAAGGTCCTGTGTGTCAGCTCCGCGGCGGCACCCGCCATTTCGACGCCAGTTGCACCGCCACCGACGATCACTGTCGTCAAGCGTCGACGCCTCTCCTCTGCATCGGGCGTCTTGTCCGCAATTTCATAGGCGCGTAACAAATTTTCGCGCAAAGCCCTTGCGTCTTCAATTGTCTTCAATCCGGGGGCGAAGGGTTCCCATCCTTCGTTGCCAAAGTACGCATGCCTGGCGCCCGTGGCGAGTACAAGATAGTCGTATGGGACGATGGAGCTGCCATCCGTAACGGTACGCGAGCGAGTATCAACGCCGCTGACCTCCATCATCAGGACGCGTGTGTTCCTTTGAGCCGAAAAGATGCTTCTCACCGGCCAGGATATCTGGCCCGGCGACAGCGATGCCGTGGCGACCTGGTAGGGCAATGGCTGGAAGAGATGTAAGTTTCTCCTATCCAGCAACGTGATATCAACCGGCGCAGACCTGAGACCCCGTGCGACAGCAAGGCCTCCAAAGCCCGCGCCGACGACGACGACGCGGGGCCGGGGTGCAGCGGGAGGACGGTTTGCCACGACCAGCCCTCTCAATTCAAATGCCGGTAGACAGGCCTGTACGTCTTGCTGCTGATGAGTTGGGCGACGTCGGCTGGGCGTTCGACATTCGCCAGACCTTTGTCGAAGATATGCTCGGCAATTTTGCGGGCGACGTGCAACGAAGCCTCGAGGATCTTGCTCTGTGGCGGATAGATCAAACCGGCGTTCAGGCTATCCTCGTCCACCTGTTCTGCGACGGCCTTGGCTGCAACGATAAACATCTCGTCGGTCACAAGTTTGGCTTCGGTCGCGTAAACGGCCATCCCCATGGCCGGAAAAATGTACACGTTGTTTCCCTGGCCAGGAACTAAACGGTGCCCGTTTACGGTCAAGGGCGGGAAAGGGCTCCCGCTCGCGAACACCGCTTTTCCTTGCGACCACGTGTACGCCTCCTCGGCGGTGCATTCGGACCGCGAGGTGGGATTGGAATAGGGGAAGATGATCGGGCGATCGTTTATCGCCGTCATCGTCTCGATGACGGTTTTGGTGAAAAGCTTCGGGGCGGTGCTGACCCCGATGATCGCGGTGGGTTTCAGTAGCTTGATCGCATCGACGAAGTCCGCGACGGGTTCGTGATCGACGACGAACGGCTTCTGGAAGTCCTTCACTGCGCGGGACGCCACGAGGAGACCATCGACGTCGAACAGCGAACTACGACTACGAGCTTCCGCAAAGGGAAGACCCTGCATCGCCATGCCCTGAGCGATCAAATCCGCGATGCCGGTTGCAGCAGATCCGGCTCCAAGGAATAGGAACCGCTGATCCGTGAGCGTTCCCCCCGTGATCTTCAGCGCGGCATAGATGCCTGCGAGAGCGATCGAGGCGGTGCCCTGGATGTCGTCGTTATAGGTGCAGATCTTCGTCTTGTACCTCGACAGGATCGGGATAGCGTTGAAGTTGGCAAAGTCTTCCCACTGGATGCAGCATTTCGGAAAGAGGTCCGTGACCGCCGCGACGAACTCGTCAATGAACGCGTGATAGTCATCGCCGCGAATGCGGTCATGCCGAAGCCCGAGATAGAGCGGGTCGTCGAGTAGAGCGGGATTATTGGTCCCGACATCGAGAGTGATCGGAAGGCACACCTCCGGCGGGACGCCCGCGCATGCCGTATAAAGAGAAAGCTTTCCTATTGGGATTCCCATCCCGCCAACGCCGAGATCGCCCAGGCCAAGAATTCGTTCTCCGTCAGTGACCACGATGAAACGGACGTCTCTCTGTGGCCAGTTCGAGATGAGTTCTCTGATATGTCCCTTGGCGGATATTGGAATGTAGAGCCCGCGGGCTGAATGAAAGATGTGGTCGAACTTCTGACAGGCCTCGCCGACCGTGGGAGTGTAGACCAGCGGCATAAACCCTGCCGGGTCGGACATCAGGACTGCGTAGTATAGGGTCTCGTTTCTCGCCTGGAGGTCCGAAAGCAACAGGTACTTCTGGAGGTCGTCTTTTAATGCGTCGAGCTGCGCATTAATTCGCGCAACCTGGCTTTCGATCGATGTAGGCGTCGGCGGAAGAAGCCCCTCAATGCCATACCTGTGGCGCTCATTGCTGTCGAAGGCAGTCCCTTTGTTCGTGTGGGGGTCACGCAAAAGGGCATAGCCGTTGGACATAGCTTCTACAGCCATGGTCAAGCTCCTTGGTTGTTTGATTGTTCGGATTGTAGGCCAACCGAGGCCGGACGGGTGTCTCGATACGGGCTCGAGACACAGTCTGCCTGCAGGGCGTCTTGCTTTCGGTCTTGCCCTACGTGCACGACCACTCGCTCGAGGCTTCCTTAACTCTGACGGAAGACTAGGCTTGGGGACTGTCCCCGGCAACACGTACGATGGTATCGATCCTTACGTCGTCCATTTCGAGGCCAGAACCGCTTCCGTGAAATCCGTCCGCTTGTAGGTCGGGTCCATTTTCGAAAGTACGTCCGCCTTGATGTTTCCGAAAGTCGTCTCAGGTTTTCGGATGGTGCCCATGCAGAATGAGGAAAGGATGCCTTGCTTGAATTTCAGGCCCCGCGGATGGCACGCACATACCTCGTTCCGCTGTTTGGACGTGAACTCCTCGAAGCCGATGCCGAGGACGTCCATTTCGACGCCTGCAGCAACCAAGGACACAGTGGATCGCTTGTGCTTCGGGATCCCCGGCGTCGTATGTAGGGCAATCGAATCCCATACGTCGTCGACATCCCGCTCGGGCAGTCCATATGATTGGAGAAAGTTTCGGGCGGCATTCGCTCCATCCACCTCGAAGCGTTCGTTGGGGCTCGCATGTGCATCCATAAGGCCCATGTCATGAAACATTGCCCCGATGTAGAGTAGCTCGGCGTCATACGTGACGCCCCGTCGTTCGCCAGTCAGCGCGCCAAAGAGGAAAACTCGTCTGGAGTGGTGATAAAGGAGCTCCGTTTCAGCGTCACGAACGAGTTCTGTCGCTGCCTGGGCCATCGTGCTGTCTGGAATTCCCACTCCTGCAATCGTTCTGGGATCTGTGGACATCCGTGCTCTCCAACCGTGAACGCCGGGCCAGCCGGCTGCAAATTTCACCTGAAAATTATCTGCAATTCGGCGGGAGCGTATTGGACGAGAGTACGATTGACGGCGAGCGCTTTAGCGGCGCCGTCTGGCTGATACCTAAGTGCAATGGAAGCAGGAGCTCTCAGCGGTATTCTCGACGCCGGAACAGACGAAGAAGATCAGTAATGATCGTGTCGGAGGACAGGAAGCTAAATTTCAGTCGCCGACGGTTCTATCGGTGGGTGCCGTCGCGGTACCGTCGACGTTTGGTGAATCTGTGATGCGTTTTTCCTCTGGGGTAGGAAAATGAAGATTGAAGACGGCCCCTGTCGGCAAAGCTGGCTCGGCCCACAGCTTGCCGCCATGCGACTCGATGATCGACCGGCAAATCGAAAGGCCCATTCCCAATCCTTCGGGCTTCGTGGTGTAGAACGCCCCAAAAACCCGCTCTAAATTTTCCTTCGCAATTCCCGGCCCAGAATCCTGGACTGATACGTGGACTCCACCCGACTGGGATTTGGCCGAACTGACTAAGATGACGCCCCGCCCACCGGCAAAGTCGTTGATAGCATCCAGTGCGTTCATGATCAGATTCAGTACTACCTGCTGCAACTGAACCCGGTCGCCTTGGACAGGCGGCAAGCCCTTGGTGAGTTTTGCCTCCAGTAGAATGCCACTCTTCTGCGCCTGACTTCGGGTCAGGCTGATGACCTCATCGATAACATCGTTTATTTCGAGTGACGATTTCTGCGGAGGCGCCTTTTTGATGAGCGTACGGATCCGGCCGAAAACTTGACCGGCGCGGGTGCCGTCGCGCACGACGCGAGCAAGGGCCTTTCGGGCTTCGGGCAAGTCAGGCTCGTCGTTCAAAAGCATAATCGCTGTTTCGGCGCTAACGACTACACCCGAGAGAGGCTGGTTCAGCTCATGGGCTATGGACGCTGCCAAGTGTCCCATGGCGGAGACACGGTTCGCGTGTGCGAGAGCCAATTGGCTCTCGTGGTAGCGCCGCTCGCTGTCACGGGCTAATCCCTCGGCCCGCCGGCGATCCGTAAGGTCGATAACGAACGCAACACCTTCCATTGGTCGTCCGTCAAAAAACGCGGCACCAATCAGAACGGGAACCCGTGAACCATCTTTCTTGACGTATTCTCCCTCAAACGGGGTAGCGACGCCGGTCGCGCGCATCTCCTCCATCACACGATCGTTTTCTGGATCCCACTCGCCCGGCATCAGGCTCTTCCAGCGTAGGTCACCTTCCTCCAGATCCTCACTTTCGTAGCCAACAATCTGAAGGAATGCATCATTAGCATCAATGATCCTCCCGTCGAGGTTCCAGGTGAATATCCCAATGATATTGGCGTTGAAGAGGCGCCGAATACGAGATTCGCGTTCTTGAAGGTCTCCGTAAAGACGAGTGTTCTCCAGTGAGATAGCAGCTTGCGTCCCCATGAGCTCCAAGAGCCGCGCTCGATCGCTCGTGAAAACGTGCGATGCCAAACTATTTTCAAGATAGAGAAGACCACTCAGATAGCCTTGACGAATAAGTGGGACGCACAGGATTGACCGTGGGCTCTGCCCGGTCATGTAGGGATCATCGGAAAAAAGGTGGTGCTCGGCGGCGTCGTCAACGATCAGCGTTTCTTGGGTTCGCATGACGTATCGGATGATGGATCGAGGAACTGGTGGAGCTGTGAAATCTTTATGACGCAGAACAATCGAGTCTCCTTCCAGCACAGCCTCAGCTTCGATGCTGTACCCACTCGGATCGGGTAGGATCAGGAGCCCGCGGTCGGCACCTGCTGTCTGCATGGCGATCGTCATTAAACGTTCAACCAAATGAGGCAGTAAAATTTCGCTCGACAGTGCCTGCGATGCCTTGAGAACAGCGTCGACATCGACATCGACGCCTTCAAGGTCTGAGTTGCCAGCAGCTCCCGGCTCCTCGCGGCCCGAACGATGTTGCTTAGCGTTCAATAACTGGGGATGGAGCGACTCAAGCTGTTTCACTTTGCCTAGCGCGCCCCAGCGTAGGTAACAGTCTCGCGCCTTCGTAAGGTAGGTATCGCAGAACTCCTGAAAGCCGTGGGCGCCGTAAAACTGTGCGGCAGTTTCATAGGCTATCGCTTCGTTATGGAGAAACCCGTTTGCGCGAGCAGATTGGATCGCGAGTTCGTAAAGTCGCTGGGCCTCGAAATCGCGCCCTTCGAGTCTTGCAAGTTCGGCGCCGACCAAAGCGGCGCGGTTCTCAAAATTTTCTGGGCAATTCCCTGCCCACGCCATTAGCTGTCTGTGATGAGCACCCAGAACATCGATGCCGGCCTTGGTAGCTGCGGCTCCAATCCTACGCTGATTTCCAGCTACAGATAAGGCTGCGTAGAAATGGTACTCTGCCAGTTCGAACATTGCGGCAGAAGTCCAGAGTAGTTTTTTCGCTTTCGCAGCGGCGTTCAAGGCCACGGAGAAATCCCCAGCAAAAAAGCGTGCTTGCAGCTTCCGAATCCAATACCAACACTCGGGTTGCTTGGTGGAAGGGTCGATTGCATAGCGCTCTTCCAAGTCGCTCTCAGCGATTTGTTCGTCGTCGAAGGAGCCAAATCTGTATGTAAGTCCGCGCAAACTTCGGATAACGCCGAGCTGCGCCTTCATGATGTCCACGATGTGGCCGTAACGAGCGCGCTCAGCAAGCTCAAGGCCGACGTCGGCTTGGCGCTCCGCCTCTTCGAGGGGATCTCCGGCGGCGAGCAAATTGGTATTGAGGTTGTCGCAACAATATACCGCGAGAGTTGGGTCGCCGCCTTTCGTCGCGGTCTCAAATGCCTTCATAACCACGATCCGACTTGCACGGACGTGCTCCATCCACATCAGTGAAAATTGCGCGAACCAGAGGTAAGCGGGAGCGCGAAACCTCTCAAGACCGCGCTTGTCCACCAGTTGATAGCCGAGGCTCGCGAACCGATACCCCGCATTGTAGTCATTGAACTGTGGTCCCGCTATTTTGCTAAAAAAGACGTAAGCGACACATGATCCGTCGCCATGTCCCCGCTCAAGGCTAATGTTGACCGAATGACAGATAGCCAGCGAGAGAAAGTTGGCATCAACGAAGAGAGCCGACGGTAATACTCGCGTTAGAACATCCAACGTAGCGAGGGCGACCTCGTCGGTCATCAACGGCACATCGATAAGTTCCTCGATCGTCCGATCTCCAAGGTTTTTCCAAATTCTGTCGTACTCGCGCTTGACTTGGGACCTTCTTGGATGGGGAGTCCAATGGAGCCCCAAAGACTGCAGATACTCAATGCATATGCCGACGGCTTTGTCGCATTGGTCGAGGGTGGAGTACAAGTCGATGCGCAGGCATGCCACGCTCGCCCGATCGAGAGTGTTCGCTGATCTCAATGAAAGCCTAGCTAGCCGATCATCAGCAGATTCAATCTTTCCGACGAGAAACTCGCATTCAGCCTGGTGCAATTCCAGGGCGAACGCGGTCAGATGACGGTCCTCCCACATCTTGGCCGTGAGTAGCGATGCGCCAACCGCGAAATATTTTAGTGCCTGATGGTAAGCCGTCGACGCCCTCGCACGTCTGCCAGCCGCCAGATTCAATTCAGCAAGTTGGGCTCGCTCTTCATCCGAAACGATCAATTCTTTTCCGCGGTTGAGGTGAGTGACAATGTCGAAGATAATCTCCTCTCGTTGCTCAGCCCGTGTTTGCGAGACCAGGAGACGCCCAATGTGCAGATGCGTCTCGGCGCGATGTTCCGGCTGAATGAGCGAGTAGGCTGCCTCCAATACTCGGTCGTGCATAAATCGGTACGAGCGTTCGGTGTGCTCAAGAAATTCGCGTCGGGTTGCCTCCCACAATACAGCGTCGACTTCACGCTCAGACGTTGCGAGTACCATGGACAGTGTGGCAGTCGTCGCACTGGTACCCAGGCAGGCAAGTTGCTGCATTGCAGCACGTGTCTCTGCAGGCAACTGGCCGATCTTGTTGACCATCAGTTCGGCTACGTTCGCGGTATATTGCTTACGCCGGATGGTATCAGTATCCCACGACCACATACGCTCGCGGGCATCGAAGGCAACGAGACCCTCTTCGCTGAGCCCAGACAAGAACTGCTTTATAAAAAAGGGGTTACCACCAGTTTTCTCGTGTAGAATCTGGGCTAATGGAGCTGCCCTCGACTCGTCGCAATGAAGCGCTTGGGCGAGAAACTGTTCAAGGTCATTTCGACCGAGCGCGCCCAGCACGATCAACTCGCTTTCGAACCCACCGTCTCGGATTGATTGAAGTCTTGAGAGAAGTGGATGGCCGGCTCTAAGTTCGCTTTCTCTGTAGGCGGCGACGAGCAAAAGGTACTGCATTTCGGCATGTGTCATTAGATCTTGGAGGAGATCCAAGGATGCGGTGTCGGCCCAATGTAGGTCATCAAGAAACAATACGAGGGGATGCCCTACCGTGGCGAACACTCCGACGAAGCGGCGAAAGGCGATCTGAAAGGCTTGCTGGGCCTGCTGTACCGGAAGGTTGGGAGCGGCTTTTTGCTTCCCAATGACTAGAGCCAGTTCGGGCATAAGATCGACCAAGGCTCGCGCCTGTGTTCCCAAGGCTTCCAGCAAAGACTGTCGCCAGAGATCCAACTCCGCTTCATCCTTGCTTAGCAAGCCGCGAATTGGTCCTTGAAATGCTTGGGCGATAGTCGCATATGGCGCGTCGCGTTTTTGCTGGTCGAATTTGCCAGACGCGAACATGCCTTGGGATTGCACCAATGTCCGTTGTAGCTCGTTGAATATGACCTTGCCCCCAAGTTTTATCCAGTTTTAAGTTCGCTCCGGCGGTTTTGGGTTGCTGTATTTGGGGCGGTAGCGGCGGGTTGCGGTGCGGAG
>NZ_JANTYT010000040.1:0-16884 GCF_024808825.1 Rhizobium sp. BK661 | reverse complement strand
CTGTTCGTCTGTGAAACGGCTGCGCTTCATTCCCTGGTCCTCTCAATGGGCCAGAGCTTACTTCAAAATGGATTATTTCAACGGGGCAAGGTCACTGCACGTTCATCCCCTTGAAGGACCACCGGCCGGCCAGTGACAGAGCCATGGCATCCGCAGGGATGTAGGGGACCGTCGAGTGCGCATCGTAAACAGGCGCAAGTTGCGGTTTGTCGCCAGCCTCGCGATAGATCAATGACCAATTCTTCAGGTGCATGTCGCCGTTACCGGTTATGGCAGCCAGAGCCAGCTGGCGGACGAATTCGAATGCAGAGGCAAGCGAGACGGCAACGCTTAGGGCGGCTGCGATGTCGTGATAGGCGGCCCCTTCATATTTTCCAGACGGATAGACGCCGAAGACCTGTGCAAAATCCTCGATATGTATGCGCTCACCGCCAAGGCCACGACCAAAGCATTTAACGAGCAGGACTTTTCCGTCCGACAGCGAGGAATTTTAATCAGAAGCTGTGGAAATCTGGCGCTCAACCTTGCTTTTGCTACGGCGCATCAGTGACAGCGCCCGCGACCAATGGCAGGGATGCTCGTACGAATTAATGGGGAAGCAACAATGACAACGACCAACGAAATCGCTGACAAGATCGCTGCGGCGCATGGCCTGACGAAGGTCCAGGGTAAGGCAATCGTTGAAGCGGTGATCGCCTCGATCGCTAGCGCGGCTGTCGCCGGGAATGAAACGTCGCTGCCGGGTTTTGGCAAGTTCAAGGTAAAGGCAACGCCCGAGCGCGAGGCTCGCAATCCAGCCACGGGTGCGACCATCAAGGTTGCAGCGGCCAAGAAGCTGACCTTTCAGCCTGCGAAGGCGCTGAAGGATGCGCTAAACAAGTAAAGTGAGAACGACCCCGCCCTGGTTGCGGGGTCATTTTTAGGAGTCAGTGGGACGACGTAAAGTGTGGCTTCGGCGTCCCACAGAGACATTCGGGCGCAAGTCGTGCAGGAAAAGCGGGTGTGGCTGGGGAGCTCCAGCCTTCATCGTATCTTCGTAAAGACCATTGATGGGAGATGTACAACCGCACTGTGCACATGACGCGTCGGTCGTACCATGAACGCACGGTTCAATCATTGGAGGCCTTAATCCCCCAAGCTAACTACAAGATTAGCGAAGCCCGCAAAAATTCCGCACCGAAAACTCAATCGAGCATCAAAGCCGATTTCGCCTCCAATGACATTGTTCTAAGCTAACGTCCGAATGCTACCGTCACGTCGGTGTATCATGATTGGCGATCTAGCAATTGCGGTACTGGGCGAACTCAACGTCAGCCAAAACGGAGAGGCTCTGCCCCTACCGCAGTCGAAGAAGACACGCGCGCTTCTCGCCTATTTGGCCGTCATCGGAAGGCCCCAGCGTCGCGATCATCTATGCAAGATGTTCTGGCATGTCCCAGACGACCCCCGGGCTTCGCTGAGGTGGAGCCTTCACAAACTCAGACCCATCGTGAACACCGACGGTCATGAGCGTCTACATGCAGACCACGATTCTGTTTCCCTCAGCCTCGAGAGGGTTGACCTGGACATCAGGGGCACAGCATCCCTTCGACGCATCGACCTTAGCGTCATGGATACCGAAACCCTGGAATCTCTTGTGGCGATTTTTCGGGGTGAATTTCTCGAAGGCCTCTCCCTGCCGCACTGCCCGAGCTTTGAAGCTTGGCGGCAATATCATCGAGACAAGGCGCTCCGGTTGCACGCGGCCGTTCTGCGCACCCTCATCGGACGGCTCAGGGATAACCCCGAGCGCGTGCACGTTCATTCCATGGCTTTGAAGCGTCTCGCCACAGAGATTGTCGACGTCGATTTGCCCGACCAGCGGTCGGAGCCTCGGGATGCACGACCAATTGCGTTGTCGTGTAGCAGGAGGCCGCAGGAGATTCGCTTCTGCAAGACGGCCGACCAGACGACGATCGCTTACGCAGTGTGCGGGCATGGCTCACCGATCGTGCGAGCCGCTCATTGGATGTCACATCTCCAGTATGAGTGGGAAAGTCCGGTGTGGATGCATTGGATTGACGCTCTTTCGGAAGAAACGATGCTCATCCGCTATGACGAACGTGGAACTGGGCTATCGGACTGGGTTGCCGAGGATATCTCGTTCACGGCGATGATCGCTGACCTGGAGGCCGTTGTCGACGCGGCGGGTCTCGAACGTTTTACACTTCTGGGGGTGTCGCAAAGCTGCGCCGTCTCCGTTGCCTATGCCCTGCGACACCCCGAACGAGTGACGGGCCTCATTCTCTACGGAGGTTTTGTCAAAGGCTGGCGGCAGCGAGGCGACAGCCATGAAATCGCTACCCATGAGGCAATGACCGCACTTATCCGGGAAGGATGGGGCCAGAACAACCCGGTTTTTCGCCATCTGTTCACAACCATGTTCATTCCGCGCGCGAACCAGGTTCAGATGGACTGGTTTGATGAACTGCAGCGCATTTCGGTCTCGCCTTGCAATGCCGGCCGCCTTCATGAAGCATTCGGCGAAATTGACGTCTCGAACCTCCTTTCACAGATAAAAGTTCCGACGCTCGTTCTGCACGCACGAAATGACGCTGTCGTTCCCTTTGGGTCCGGAAGGGAGTTCGCAACCGGCATTCCTAGCGCACGGTTTGTCGACCTCGACAGCGCCAACCATATTCTCCTCCCACACGAACTCGCCTTTGAGCAGTTTGTCCACGAACTCAGACAGTTCGTCTGCGAAACAGCATAGTGCTTTGCCATTGTCTTCTCGAAGCATTGAGAGCGGACCTGTGGTGTGGTTTCAACGACCAGGCCGACAGTTTCAACGGTTTCTTCAACGCCCTTTCTCACGCGCACGCCTCACTCTGATTCGACATTCATGAGGAGGTAGGACAATGAAAATTCACAATGTCACCGGCGGTGGAGGCGTACGTCTGCAGGTTCGCGAGTGGGGAAACCAAGATGCGCCATCCATCTTTTTCATCCATGGGTGGTCGCAAAACCATCTGTGTTGGAAAAAACAATATGAAAGCGCGCTTGCCGACGATTGTCGCCTCGTCGCTCTGGACCTGCGCGGCCACGGCATGTCGGACGCCCCGCTGGGAGACGGAAATTATACCGACCCTCAGCTTTGGGCCGACGATGTCGCCGCTGTCATCAAGCAAGTTGATCTGGGATGTCCGATCCTTGTCGGCTGGTCCTACGCCGGCTTCATCATCTGCGACTATCTCCGCCTTCATGGCACCGCTCATGTTGCGGGCATCAACTTTGTGGGCGCAGCAGTCACGCTGAACAAATCAGCCTTCGGCACTTTGATCGGTCCCGGTTTCCTGGACCATGTCATCGGCGCGACTGACGACGATCTTCCGACCAACATAGAAGCAATTCGCAATTTTGTTCGCGGGTGCACTTATTCGCAGCTGCCAGCCGAGGTATTTGAGATGGCAATTTCCTGGAATATGGTCGTCCCCGCGAAGGTCCGCGCTGCCCTTCTGTCCCGTCAGATCGATTCTGACGACGTGCTGGCCAGGATCGATGTGCCGGTCCTTGTGACCCAAGGTGAACAGGACACGGTGATCCTCCCGGCGATGGGGCGGCACCTTCTGAGCATGTGCCCTGCAGCCATTGCATCGTGGTATCCGATGACGGGCCACGCGCCCTTTATGGAAAACCCGGCCAGATTCAACAGCGAGCTTTCTCATTTCGCGCGTGACGCTCAATCCCCTTCGGCCGCAGCCGCAAGAGGCGGGATCAGCCTCGGGCGATAACACGACCATACCCGCCATCGCAGCAGCCCTCAACGAGGATTTCCCGCGGGTCTCGACTTTGAAGGTTTGCGCGAACGTCAGGGAACCGTCTTCGTCAGCCTTAGTGCTCACGAATAGCACGCCGCAGCCGATCGGAAAGTGGCTCCCATAGATAGTCGAGGAAAGTTCGTTTGGACGTCGTGATGAAAGCTTCGACCGGCATCCCCGGAACAACTTGTGTACCAGTTAGTCGATCGAGTTCACCGGGGGGCAAATGAACACGGACGGGGTAGTACGAGATCCGCGTTGGCGTGTCCTCGACCAGATCTGCCCCGATCATTTCCACCTTTCCCTCGAGATCCGGTGTAGTGGAACGATTAAGGCCGCTGATCCTGACATATGTCTTGTCGCCAACATGGATCGAATCGACTTCCTGAGGCGAGATTCTCAGTTCGACGTTTAGCTCGGCCATTTCGGGCACGATCATCATGAGCACTTCGCCAGCACCAACAACGCCGCCGACGGTGTGGACGGAAAGCTCGTGCACGACGCCGGCCAAAGGCGACCGGACGCTAACGCGCGTCAAGGCATCCTTCGCTTCAATTTGCTTTTCGCTGAGCTCATTGATCTTGCTCTCGGTCTCCGCAAGGTCCTTGCCCGCCTCGGCAACAGCAATCTGGTCCAGATTCAGCATCTGGAGTTTTGTTTCGGCAATCTTCGCCCGGATCTCTGCGGTGGACGCTTGAAGTTGGCCGATCTCACCATCGAGTTGCGCCATGTTCCTCTCAAGGATCTTTACCTGGCTAACCAGAACAAGTTGCCTGTCGAGGAGGCTGCGAAGGCTGCGAAGTTCCGTATCGAGCAATTGATGTTCGTGCCGTTTCGCACTCTCCTGGAGGGTAAGACCATCGATCTGATTCATCAGCTGCGTCACCCGCTCGGTTAGCTGCTGCTTCTGACCCTGCCGTGCCTTCAGGCGCGCATCGAGAAGTTCCTGCTCTCGATTGAAGAGGATACGCGCCGACATGGGGTCAGAATATTTGACGAAATAGCTCGGAAGCTCGAAATTGACTGCGCCGTCGCGTTCGGCTCCGAGTCTGGCTGCGCTCATCTGAAGCTCCGCGAGCTGATGCTCGACGATTTGGAGTTCGGACCGCGCATTGGTATCATCCAGACGGAGAAGTGCCTGTCCTCCCGCTACTCGCTGTCCCTCGTGGACAAGAATCTGTGAAACCACTCCACCCGCCTTGTGTTGGATTTTCTTGATGTTGCCTTCGACCTCGAAATGTCCTGACGCAACAACCGCGCTGGAGAGCGGTGCAATGGCTGCCCAAATACCAAAGGTGGACGCGAAGGCGGCAATCAACATTGTGCCTGCCCGCCTGTAGCGGCGAAGCGAATGAGAATGGTCAGAATACCAGGAGGTCGAGCTATACATGGGTGGAATTCCCACTGGCTTTCAGGGGGATCGCCGCATCGGAAGGCCTCGAAAGGACCGCCATCACATCATCCTTCGGTCCGAAGAGCTTGATGCTTTTTTCGTGAACAAACGCGACTTTGTCGACGGATGCCAGCCCGAGCGGTCGATGAGTAATCACGATCGCGATTCCGCCGCGGCTACGCACGTCGCTGATCGCATTGCTTAGCGCCGCGTCGCCGGAGGCGTCAAGATTCGAGTTCGGCTCATCGAGAACGACAAGGAACGGATCGCCATAAAGCGCGCGGGCCAAACCAATCCTTTGACGCTGACCACCGGACAGAAACATGCCGCCGTCGCCGATCCTCGTTTCATAACCGTCCGGCATGCCGACAATGAGCTCATGGGCACCCGCAGCCATCGCCGCCTTGATGATCCTTTCCGAGTTGCCATCAGCCTGGAAACGGGAAATCGCTTCCGCGATCGTGCTGTCAACAAGGGCGAGATCCTGGGGCAGATAGCCGACATGGCGACCAAGGCTGTCGCGGTTCCATTGGTTAAGGAGTGCACCGTCAAGCTTCACATTGCCCTTCATTGGCGACCAGACGCCGACAAGGGTGCGTGCAAGCGACGACTTGCCGGAGCCGCTTGGGCCGATAATACCGAGGCCATCGCCTGCCCACAGCTCAAACGAAGCGTTCAGCAAGACCGGATCTGCGGCACCTGGCGCGGCAACGGCAAGCCCATCCACGGTCAGCTTCAGGCGAGGTGGCCTCAACTCAACCTGCTCACCTTCGACTGCAATGGACAGCGAGTTCTTGAGCCTTGTATAGGCTGCCCTCGCCGAAACGAACCCCTTCCAATGGGCTATTGCCGTTTCGATCGGTGCCAGCGCACGAGACGTCATTATCGATGCGGCGATCATGGCGCCGCCGGATACCTCCTGGTGGACGGCCAGATAGGCTCCCAGTGCCAATATTGACGATTGAAGGACCGTGCGGAATATCTTCGCAAATGCACCCAGACTGGCCTGGACGTCACTTGCCTGCAAACTGGTATCGCGGAAATCGCGGCTCAGCTTTCTCCACCTGCTGGCCATCGATTCATGCATGCCCATTGCATCGACTGCCTCCGAGTGACGTCGCGCCGATTCCGCAAAGAGATGTTTCCGATTTCCCTGTAACGTGGCTTCATGCGTGGGAGCGCGAACTTGCACATCCGTTGCAACCGCGAGGAAGACAATGACGCTCCCGCCACCGACGGCGAGCCAACCGAGCCACGGATGCAATAGAAAACAGCCGATCACGAAAAGCGGCATGAAAGGAAGGTCGAAAAGTGCGGTCGGGCCCGGACTGCCAAGAAACGCGCGAACCTGATCGAGATCACGAAGAGGCTGCATTGCTTCGTCCGGCTTTGCGCCCTTCAACGGCAAGAGGCTGGTGGCACGAAAGGCCAAGCTTGATAGGTCTTCATCGAATTGCGCGCCAATCCGGCTCAGCATTCGCAGTCGAAACGAGTCCAGCAATCCCTGAAGCAAAAATGCCACAAGCGCAATTGCAGACAGAACCAGCAGCGTCTCGACGCTGCGGCTCACCAAGACCCGATCATAGACCTGAAGCATGTAGAAGGAGCCGGTCAGCGTCAAAACGCTGATCACAGCAGAAAAGAGCCCGACTGCTCTTAGATCTGACAGGCGGCGCTTGAGCGCAATACTCGCAGGTAGCGTGCTGGATAGTCTAGGGTCGAATAGGGCGTGATTTGCATTTGCAGCGCGCAGCGGCTGATGCATGTGAAGCTCCATCTCTCGCTCGGCGAAGCGCACGTTTGTCTCAGTGGGGCCGGCCAATTCCGGAGGGGGTCCAAGGGCTGGCCGGCCCCCTGCCTCAGACGACCAAGAAGTCGGCTGCCTGGAGCGTGAGGTTTGCTTCGAGGGTGGCAAAATGCACCGTTCCTCCGTTGGCGGTGCCGTCGCTGTCGTATGTCAGCCAACCGTTCGTGGTGTTGTAGATAATTCTGTCGGAACTATCGTGGGCGGTACCCGTGGCCGAACTCCAGAAGGCTGCTGCGAGCAGATTTCCGTTGTTTCCAACCTGGCTGAATATGCCGTTTGCGTTATCCAGGACGATGCGATCGTGTTCCGCCGAATTGGCGGCGGTGCTGACAAAATTAGTGATCGTATCGACGCCCGCGCTGTTCAGGTTGGTGTTGAAGACAAACTGGTCTGCACCCGCATCGCCCGTGAGGACATCGTTGCCGGAACCGCCGACAAGGGTGTCGTTGCCATTTCCGCCGTTCAGGGTATCGTCGCCGCCCCCGCCCGTAAGCGTATCGTTTCCGTCACCGCCATTCAGCGTATCGCCGGCGTTGCCCCCGGTAATGGCGTTGTTGAGGGCATTGCCGTTACCGGTAAACGATACATTGCCGGTGTAAACGAGATTCTCGACGTTGTCGGACAGGGTGAACGTAGGCAACGACGTGCGCACCGTATCTGTCCCCTGGTTTGCATTTTCATGGATCGTGTCACCTGCGTTGTCGACAATGTAAGTATCATTGCCAGCTCCACCGGTCAGTGAATCGGCACCTGCTCCACCGTCCAGCGTGTTATTGCCCGAGTTGCCGACGAGACTGTTCGCACCGCCGTTGCCAGTACCGTTGATATTGCTGCCGCCGGCCAGGGTCAGGTTTTCGAGGTTGTTTCCGAGCGTATAGCTCGTCGAACTAAGCACAAGGTCCGTTCCGCCGTTCGCCTGCTCGACGATGGTGTCAGTGCCCCCGAAAAATCCTCCATTGCTTGCGATCACGTAGGTGTCATCACCGATGCCGCCAGTCAGTGTATCGTTGCCTGCTCCGCCATCGAGATAGTCGTTGCCATCGCCACCGTTAAGAGCGTCGTTGCCATCGCCGCCAAACAAACGATCGTCACCGGCTAGCCCGTTCAACACATCGTTCCCGCCAAGACCGAAGATGGCATCTCCGATCAGCAGACTGCCGGTGCCGCTCAGCGCGCTAGCCCCGGTGTTACTGGACGTGGTGCCAACCACGAGGTTCCATGTATTTGACTGCACCGACTCCGGATTTCCGAGTGCGTCCACGAAGGATGCCACGAGCCGGATCAGCTTTCCAGATGTCTGGCTCTGACTGAGAACATGCTGGCTGGATTGCTGCCCGCTAGCGGTGCCGCTCTGCACCGTGGTCCAGGCGACACCGTCAGCGCTTGTTTGCCAGTTGTAGCCGCTATTTGGAATAGTGACGCTGCCTTGCGGATTTGCCAGAGTGATGTTGTCGGCGTCAAAAAGCGCACTCGTTGGTGTAAGGCGGGCCAGGCTCCCTTGGTCTCCGGCATTGAACGACAGCGTTCCCGTGGGAATGTGGTTCGCCAATTGATCGACGGTGATTGTCCGATCTGCAAATTGCACAATGTCGATCCCGACCAGAAGGTCTGTGCCATCCGGCGATCCGGGCCTGTTATCCTGTATCTTGTAAGCCAGAACAGTACCCTGGTTTGCCGACGTAAAGGTAACTGTAGTTACCGTGTAATCGGCTCTGTTGCCTGAAAAGATCACGGTATCCGATCCTGCGGCGGCGGGGTCGGAGCCGAGCACCATGTTCTTGAACTTCTCGGTCTTCAGCAAGTCCGTGTAGTGCGTGGCAAACATCTGAGTCCCAAGCGCAACGTTCCCGAGGAGACCGGCGGTGAGGACGTTTCCAACGGAATGCACGGCATTGCCAAGCGCGTCCAGACTGGTCGAATAGCCGCTGTAGGCGCCGATAAGAGTATCGAGACGGATGCTGTCGCCAATGATGACATCGTTGCCGCCGCTGCCGATGTTGCCTGTCGCGTCAGCAACAGTCGTATTGAAACGATCGGCACCTCCACCACCGATCAACCAGTTATCTCCGGCATCCCCGATCAGTCTGTCGTTGAACCTCGATCCCACGATGCCTTCGATTTGACTGAGCAACTGGTTGAAGGGATTGAATGCGGTTCCTCCGTTGGCTGCGGTCAGACCCTGGTTGCGAAGGTCTGCCGGGACATCGAGCACGATGCTCACATCGCTGTAGGATGCCATGTCAAAGCCGTCGCCGCCAAGGGCCTCATCGGCATCGCCAACCTGCGCGGCCTGTCCAATACCACCCATGATAATGTCGTCGCCACCTTCGCCAAGCAACATGTCGGCGCCCGAGCCGCCCGAAAGGATGTCATCCCCAAGGCCGCCGCGTAGTTCGTCGGGGCCGTCACCACCATACATCTCGTCATTGCCACCATCTCCGAATGCGAGGTCGGTGTCACCGCCGGCGTCGATGTAGTCGTCGCCGCTGCCGCCGTAGATCTCGTCGATGCCGGCTTCGCCATAGAGCTTGTCGTTGCCGCCGCCACCGATGACGACATCGAGCGCACCGGCACTGGTGCCGGCGTAAACAATATCGTCGCCAGTGCCTCCATCGAGGAAGTCCTCGATGTCGCCGCCATAGATTACGTCCTGACCATCGCCGCCGTAGAGATGGTCTGCGCCGGCTTTTCCGTCCAACACATCATCCCCCCGGTCGCCATAGACCGTATCGTCGCCATTGCCTGCGTCGATCCAGTCGTCATTGTCGGTGCCGGCAATCACTTCGTGAGAATTGTATCCCGAGGCTGGTGTACCATCGGGGTTTTCGCCCATGTCCGGACGGAAATCGCGGATGAAAGTACGTGTGGTGCCGAGGTCGGAATTGGATTTGGTGATAAGACCACCATTGCCGACGATGCCGTTGCCGAAGCCCGAGTATATACCGTAGCCCAGATTGGCTGCGCCGCCGACAACATCGATCCCGTTTGGCGTCGCCGCGTAACTTGACAACAACGCGCCATAGGCGTGGGCGTTTTGGTAGTCCTGCGTAATCAGCTGGTGGTTCGCATCATATTTCAGGTCGCCCATGTTGGCGGCGACCGAATTGCCATTGATGTCAAGGATGAGCTCGCCTCTGACAGCCCGCAGTGCCGTGCCAGGCACGATCGTACGGGCGAGTTCGATATTGCTGTCTGCGTATCCCATGACGTCGCCGTTCAGGTGAATTGCGCCAGTCGTGCGTTCGATAATGTCCTTGAATTGTTCGGTGACGATGGCGTGCCCGAGATCGGTATCAATGTTCAAGGCTGTCTGGAGGCGGTAGATGTAGTAGAAGCGATCGCCATCCATCAGCCTTTCCATCTGATCTTCGAAAATCGCATTGAACGTCGTCCCGAGCTGGCCGGTAAAGACGTGCAGTTCAGCCAGACCGCCAATCCAGAGGTCTATGCTGTTGAAGCCGTCAGCCCCGATCGGCGGTTGGTCACCCGGGTTGACCCCGGTATTGTTGAGAAACGCTATCGCATAGTTGACGGAAAAGCCCTGTGCTTCAGCCGAACCTTCGGCGATCGTGCCGTTCTCCAGGCCGACGATTGCTTCGGCCTTTGCCAGATCTCCGTCAAACGCGTAAGCCGCGATGAAATTCACCAGCGACTGCGGGTGCTGCATCTGCGACCCAAATTCAGCCCAGCTTGTGTACGGGTTTAGCGCATCGACAATGAGATTGGTATGGTGCGGCGTCGCCGGATCAGCTGCGCGTTCCGCGACCAATGCGTCGTGAAGCTGCCGGCGCACCTCGTTAAGGGTTGGGATTCCGAGGTCCCGGCCGCGGGCGATGTTGATTGCAGCAAGGTCGAGCGGTTGTCCGAGCAATGACTGCTGCATCGCAGGCGTCAGAAACTCGTCCACCTCGTTCGATAGCTGCTGCGACATGCCCCGGACGATGTCGGTTGCGCCAACGGCAGCGAACTGCCCAGGGTTCAGGAAGGCGCCCGACAGGGCAAACTTGCTGACCAGACCATTGGGATCGATGGCGTCGATCGTCTCGCGCAGTTGCGAGTGGCCGAACCGGAAGGCTGCCTGCGCGTATTCAAGGGAGATATCGGCCTTGATATCGTTGTCGTAAGTCACGAACTCGGGCAGGTCCGGGGTAACGAGGCGTGCATATTGGTCGATTGCCACATGCTGATATTCCATTTCGTTGATCAGTTTCGTGGCTTCGAACATCTTGTCCGGATCCCATGAGATGGGACCGCCGGGTGAAACAAGATAGTTGCCGTTTGCGTCTGTGTAAGGACCATTCGGTCCATTGACGGCGATCTGGAAATTGTGGCGCGAGGCTGCATCCGTCTGGCCGAGGATTGCGTTCTCCAGGTTGACGAGCTGGACATTGTGGTTCTCGTGGAAGACATGATGCAGGGCCGTGAGGCCGAAATTCTCGTTGGCCCGACCGTCGCCTGCGATGTAGTGGTTTCCGACCGACTGCATCAACGCTTCGCTGACTGCCGCATACTGCGCGGCGGTGACAGCTACGCCACCCACTGAATTGCGGATCGAAAAGTTCGAAAAGTCGATGAAGGACATGAGATTGGCGGCAGTTATGCCGCCGGCAACGATCGTCGCATTGCCGTAGTTGATGGCCGCGAGGTTCGGGTTCATGTCCAGTAGCAAGGCCTGGCCCGTGAAGACGTAGCCTCCCAGGGTGGCGCCATTCGTATCGATCACATGGCCGCTGGTATCGCGAGCGCGGTAGTTATTGATATCATCCCATGTCAGATCATCGCGGCCGGTTGCTAGCAAATGAGCACGCAGCTCAGCAAGCGTAGGTACGGTCCTCGTTGTCGTCCCAACCCCCAGTCCATCGGGACTGGCATCGTTGAAGACATTACTGTTGTATGCCTGCGTCTGATGACCGTCGAAAAGCTCCGCGCCCGGGCGGTATTGCCCACTGTTGGGGTCCAACACCCATGCCCGCAGCAACAGTTTGATTTGCGTATCCGATCCATAGCTCTGGCTTTGGTCGATATATGGTGATGTGTGATTGGTGTAGGTCGGCAGGGCAGGCTTGGCAACCGGCCCAAAAACATCGGCATCCTGTCCCGTCCCTCCCAGAACGCCATCGGCACCCAGTGATTGGACGTCATCAGCGGTCCCCCAGATGTTGTCGGCGCCCGCTATAGACACCTGGCGGCCGTGTATATCCCGCAACGTGTAGTCATCCGGCGTCGCGCGCGAGATGGTAATTGTCGTGTCGCCGGGGTCCGTAGGATTGTTTGTCCCCGGTGCCCTGTAAAGGGGGTCGCCCGGATCCAGCGGGATAATGATCTTTGCGCCCTGCCCGCCCTTGTCGATGAAATCAAGGCCATGATCGAAAAATTGTCCGAACAGGGTGAATATGCCGCTCGTCGACGGGTCACCCGGCAGGGTATTGAGGTTGCGCACGATGTTCTCGGTATGAACTGAACCGTCCGCATAGGTGGAGGTGATGACGTCGGTCACGGTGCCTGGCGCATTTGCCTCGACCCTTTCAAGGGCGCCACCCTCATTGGACGAGCTGATCGTCTGCGCGATCATGCGCGGTGTATAGTCGACCACGCTCTTGTTTGGATCGGCGTACGCTGCCGGCGTTGCCAGCGTCGTAGCCGCATTTGGATCGCTGATTGTTGGATGTGTTGTGAGATAGCCATCATGTGTCGCATCTCCGGCCAGCGCCCGATTGGTCAATACCTGGTACACATAATGGCTGTAGTCTGCCACCGTAAGGCGCGGGAAGGGGTTGTCGGTGGCGCCCCACGTCCAGCGGGTCAGATCCACAAGGTTGTTGAACAACCCGCTTGGGATACGGAAGCCGCTCGCTTCGCGCGCACCATCGTAAATTGACAGGCCGGTTATCGGATCGACGATGCCCAGCGGGTCAAAAGTTCCAAACAACCCCAGCTCGTGGACGACGCCAGCAGAGTCGTGATACCCATAAATCGGTCGGCCTTGTGCATCAAATCTGACAATAAAAATCGCATCGCGCATCTGGTCGAGCAGATAGTTGATATCGCCTAATGTTATTTCAAACGGTTTAACGGAGGGCATGTTCATCTCCCCTTGCTGGCGCGATCGCGCAAATGATTTTGCGTGCACCCGACAAATTCCATTAGGAGGAGTGTGATCCATATTCAGTTCGAATATTAGCTCAGAAAGACCCATGCGATGGTTGAACTGAAGTCCAACGGGCGGATAGGGCAATTAGGCCGTATTGGCTTGCGACTTTGGTCGCTAGCCTCCGGTCGCCGGAAGCACTCAGCCAGCAATTTGTCTCGACAGTTCCTGATGACTGCAACGCTGATCGTCGGGGTCTCGATGCTAATGCTCGGAAACTGGATGAGTTCGCGATACCAGGCGAGTGCCACACGAAGCGCGGCCGAGGCCGGCGCAATCTTCCTCCAAGCATTTCTCCAGCCCTACATCCAGGAGCTCGGATCAGCCGATCCCTTGGCAGAACACATCGAAGAACGCCTCGATACGCTTTTTGCCCACACGCTTTTTGCAGGTCACGATGTAAGCAACCGCTTCATTCTCCTCAAAATCTGGCGCCTGGACGGGACGCTCGCCTATTCCTCGAATGATAACATCAAGGTCGGAGAGCAAGCGGAAAATGAGGTCAAAATCGCAGCCAGCGGCGGTTTGGCAACCGCGTTCGAAGATCTCGATGAATTGCTCGACGGCGTGACTGAGGACCAGAACATCAGATTGATCGAGGTTTATGCGCCCCTCTATCAGACAGGAACAAATCGCATCATCGCCGTAGGCGAATTCTATCAGAGCGCCGCAGCATTGATCGCCGAGCGCACCAGCATGCGGAACTGGACCTGGCTTCTTGTTGGACTGACCTCGATCGGAATGATCGCGGTCCTCAACCTCATCGTTTCTCGGGGAAGCAAGACAATTGATCGGCAGAGGGATGATCTCAATCGGCGCTACGCCGAAGCTGCCCATCTCGCCAAGCAAAATGATGAACTGCGCAAGGCCGCCGAGCGAGCTCGCGTGCGCGCAAGCGAAGACAACGAGAATTTCCTGGCGCGCCTCGGATCAGAGCTGCATGACGGGCCAATCCAGACACTCAGCATTCTGATGCTCTCGCTTAAATATGGACGGGATGGCGAGGAGAGCCTCGAGCCCGGTGACACCGCCAAGCCGGGAGGCAGTCCGCCAAATACCATCCAGCTTGCGAGATATCTCTATTCGGAGCTCCGCAACATTTCGAGCGGGCTCGTGTTGCCGGGTATCCAGGCAGAAGGACTGGCGCAAGTTGTCGAGGCTGCCATTTACCGCCATGAGCAATTGACGGGCACCTCCGTGGAGCGAAACATCGGGACGCTTCCAACGGAGGTACCGACCGCAGTGAAGATATGTTGCTACAGGGTCATTCAGGAAGGCTTGAACAACGCTTATCGACACGCTGCGGCAGCCGGTCAGTCGGTCGCTGTCAAGGAAGAAAATGGCCGCCTTTTAATCACCGTGAGTGATCGCGGGCCAGGCGTCACTACGCAAATGCCTGAGCCAACTGCTAACGCCAAGCTCGGACTGGTCGGCCTCAAGAACCGGCTTGCGGCGTTGTCTGGAGAGCTTTCGATCATATCGCCGGCATCCGGTGGTACCGAACTCGTCGTCATGCTTCCTCTCGATCTGGAAAACAGAGCGCTTGGATCATCTCAGCTGTGAGCACGCAGATATCCTACCAATCCGTTTGAGGCTCCCCAGAGCCTCAGCTAGCCACGGCAGAAATGCCGGTCAATCCAGGGGCAATCCGGTTCTAAAGGCCACATCTCGCGACCCCCGAAAAACCCGGTAAGAGCGGCGCTAGACTAGCTCGTGAGCGAAACGTGTTGTTGCGCCGCAAGTGCCACTTCGACGCGGTTGCGGGCGTTGAGTTTCGTCATCAGGTTGGCCATGTAATGCTTGACTGTCTTTTCGCTGATCGACAGGGAAAGAGCGATCTCCTTGTTTGACCGCGCTTTCAAAAGAAGGGC
This sequence comes from Rhizobium sp. BK661, assembly GCF_024808825.1. NCBI lineage: Bacteria > Pseudomonadati > Pseudomonadota > Alphaproteobacteria > Hyphomicrobiales > Rhizobiaceae > Rhizobium > Rhizobium sp. BK661. Next base: position 1,868 of record NZ_JANTYT010000040.1, on the reverse strand, counting down.
AACGACCTGCTCCTCACGGTGGCTTAGTTTGGTGCCTGCCGCTCCTTCCTTGCGACGGCCCTTCAGTGCGGAAATCACCTTACCCGCCAAACTGGGAGAAATAAAAACCTCGCCTTTGATGACGGCGTCGACCGCCCCAAAAAGCTCGTTTGAAATGCTCTCCTTAAGGATGAAGGCGCTGGCACCGCTGTCCAGGGACTTGACCGCCAGATCGACGCTATTGCACGCCGTATAGACAATGACTTGTGTTCTTCCAGTCGCTGCAATGTCGCTGATTGCCCCATAGACGTCCCCAGGCATACTTAAGTCGACGAAGATCAGATGTGGTTCATATCGAGCAGCAATGGCACGCGCCGCATCTGCATCGCTGCCTTTCGCAACAACATCGTATCGACCGTGCCGCGCGAAGACCGCGCCGATACCTTCAAGTAACATGGGATGATCATCAACGAACGCCACTCTAACAGAGTTGAGCATGACCCCTCCACTACAGTAACCGTAAATGGATCCAGCCTACACTCAAATGTCATCTCTGCATAGGCGGGACGATAGTGGTATCTAAAGTTAGGTTTGGCTGTAATATTTAACTATATCGTTGTTGTTATTGTGTGTTTTCCCGGTTTATTTACATCAATGAATATTTATCAAGTATCCATCGATAGTAATCCTGGTGCGATCCGGATAGTTGGAGGGATGCAACCATCGGGGGCATCGCTTCTGCCAGCCCGCGTTCCGTCATAGAAGAAGGTACGTTGCAGCTTTCAATCGGCGGCGATGTCCATTTGAGCATGCCCTTAGACAGTCGTTAGCAGTTGCCACAATCGGGCATGCTCGGAGCCTGAAGCTCAGACGCTTTTACCGTCTTCAAGTGAATGACTTATTTCGCGGCGTGCCATGGCAGGCCGTTATTGATTAATAGCTCATTATTGTCTTGCGGATAGACATATCGCCGGAATATCTTTCCCGATAATTACTGTAACATATTTGTGATCGAGTAGTAAAAATTTGTTGTTTTAGGTTTTAAAGTGTAGTGTTTCTCAACTCTTTCTACGTTGAAGGGTTGATTACATTTGATTGGGGGCTGGTCGAATGTATATTTTGAGCAACGCATCTAGGATCAGGCAGCGAGAAGCACAACTTGCACGAGAAAATCGCGCGGAGATCGTCAGGGCTCTCAACCAGGGAGAAGTCACCCGGCGAGAGTTGCTCAAATGGGGCATCTTCACAGCAAGCGGCTATCTCGCCTGCAAGAATGGGCTAAGCCCGTTTGCAAAGAGCGCCTATGCGGCGGTTCCGACCGGCACGCCAAGGACGCCACTGTTCGGCATCCAGAAGTTTTCTCAGCCGATGCATCGGCTGAACCATCTCAAACCACTGCCGATCACACGGACGGCTGAGGGCCATGCGGCCTTTCCGGCCGGCCTTGGTGAGCGGCCGGCCAAGCGGCTTTCCTATCACACGGATTTTTCCGCCGATCCGTCCAACAGGGAATTCATCAATCCCGTTACCTATCGTGGACCGATCGAGGGACGGCCGCCAGGCGAGGTCTTCGCCCACCAGCGATGGGACGAGTTCTTCCCCAAGGTCGGCTACATCATGCGGCTTGGTCAAGTTGCGCAGGGATCGGGCGGCTATTTCCACGACAATTTCCCGCTTCAACATCCGGATAGCTGCTGGACCTATGGCGGAGGACGGAGCGGCAACTGCACTCTGCCGCCATTCCTGATCAAGGGGCGCTACGGCGAGCCGATCATCACGCGAATCTACAATGATCTGCCGACCGACCGGAAGGCAAACAACGGCTTCGGGCGCAATGAAACCCAGTTGCATTTCCATAACGCTCATAACGGTGCGGAAAGCGACGGAGC
>NZ_JANTYT010000039.1:0-20861 GCF_024808825.1 Rhizobium sp. BK661 | reverse complement strand
GCCGGTTCGAGTCATCAGATTCTTGAATCTGAACCGCCCCTTTGCGTCAACAGCTCAATTCGCCATCCTCAGCCGGCGATCTGATATTGCCGCACCGGATGGCGGATCATCGCATCGATATCGATGCCATCGAGAATCCAATGCAGCTGCTCTGTCGTCAGCGTCACCACCGCAGTCTCTCGGCGGGGCCATCGGAACCTGTCTTCCGTCAATTTCTTCAGGACCATCACAAAACCGGACCGATCAAAGAACAGGAGCTTCACCCGGTCGCGACGGCGATTACAAAAGGCAAAAACCGCAGGAGCAAAGGGATCCAGCGCCATCGTCTCCTGGACCAGGACCGCGAGGCTGTTGATGCCGGCCCGAAAGTCGATCGGCTCACGATGCAGGTAAACCTGGAGATCAGCGCCAAGTCTGAACATGACCCAGCGCTCCTATTATTGCTGCCAACCCATCGACATCACTGCATTCCACCGTCACGCTCACCCCGTTCGGCAGTGAAGCGCTCAGCTTGGCCGCACAAGACAGCCTCTTGATGCTTTTATCCAAGCTGCTGCGCTGCACTGGCAGGCTCCGATCGGGACCGACCTGAACCGGAACGAACGCCGGACCCGCAGGCACAGGATGACCAAGCCGCTTGGCCCTCTGTATCCATTTCCGAAGGAGATTGACATTAACGCCGTGTTCAAGCGCAAGCCGCGATACCGAGACACCCGGTTCAAGACAGGCTGCAACAAGACGATCTACCGAAGCTGGGTCATATCGACGTCGTCCGTCACTACCCACAAGCCGCACCCGCAGTCTTTGCTCATCTTCTTCCATGATTTGGTGTCCACCTATTTTGGTGGACACTTCATGCCTGAGAGCACTGCGCTTCAGAAGGTGCGCAGAAATTCGCGCTTACGATTCAGCTGCGAGCGACGGAGGACAATGAAGAAAAGTCCATCGTGGAAACGTCTCATCACCAACTGCGCGCATGCCTACATTAGCTTCGGGATGAACCCGCATGTCGTTCGGCCATCACAACGAAGAGGTAACCGCTGCTCCCAAGGGACCACACCAGGGGCGGGTTTCCGGTGGCGGGGAGGGCGTGGCAAAAAGGGCCTTCCTGGGGTAGGCATATCGAAGATCACAGGGGCTTCAATGAGGTTCTTTACGAAATATAAAGCTGCTTGAGGATGAAGGCGGGTCAGAGAAGGCAAATCTGCCTCCTGCGGCTTCGCTGTCTCGCTGCTACTACGGGTTTAGCGGCGATGCTTAGGCCCCAAATTCCTGCGGGTGCGCCTTACAAAGCTGATGGCCGAATGGCGAGAGTCGTTGTGAAATTGTCGTCACGAGAGTAAAGATCGTTGAGAAGACGAGTGGCCGCAAGACGTGAACTCTATATCACTCTCTTCGCGAAGATTATTCGTCAAGAGCTCCATTTCGAATCAACAGGTAGCGGATCCGGACAGCATCGCACAGCAACGTATATTGAACTTGCGGCCATTTTAAACGATCCCTTCAAGGGCGTTTCGCGCGTCGAAGTGTCTCTTTCAGAGGCGATGGAGGAGAGCCAAGGCAGATCACATATGGGAATGGTGCATAGAATGAAGCCGGTGATCTATGTGAGCCTAGTGGCGGACACTACGGCATTTGACCGTTTGGTGCCGGCTATCACTGCGCAGCGGTTAACTGATTTACATCTAACAATCGAACCGCCGCGGTATGGCAAGGCTTGGGTTCTAAATTGGCAACTGCGGACTGCACCTGAATTAGAATAGCAAAAGCTTTGGGATGCTAAAGTCACGTTCGTCATGCCGTCTCCGATACTTGGGCGGACTGAGGCACCTATATGACGCCCTAATGAGTTCTACTGCGCCCGCCTTTGAATCGACCGTCTTGACATGGCCGGGCATTATCCGAATGGCAGTCCCGGATCCTAACAACGGTTCATCGAACCTGTGAAGGCCTGCACAAAATGCTTAGTGATGCTAAAGCCCGGAAGCTAGAGCCGAACGCCAAACCTGTTTGTGATGGGACTATCGTCGGCCTCTATCTTGTCCCCAGCAGTACGACCGGTAGCGGAAAATGGATCTTGCGTTTCGTGTCGCCGACGAGCGGAAAGCGTCGTGAGATGGGGCTTGGCAGCTATCCGAACACCACGATCCGAGACGCCAGAGCCAAAGCATTTGAGGCTAGAAGTGTGATCGACAGCGGAAGAGATCCGCTTGACACTCGCAGGGACCGGGATCGGAAGGCTGCCCGGCTGGCGGCAGTCCCGACCTTCGAGAAAGCGGCGCGATTACACCACGCCGACAGGGCCGAGGGGTTCCGCAACCGGAAGCATATTGACCAGTGGATCAATACGCTAGAGCGATATGTCTTCCCCAAAATCGGAAAGAGCCTGGTCAACGCACTCGGTCCAACCGACTTTGCTGCTTGCCTAAAACCAATCTGGCTCTTGAAGCCCGACACTGCCTCGCGCATCAAACAGCGCTGCAATGAAGTGATGAACTGGGCCGCTGCCAATGGGTACATAGTTGCAAGCCCCGTGGGGGTCGTCGATAAGCTTCTGCCCAAGCAGCCGAGCAAACGAGAACGTGTCGCGCATCAGCCCGCCCTCCCATGGCGGGACTTACCAAACTTCTTCTCCGACGTCCTTCATGCCGGAGTGCCGAAGGCGCCCCACCAAATGCTGGAGCTCCTAGTCCTGACCGCCTGCCGCTCGGGCGAAGTCAGTCAGATGCAATGGAGCGAGATCGACTTTTCCGACGCGATCTGGACGGTGCCCGCAAAACGCATGAAAGCGAAGGTCATTCACCGCGTGCCGCTCACCCCAAGAGGCATCGAGATCCTTGAAAGCCGGCTTAAGAAATCGGAAACTGGTGAAGGGTTGGTATTCCCTTCACGAAAGAACACGCCGATGAGCGATATGGCGCTCACCAAAATTCTCCGGGACAAGGCGGTTAAGAGCGATACGCCAGGCCGCATCGCTACCGCTCATGGCTTCCGCTCAAGCTTCAGGGATTGGGCGTCTGAGAACGGATACTCTCGCGATGTTGCGGAGCGTGCGCTCGCCCATACTGTCAAGAATGCGGTCGAGGCCGCATACCATCGTACAGACCTTATCGATCAACGGCGTGTCATGATGTCGGCGTGGGAGGCTTTCTGCCTAGGAAGGTGACGACCCCGATCCTGCGCAGAGACAAGATCAGAAAGAGCTTGCCGGCCGCGTTACTATGTAACTTTTCGGTCATCGCTCTGCTCGCTAGTCATCAAGTAGATTGGAACGACAGCGTCGGACCTCGTCAGCCCGCGATAGAGTAGCAAGGCCGATTCCGAATACTGCCGCTATAACAAGTCGCCCTGGGGCATAACGTACGCTGCTACTGGCCACTTCCAATCGGGCTTGAGGTTGTCGGAATGCAGTTAACTGCGATCCTCATAAATCCCGGCCACCGAAGTGACGGACCTAACCGGACTGACCGTGCCAGGCCCTTTCATGCTCGCAGGTTCCCACCAATGGTGACGGACTTCACCAACGCCGACGCCTGGGAGGGTGGCGGTTGATCACCAGATCACCCAGCTTGAAAGCCGGGCTCACCTGATTGACCGAAGACAAACTGTGTAGCGATGGCTGGATCGAAATCCGCCACCGGCCATTCCGCCGATATCCCAATAGATTGCTGCGGCCATCTCCCGCCTGTTACAAATCCTGGGAGCACCAATGCTGCAGGCGTACCAACCCCAGTCAGTTGACAGGGCAATCCATGCATGGTTGTAAGCATACTTGTAGGAAGAGAGGAAGTTTCGTGGAAATAGAAAATACGATGCTCCCCGGCGTGTTGATCCTTAGACCTTCGCGCTTTGGGGATAGTCGAGGCTTTTTCAGCGAAAGCTGGAGTGAGCAAAGGATGCGAGATGCCGGACTCGCCTTCCATTTCGTGCAAGATAACCATTCGATGTCAGTTTATGCCGGGACGGTGCGTGGAATGCACTTTCAGTCGCCACCTCACGCACAGGCGAAGCTCGTGCGCTGCGGTAGGGGCCGACTGCTGGACGTTGCGGTCGATATCCGCAAGGGATCACCGACATTTGGAAAACATGTGGCAGTCGAGTTGAGTTTCGACAATGGGCGGCAACTGTTAATTCCTCGTGGTTTCCTGCACGGGTTCGTCACACTCGTCCCAGAGACTGAGATCATTTATAAGTGTGATGACTACTATGCTCCCGAGTGCGACGGGGGAGTGCGCTTCGATGATCCTGATATCGGTATCGAATGGGGCATTGATCCCGAGAAAGCGGTACTATCGGATAAGGACCGTGCGGCTCCCCTTCTCAAGGACTTTGTTTCGCCGTTCGCATGGGAGGAGTAAGGCGATGAAAATCCTAGTTACAGGTGGTGCAGGCTTTATCGGCTCTGCGGTAGTCCGCCAAGCGATCGCCGCAGGACACCAGGTGGTTAACGTCGATGCCCTGACCTATGCAGCTTGTCTAGACAACGTAGCATCGGTCGCCGACAATCCGAACTATGCTTTCTATAACGAAAGTATCGGGAATCGCGGAGCGATGAATCGCGTTCTCGCGGAGACGTGCCCCGATGCAGTTATGCATCTGGCCGCCGAGAGCCACGTTGATCGCTCGATCGATGGACCCGGCCTCTTCATCGAAACGAATATTACAGGAACGTACACGCTTCTCGAGGCTGCCCGAGCTTATTGGGAAGCAAACAGCAAGCCTGCCGGTTTTCGATTCCACCATGTCTCCACCGACGAGGTCTATGGTTCGCTCGGGGCAGACGGCATGTTTACCGAAGACACGCCTTACAGTCCGCGTAGTCCGTACTCGGCGTCCAAGGCGGCGTCAGATCATCTGGTGCGCGCGTGGGGAGAAACCTACGATCTTCCGGTTCTAGTGACGAATTGTTCTAACAACTACGGTCCATACCATTTTCCCGAAAAGCTAATCCCCGTCGTGATTCTCAACGCGTTGGCAGGTAAACCGATCCCCGTCTATGGGGCAGGCGAGAACATCCGTGATTGGCTTTATGTTGAGGACCACGCGGACGCACTTATCACGGTGCTGACGCGCGGAACGGTGGGTCGGACTTACAACATCGGAGGTGAGAACGAGGTGCGTAATATAGACTTGGTGCGCACCATCTGCGGATTGCTCGATGAATTGCGACCCAAAGCTTCCTCCTACAGTGACCAGATCACTTTTGTGACCGACCGGCCAGGTCATGACTGGCGCTATGCGATCGATCCGCGGCGCATTCGCGAGGAGCTTGGATGGCGTCCTAAGGTAACGCTCGAAGAGGGACTTCGGCGCACGGTTCGCTGGTATCTAGAGAATCAGGGTTGGTGGTCCGCGCTTCAGGCTCGTCACGGAGTCGGAACGCGGCTGGGAGCACGGTAGCCGATCACAGCGTCTATGGAATCAAGGTTGACACGGGGCGAAACTCTTTTGGCGCGCTCCTCAACCACTTACCTCTCGGTGGCCGTGGAGTGGCAAGTTGTGCGCAATTTGGGGTAAGCGACGCATCTGCGGAACGGTCATTATTAAATATGGAGACTGAAATGCGGATGCTGGTTTTTGGACAAACAGGACAGGTTGCAAGTGAATTGCAGCGCTTCACGGGAATAACAGCCTTAGGACGCGACGAGGCGGATTTGAACGACGCCGACGCCTGTATAGCAAGAGTACGCGAGGCATCGGCCGACGTCGTGATAAATGCTGCTGCATATACCGCAGTCGACAGCGCTGAGAGCGATGCGGCCCAGGCCTACAGAGTGAACGCGGAGACCGTTGGCTCCATCGCGCGTGTCGCGGCTGAGCGTGGACTTCCGTTTCTGCATATCTCGACCGATTACGTTTTCGATGGCACAGGTGAACGCCCGTGGCGTGAAGTGGACAAAACGGCCCCGCTAAGCGTCTATGGCTCCTCCAAGCTCAGCGGGGAAGGGGCTGTACAGGCCGCTGGCGGCTGTCACGCGATCCTGCGTACGTCATGGGTAATCTCGGCCCACGGAAAGAATTTCGTTAAAACAATGTTGCGCTTGGGGGCCGAGCGAAAGGTAATCCGCGTGGTCGCCGACCAGACCGGGGCACCTACCTGCGCGCGCGATATTGCCGCGACATTAGTAGAGATGGCACGGCAGCTGCGCAATGATCCGTCCAAAGCCGGAATCTATCACTATTCGGGCGCTCCCGATATAACTTGGGCTGGTTTTGCGCGCGAGATTTTCAGGCAGGCGGATCTAGATTGCAGGGTTGAGGATATCCCTTCCGCAGCCTACCCTACAGTAGCGAAAAGGCCAGCCAACTCAAGGCTGGACTGTGGCAAGATCGAGATGGTCTTTGGTGTAACGCGCCCCGACTGGCGGGTCGGACTATCTGATATATTGACCGATTTGAAGGTGAGCTAACGAATGACTTCGATAGATTCAGTACGGCGCAAGGGTATCATTCTAGCAGGGGGATCGGGCACGCGGCTCTATCCTATCACCTTGGGCGTCTCAAAGCAGCTCATGCCAGTCTACGACAAGCCGATGATCTACTATCCTCTATCGGTGTTAATGCTAGCGGGTGTTCGTGATATCTGTATCGTCACTACGCCTGAGGATCAGTCGCAATTTAAGCGGGCCCTGGGGAGCGGGCGCCAATGGGGCCTGAATTTTGCCTATGTCGTGCAGCCTTCCCCCGACGGTCTTGCCCAAGCCTATATCTTGGCCGAGGAGTTCTTAGATGGGAGCCCTTCAGCGATGGTGTTGGGCGACAACATCTTCTTTGGCCACGGATTGCCGGAACTTCTAAAGGAGGCGGACGCCAACATGGGCGGCGGCACGATCTTCGGCTACCACGTGAAGGACCCAGAGCGTTACGGCGTGGTGGATTTTGATGATGAAGGCAATGTGCGCTCGATCATCGAAAAGCCGGAGGTGCCGCCATCCCACTACGCAGTTACGGGCCTCTACTTTTTAGACGAGACAGCTCCCAAGCGCGCCCGCACCGTAAAGCCATCGCCCCGCGGCGAGCTAGAAATTGTCACGCTTTTGGAGAGTTATCTTGCGGACGGCTCACTGCGGTTGAACCGCATGGGTCGCGGCTATGCTTGGCTTGACACCGGCACCCATGCATCGCTTCTCGATGCGGGCAATTTCGTTCGCACACTCCAGAACCGTCAAGGGCTGCAAACCGGCTGCCTTGAGGAGATCGCCTTTTTACAGGGCTGGATTAGCGCGGCCGAGCTTGAGGCGCTAGCCAAGCCCCTTCAGAAGAGTTGGTATGGCCAGTATCTCATGAGCGTGCTCTCGTAGTTCGAACGGCGGGAGGAGCGCCTATGATTACCGTTTCTGTAGTCAGCCACGGACATGGACACATGGTGGCACGACTTGCGGAGCAGTTGCTGACGTTACCTCAGGTCTCATGCGTTGTCGTAACTCTCAATATAGAGGAGACGCTGGACCTGCCGCGGGAGCCTCGCCTGCGTGTCGTGCGTAACACAGCACCCCGTGGATTTGGCGCCAATCACAACGCCGCCTTTGAGCTATGCAAGACCCCGTTTTACTGCGTCGCCAACCCTGACATCGAGTTGCGCCTCGACCCGTTTCCCGCCCTGCTGCAGGCGCTGAACGATCCAAGCGCTGCGGTTGCAGCCCCCTTGGTGCTTGGCCCAGAGGGGCAAATTGAAGATAGTTGGCGCAGGTTTCCAAGCCCGCTCGACCTGGGGCTTAAGCTCTTCTCCTTCCATCGAGGGACTTATCCTGAAGCAGTGCGGTATTCGACATTCGAGCCGGACTGGGTTGGCGGCATGTTCTTGCTCTTCAAGTCCAAGGAGTATCTGACCCTCAGGGGGTTTGATCAGGAGTTTTTCCTCTATTACGAGGATGTGGATATCTGTGCACGGATTCGTGGCAACGGCCAGAAGGTTGTCGGCTCTACGGAAGCAGAGGTCGTGCACAGGGCGCAGCGCGCAAGCTGGCGCCATTGGGGTTATTTTTCATACCACTTAGCTTCGATTCTGCGCTATTTCACGCGCGATTGGCGGCGTGTCTTTCCGGCCGTGTTACGCCGATCTCGGCGCGGCGCGCGTGCAAGGTGATCTGGACAAACGGCTTGACCGAAAGTGACTAAAGTTGCAAACGTCGCAGGCATAATTAGCAAAGTCGCTAACACGAAGAGTATGCAACGCGTGCACACGAGAGAAAATAACTTTGATTTTTTGCGGCAACTCGCGGCTTTTCTTGTGATCCTCGGTCACTCGCAATCGCTCACCGGAGGGCTTCATACCGGCCTCTGGGGCCACGGCATTGCGACGGTTGGAGTGATCGTCTTCTTCGCGTTGAGCGGCTACCTGGTTACGCAAAGTTGGCAGCGCGACCCCTCCTACATTTCATTTATCACAAAACGTTCGTTGCGAATATTTCCTGCTCTCGCCATGTGTGTCGTGCTGACCGTTTTTTTCCTTGGTCCCGTTTTCACGACCGTGCCTTTGCAAGAGTATTTCCGTAACCCAAATACCCAGACATATCTCTCGAACATCTTGCTTCTACCACGGTATAACCTACCCGGCGTCTTCGTGGGGAATACCTATCCCAATGCCGTCAACGGATCGCTTTGGAGCCTCCCGGTTGAGTTTGCCTGCTACCTGCTAATTGTCACGATCGCAGTTGGTCGCAAAAGAGCGCATCCACTGGCGGTAGCGGCGCTTTGCTTTGTGCTCTACGGCACTTCGCTGTGGTACTCTCAGTTGCGCCAGGGACCACAGATCATCCTATGGGGCACTGACCTCGGACAAGCAACTTCCATCATGCCCTTCTTTGTGGCAGGTGCGTTGCTCTGCGTCCTCCGCGACAAGCTTCATCTTCGCTGGTACCTAGCGCTTGCCATGGCGCTAGGGCTTACTGCTGTGCAGCTTTATGTCCCCGGATTTCCCATCCATCAAATCACTTGGATTTTCGTTCCTTATATCGTGCTGACTATTGGCTGGGCGAGCACACCGGTATTGCGTAGGTTTGGCCGATTTGGAGATCCCTCTTACGGGATGTATCTTTACGCGTTTCCAATACAACAGGCACTTGTATCTTTCAGCGGCAACAATCTCAGTACTGTTGCGCTCACTTTTTTAACCACGCCTATCGCGGCGGCTCTCGGGTTGCTGTCTTGGCACTTCCTTGAAAAACCCGCACTGGCGCTTAAAGCCAGAATTGGGCTCTCGTCCACTCGCCTTCAACGAGAAGGGGCTTAGCTAAGTGATGGGCATACGCCTTGACGCCCCGAGGGGCCGGGCCGTTAGCAGACAGGACAAGAATCTGGCGTTGGAGGGGCTGCGCGGCATCGCCTGCCTAAGCGTCTTCCTATGCCACTTCCTGTTTTCCTTCTTTCCATACCTGACAATCAATTTAAGCCGTGGTTCAGAATTGCCCCGCGCCTTCCGCTGGGAGGGTGTCGCCAGTCTTCCCATCTTCACGGTCTTTTACAACGGCAACTTCGGTGTGGCGATTTTCTTCGTTATGAGCGGCTATGTTCTTACAAGCCGGTACTTCCTCTCCGAAGACCAGCGGGTACTCGCCTATGGAGCAGCGAAGCGCTATCTGAGACTCGGCCTGCCGGCAGCTGTGTCGATTATTCTGGCTTGGGCGCTCTCCGCCGCCGGAGGGATGTTTAACCAAAAGGCCGAGATCATCGAAGCTGCGGGATGGCCACTAGCCTTCTATAAGGAGCCGGTTTCGTTTTGGGCTGCGTTCTCGGATGCGGTATATGGTGCTGCCGTCTTTGGAAGAACAGAACTCAATTCACCGCTCTGGACGATCCAGATCGAGTTGATCGGTTCGCTCCTGCTCTTTTCAACCTACTCACTCTTTGGTGTGCGCTATAGTCTTGTTAATCTGGCATTCTTCGCAGGCGCTCTGCTAATAGTCTTCCCCAATTTACTCGCGCAGATCCACTGCCTAACGATATTTGCCGGTAGCTTGCTGAATTACCTTCGCTTCGAGCGGTTTAGAAGCGCTTGGATCTGTGTCTTCTTGCTTTCTACTGGCTTGGTTTTTGGTGCTTATGACTATTCCGCCTGGTTCGATTGGCTCCGAATCTTTCCTATACCGACATTGGGGAGTCCCGTCGTCGACCTAGCGCAAAATGACCGATATGCGTTCAACGCAATCGGCGCAGTTCTGGTCGTCGCGGGGTTGCTCAGTTCGGCGCGAATGAGCGGACTGTTCGCCTCAGATGTCGTTGCATGGTTCGGTCGGCTCTCCTTTTCCATCTATCTCTTGCATTGGCCAATCATCTGTTCCCTGGGATTTGGGATGATGTATGCGCTCAGGGTGAGGGCAGGCTGGAATTATGAGGCTGCCGCCCTTCTAACGTTCTGCATCTCCCTACTCGCTACGCTAGGGGTGGCATCACTTTTTGAGAGATACGTTGATAGCCCTTCACAAAAACTTGCTGGACTTTTCGCAAAGGACGTCCTAGCGCCACTGCGATTTCGCGACCTTCGCCCCCTTGAGAAATCTGCTGCTTCGACAGCATCCAAAGACCACGTGGATAGAAAGCAAAATGCAAAATGATTGAAACCAAGAGGCCCACTTGCATTGTTACGGGCGGAGCAGGCTTCATCGGATGCGCTCTTAGTAGTGAGCTGACACGTCGCTTCGAGCGAGTAATTGCAATAGACTCTATGCATCCGCAGGTACACACATCGGTAGACCGGCCAAAGGCGTTGGCGGCGGCAGTCGAATTTGTGGTCGGCGACGTCGCGGAGACAGATACATGGGAGCGTGCACTCGACGATGCGTCTCCTTCTTGTATTGTTCACTTGGCGGCGGAAACTGGTACGGGTCAGTCCCTGAACCAATCAACTCGCCATGTGTGGGCAAACCTAATGGGCACTAGTGTCATGCTAGACACCTTGTCTCGCAGGGGCATCGTCCCTGATCAGTTCATCCTGACGTCCAGTCGCGCAGTTTACGGCGAAGGTGCCTGGCGAAACGCTGATGGGATCTTGGTCTATCCAGGGCAGCGCGACAAGGCACAACTCGAAGCCGGCCAGTGGGATTTCCCCGGGCTGACCTTCGAGGAATTCTCATTTGGAAAGACCGTTCCGGCACCCACCAACATCTATGCCGCGACGAAGCTAGCACAGGAGCATATCCTTTCCGCGTGGGCCTTAGCTCACGGCAGCTCACTCGACATTGCGCGCCTCCAGAATGTTTATGGCCCCGGTCAAGCGCTACAGAATTCTTACACGGGGATTGTTTGTCTATTTGCGCGTCTCTCACGTGCCAAGGAACGTATCGAACTCTATGAGGACGGAGAGATGCTGCGGGATTTTGTTTTCATCCAGGACGTCGCATCTGCCCTTCTAGCGGCGATCGATGCTCCCCATGAGGGCATCCGCTCCTTTGACGTGGGTTCTGGGCAACGCAGCACGCTGGCTCAAGCCGCTCATATTCTCTCCCGTCACTATGGGGCACCAGAGCCGCGCGTGAGCGGCGCGTATCGGCATGGGGACGTGCGCCACGCCGCCTGCGATATCGCACCAACTTTACAGGAGCTAGCCTGGGCTCCACGCTGGCCGCTCGAAAAAGGCCTCCTTGCATTGTGCGATTGGATGGAAGAGTATGAAAGCCGGAACTGACGCCGTACTGCGTGTTCAATCGATTCTCTATCGCACAGATACTGAGAGCCTGAGATTGAGCTTTCTCGCAATGGCTCACGCCGCCAAGATGCTGAAGATTCATGGTCTCGTCGGGCAGATCCATTTAGCCTACGGGGATTGCTCGCCCTCTCCGATTTTGTCCGATGCTCTCCTGGAGCGATGGCATGAAGAGGTTGGTCTGGCAGATGATCTTCAGGTTGAGTACCACTTTTTCGATGCTAACCTCGGATCGGCGCGCGGTCACAACACGCTAATGAGCAAGGCGAAAGGTCCGCTTGCCAAGGACGGAACTGGCGGCTTTCTCGCCATAATGAATCCGGATGTTAAGCTTGCTGGAAACGCGTTCTTGCAGCTCGTTAAGACATTGCTTCGTCCAGGTGTGGGGATGGTAGAGGCGCGGCAATTGCCTATAGAGCATCCTAAGCACTATGACGAGGAGAGCGGTGAGACTTCATGGGCTTCAACCGCAACGGCCGTGACAACCTCAAAAGTCTACTGGGATTTGGACGGTTTCGATGCCGAAACATTTTTCTTGTACTGCGACGACGTCGACTTTTCGTGGCGGGTGCGCGAACTGGGCTACAAAGTGGTCTTCCAGCCCGGTGCAGTGATCTTCCACGACAAGCGCCTCTCGCTGGACGGCAGTTGGGCGGCTTCCGAGGCCGAAGCCTACTATTCCGCCGAGGCCGCGCTTTTGCTCACGCATAAATGGTCCCGCTCTGATCTAACGAACAAGTATCTCAACTACTTCCAGACATGCGCTGATCCCGTGCTAGCGAGAGCGGCAACTGAGTTTGAGAGACGCCGCGATAGCCAAACGCTACCGGTACCACGCACAAGCGCCCGCGAGATCGCCCAATTCGTCGGGCTCGAATACGCAAAGCACAGATTTTAGAAGGTGCCCCAACACTATGGCCTTTACCTATGACAATCCATTTGGCCGCGAGAATGTGTACGGCCATTCGGTAGATTTGCTCCGCCGATTAGTGAGCACCTCGGCTCCTGGAGCCGTGCATCTCGATGTCGGATGCGGTTTTGGAGCTATCGCCCCGAGCATTAGGGCCATGGGTTTGCACTATGTCGGAGTTGATCTTGATACAGACGGATTGGAACGCCTAAAAGAACAGGGTTTTGAGGCCCATAAGCTCGAACTTACCAACGCGGATGAAACGCATAGGGCGCTCAACGCTGTGCTCGCTGGGAGACGCTTGGCGTCTATCACAATCTTGGACACCTTGGAGCATGTTCTCTCGCCGTTGGATGTAATGCGCGCCCTACGCAAACTCGCCTCACAGGACAGCGTGCCAATTATCATCAGCGTGCCCAACATCACCCATACTGAGATCGCAGTGCGGATGGTAACCGGAAAGTTCGACTACACGCTCGATGGTGTGCTAGACCATACCCACATCGTGAACTTCTCTCCGTCGACATTGCATCGGATGGCGCGCCAAGCGGGTCTGGTGGAAGTGGAAGCCTTTGACACAAAAGTCGTCGAGGCCTATCGAAACATGCACCAAGACAAAAACGCGCTGTCTCTCTGCACGTCGTTTTACAGTTTGGTGTCCTATATACGGGGCAATGCGGATGAGACGGCAACCAGTTACCAGCTTGTCCGCGCCTTCGTACCAGGTCCCGCGCACGAGGATAATCCTTGGTTCGTGGAGCCGAGCAAACAACCAGACCGGCCATTTCTAACGATTGTCATACGCACAATTGGAACGGAAACGTTCACTTTGCGCGATACGTTGGCGTGTTTGGCCGGTCAAAGCTGCTTAGATTTCGATGTGCTCCTCATGGGACACAAATTGGATAGACAACGCCAGATAGCGGTCGAGGAAGTACTACAGGACCAGCCGGACTTCCTGCGCCAGCGGATCAATTTCGCCCTTGTCAATGAGGGCGGACGCTCCCGCCCGTTGAACGTGGCATATAAGACCGCGAATGGACGCTACATTGTCACATTGGACGACGACGATCTCGTATTTGGAAACTACGTCGAGACTTTTCGGAAGATGTATGACGCTAAACCTGGCCGGCTGCTTAGGGCGAGGTGCGGGGTCCAGACAGCGCGAAAATCCTATGTGGACGGCGGAGGCCCAGCTGCAATCTCCACAGGTCCAGTCGAGCCCAAATACCCGGCCGACTTCAACCTGCTCGATCACTTGCGAGATAATTTCACTCCTTGCATGTCTGTCGCCTATCCACGTGAGGTTGTACATAATTTTGGTCAGGAGTTTGACGAGTCGCTTAGTACAGCCGAGGATTGGGACTTCATGATGCGGTCGTACTTCCTCGTTGGCATTGCGACTTCCCCAGAGATCACAAGTATCTACCGTCGCTGGGAAGACAAGCCCACATCCGCCCAAGCTCATGCGCAGGAAGAATGGCTGACCAATCGCAGCATCATTATTCAGAAGCATGACGCGCTTCCTGTTATTCTCTCGGCTGGCACTTTGAAGGAATTGCGTAGCTTCTACGAAGCAGCGCTAACTCAGGGCTTTGCCGTTTCCGCGGAACCGCAATCAGCCACCATATCGCGGTTGCACACGCGAATCAGAAGAAAGTTGGGACGCATCAAGGCGCGTCTCCTACAAATCTAAATTTGGCAACGATGGTCGATACCGACGATTGGTGAAGGGGAAAAGATCTTGAGATGGTTTCGTAGCAATACTCGGACAACAGAGGATGTTCCGTTGGAAGATCCGACTTGCATCAGGCGTGAATCTCTGGATGAGGCTGCGCTGCGAAAATCGCTAGAGACCCTTTTTCAAACGATGTTCAAGCGTTTCCCCGATGAAGCAGCGCTAAGCTACTACACGGAACGATACAAATCTGGCATTGATCTGGGGAATATAGTTCTGGAATTGGCGGGGTCCGAAGAGTACAAGACTTGGGCCCGAAACCGACTATTCGTACCGCCTGGCCATTTCTATTCGCCGATTGTCGACAAGTTCGAGGCAACGACCTATTTTGACCGCGAGCGAGGCGCTCCCGTGCCGGACGCGATCGCGGGGGTGACCGTCGATCGCTCCGCGCTACTGGATCTGTGGAATAAGCTTGTACCGCTTATGCATGACAACCCGTTTCCCGCCGAGAAATCGGAAGATTTTCGATATTACTTCGGAAATCCGAATTTCTCCTATGGGGACGGCAGTGTCTGGCATGCAATGTTGCGCTATTTGAAGCCAAAGCGCGTCATCGAGATAGGCTCTGGGTATTCGTCTGCCAACTTGATTGACACGATCGAACGCTATTTTGACCATGACGTAGAGTTGACATTCGTTGAGCCCTTTCCAGAGCTCTTGCGAAACCTGATCGGTGATGCACCGGGCCGCGCACGGATTCTGCCCAATCCGGTTCAAGACTGCGACTTGGGCGTATTTCGGGCGTTGGAGGCCGGCGATATTCTCTTCATTGATTCAACCCACGTGCTACGCACCGGGAGCGATGTGTGCTTCGAACTGTTCGAAATCCTGCCTGTACTCGCCGACGGAGTTATCGTGCATATCCATGATATGTTCTGGCCATTTGAGTATCCCGAACAATGGGTCATTGATGACAACCGCTCTTGGAATGAACTCTATGCCGTGCGGGCATTGCTCACCGGAAATCCAGAGTGGAAGGTCATTATGTTCAATGACTAT
This sequence comes from Rhizobium sp. BK661, assembly GCF_024808825.1. Classification (NCBI taxonomy): domain Bacteria; kingdom Pseudomonadati; phylum Pseudomonadota; class Alphaproteobacteria; order Hyphomicrobiales; family Rhizobiaceae; genus Rhizobium; species Rhizobium sp. BK661. The sequence goes on along the minus strand of NZ_JANTYT010000039.1, from coordinate 5,570 downwards.
ATTGCCAAGACTGCGAAGGATCTGGTGGAGAATACCTATCCGATCTTCCTGAACAATCCGGGTGGCGGGCTTTACCTCGAGAAACGGGCGCCGGCCTAGACGGGCACCTGTGGCATGTCACTGCTCAGCCGTATTTTTCATCCCAAGCGGCACGCCAAGCATTCATTCGATTCTGGATAATGGTATCATATGTGTTGAGTGCTTTCATACGTTCGGCTTCATCAAGAGCACGCAACGGCGTTCGGTATAGGGATGTCGTCTTCGGCACAAAGACGAACTCTGCTCGGTGCGTGTATTTTTGCCACAAAGCCCAATCTTCGAGCATATCGAGGTCTTCGTCGAAACCTCCCCGTTCCTCGTAGAGGCCACGTTCGAAAAGAACAGCCTGAATAGGTAGATAGTTGCGCGTCTTCAGCGCTTCCGGATCAAGCGGAGAAGCCATGAATTGATGTGTTATAGGAAGCTCGACTTTGAAGTCGGCGCCTCGATCGGAAAGTCTTTGGCTGGGTATATCAAATGCCAAGCTATAAGCGCCGCGCGCCCCCTCGTTTGCCAGGGCAGCCGAGATGAGAGTTTCGACGTGATCGCAGTAAAACTGATCGTCATCATCGAGAAAGATACAATAATGTCCTGTGGCTCGCGCCAAAGCCAGATTAGCGGCGTCTGAGCGCCCCGTCTTGTTGCCCGTGACGTAAATGACATCGCGACCGGTACGTCGGGCAAAGTCCATGACCGCCGGCCCAAGCGTGTCACCACGATCCTCAGATATCAAATGTTCAATGTTTGGATAAGTCTGGTTCGCTACGGACCTCATTGCTTGCAGCAGAAGCGCTTCTCGACCCTTGTAGCTACGGGTAATAATTGAGACCTTCGGCATTACGCTAGGTAGTGGACCAGCTTCATGAAAAGCGCCGCGGCGCGCCACATCGTAGTCGAAGAACGCAAAAGGGAAAGGAGCGTTGGTCCGGTGCGAAATATTATACCACAAAGCTTTAGGAGCCTTCCGCAGCAGTTTTGCGAGCGTGCGTAAATGTTGCATTCGCGCGGTCGTAAAGCGTGGACGAAGTATCAGAAGCACCGCCGCCAAGGGCGCGACCAAGAGGATATCGAGGAAGCCGCCATAGCGCAGACGGATGTAGAGGTTCGCAAAGGTTGAACCAATATACTGAATAGGCTTAACCTCGGCCGCTGCTTTATAGGTGTGATGATAAACTACTGCATGCGGATTATAACGTAGGACGAAACCGTTCGCCCGGAGTCGATACGACAATTCAACGTCCTCGCCGTACATGAATAAATCGTCGCAGTATCCGCCTATTTCTTCAAATGCGCTCCGGCGAAATAGTACGCAAGCGTGGGAGTTCCAGTTGGTGGCGCCGGTGAGGGGCTCGTAGACCTTAGGGTGTTCATAAGGTTTTTGACGCATTTCCCACGCCGCAGCTTTGGAGGTATCGGCAACTGCATGAGACACAAGACGACGGAGGGAGGATGGTTCGAACGTCAAGTCCACGTTAGTCACTAGGATAAAGTCGCTGCGGCCTGCTCTCACCCCCGTATTGTGCCCCCCGCCAAAGCCAAGATTTTGTTGCTCGATCAAGCAAGCGTCGATTCCCACCTTGCTTAACCTCGAAATCACCTCGCGAATGCGCAAGCAGGTTTCGTCAGTTGAGGCATTATCGACAAATCGGACGTGCAGCTTGTCTTTAGGATAGTCCAACGCGTTGAGCGCATCACTGAAGTCAGAGAGCCATTTTTGTGAATTATAGGTTACCGCACTTATATCCACGTCGGGCAAGCGATTGTCGTCAAAAAGCGCAAGCATCGCACTCGGCAGTGCATCCCATTCGGAGCCGTGGCGCATCAGCGTGTTGAACGCCCGCGTATTGACACGCGAGACGAACACGCCTTGCCGACTGCGCAAAATCCACCTTCGTGCGTAGAGCAAGGGTAGCTTTAGGAAATTCGGCAACGCCTTAAATACAGCGCGCGCCAGCTCGATATTGATGACCATTCAATTTGCGCTCCTAGCCCGGCATTGTCTCAGCGCCTAGTTTCCTACAGACGCTCTAAGCCAATGTATTGCATCGGGACGCCAACCAAGCCGGTAGTCACGGACGTGGAATGCGACTTGAAGCCGATCGCGTCGTGTAGCCAGCAGTGTTGTGTATGCTCAAGCTGAGTTCCATCCGCCACAGCCAGAGAAAGAGTGTAGTCACCCCGCGGCAACATCGGCATCTGAAAAACAAACTTGGCCTTCAGCCGTTCCCCTGCGGGGACTATGATCGGCCGGTCCTTCTGGCTGATATAGGTGTTGTCACCGAAAAGTATTTGGCCAAGACGGTCACGAACAACAAACCCGACAATGGGGCGGGCCAGTTCCGTTATCGCACTTACTTCAACGTGCAACTGAACAGATTCACCACCGATTATCCATGATAGTAAAGTGCCGTCTTGATCCGTAAGCTGTCCACCAAGGATCTTCGCTCCTCCAGCTCCGAATCCCGAAGCCTTTTCGTCGAAAGTAAAGACTTCGATATCATTTCGGAACCTGCTGCCATTAATGATGTCCGCTCGCATGTCGCGCATAGTGCCTACGGAGATGTTCGGCTTTCGACTGTCGTTCTGCGAGGTGGCTGGAGGTTCGACTTGCTTTATTGTCACCCCTTGCATGCTTTCGTATTGTTTCTGAAGGTATGCCTCCGAGATCGCTTTAGGGTGGCCCTGTCCCATGAGCTTTCCCGCCTCTAGCCACACCGCATGGTTGCACAGGTTCACCACCGCACCAGTGTCGTGGCTAACAAAGAGAACCGTGCCTGTTTCCATAAATTTGCGTAGAAATCGCATGCATTTCTGGACGAAGAACGCGTCTCCGACGCTAAGCGCTTCGTCAATCACCAGAATGTCGGCATCCACATGGGCGATGACCGCAAATGCCAGTCTGACCATCATGCCGCTCGAATAAGTTTTGACCGGTCGATCGATAAAATCGCCGATCTCCGAAAACGCGTGAATGGAGTCGAACTTTGCGTCAATTTCCGGTTCGCTAAGACCAAGAATCGTCCCATTCATGTATACGTTCTCGCGGCCGGTAAACTCAGGATTGAACCCTGAGCCCAGCTCCAAAAGAGCCGCGACACGCCCGTTGACCTCGACCCTTCCTTCCGTCGGAGTTAGAGTACCGCAGATAATCTGCAGCAGTGTAGATTTACCTGATCCATTGCGTCCGACAATTCCAACCGTCTCCCCTTTGCGCAACTCAAATGAGATGTTCTCTAGTGCCTTAAATTCCCGGCTATATGACTTTGGTTTCATGCCTAACAAAACACGCAGCCTACCAAGGAGCATCTCCTTAAGTCGGTCCGAAGGCCGCTCATGGATCTTGTAGGTCTTTCCAAGTTGCGTCGCCCGAATAGCAAATTCAGACGTACCCGCCTCCTCGAAGACAGCGGTTCTCACTGCATCAGAGCACATCGTTGAAGCCTCGGCGCGTTTTCTGAAAGAACACAAAACCCGCCCACATACATATGAAGCTGATTATACTGTAGGTCAGCAAGCCGGCCCAATTAGGCAGATTGCCAAAAATCAGCACGGCGCGGGTCTCCTCGATAATGAAGGTCAACGGGTTAAGCAGCATCACCCATTGCAAATTCACGGGTAACGAAGACATCGGGTAGAATACCGGCGACATGAAAAGTAAGACCGTGGTCAAGATCCCGATGGTCTGAGCGACATCACGCACGAAAACTCCAAGCGAACTCAAAAACCACGCGAACCCCATCATCATCATCGCGAGGGGCAAAACTACAACCGGGATGAGTAGCACCGTCCAATGGAAAAATCCGTTGAGTGCGAGAAAAGCTGTAGCGAGTACAATGATGCTAATCACCATGTGAAAAACGGCCGCGAGCAAGCTAGCAACCGGCAATACCTCCAACGGGAAGATGACCTTTTTGACGTAGTTCGTATTGTTCAAGACAAGTGCGGGTGCCCGGTTCACCACTTCGGCAAAAAATGCGTGTACCAACAAGCCCGCAAACAATACTAGAGCAAATTCGCTCCGGCTGTCGCCTGTTCCCTCTCCCCATCGAGCCTTAAACACAAACGAAAAGACGAATGTATAGACAGACAGTAGCAGAAGGGGGTTGAAGAACGACCAACCAAGCCCCAGGAACGATCCCCTGTAGCGGCTGATGACATCCATTCGCGCAAGTTTGAAAATCAGATGCCGATGGGCCAGGATTGACTTAAATAGCGCGCTTGGCGACGTAAGATGAGGTCTATGCGGATCCATCGGAACGCCCTTTACGCTTTAGAGATTGCAAGATGTGGCGCCTTCAAGGCTTTGTACCTTCCGTCCCGAGGGCGAAACCGCAAAACCGGGATCGCGGTGACTACAAGCTCCGGCTTTTTTCAAAATTGAGGGGGTTTTGCAAGCCGTACTTGAACTTGTGGGCAGAATAGCGGCTCGCTGTCCGGCTAATCCGTCGAAATGGATCGACTGCGGCAGGTTCCACGCTGAATAATCGTCGCCAACCTGACGCAATCCCCAAGCGTGTTGGGGTGGGTGTAGATCCGACGAGTAGCCGAATTGAAGCTGACGACTAAGGAAAGCGTAGCGGACGGACAGTCAATCCGCTCTCGAGCGTTCATTTCCCGCCAAAATATCCGCGCCCTTGGCGAGATTGATCCCCGTATACGGAGAGACGAAAATATGGCGGAGAAAGGCGCTAAGCGCCGCTAGGCCGCGCAAGCCATCGCGTATCTCATCCTTCATGCATTTTCCTCGAGGGTACCTTAGATCACACTGCAAGCGGGCCCGCAATCAAGCAAAGCCCTCAATCCTTATCATCAAGGCGAGTGGGTGCCCCTTTTGGCTTATCGGGGTAGAAACGTCTGAACCACGTCGGGCGAAATAAGCGCCATCGCCAGCAAAATCAGAATGCCGAACTGGCCGATGCGAGCACTGGACGTGAACAGGCCGAGAATCCCAATGACGGTGATGAGTGTCCACTCGCCGGTGATTTCATAGCTGATCGTCGACATCAGCAGTGTGGCAACCAGCGCGTAGCCGCAGGCGCGAAGAACGCGCGGAACTGTTACCACTAGGTAGTTCCAAGTCTCGTCGTCAAGAAATGGCGCCTCTGCATTCTGCTGGTCCATGCTCATGCGCAACTCCTCTTTACATAGCAAGATTCGAATACCACGAATGCGTGAGCAGTTGCAATCGTGAGACGCACTCACAATTTGTGACAATCTGCGACATCCCACTCATCCGACTTTCCCGATGCTTAGGCAGTCTGATTGAAGCAGGAGCGTGTCCGAGGTGTCCAATTTCTTCAGTAAACTTTATCCTACAAGGTCATCCAGGCTGGCCTCCCCGGCGTGACAAACATCGTTGTTGGGCTTGATCTAAAGATCAAAAGTACTGAACTGCGGAGCATTCACGTTTCTTAACATCCGGAGATTTATGTGGACTGACCTTGCCCCGTTGAAATAATCCATTTTGAAGTAAGCTCTGGCCCATTGAGAGGACCAGGGAATGAAGCGCAGCCGTTTCACAGACGAACAGA
>NZ_JANTYT010000038.1:0-21527 GCF_024808825.1 Rhizobium sp. BK661 | reverse complement strand
GGCCCGCGGTCCCTCCAGCTGCACGGTCATCACTTCCAAAGGCTTGCCAGCCTCAACGGCAACGGCGGCGCGAACGTCCATGTCGAGTGTCTCCTAGATTGTTACTTGCGATCGATTAGGCGGTGCGCGCCCAGAGTTCTTTTACGCGGTCTTTCAGCAGCAGCGCTTCCTCCCACCGGTCGGTGGTGTCCTCGCCATCACGGCCGGTGATGGCATAAGGCTTTGGGCCGAGTTCGCAGGTGAAGGCGAGTGTATCATCTGGTCCGGCCCGGCGTCGCCAGCTTCGAAAACCATACTCCCACCACTCCATGAAGAGATCGAGCCATGGCTGATGGTGCGGGAAGGAGATTTCGATCTGCACCTGTTCGCGCGACGCGACCCGCCCATGGAAGGACCACGAGCTGTCGAGAATGCGATGGATCATGGCATGGTTTTCCGCCGACACCGGACAGGCGAATTCGCGCCCGACCAGGAAGTGCGACAGGTCGCCGAGCAGCCGGAGATTGGGAAGCTGGTCCAGGAGATCGAGCGTGAAGAAGAGGTCGGTGGTCATCCGGTCGCGATGGGTCTCGACATAGACCGGAATCTTGGCCTCTTCGCTCAACCGCTGCCAACCTTCGAGCAATGAAAGACAGTCCTCGATGCGGCGGAGCCGGACGTCGGGTTGGAGACAGAGGTGGGCAACACCGTATTCGGCAGCGTTCTCGAGTGCGGGCTTGAGGTCGTCGACGCTCTTCGGGAAGCATTGGCCCTCGGCCTTCAGCCCGTGAGGCTTTAGGAGAGAGTTCAGGCGCCTGACGTGGCTGCGGTCGTACCAATGGGCGCTGATGCCATCGAATCCGGCCTCTGCGATCCGTTCGATGCTCTCCTCAAGCGAGAGCTCCGGCTGGATGGCGCTACGGCGTTCCATTGCCCAGAGCGACTGGAAAACGGATAGGGATTGCATCGGCGCCTCCGCAGGTTCAGTTGACGGCTAGACAGCACGAAATCGCGGCGTTGGCGAGGCTATTCCCTGAGGTGTTTTGATCAATGCGCGACAGCTAGACGTTCTGGGCGTTAATGGTCATGAAGCGCACGGGATCGGTGGTGATCTCAGCTTTGATGATGTCGAGCTTATGCAGGATCATGTCGACGGCGCGACGTGCCTGAACCTCCGGCGTCTGGTCGATGCATATGTCCATGAGGCCGGACTGCAGATGCCGCTTCTTCTTATCCGTCAGTTCATGGCCGACCCAATAGACGTCCTTCTGCTTCGCCCATTGCTGTAGGACGATCGCCACGCCTTCATCGCCGCCGCCGGCCGAATAGACGCCGATAATATCGGGGTTGCGGCGAAGCGCCTCGCTTAACAGCTCCGCCGATTGGAGGTCGTCATCATGGCCGAACATGACAAGCGAGAAGGAATGCTCAGGAGAGCCTTTCTCGGCGATGTAGTCGGAGAAACCCTTGATGCGCTCGCGGTGATTTGCGTAGGCGCCGCTATGACAGAGGGAGACCAGCTTTCCGCTGCGGGCACCCAGCATCCCGGTCATGTAATAGGCAGCACAACGGCCGGCGGCATAGTCGTCGATGCCGACAAACGGGATGTCAGAATCGCAACGGGCAACGATCTGGACCACCTCCACGCCGGCTGTACTGGCTTTTCGGAGACTGTCGCTGACCCGCACATCGTCGGGCGCGCATATGATTAGTCCGGACCGCCGGAAAGCCGGGTTGGCAACATGGCGCGCCATACCAACGGGATCGCTCTCCTTGACGAAGGTCCGGTGCAAAATGACATTCTTGTCCAGCGATGCGGCGATCCGCTCGAAAGCCTGATTCAGTCGCGCGAAGAAGCTCGTCTCCGGGCGGACGAGAATGACCTCGATGCGGATTGCGCCGCGATTGAAATGCGACTGGCGTGTCCCGTACTCCAGCTTCTTGGCTGCGCGAATGACCTTCTCGATGGTTTTGTCCGTAACACCGCCGCGGCCATTGATGACGCGCTCGACGGTTGCCAATCCGAGCTTCGCCTCTCGGGCGACATCCTTCAAAGTCACTTTGGACATGTTTGGCTCCTCCCACCGAAACTATCGGCTAGCGGCAGCATATGAGCACAGTTGCAAAATGAGGAAAACACCTCAAGCAATGTGTGGGCTCCCGCACACTGCTTCGGTATCTTCACAGGTAATCGATACGGAGGAGTGGCGATGGACGATACACTTTACGGAAAGCGCAACAAACGGGGCGATTGGGCGCCCGCCAAACTGCTCTCCTATCCGCCGGTCTTTGTATGGCCGGTTCAGCCGATGCGATTCCTGAAGTGGGTCTTCGGCTATCCGGGATATTTAATGCCCTGGAACGTTCTTTACGCCGTCATCGGGACGTTGGTCTGGCTGTACGCGACGCCATCCTTCGAAACGACGAAGACCTTCTCGATCGGCTGGATCGCGTATCTCCTGGTGCGCAACGCCACGCTCGTCTTCGTGTTCTTTGGAATGTTCCACCTGCGCCTCTATATGCAGCGCAAGCAGGGAACGAGCTTCAAGTACAATGCCAAATGGCCGTCGGTCGGCAATGACGCGTTTCTCTTTGGAAACCAGACCATCGACAACGTCATCTGGACGTTTGCCAGCGCCGTGCCGATCTGGACTGCCTTCGAGGCCGTCACGCTCTGGGCATTCGCGAACGGCATCATTCCCTATGTCTCGTTCGCGGAACACCCGGTCTACTGCGGCATCGTGATGTTACTCATCCCGACATTTCGGGATCTGCATTTCTACCTCGTGCACCGCCTGATTCACTGGCCGCCGCTCTACCATGCGGTCCACAAGCTGCATCACAACAACGTCAACCCCGGCCCTTGGTCCGGTCTGGCGATGCATCCGGTCGAGCATCTGCTCTACTTCTCGGGCGTGTTGATCCACTGGATCGTGCCATCCAACCCGGTGCATGCAATGTTTCACCTCGTACATGCGGGGCTTGCTCCGGCCCCGGGCCACGCCGGCTTCGACAAGATCGTCCTTGGGGAGGACAGCGCGATCGACACCCATGCATACGATCACTACCTCCACCACAAGTACTTCGAGTGCAACTACGCTGACGGCGTGATCCCGCTCGACCAGTGGTTCGGAACCTTCCACGACGGCTCGGCGGAGGCGCAGGAGCGGATGGACAAGCGGTTCATGGAGCAGGCCCGTCGGCGCCAGGAGAAGAAGGCGAGGCAACAGCAGCAGGCAGGTTGAAAGATCATTATCCTCCCAAGCTTAGCCCGGCTAATTGCCGGGCTTTTTGTTTTCTTCGATACTGGCAAACGTCGCCAAGTTGAGGTTTTTTCATCACAATTTTCGCGGACGAGGGGAGTGGGGGCAGCTACCGTCTTGATGCGGACATCGGGTGCCGCACCATCTCTGGGAGGAGAACATGCTTAGATTCCTGAGCGCCAGCGCGCTCGCCCTGGTGCTTGCAACTCAAGCTCATACCGCCGAACGCATCGGCGTTTCGATGGGAACGCTGTCGAACAACTTCCAGACATTGATCGTCAACGGCATGGACGCCTACGCCAAATCGATCGGTGTCGAGTTGCAGATCGAAGATGCGACGACCGACGTCAACAAGCAACTTGATCAGGTCCGCAACTTTGCGACCAGCGGTGTATCGGCAATCATCGTCGATCCCGTCGATTCCGACGGCACGCCTGCGCTTAGCAAGGTTGCCGAAGAGGCCGGCATTCCACTGATCTACGTCAACGTGCAGCCGACCGATCTTTCGACGCTTGGCAAGCAGCAGGCGTTTGTGGGTTCCAACGAGGTCGAATCCGGGACGTTGCAGACGAAGGAAGTCTGTCGGATGCTCGGCGGCAAGGGCAATGTCGTTATCATGATTGGAGATCTGACTAGCCAGGCGGCTCGGCAGCGGACACAGGACGTGCATGACGTCATCAAGACAGCCGAATGCAGCGGATTGAACGTGGTTCAGGAGCAGGTCGGAAGCTGGAGCCGCGTCAACGGCGCCGACCTTGTGTCAAACTGGCTGACCTCGGGTCTGGAGTTCGATGCCGTGATCGCCAATAACGACGAAATGGCGCTCGGTGCCATAGCAGCGTTGAAGAATTCTGGTGCCTCGACAGACAAAATCCTCGTCGCCGGAATCGACGCTACGCCTGAAGCGTTGCAGGCAATGAAGGTCGGCGACCTCAAGGTTACCGTGTTCCAGGACGCGAAGGGGCAAGGCAAGGGGTCGATCGATGCGGCCCTCAAGGCGGCGAGGGGTGAGAAGTTGGACCGTGAGGTCTGGATTCCGTTCCAGCTCGTCACTCAGCAGAACATGGCTCAATTTCAAGACCTGAACTAGCTCGGATCGCCTCACGCTCTGAGCCCATCGATCACGGCCATGCTTTTTGCATCGCCGTGATCGACCCGTTTCGGTGGTCTGTTCGCAGCAGGCTCGTTCTTGTCATACGGCGTCGTCTAGGCTGCAAGATCGGAAGGGCAGCCATGCATCAGCGGTATTGGTAAACCACGGCAATACGCTATCTATCTTCAGCCAATACAAGGAGAAAATGATGAAGAAGATCGCAACCGTTGTTGCTGCTGCATCCCTGGTGCAAGCCCTGGCCTCGAGCGTCATCGCGGCTGATTTGGTGAGCACCTACCAGGCGCCCGAAGCTGACCTGCGCGATGGGGTCAAGATCGGGATTCTGACTTGCGATGTCGGCGGCGGCGTCGGTTACGTCCTCGGCTCGGCGAAAACGGTCGATTGCGTTTTCAGCCCGGTTTCGAATGCTGAAGCGCAGGACCGCTACGCAGGTGCGATCCGCAAATTGGGGGTCGATGTCGGGTTTACCACGCGTGGCCGGATCGTCTGGGCGGTGTTTGCCCCTACCGCCGGATACCATCGCGGTTCACTCGGCGGCCTTTATCAGGGTGCGTCGGCTGAAGCGACGCTTGTCGCCGGTGTCGGCGCCAACATCCTCATTGGCGGCACCAGCGGCTCGGTTCAGTTGCAGACGTTGAGTGTGACTGGCCAGCTCGGCCTGAACGTTGCTGCGACAGGAACGTCGATGACGTTGACGCCGCAGGGATAAAGCGAAACCCGCCGGCGATCGTCCGGCGATCACGTTTGGATCTGGCCGCGTTTATGTGCGGCCAGATTTCGGGAGCTCGATATGGGAGGGAGAGCATGAGATATTCCGCAATACTGGTTGCGGCGGTGCTGGCCGGCTGTACGAGTGCGCCACCTCCTGAGCCCATTCAGGGAAGCATTACCTATGGACGCGTGGTTCACTCGCCCTTTCCGCCGGGAACGGTGGTCAAGAACACGTTCCTTGGAAAATGGGGCTATCGCGTATTCGAGAAGTATGTCGTCCAGCCTGATGGAACGCTCAAACTAACCTATCAGGAAACCGGCCCGGACTTCCTGACGGACTGACCTAGAGCAGCCGCTTCGACCTCCGCTATCGAAGCTTCGGTGGCTTGGCGAGCGGATTTGGCTGTGTCTCATGTTCGGGGGCATGGCGTCCGAAGAGCTTGTGCAGCTTGCGCTCTTCTGCGGAATCAACGTCGTTTCGTCGTCCGCGATTGATGACGCTTCGGCCCCGCGGCCCCGGATTTCTGATCTGTCTGTTTGGCGTGCTGTGCATAGCTCTTTCCTCCCGTGAGGGAAACGCGCAACTCATTCTAATGTTCATGGCCGCGAGAGAAAAGGCGTCTGGTTTCCTGCATGGAAGCAGATACTGGCTCAGTTTCTGAAAACCGTGCATGCCGCACCGGCCGCACGCACTGTCACGCAGACCTTGTCAGCTTCGGCGCGGGTCTGCCTGCCGATACGAGCAGCGTAGCGCGGCCTGAAGCCGAAGCTGCGGTCGCGCACACGCACGATGACCGGCTCTTCGGCTGCGAGCGATGCAGGAAGCTGACGTGCTACGGCCGAAAACAGACGAAGGGCCGCTGCGTCGTTGCTATGGGCAGCAACTTGCGCACCCCAAGGCGCCCAGGGGCCCTGTTGAACCGATGCGGTTTCGGTAAGACGACGCTTGCTGGCAAGCTCGATGCAGGCGTCGATGAAGGGTTTGCTTGGACTCAGAAACTGAGCGGCATCGACTGGAGGATCGTTCTTCCACTGCTCGACGGTGTTTGCCGTTATGGCAAGGACGTAGCTGCGTGTCTCGAAGGGCAGCAGACCGGTATCGAGATAGTCGGCGAGCCCTTGTTCACCGGCATTGTAGGCAGCGGCAGCGAGGCCGAGATTGCCAAAGCGTGTTCGCAGATCGTCGAGATATCGTGCTGATTCCTTGAGGGATTCAAGGACATCGAAACTATCCCGCAATCCTCGCAATCTGGCGGTTCCGGGCATGAACTGGGCGATGCCCTGCGCGCCCTTCGGACTGATGGCGCCCGCCTGGAAGCGGCTCTCCCGCCAGATCAGACGAGCAAAATACTCCGGCGGCAGACGGTTCTCCTGAGCGAAGTGATCAATCGCGACGCAGAGATCGCGGCCATATGTTTCGCGGGTGATGCAAAGGCGCTCACCGGAGTTCGGGACGTCGAGAGAATAAACGCATACGCGATGTGAAGTGGCCGCGGGCGGCTGGGAAAGGGCCGTCTTGGGAAGCGCCAGCATAAAGCCGGCCACCAAGGTTACGACGCCCGCCTTGCTAAACGATACGCCCACCGCAGTCATCGTCCCTCTGTCGCCATTCCAAGCTTTCTCAATCGTGCTGGAAAAAGATACGCCCGTCATCGAATGACGGGCGGAGTTGGGAGATTAATACGCCTTCACACGTTAGCAATGCTGAATATGACGTCAAGACGGAAACAACGCGCGGGAGGTTTTTGCCATATGCCTGTTGCCTCCGCTCGACTATGGTCGACCAGTTCCCGATTCAGTGAGGCCGCCATGAGACTTTCTGCTTGCATCGAATGGCTGTTCGCAGCCGAGGCCGAGACCTTCGCGGACAGGATCCGGTTTGCGCACAGTCATGGTGTCGAGGCCGTCGAATTCTGGAGATGGACGGACAAGGATATCGGCAGCATCGAATGGGCGCTGACCGAAACGTGCGTCCAACTTACCAGCTTCGTGGCCGAACCGATGATCGCCTTAACTGACAGAAACAACAAAGAAAACTTCCTGAAGGGGCTGAAAAGTTCTGTTGAGACTGCCCGACGCCTCGGTGCGCATACGTTGATTGCCCAGGCAGGTAATGATCTCCCTGGCAAGTCCCGTGAAGAGCAGAAGGCGGCTCTCGTCGAGACGCTGACCGCTGCCGGCGAGTTTCTCGAGGGTACTGGTGTCCGCCTTGGACTCGAGCCGCTCAACACGTTGATCGACCACGTTGGCTATTTCCTGCACTCAACGATCGAAGGCATCGAGATCGTGAGGGCGACAGGGCGGCCAGAGATCGGCATCGTCTACGATGTCTATCATTCCGCAGTGATGGGGGAGAATACGGCAGAGGTCATAGCGGACAACATCGACCGGGTTTTCCACGTCCATATCGCCGATCATCCGGGAAGGAACGAGCCGGGTAGCGGGAACATCGACCTCAAGCACCGCGTCGATTGGCTCGTCCAACATGGTTACGGCGGCGCGATTGGACTCGAATACAGGCCTTTGGCGTCGAGCGCCACGACCATCGCAGAGACACGGCGTTTGCTCGGCTAAGAAACAGCGTAACTCATCCTTGGTCGGTCCCGGCTATTTCAATTCGACGCGCCGTGTACCATCTAGCTGGTGGATGGATAGGGTCTTCCGCAATCGGGAGACGACCGTGTTTTGTGGAGCGTAGTTATGCAATCCCTTTCGGACGTACCTGTGGACCTCATGGAGCACAGCGAGGGCGTGTGGCCCGCGCGTCGACGCAAGATTATCGATTGGCTGGTCAACGAGACGCGCGGCGAGAGGTTCATCGACAACATATTTGTGCAGATGTGCCAGCGGCTGCGCGACGAGGGCGTGCCTGTCGCACGCGCATCGTTGCATTTCCGAACGCTTCATCCGCAATGGCTGGGTGCGCGCATCCTCTGGCGCACCGGCCTGGCCGAAGCCAAGATCGATACGTTCGCCTATGGGGTCGAGAAAACACCGCAGTTTCAAAACAGCCCGGTGAACGAGATCTTCAGCGGCGCAGTCGAAGTACGCAGAAACCTCGAGATAATGCGCGATGGCGACGGCCACCACCAATTCTATGACGAAATGATACGTGAAGGGCTAACCGAGTACGTCGCCTGGCCAATGGAACACACGCTCGGCAAACGCCACATCGCGACCTTTTCCAGTGACCGTCCCGGTGGCTTTACAGAAGAGCATATCGCCTTCCTAAAAGACGTTCTTCCGGCATTGACGCTTGTGAGCGAAATTCGCACCAAGAACATTCTTGCGCGCACTTTGCTTGAAACCTACGTCGGGCCACACGCCAGCGCCGAAATTCTAGCCGGCGCCACGACCCGCGGCAGCGGTGCGACGGTCGGTGCTGCGATCATGATCTGCGACCTGCGCGACTTTACGACCATTTCGGATCAATGGCCGCGCGATGACGTCATCGAGCTACTGAACGGCTATTTCGACGCAATGTCGGAACCGATCGAAAAGCACGGTGGCGAAATCCTCAAGTTCATGGGTGACGGTATGCTGGCGATCTTTCCGCTGCGCGACGCCGCGGCCTGCCAGAACCTTCTGATGGCGATCAAGGAGGCGGAGCGTGCTGTCGCCGATCTCAACGAGCGCAATGCGCGCAACGGGCGCGAAGTGCTGCGCTACGGCGTCGGCGTCCACGTCGGCGACGTCATGTACGGGAATATCGGCTCGCGTCGGCGGCTCGACTTCACAGTGATCGGACCGGCCGTGAACGTAGCCTCGCGCCTGGAAAGCCTGACGAAGGAAATCAAGCGTCCGGTGCTTTTCTCCCGGGCTTTCGTCGAAATGGCCGCGTGCAAGGAAGGCATGGAAAGCCTCGGTTCGTTCCCGCTTCGGGGATTGGGCGAACCGGTCGACGTGTTTGCCTTCAAGCAATCCTGAAAGAATGCAGGACAAGGCACGGGCAGGGTTCCGAAATGAGGGATGGGGTTGTAGGGCTACCTTAGCCTAACGATCTTGAGTCCTGCCAGGAGACGATCCCCTCATGCCCGGTCCGTATGTCGTTCCCGTCCACGGTGACGAGGAGCTTCCGAAAGAATGCGACGTTGTCGTCATCGGCGGCGGTATCATCGGTTGCTCCACCGCGCTGGAGCTTGCCGAACGTGGCTTGCGCGTCACGCTCTGCGAGAAGGGCGGTATCGGCAAGGAACAGTCGAGCCGCAACTGGGGTTGGGTGCGCATCTCGATGCGCGATCCGCGCGAAGTGCCGTTGATGGCCGAGGCGCTGAGAATATGGGATGGCCTCGACAAGCGCACCGGTCGCGACACCGGCTTCAAGCGAGCCGGCATCATCTTCACCTGCGCCACCGAAAAGGAACTGGCCGACCACGAGCGCTGGCGTACAAATCTGGACGGCTACCAGATCGAATCCCGCATGTTGACCGCACGCGAATTCGGCGAAACGGTTCCCGGGTCGAGGCTCGACATGGCAGGAGCGCTCTATACGCCGGCCGACGGACGAGCGGAGCCGCAGAAAGCGGCACCGGCGATCGCTGAAGCCGCGCGTGACAAGGGGGCGACGATCCTGACGGAATGCGCAGTGCGCGGCATAGAGACTTCAGCGGGAGCCGTCAGCGGCGTGGTGACCGAACGTGGTGCGATCGCCTGCACGGCCGTCGTTCTGGCTGGCGGAGCCTGGTCCAGCCTGTTTGCCGGGCGCTTCGGCATCGACCTGCCGCAGCTCAAGGTATTGAACAGCGTGATGCGCACCAGACGGTTGGAAGGCGGGCCGGAGCAAGCGATCTGGGCGAAGGATTTCGCGATCCGCAAGCGGCAAGACGGCGGCTATACCGTAGCTTGCGGACACGACAACATCGTCGACATCGTGCCGGATTCGTTCCGTTATGCCGCAGACTTCCTGCCGGCGTTGCGGGCCGAGTGGAAATCGCTCTCCTTTCGCTTGGCCGGTCGTTTTTTCGACGAGTTGCGCATTCCGCGGCATTGGTCGATGGATGAGGCAAGCCCGTTTGAGCCTCACCGGGTTCTCGATCCGTTGCCCTCGAAGAAATTGACGCTGGATGCGCTAGGCGGCCTGAAAAGGGCGCTTCCGGTGTTCGAGAAGGTGGAAATCGCGCAGGGCTGGGGTGGCTATATCGATGTTACGCCAGATGCCGTGCCCGTCATCTCGGCCCTTGACGCCATTCCCGGCTTTCATGTCGCGACCGGATTTTCTGGGCATGGCTTCGGCATCGGGCCGGCGGCAGGGCGCTTGATGGCGGATATCGTTACCGGCCGGCCACCCGTCGTCGACCCGAAGGCATTTCGGATTTCACGCTTCAGCGACGGCTCGAAGGTGGAGCTGATCAGCGGCTTCTGACCACGCCGAGCCGACTTCCAATGCCAACCGCTTGGCAGAAGGTCACCGTGCGCTCTGGTTCGCGCCATCCCGCATGAACTGGATCTAAGAGGAAAAGCGTCATATCAGCGCTGGACTGACGCTCGCGTTTTTTGACCACCGTCGCTCACCAGTCGTCGGGAGCCCGCGGTGGTCGCATGCGAACTCGGACCAACCGTATGGGCAGCAACAGCAGACACGCGCCGAAAAAGCCGAGCCCGAAAAAAGCGACCCATCCGCCGTAGTGAAAACCCAGTCGCTCCGCGATTGCATTGAGGATAACGGCCCCAACGACCCCCGCGACGATATCGGTCGCTAGATGGGCATGGGCGTGCATGAATTTGTTGGCCATCCAACCGGCTACGCCTCCGACGATGACAGCCGTCAGCCAGTCAACCCGCCCTTCGGTCATGGAAGCACTTACGACGGTTGATAACCATTCAACTTGTCCTTCGTCCATGGCGGCACCTACGCTCAAATTCCGACTGTGCGACAATAGCACCGTGTACTCGGGCCAGAAGTACGCAACGGTAAATTTGCGAACCAAATGTTCGTTGAGCGAGCAAAGGGACTGATCCACCAAGCTCGCTATTTTGGGGCTTGGTTTCGATTGATTTCGCAGCCGTATCCATTTGCGCCCATTAGCGTTTTCGGCCGCAAGGGCAGGGCGTAGGTCGGTTCAGGCGCATTTTGTCGCGCAACCCAAAAACCAAATGATATCAATGGGAGTGGTACGCCCTAGGGGAATCGAACCCCTCTTTACTGAATGAGAATCTGTTGTCCTAACCGATAGACGAAGGGCGCATCAGCAAAAGAAATAGGAACGGAAGCGCGTTTCGACAAGACGCGCGAACTGAGCGAAAATACCGCGGCCACTCGGAAGCGGCGAGAGCGATGCCTAAGCTTAGGAGAGCAAACGAATGTCTGCCGCGACGTCGCTCAAATCATTGTTGAACTGGTGATCCCCGTGTTCGAGCATCCGAACCACAGCACTTGGAAACGCTTTCGCATAGAGATGAACATGGGCAGCAGGCACCTCCGCGTCCTCAGCGCTATGATAAAGATAGAGGGGAGTGCCGGCCGAAATGCGCCCTGGGACCTCGCGGCAGTCGGCCATGCCACTGCTTGACCATCCGCCTTCTCCGAAGAAGGGCGCCGCGAGGACAAACAAGCCGCCAAACCTTGGCTTGTGTTGTTCGGCAAACGCATGGATCAAAACAGTGCCGCCGAACGAGTGACCCACGAGAACTGCCCGATCCTCCAGCAAGTCGAGTTCGCTCGCCAGTGCGGCCTTCCAGACTGTGTAACTGGGATCGTCTTCGCCGGGCATCCTTGGGTAGCGGACAGCATAGTTTTCGCCAAGTTCGCGCTCAAGGCTCGCCACGAGCTGGTTATCCCAGTGGTCGTGGACACCTTCGCCCGCACCCTGAATGAAAAGGACTTGTTTGGCCATCGCCCATTTTTATTGGACGAGGGGCATAGCGCAAGACCGCCGCTTTCCGCAGAACGTTGCGAATGCGCGGCAATCATGCCGAAGAAAACTAAAAAATGTAATGAAATCAACACGAATGGCACGCCCTAGGGGAGTCGAACCCCTCTTCCCAGAATGAAAATCTGTTTTTGGCGATGACAGGCATTGACGGGCGGTGACAAAACTGCCCCCGTCGTTGACTTCGTTGGAAAATTCGATGACATGTTCTGTTAATCGGCGATAAGCGGCGACGCTTTAGATTGCCCCGGGCTTGCCCCCGGCGATATTCCCAGAACAAGGATTGCCCCGTGAAACTGACCCCCGACTTCCTGAAGACCGTCGAACCGCAAAAGGGAAAGCGGCTTGAATTCCGCGACGACGAAGAGAAGGGGCTTATCTTCCGCGTGACCGAGAGCGGCCACAAGTCCTGGAGCGTCCGCTATGTCGCGGCGACGACGGGCGAGCAACGCCGCGAGACCTACCAGTACCCCGAGATCGGGTTGGCACGCGCACGTGAGCTGTGCCGGAAGCTGAAGGGTGCTTCGAGCGAAGGCCGCGACGTGGCGGGAGAACGGAAGAAGGCGAGGGCGGAAACCGAACGCGCCAAGAAAGACCGGCTGGAACTGATCTCCGAAGCCTATTTCTCCGCCAGCAAGATTGGCGCGCAACGCGTTGGTTCACGTGTCAAACCGAAGTCGGAAACCACGATCGCCGAAGAGACGCGCGTCTGGAATAGCGACTTGAAGCCGAAGTTCGGTCAACGGCCGGTGACAAGCCTCACCAACCGTGAGATTGGCGATTACATATCGGCGCTGACGGCCACTGCGGCGTCGAAGGGCAGGAACGCCCATAGGCTTCTTCGGCAGATCTTGAATTACGCCATCCTTCGCGGCGTTATAGAGCACAACCCCGCCGACCGTGTCGCCGTCGTCGCCATTGGCGAACGAAAGCGCTATCTGTCCGACCCAGAAATAAAGGCCATGTGGGACCTACTCGCCAATATCGAGGAGCGCGAGAAAATCCAGATCGGCGACGAAATGGCGCTTCTCCTGCAATTTCTCATTCTTTGCCCATTGCGCGTCAAGGAGGTCAGCGGAGCGCGCTGGGACGAAATCGACCGGGGTAAGAAAGTCTGGACGGTGCCTGGTGAACGCATGAAGGGCAGACGGACTCACGTTGCGCCATTGTCGCCAGAAGCGTTCACCGTGTTGGAACGCGCAAAGCAGATCGTCGGCGACAAAACCTATATATTTGCCTCTCCGGTTACTGGACTTCCCCTGGCACGGCAAAGCATCGCGCATGCCTTCTCTCGCGCTTCGAAGCACCTGAAGTTCGTGGAGAGGGCGACACCACATGACCTCAGAAGAACCATGACAACCGCTTTAACTTCGAAAGACCGTTTGGGCGTCGGACGGGATATCGCGCGCCTTCTCTTGGCTCATGCCGACAATGGCGACACCATCAGCCGTCATTACGATCAGCACGACTATCTCAGCGAAAAAGCGGATGCGGCAGCGAGGTGGGGGCGCCTGGTAATGGAGATCGTTAGCGACATCCACGAGAACAGGAAACCATCCTGATTATTCAATAATGCTGAACGAGACAGGACAAGCCATATAAAGCCACCAGAGGACATAAGAAGACATACGCACCTGAAAACAAAGGGCTAATCTTCTCGGTCGTTCATAAATATTAGTATTTTCTAACTTTAGCGAATCCTCCACTGTTTTGTCGTGTCAATGCCCGACAAGCAACGGCAGTTGGAGAATAAAACAATGCGAAATTTCTATCAGATCATTCGTCCCGCCAGACTGGCAAAGATTCTGGACTGCTCTGAGCGCACGGTGTGGCGGGAAGTCAAAATGGGGCGGATTCCGCCTCCTATCCAGATAACTCCTGGCGTGGTCGGCTGGAGCGATACTACCGTCGAGCAAATTCTGGAAGACCGAATAGCCGGACGCATGGTCACGTTGATGCCGAAACCGGCAACCGAAATGGCAACCGAGAAACGCGGACCGGGGCGGCCAAAAAAGACCCCTCGAACTCTTGCAGGCTTAGAAGCCGACGAGACGCCGAAGCGAGGTGGCGGCCGCCCCCGCAAATCCCCGGAGGAGCATCTATGAGCAAGGAGCTTCTTGGCCAAAAGACGATCGGTGCAGCCGGTTTGGAGGCGATGGCCGACATGGGCGACTGGGCCGACGTGTTTGCTCAGGTCGCGCGGAGGCTTCTGAGGTCCCACGATCCCGAGGATATGATGGCCGCCGATCTCGTGCACAGATATCTTAGAAAGGGCCCCGAACCTGCAGAAACGGCGACTTGGAGGCCACCGCGGGTGGTCAATTGCAAAAGGATGCCGACCTGCGTGAGCGCGGAGTGCATGGTTTCCCGCAGTGAGATTGCGCTCACCGTTTATCTTGGCCTTCGACCCGACCCCCGGCCGTCGCAGTACGGGCGCGCTGCAGTGTTAGACCCGGACGAGCGGCGACGCTTGCTGCGGCGACGCGGCTTGTTAAAGGCGGTTACTGAGACATCGCTATTTTTCGGTATCAGCGAAAACGTGGTGCGGGATTGCTTCGAGGAATACTGCGAGAACCTTTTTTTGTTTGCTGACGAAATCAAGTGGTCATGACGAAAAGGAGGTTCGGGCTGGCGGACAAATCGTTATGAAATCGCTAAATGCTTGATTTCCAAAAAGATCTAAATCGTGGTGTCATGGGCTGAATACAGCATTCAAGGAGTGACGCCCGTGAACTTTGACAGAGTGTTAGAGCCTACCGATCCTATCATGGACCTTCTTGAACGGCTTCCTGACAACAGGGTGTGCTACTCGATCAAGGAGGTCGCCCACATGACAGGGATGAGCCAAAGGACGGTCTTGCGACGTATTGCCGACGGCAGCCTTCCTGCGATCCACAGTCAAGGACGGACGTTGATTCCGAAGACGTCTCCGTAGCTAACCACGATCAAAGCTTGCGTGATGGATGGAGTCTCTATGACCACGGTGATCTCTAACCGCAGATAGTCGACCACCTCATCGCGCGCAACCTGACCCTTGAAGGTGGTGTCCGATGTCTAGCAGCAATCCAGAATCCGACGACGAGCCACACTGCAGGATTACTTGCACCAAGTTTTACCGGCTAACGAACTCCGGTCCGCTCATCGGTTTTGCCGATCTCCATCTACCTGCGCCCTACCGCATGCAGCTCTATAACTGCCCCTGCTTTATGCACGATGGCGTCATATCGGTCCTCTTACCGAACAAGCCGGTGCTTTCGCTGGATGGTAGACATGCTCGCGACGAAGCTGGCAAACCGAAGTATGAGCCAGTGATCGCCTTTGATAACCAGCGGAGACATGCGCGATTCAGTAGCGCCGCGGCCGGGGCCGTCCGCAGACATGTGCCGGAGTTTCGTGGCGATGATGATTGACTGTGCGTCCGCTCAGATGGCCCAGGGCACGCGAGTATTTCAACAGCTCGTGCACGATCTACCGCCTCCTGAAGCCGCTTACTGGTACGCCGGGCAGGGGTTGCCCGTCTTTCCCCTGCGCTGGAACAAACATCCACTTACGAGACACGGCTATAAAGATGCAACGACAGAGCGCGGCCAGGTCACGCGTTGGTGGCAGCGCTGGCCTCTCGCGCTGATCGGCTGCCCGACAGGCACGCAATCTGGCCTGCTAGCCATCGACATCGATATGAAGCCTGGCGGACCTGACGGTGAGCGTGAGTGGAATAAGCTGCTAGTCCGATTTGGAGTTGGCGAGCCGCTGACGAGGATGACATTAACGCCCTCTGGCGGACGCCATCTCCTGTTCCAATACCCGATAGGGGGCGAAGAAATCCGCAACAGCACGAGCAGGCTTGCGCCCGGTATCGACGTGCGCGGGCAAGGTGGAAGTATCATCCTGCCGGGTTCACGGAATCCAAGCGGCGTCTATGAACTGCTCCGTGACGACATCGAGGCCGCGCCGCTGCCAGAGTGGCTCGCGACATATCTCAGGGTCCTGAGGGATATAGCACCGCCGCGAAAAGCGCCTGAGCGCCCTTTCAGCGTTGACTGCGATAACTGGCGGGCATGGGCGCTTGCCGCACTGGAGGGCGAGTGCAAGGCGATCCTGGGGGCCGCATCCGGCTCCCGCAACGATCAGCTTAACCGTTCCAGTTTCTTGATTGGTCAGATCGTCGGGAGCGGACTGCTGGCCGAAAGCGAGGCTACCGAATATCTTTGGCACGCCGCTCTTGCATGCGGGCTCTCCACTTTCGAGGCCGGGGGCACCATCCGGTCAGGCATGGGGAAAGGCATGGCAAACCCACGATGCCCAGCGGGGGCGCCAGATGATTGATGTTGGATGGATAGATAACGGACCGCATCCCGGCGAGGATGACCTTATCGCGGGGCCTCGTCAAAACGGTGCGCGATACGGATCGAAAACCCAGGACCAAGGGGCCGCTAGCGACACTGAGGAGGCGCCGGTTCCGCTGGAAACCGTCAGGCTCTCTCTCTTTGCAGGCGCCCCAGTGCCAGAGCGCCAATTCCTCGATCAGCGGCAACTTATGCCGATGCGGCAGGTAACATCTTTGTCGGGCGATGGAGGTACGGGAAAATCACTGCTCGCCTTGCAACTTTCAGTCGCTGTAGCGATGGGCCGCAAATGGCTCGATGAGGATGTGAAGAAGGGCCCCGTGCTGATCATTTCCGCCGAGGATGATCTGCAGGAGATCCATGCGCGAGCGGCGGAGATTGCCGCCGCGGAAGGGCTGGATTTGGAGGCTATGAGCGGTGTGGAGATCGTGGGTCTCGCCGGCGAAGACGTTGAACTTGCTACCGAGACTAAGCGGGGCAGAATAACGAAAACCCCAATTTATGATCGGCTCCTACTGAACATGGAGCAGCTTTGTCCCATCCTGCTGGTCATCGACAACCTTGCGGACGTTTTCGGCGGCAACGAGAACGTGCGCAGCCAGGCGCGACAATTCATCCGGCTTCTACGCAGGATCGCCATCGATTTCGATTGCGCGGTGCTCCTCCTTGCCCATCCGAGCCTCTCGGGCCTGAATTCCGGAGCCGGAACCAGCGGATCGACTGGCTGGTCGAACAGCGTTCGATCGCGGATGTTCCTACGCCGAGAAACGGACGCTGAGGGAAAGGAGGCGGATGAGCGAGTCCGCATCCTTCAACCGATGAAAAGCAACTATACCGCACTGGGAGAGCCGATTGGTTTGCGATGGGATTGCGGAGTGCTCGTCTGCACCGACAAACCGGTGCCCATTGACGAAGGCATCGGCAAGATCAGCAAGAGCGAGCGCGTTTTCATGAAGCTGATGGAGCTCTACGCAAAGCGGGGAATCGAGCTCTCGGCCGCGCCACAGGCCAGGAATTTCGCGCCGAGCGTCTTCTTTACTGGCGGAGAGCGGGAGGGCATAAGCAAGCCGGCTCTCATTACCGCGATGCTCGCTCTGCTCGATCAAGGGAAGATCAAGATCCTCCCCCTAGGGACAGGAACGCGCCAAAAAAGAGTCCTAACCATCGCAACAGGGGATTGAAAGATGCAACCGCAGATGTGGCGCGCTGCACAGTTTTCCGTTTGCGCGACGGTACCAGTCAAGCCACTGATATTGCTTAATTATCTATGTGTGCTGCGCTGCAGTCATATACTACGTATATGAGGGCCTCAGGAAAGGCCCACTCAATACGCATGGGAATTCGGCAACGCCGGAGCCGCCGATTCCGGCAAGGAGGAAGGCGATGACGAAGATTATTGATTCGGTCGCAGTCAAGCGAGCGAGATTCAAGAGGGACAGCAAACGCGCGGTCAACGCCATAATCCGAACGATGGATGCTCTGGCGCTCATGCTTGCCCAGTCGAATTCCGAAGAATCCTTTTCGGCTGCGCTCGATACCTTGGTGGATCAGATACAGAGGATGGCCGAAGAGGTGCGCTCCGAGTTGAAAATAGCTCTCCCGCCGGCGAAAAGCGGGCGCTTATGAAACGGTAACGCGGGGCCGATGATCCGGCACATGAGGAACGGACATGGAAATCGACGCAATTGTCAGACTCGAGGGGCGAGGGGTTCGGTGGTTGCCTCCGATCGAGTGGGATTTTGGTGGCACGCTACGTGATTTGGATGCGACGGCCGTTGATATCTTACGGAAAGAAGCCGCGAAGTTAGGCGGTACGCCTCCGGTCTGGCCGTTCTGCCGAATAGCGAAGTGCTTCTAGGATGTACTACTATGTGGACTTCCCCGGCGGAAAAGGAGTTTGTGACGAATTCGGTTCGGCTGTTCTTAATGGCGAGGAACGTCACCATGTACTCTTTCATGGGCGACGTTTGGACCGACGCGGAGCATACAACTGATGGGATCGTTGCGGAGAGCGTCAGCCGTGCTGGTCGGGTTTATACGACCGAGTTTAGGGTGATGCGAAGGCAAAGCGGCTTTCAGCTGAAGTCTGTCTCGAATAGATCCGACGAGCCGGTGAGACGCGGTCGGGGCTCGATGTGCGCCCTTTTCGGAGACCAAGGCGCTTCTAGCAACGCGTCTAATGACAATTTTCTGCGAAAACGCTGATTTCAATTTGGAGGTGGTGGCCGTATCTTCTTCTTTGTCACCACCAAGGTGCGGCGATGCCACCACTTTTGAACCAGCGACATGAAGCTTTTGCCCGTCTCATCAGCCGGGGAGAACCGGCATCGCGAGCGTACTCGTCGATCTATCACGTGACCGGCAATGTCGCGGAGACGGCTGGCGCTCGCCTGTTAAGAAATGTTCAGGTGGGCAACCGCATTGCGGAACTGAAACGCCAGGCTGCCCGGCGAACCGAGAAAACCGTCGCTTCTCTGGTTCAGGATCTCGATAATGCCATTGAATTTGCTCTGAAATGCAAAAAACCCTCGGCCGTCGTCGCCGCGATCGCGCTGCAGGCTAGGCTGCTCGGGCTGGAGGCTCCAAGGCAGCTGGAAGTTATGCACCGCCCGGCGCCGCTACCGACAAAGCTCCTCGAACTGACCGAGGAGGAGTGGCTGGCGCAGTTCTCCACTGGCACAGCCACTAGGCCGGCCCTGACGGAGGGCGCCAGGCAGTTGAAGGCGAAGAAACGGAACCTGAATGGACGCGGAGTGTGTCCAGCCGCGATTTTCGATGTTGAAGATGATGCGGGACCGGAGAGACCGGTCACAGGAGTAATCGATCTATATTACCTGCCGTGAGAACGTAGGGGCGCCTTGGGAGGTCGAGATGGGAAATGCGAAGGAAGCGCCAACGCGGATTACCCGCGAGGGTGTCATCTCCGATCTTAGGGAGCTGGCCGAACAGGCGGAGGCAGGTGGCCAACTGTGGGTAGCTCTGCGGGCACTAAAACTTGCATCACACATAGAGATCCACGGTCCTCCCAACCCTGTTCCACCTTCGGTCGACAAGATTATCGAGATCCGTGAGACCATCGTTCCACTGATCCGACGCTTCATGCCTGAGGACTTAAGCGAATTCGTAGCGACAACCGCGGAGCTGCGCAGGTGCCGGCTCGAACTGCTCGAGGCCGAGCGCGAGAACTGTACCTTGCACTGAGACGCAGGGCTTTTCGTTGACCATTGTCACCTTGGCATTAGCCGCGCCATTTGGGGCCAGTGAGATGTTTCAGTCAGAGGGGCCGTGGCATGGAGAATGAACGCGCACAAGGGGTGGCCAGACAAACGAAAGGCTCCAGAGGGGTTTCAGGTCTCGGAGCCTATCGTTTGGTTACCCGCGTTTCTGGCTTTCTTGCCTTGGTCGTGTTTTCACCGAACCTTGGCGTCTGAGCGCAAAAGCTCCGAGTGACCTAAAAACATACTGGCATTTAAGGGGTCGCTAATCAAGCCATTATTACTGACCTATTAGGGGTTTCATATCAGGCACATTGCAGAAGTGCCTCGCGCCAAACGCCTAGGGGCGGAGGGCGACGTTTCGCCACCGCCGTCAGTTCCGGATTATGACCGATCTGCAAGGAGGAGAGCAATGATCCCCGGCCTCTCTCGACGAACGTGCTCGGCGACGATAAGGTTCTCCTCTTCGTCTGTCCAGTCTCCATCGGGATCGAGGCAGAGATCGGCCGCGATATCATACGTGGTGCCCTGCAGGCTGTCGTGCAGCCACATCTCGATTCGTTCGCGTTCGTCCTCGGTCAGGTAATCCCCTGGGCGCGAAGCAATGAACCTGTTCCGGCACTCGTCGAACAAGCGCTCGAGGTCCTCGCCCGTAAACTGGTTGTCGGGAGCACTGCGCACGAGTCCCATCTCCTCGGCGATCTCGTCACCGTTGAAGTGGATGAAGTCGTTGAGGTCTTCCTCGTCTTCCTTAGAAAGCATCTTACTCATTGCATAGACATAGCACGTCGAGTCGTCGTGTGAAGATCAAGCGGTCGCCACCCGACCGCCGAGCGTCTCTATCATTTCCGGGGTGGAAGGGGATTGTGGTTGTTGGCCGAAGAAGTGTTTTCAAAAAGTCGCGGTTTCATTTGGGTATGCTTGGAGTGAACCGGTGGAATGCCGGTTGGAATGTGGTTCATAAAATCGCATTGACAAGTTAAAATGAACCGTCAATAAATGAACCAGCTTAAATGAACCGATAGAGTGTTTATGCTTGTTCGTGCCTATCTCAGAGCCTCAACGAGGGAACAGGACGCCACGCGCGCAAAGGCTGACCTGGTGCGCTTCGCCAATGAACGCGACCTGAGGATTGCGGCGACCTACGTCGAGAACGAGAGCGGCGCTTCGCTGGCACGGCCTGAGCTGTTCCGCCTGCTTTCCGATTGCCATCCTGGCGATATGCTGCTGGTGGAACAGGTCGACCGCTTGAGCCGTCTGAATGCGTCCGATTGGGAGCGACTGAAGTCAGAGATCCAGCGGATCGGCGTGCGGGTCGTGGCGCTCGATCTGCCGACGAGCTGGAACCAGATAGCGATCTCGGAAGGCGACGACATCCAGCGACGCATGCTGGATGCAGTCAACGGCATGATGCTCGACATGCTCGCCGCCCTGGCGCGCAAAGATTACGAAGACCGCCGCCGCCGCCAGCGCCAGGGAATTGAGAAAGCCAAGGGCGAGGGGCTTTACAAGGGCCGCCCGGAAGACCGGGAGCGCAACACTGCGATCATGCAGATGCTTGCCAAGGGCCAGAGCTGGAGCGCGATCGTCAAGGCAACAGGATGCTCGCGCGCGACGCTCTCCAAGTTGGCAAAGCGGGTGAAGGAGGGCGTGAAAGCGAAAGTTGCGGAGTAATCGATGGATGCCGTCAGAAGGCAGGGCAGGGCATTGCCCGCCACCGGGGTCAACGGTAGGCGGGGGGGTGGGGTCGAAAAGGGTCCCAACCAACCTTCCACGTCTGCGTCCTAGACGCCAGCCCGGTGATTCCAGATGCTTATTGTTTGCCTCCAGCTGGCCACGAAGCGCGGTGGTGCGTGCTGTAGGTATTGCGGCTGCGGGGCGCTTCCGGGCGCGGCTGTCGGTCCATACCATGACAAGGAGGGCGAACGTCGCGTGCGGTCTTGTATTTTCAACCTCGGAAGCGAGGGCGGTTGATCGTCCGACTTCTTGAAACATGGGGATGGGGCAGGGAACGCTGCTCTAACGGCGAA
>NZ_JANTYT010000037.1:0-23027 GCF_024808825.1 Rhizobium sp. BK661 | reverse complement strand
TGTTCGTCTGTGAAACGGCTGCGCTTCATTCCCTGGTCCTCTCAATGGGCCAGAGCTTACTTCAAAATGGATTATTTCAACGGGGCAAGGTCAAATAGTGTGGACTTTCCCACGCCGGAATGGCCGCAAATTGTTACCAGCTCGGGAGTTCCGGTGGTGGATACGCGACCAAAGGCGTCCACTAGCGAGGCGATTGCCAATTCTCTTCCGTAAAGCCTCTCCGGCATCAACAGTCGATCAGGAATATCGAAACAGCCCACGTCAAAGGGATTGATGTGCCCACCGGTCTGTAAGCCCGCTAAACAGAGCCCGAGATCGTATTCGACGCCAGCGGCTGTCTGGTAACGGTCGTCGGCCGTTTTAGCCAGGAGCTTCGTTACGATTTTAGAAATTGTGGCTGGGATACTCGGTATTCGTTCGTGCGGCGGAAGAGGCGCCCGAGCAATGTGGCAATGAATCAATTCTAATGGGTCAGACGTGGGAAATGGCAATTCCCCCGTCAGCATTTGATAGAAAATCACTCCCAGCGTGTAGAGATCGCTTCGCGAGTCGATCGAGCGGTTCATCCGGCCCGTTTGCTCGGGCGCCATGTAAAGAAGAGTGCCGGCAATAAACTCTGGGGGATCCAAAGCTTGGCGTTCGCGAGGTAGTCGGGATGCATGTCCGAAACCAGTAAGATGCACGTTAACGCCGGCGCTATCCGCCAGGATATGAATCGGCCTGAGGTTTTTATGAATAAGCCCGGTCCGGTGCATCTGCCGAACCGCTGCAACCGTTTCTATAGCCAAATGGAGAAACTGGAGGATTGGCATTGGTTTGCCAAGTTTGCGATCCAAACCCTCGCCACCGGGATCGGACAATATTAGCATTGTCTTATCCCGCTCCCGGACGAATTCCTTTGGAAGGACGGCCCACGCACTGTCCAGGTAATCTCTGAGTTGATACTCGTTCTCAAGCTGGGCAATACTTGTAGGTCGGGGATAGGGTGAAGCTAGACGCAACGTGAGAAAGTTGTGAGGTGACCCATCACCATCAGGAAACGCCTCTCGAGAGAGAATGCGCTCGCCGTCTTCCCAAAGGACGTTCGTACCGCCTCCGCGCGGGTCAGGCGAGGTCTGGGAATCCATCCGTCAAGCTCCACGGTTCGTCGCAAATGAGTGCCGAGGGTCATTTCAAAAGAGCACGGCCGAAACACCGACCATCGCCGTGAAGGATCCGACAACTACAGGTGAGATTTAGGACGTCGCTTCGTTATTTGAGGCGCAATGCTCGACAAACAGTGTTAAGCTCAAGCCAGTATTCCTGATCTTGTTGCTCGCCGCCCTCACGTCCTTTCGGTGTCTCAGCGATCTTGCACCTCGGTAGTCACCGGCAGCTCAGCGGAAAATACCATCTTTAGCTGACAATTATATTCTGTTTTGCGATAAATGAAACATATCATCCGACCGGCCGCGAACTGACAATCACGGCTCCCTGAAAGCACCCGTTTGCATGTGAGGGAGGATTTAATATGAGGAAACTCGCGCTGGCGGCGCTCGTAGCCGCAGCCATTTGGGTGCCACAAGGTCTGGCGTTCGCTAGCTCCACCATCATTATGGTAACTCATTCTCCGCCGTCCGATGCGTATTGGGTGAGTGTAATAAAAGGATTGGAGCAGGCCGGGAAAGATTTGGACCTCAGCGTCCAATATCGAGGCGTGGAGAATAACCTCAACGATCCCAATCAGCAGCGTCGAAATCTCGAAGCTGCGATCGCGGCGAAGCCTGACGGGATCATAGTTTCCGATCCGACGCCATCGTCATTGAACGCCACCATCAAGAAGGCGTCGGATGCTGGCATTCCGGTCATTCTCGTAAACCAGGGTGGCGATCAGGTTGCAAATGTGGGTGCGCTTGCCTTCGTAGGCGACGACCCCGGTACACAAGGCCAGATGGGCGCTGCCCAGTTCAATTCATTCGGGTCCAGAAAAGCGCTGATAATAACTGCCCCTCCCGGAGCTTTACCTTTCCTCGATGCGCGCACGAACGGGTTTAAGAAAGCATTCAAGGGAACGTCGACACTGGCAGAAATCCCGCTGTCGGATTTCAACAACGCCAATCGGATAAAATCGATCACGGAGTCGGAACTACAGAAAGACGGATCGATCGATGCGGTCTTTTCCATTGGCGGCTGCTGCATCACGGCGATGATGCAGGTCAGATCAGACCTTGGGGAGCGGGCGCGGGATATCCACTGGGGCACGATCGATATGACGGCCAGCGCAATTCGATCCTTGAAATCTGGAGAACTTGACTTTGCTCTCGATGCCCAGCAGTACGCGCAGGGCTACTATCCGGTGGTCATGTTAGACTTATATGTGCGTCAAGCGATCCGACCGGCCGAAGCCCGGCTGATCACCGGTCCCGTAGTTATTACCCCAAGCAACGTGAATCATATCGAGGCCACTGGTCGATGACAGTCGAGCGTTGGGGCGTATGATATGGAAGCGTCATCTCAACAGGGGTGCAACGAGAAGGCGGGGGCGAAAAGCGGCTTGTCAATACTAGCTCGCCCAGAATCGACCGCCCTGGTTGGCACTGTCGTGGTGTTCAGTTTTTTTGCCTTCTTTACCGGCCACGCTGGGTTTCTGACGTTACCAATGACGCGCAATTATCTGGAAGTCGGAGCTGAGATAGGGATTATCGCCGCGCCCGTGACGTTGCTGCTCGTTGCGGGGGAATTCGACCTCTCTGTCGGGGCGAACGTCGCACTGAGCCAATCAATCTTGGGTTATTTGATGGTGTATGGCGGTTGGCCGGTCGCCGACGCGTTCTTAGCCGCCATTCTCATCGCGTCAGTTGTTGGCGCGGTCAATGGGATCTTGGTCGTCAAGACTAAGCTTCCTTCATTCATCATAACCCTTGCCATGCTTTTCATCCTTCGAGGTATCGCCCAAGGCGGGCTGCGAATGCTCGTTGGCACGACGACGATCGACGGAGTTCGAGATCATGCCAGCGAGGACCGACTCTCGTTTTTGTTCGCGTCTTCGATTGGTCCGTTCTCAGTTTCGCTCGTTTGGTGGCTTGTTGTGACAATGCTTGGCGCATGGGTTCTCGAAAAAACGGCCTTCGGCAACTGGATTTTCGCGACGGGGGGAGATCGCCGTGCCGCGCTGCAGTTGGGGGTCCCAGTGCAAGTGGTGAAAGTGACCCTCTATATAGCCGTTGCAGTTTCGACAGTGTTCGTAGCGGCACTGGACATTTTTGCGATCAATCAGAGTGATGCGAACGCGGCGACAGGACGGGAATTCGAAGTGGTGACCGCCGCAGTAATTGGTGGCGCCCTGCTGACGGGGGGGTATGGCTCGCCGATCGGTTCATTTTTGGGCGCTCTCTTGTTCGGTATGGTCGAACAAGGCTTTTTCTTCACGCCACTGCCCGACGTTTGGTTCATGACGTTTCTTGGCGTCGTGCTCCTTCTCGCGGTGCTGGTAAATAACTACACCAGGCTAAAAGCTTTGAAACCACGGAGGAGCGGCGATATCGGGCGAACCCTACCTTGAGACGGTGAACGTTACAAAATTCTACCGTGATGTGGCAGCGTTACGGGACGTTTGTCTTTCCGTCCGATGCGGAGAAGTGGTCTGTTTACTTGGCGACAATGGGGCCGGCAAGTCCACGCTAATCCACATTCTGAGTGGGGTAGAGAAGCCCGACCTCGGCACGATACGTGTGGGTGGGATCGATGTGAAATTAGGTTCTCCCGCCCAAGCACGCGACAGAGGTATCGCCACGGTATTCCAAGATCTCGCTGTCGTACCGATGATGCCTGTATATCGCAATTTCTTCCTCGGGCGTGAGCCCACAATTGGTTGGGGGCCGTTCCGACGGTTCAACTCAAAGGCAGCGATCGCTATCGCGGAGAAGGCTTTGCGCGACTTCGGCGTCAGTTCAGCTTCCGTGCGCCTTCCCATAGGGACGCTTTCCAGCGGTCAACGTCAAGGCGTAGCGGTAGCAAGAGCCCTCCATTTTGGCGGTCGTATCCTCATTCTTGATGAACCGACGTCAGCCCTTGGGGTCAGACAGGTCGAAGTAGTGCTCGGGTATGTAAGGCGTGCCAAGGATGCGGGCGTGGGCGTGATACTCGTGACCCACAACGTGCAACATGCCTACGCGATCGGAGACACCTTTGTTGTGCTATTTCTCGGACGTCACGTTGGAACATTTGACAAATCGAACTTAACGGAGGCCCAACTGACCAGGATGATGGCGGGTGTTATCTGAAAAAGGACGGCCCTTCTCCCGAAGGGTTTGGGCCCAGCTACCCACTGATCAAAGCATAGGAGTGGTTGAAATGATTACGAAGCTCGTTCAGCCGCGCTCGAATAGCGATCCGGAAAAGCCAATTATTTTTATAGTTGATGATGACGTGTCCGTCCGAGAGTCACTTGGACATTTGGTTCAGATTGCTGGATGGAAGCCGGCAGTGTTTGCGTCCGCGGAGCTTTTCTTGGAAAACGCTGCGACTCCAGGTCCTTGCTGCTTGATTTTGGACATCAATATGCCGGAGCTCAATGGGTTGGAACTTCAACGCGTCATGGCGGCGAAGGGGATAAATATGCCAACTATCTTCGTGTCCGGGTACGAGGAGGCGCGCAATACTCACGCAATGAATGGAGGCGCCGTTGCATTTTTAACGAAACCCATCAACTCCGCTGAGTTGCTGGAAACCGTGAGCACGGCGCTGGCTTCCTGGGAACCGTCCCCGTAAACATCGTTGCGCCTTGCCGTTGGCACCGTCGGCTATCAACCCGGGCATCAAAAGGCGTACACGCCGTCCGGTTTCCAAGACACCGTCGCGCCTCGGCCAATGGACCTGAGCGACATCTCCCGGACGGTCGCAGACTATGCCAAAGCGGCATGCCTAGCGCAGTCGGCAGGTTTCGAGTGGAGCTGCACGG
Organism: Rhizobium sp. BK661; assembly: GCF_024808825.1. Classification (NCBI taxonomy): domain Bacteria; kingdom Pseudomonadati; phylum Pseudomonadota; class Alphaproteobacteria; order Hyphomicrobiales; family Rhizobiaceae; genus Rhizobium; species Rhizobium sp. BK661. Next base: position 18,088 of record NZ_JANTYT010000037.1, on the reverse strand, counting down.
CATCAGCACCTGCTTGATCCCGACCTTCCTCTATGAACGGCACAATCAGAGAACGGATGACTACGGTGGTACAGCTGAGAACCGGGCACGGTTCCCTCCCAAGGTCATCGATGCCCTTGTGGACACCTGAGCGCCTGGAAGCGTTCGAATGAAGCTCAGTCCGGGTCTGAAGGCATGGGAAATCTGGTCGCTGCAAGAGCGACCTTGGCGACCTTCGAGTCCCTGGTTGGGATCAGGTTACGGGGGTGAACCTAGAGCCTGGAGCCGCCTTCTTGACCGCATCCTTGAGACGCTGAAGGATTGAGATCTTCTCTGCTCCGATGAAATCCGGTTCGATCAGGTCGGCGTAGCCGAAACGACCAGCCTGATTGACGTGGAACTTGATCTGATGATGAGCAGCGGTGATACGAAAGGGGCGTGGCTTTGCATGCCTGGATCTTAACGCACGACAACATCTCGAAGCCCTTCGGGCCATCGCCCTCGTATGAAACCTCAACGACATGGGGCTTCTCCGGGTCGCGCAGATCGGAGGCATGTATCCAGACCAAACGAGCTTGGTAATCATGTCCGTGCCAGTTTGCAATTACTGCGTCTGCGATGTCCTTTCACCTGCCGAAGTTGATTCCTGCTTTGTTCCCTAAGACATTTTCCGGGCACCGAAGTGCCCGGAAAATATCTGCGCGTTGACCAAGATGGTCACCTTAGTGGCATTCCCAGCGGCGCAATGAAGAACTCAGTGGCTCCCTGCAGCATCGAGCATCAGCTATCAGCTGCAGCCGCTCGTTGCCCCGCATGTGTCGCACTTTTCGCATGTCCCGTTGCGGACCATCGTGAAGTTCTGGCACTCGGAGCATATGTTGCCCGTGTAGCCCTGCATGATGGAGCGGGCGCGGCGTTCGGCTTCGACCTTCTTGGCTTCCGTCTTGGCCGAAGCCGCGTCGGCGGCTGCCTTGTCGGAGAAGAGGGCGGTTGCCTGCTGCTGCGCCTCGGTCGTGACTTCTTCGAGCACTTCCTCGGCGATCTCTTCGGCCAGTTCCTTTGCCCGCTCCTCGTAGTCGCGCTTGAAGGCGACGATTTCGGAGGAGGAGACAGCGAGCGTCGGTTCGATCTTGCGGGCCGCAGCGCCGGCAAAGGACGTCACCGTGGCGCCGGAGGAAGCACGCGCCGGAGCTGCGGTAGCAGAGCCCTTCGGCTCACCGCCGGCCTGACGTTCATTGCCCGTTACCAGCGTCGGCTTGTAGCCGCGGGTCCAGCCGGTCGAGACGAGGTTCGTCTTGCCTTCCTGGATGCCCTTGCCAAGCGCCGTGTTCGAGAAGTCCGACGTATCGACATGCGCCAGGTCGTGGCGGCCGAGGTAGGAGACGGCCAGTTCGCGGAACACGTAGTCGAGGATCGACGTGGCGTTCTTGATCGCGTCGTTGCCGATGACCATGCCGGCCGGCTCGAACTTGGTGAAGGTGAAGGCCTCCACATATTCCTCGAGCGGCACGCCGTACTGCAGGCCGAGCGAGATCGCGATGGCGAAGTTGTTCATCATCGCACGGAAGGCGGCCCCTTCCTTGTGCATGTCGATGAAGATCTCGCCGAGGCGGCCGTCGCCGAATTCGCCGGTGCGCAGATACACCTTGTGTCCGCCGACGGCGGCCTTCTGGGTGTAGCCCTGACGGCGGTTCGGCAGCTTCTCGCGTTCGCGGGTGACGCGCTCGACCACGCGCTCGATGATCTTCTCGGTGATGGTGACGGCCTGGGCGGCGACCGGCTGCTGCAGCAGATCCTCCAGCGCGTCCTCATCGTTCTCGTCTTCGATCAGCGAGGCGTTCAGCGGCTGCGACAGCTTGGAGCCGTCGCGGTAGAGCGCGTTTGCCTTCAGGCCGAGCTTCCAGGAGAGCATGTATGCGCTCTTGCAATCGTCGACCGTCGCGTCGTTCGGCATGTTGATCGTCTTGGAGATCGCGCCCGAGATGAACGGCTGGGCGGCCGCCATCATGCGGATGTGGCTGTCGACCGAGAGATAACGCTTGCCGATCTTGCCGCAGGGGTTGGCGCAATCGAAGACGGCGAGGTGTTCGTTCTTGAGGAAGGGTGCGCCTTCCAGCGTCATTGCGCCGCAGACGTGAACGTTGGCGGCCTCGATATCCTTCTTCGAGAAGCCGAGGTGCTCGAGCAGGTTGAAGCTCATGTCGCCGAGCTGTTCGTCGGTAACCTTCAGCGTGCCCTTCAGGAAGTCGGCGCCGAGCGTCCACTGGTTGAAGACGAACTTGACGTCGAAGGCCTGCTTCAGCGCGCCGTTCAGCGCCTCGATCTTCTCGTCGGTGAAGCCCTTGGCCTTCAGCGAGCCGGGGTTGATCGCCGGCGCCTGGTTCAGGTTGCCGTGGCCGACTGCGTAAGCTTCGATCTCGGCGATCTGGCTCTCGGAGTAGCCGAGCGTCCGCAACGCTTCCGGAACGGCGCGGTTGATGATCTTGAAGTAGCCGCCGCCGGCAAGCTTCTTGAACTTCACCAGCGCGAAGTCGGGCTCGATGCCGGTCGTGTCGCAGTCCATGACGAGACCGATCGTGCCGGTCGGCGCAATCACGGTTGCCTGGGCGTTGCGGTAGCCGTGCCTTTCGCCGAGCTCGAGAGCCTTGTCCCAAGCGCTCTTGGCATGAGCTGCGAGATCCTGGTCCGGGTTTTCCGAGTGGATCAGCGCGACCGGGTTGATCGACAGGCCTTCGTAGCCCGTGGTCTCGCCGTAGGCGGCGCGGCGATGGTTGCGGATGACCCGCAGCATGGCTTCGCGGTTCGGCTTGAACATCGGGAAGGGGCCGAGTTCGGACGAGATTTCCGCCGAGGTGGCGTAGGAAATGCCGGTCATGATCGCAGTCAGCGAGCCTGCAATGGCACGGGCTTCGTCGCTGTCATAGGGAATGCCCGACGACATCAGCAGGCCGCCGATGTTGGCATAGCCGAGACCGATCGTGCGGTATTCGTATGAGCGCTCGGCGATCTGCTTCGACGGGAACTGCGCCATCATGACGGAGACCTCGAGAACGACCGTCCACAGGCGAACGGCATGTTCGTAGTCTGCGATGTCGATGCGCTTGGTGGCGGCATCCTTGAACTGAAGCAGGTTCAGCGAGGCGAGGTTGCAGGCCGTGTCGTCGAGGAACATGTATTCCGAGCACGGGTTGGACGCACGGATCGAGCCTGCGGCCGGCGAGGTGTGCCAGTCGTTCATCGTCGTGTTGAAGTGCAGGCCCGGATCGGCCGATGCCCATGCGGCGTAGGAGATCGATTCCCACAGGTCGCGCGCCTTCAGCGTCTTCATGACCTTGCCGTCCTTGCGGGCGGTCAGGTTCCAGTCACCGTCGTTTTCGACAGCGCGCAGGAAGTCGTCCTTGATCGAGACCGAGTTGTTGGAGTTCTGGCCGGATACCGTGAGGTAGGCTTCCGAATCCCAGTCCGTGTCGTAGGTCTTGAACTCGAGGTCCTTGTAGCCCTGCTTGGCAAACTGGATGACGCGACCGATATAGTTTTCTGGAACCTGGTCCTTCTTGGCAGCGCGGATTTCGCGCTTCAGGGCAGGGTTCTTGTTCGCATCGAAGCAATCGCCATTGTCAGCTTCGCAGTTGACGCAAGCCTTCATGATTGCCTTGAGATGCTTGGCGACGACCTTGGAGCCGGTGACCAAGGCAGCAACCTTCTGCTCTTCTTTCACCTTCCAGTTGATGTATTCCTCAATATCCGGGTGGTCGATGTCGACAACCACCATCTTGGCCGCACGGCGCGTCGTGCCGCCCGACTTGATGGCGCCCGCTGCACGGTCGCCGATCTTCAGGAAGCTCATCAGACCCGACGAACGACCGCCGCCGGAAAGCTTTTCGCCTTCGCCACGGAGGTAGGAGAAGTTCGAGCCGGTGCCGGAGCCGTACTTGAAGAGACGGGCTTCGCGGACCCACAGGTCCATGATGCCGCCTTCGTTGACGAGATCGTCTTCAACGGACTGGATGAAGCAGGCATGCGGCTGCGGATGTTCGTAGGCCGACTTGGACTTCACCAGCTTGCCGGTGAAGGGGTCGACATAGAAGTGGCCCTGGCCGGGGCCGTCGATGCCGTAGGCCCAGTGCATGCCGGTGTTGAACCACTGCGGCGAGTTCGGGGCAACGCGCTGTGTGGCAAGCATGTAGGCAAGTTCGTCCTTGAAGGTGAGGGCGTCTTCCTCGGACGAGAAGTAGCCGCCTTTCCAGCCCCAGTAGGTCCAGGTGCCGGCAAGACGGTCGAAGACCTGGCGCGCGTCGGTTTCGGAACCGTACTGCTGGTCCTTCGCAACATCCTTCAGGGCCGCGTCATCGGCAACCGAACGCCACAGGAAGGAAGGAACGTCGTTTTCTTCGACCTTCTTCAGCTTAGCGGGGACGCCGGCCTTGCGGAAATACTTCTGCGCCAGAATGTCGGCGGCAACCTGGGAAAACTGCGCCGGAACGTCGATGTTCTCGAGGCGGAATACGATCGACCCATCCGGGTTCTTGATCTCGCTCGTCGCCTTGCGGAATTCGATGTCCGCGTAAGCGCTCTGTCCTGCCTTCGTGAAACGGCGTTCTATGCGCATTTCTCTAACCTCTAGCTTGCGCGCCCCGTCCCCGTTGACCAAGGCGCAAGTTTCCACCTCCGGCGGCGCCGTGAGGAGCGCAGCCAGTTCTCGTTTCCGTATCGTCACAGGAGTGTCATCCGGAGATGTTCATCCTGTATCTTGTGGTGACGGTGGCTGCAAACACTAAATATAGTATTAACAGCTTATTATCGCCAGCCCCGGACGTCACTTTTCGGAAGATAAAAAATCGCGCACGAAGCCCCTCATGGCGGTCATCCATCATGGACGCAACACCCTGATTCTACGCTCGATTTTTGAAAAGAACCGGCCTCGTTAATTCCGGTCCAACTGCCGCAGCAACATCGGAACCTATTAAGTTGGAATCAGGCGATTCCGTCAAGAGGTTGTTTTTAACGAAGCGTTCACCACAACATATTGTGGATCGGGCTGTGGACACTGGGGAAAAGAAAGTCGTGCAAGGAATTCAAAGACTTGCGAGCTTTGACCGCTCCAAAGTCGAAAAAATCTAAGAAAAGTTGCGACCGTGTTGATTTGGTTGCAGCTTTTGCTGGCCAAATGCGGCAGCCGATTCGTTGAGGATAATTTCAGTCACAATGCGTCAATCGCAATGGTCACCGTTGCGATCCCTATAGGCGTTCCGTTTTCATCCTTGATCACAAAACTCGCCTGCGTTTCCAGCAATTGCGTCTGTTCATCGCGCTCGGCCCGATCGATGAATATCTCGTCGGTCTGTTTGGCGAATGTTTTGAGGAACTTATCTTCGTCGCCCTGCCAGTAGTCGGATGTCATGGTGCCCTGGCCGACATTGAGGCCATGACGATCGGTCACGAACAATTCGACGATGGTGCCCTGCGAATCATCCTGCTTGGTCTTGAGGTATCGCGACACCGGCTTGTTGAGCAGACGTCTGACCATCTCCCAGCCGCCGCTCTGCACTTCGGCGCGGTAGGTGTTGTCGAGCACCTGGATGTGCGCGTCACTGATATTTCCGAACTTAGCGTTCTGATCTTCGATCGCCTTCCGGACGATCGGCGTATTTACCATCGGCTTGACGACCGTCTCGACATATTCCCGTACCACGGACACATAGGCCGGTTCGGCCGACATGGCCCCAGGCGAGAGACAGATGCCAAGCCCCAAAGCCGCAACCGTCCCGACGTAGCCCCAACGCATCATATTCGTTCCAACGTCGCGTCCCGCGACCATGCCTCTAAACCAATCCCCCAAGGTGACGCCGTTGTCGCGCGGGATTGTGGCTCGGAAGGATAAGGTCTGCAGCGGGCGCGCGACAGCGGAATCCGAGGAGTTAGTTAAACAAAGATTGGTGCAATTTTAAATTGCCGCCATCTCGTCTGGTTGTGCCGAGGGAGCCGTCAGCCGCGACTGCCCTTGGAAATCGGTTCCTGATAGGTGAAGCCCATGTCCCAAGGGAAATAGATCCAGGTATCCTGGCTGACTTCCGTGACAAAGGTGTCGATCGTCGGCACGCCCTGCGGCTTTGCGTAAACACAGGCAAAGTGTGCCTTGGGCAGGATGGTGCGCACTTCCGAGGCTGTCTTGCCGGTGTCCGTCAGGTCGTCGATGACGAGGACGGACTCGCCTTGGTCGGCAGTCAGTTCCGGCGCGATGCCCTTCAGGAGCATCATTTCCCCCTGATTCACATAGTCATGGTAGGAGGCGACGCAGACCGTTTCGATCAGCCGGATATTGAGCTCGCGCGAGATAATGGCTGCTGGTACCAAGCCGCCGCGCGTGATGCAGACGATCGCTTTGAAATCGCGCTTAAGGCCGGCGAGGCGCCAGGCGAGTGCGCGCGCATCGCGGTGGAACTGATCCCATGAAACGGGAAAGGCTTTATCGGGAAGGGACATGGTTTGCTCCGCGGCATGAATGATGACACGCCGTTCGCCGGCGGCCGGGACAAGACATTCCGCTCGGCCAAACGCAAATCGCGCAGCCGAAACTGCGCGATAAGAGGACCGAAGCCGGAGCTCGTCATCGGTCGCCGCAATTAGCGGAATCCGGGGGCAAAACGCAAGCCCCATGATTCCTAGCGCGACAGCAGCGTCAAGGCCGTCATCGATTGCAACAGCGTCTTCGTCGTCCCGCCGAAAATCATCTGCCAAAGCCGCGAATGGGTGTAGGCGCCCATGACGAGAAGGTCGATACTGCTGTCCGACAGACGATTTTCAATAATTGTTGACGCCGATTTGTCCGCACTTTCGGCGGTCGCCAGGGTGACTTTGACGCCATGGCGGGAGAGAGCCGCGGCAATGTCGGCGCCGGCGACAGCAGCGGATTGAAGTGCATTGTCGACGGGATCGACCGAGAAAATCTCGACTTCATCGGCCGCCTTCAGGATTGGCAGTGCATCGAACGCCGCGCGCGCCGCTTCCCGTGAGCCGTTCCAGGCGATGAGCACCCGCTTGATCGGTTTCGGCCGGCGCAGCACAAAGGGGATCATCAACACCGGGCGGCCGCTTTCGAAGAGAAAGTTGTCGATGTCGACGTGACTGTCCGACGGCTTGGCCGGATCTGCCTGTGACGCGATGAGCAGGTCAGCGCTTCGAGCGCTTTCGATCAAGGGTGCCGTGCCGTAGCCGGTGGATGAGGCAAAGCTGCGCCACTGAAAGGAGACACCTTCAGCCGCTGCCTTCTTGCGGAAGATGCGTTCGACTTCGACCGTTTCCGCATGCGCCATATCCTGTAGCGCCTGCACGGCGACGGGATCGGGTATTTCCATCGGCGCCACGAGCGGCACGACAGCGACGGTTTCCGCATGAAGGCCGATAACATGGGCATTGGTCTCAGCGGCAATGGCAAATGCAAAATCCGCTACAGCGGGAGCGTTGGCGACGGTATCGAGAATGGCAAGTATGGTTTTGTAAGACATAAACAATTCTCCTTATGCGGATGAAATCAGTTAATCTTCAACGAGAATGCGCCGGCGAGGGCGCCGGTTCCTTGATGCACATCAAAGGCGATGCGGAACCTCTCTCATACTAGGCCTCTGCCGAGCGATTTTCCGCAACCTCCTTTGCCTGGCGAATGGTTTCGATCATGCCGCGCACGTCGGCTCGTGCCGCGTCGATCGCAGTCTGGGAGCGGCCACGGACGACGATTTCGGTCGAGAACGCTTGCCCGACGTATCGGGGGTAGGAGCCTATGTTGGTCTCCGGATGAGCTTTTTGGATGGCAGCCAGCGGCGTGCCGATGTCACCCTCTCCGAAGGGGCAGGAGATGCCAAGCGAGAGCACCCGTGTGCCGGTGCGCAATGTCGGGATGACCGCGTCGACCATGGCCTGGAAGACTTGCGGGACGCCGGCCATCACGTGAACGTTGCCGATAACGAAGCCTGGAGCGGTGGAGACCGGGTTACGGATGTGGCGCGCACCTTTTGGCATCCGGGCCATTCTCTTCCTGGCGTCGGTGAATTCAAGGCCGCGACTGGCATACATGTCGCCGAGTAGTGTCATTGCGTCGGCATCGTATTCACACGGCAGCCCGAATGCTGCCGATACGGCATCGGCGGTGATGTCGTCATGGGTCGGCCCGATGCCCCCCGAGGTGAAGACATAGTCGTATTTTGCGCGCAACGCGTTGAGCGCTGCGACGATCGCACCTTCCTCGTCACCGACAATACGGACCTCCTTGAGGTCGATGCCACAGAGAGTCAGCACATCCGCCAGATGGCCGATATTCTTGTCCTTGGTGCGGCCGGATAAAAGTTCGTCGCCGATGGCAAGCATGGCGGCGGTGACAATAGTCTCATTGGTCATGGGAAATTTCCGAACATTTGGATCCCCACATAGGTAGCGCCCTTCGTCGGTCTTGCAAACCGGGTCGTCGCCGCTACGTCACGCGACTGGCTGCAAGTATTTTTTCGTCTATGGCCATTGAACAGTGCGTTCTGCCACGTGGGGCTATGTTGATGGCGACTCGCTGCTAAGTTTCCACCGCTTACGAATTCAAACACAAATTCCCTGATGGAGATAAGTAAATGGCGAAGGTACTCGTGCTCTACTATTCGGCCTATGGCCACATCGAAACCATGGCCTACGCCGTGGCCGAAGGCGCAAAGTCGACTGGCGCTGACGTTGTTGTCAAGCGCGTTCCGGAACTGGTCCCAGACGAGGTTGCCAAGGCGTCCTACTACAAGATGGACCAGGCCGCGCCAGTTGCCACCGTCGATGAACTTGCTGATTATGATGCCATCATCGTAGGCGCCGGCACGCGCTTCGGAACCGTTGCGTCGCAAATGCGCAATTTCTGGGATCAGACCGGAAGCCTTTGGTTTGCCGGAAAGCTGGTCGGCAAGGTCGGCTCCGTTTTCACCTCGTCGGCGACGCAACACGGCGGTCAGGAGTCCACCATCCTCGGCTTCATCCCTACCTTCCTGCATCAGGGCATGATCGTCGCTGGACTCCCCTATGCTTTCCAGGGCCAGATGGGCGTTGACGAAATCAAGGGTGGTTCGCCTTATGGCGCCTCCACCATCACTGACGGCGACGGATCACGCCAGCCTTCCGCGATTGAATTGGAAGCCGCCAAGTATCAGGGCGCACACGTCGCCAAGATCGCCGCGAAGCTCGGCTGATCGATTCTATCCTGGCAGGCGCGGCTATCAGAGTCGCGCCTGCTTCAAGGCGCAGCCAGTTTGCCGGCTGCGTCAGCCGTAGAGTTCGTGCAGCTTCACTGCGTAGAAAAGAAGCGGTATTCCAAGGACCGCAATTGCGATCATGAGTGCTGTTCCCGCCCGGAACAATTTGAGACGTCGCGTTCTCGTGCCATCCCAATCGTAAACCATCGCCTTACTCCCACAAGACAGCTTACAACCATGCGCAGCCCCAACCGCGATCCTTCTGGCGCGCGCATACAAGCACATTCGAAAGCGATGATAAAGAGCAGCTTCCAGCGGCTGTCTGCTGTGGCTGCGGCGCGAGAAGGCTGCGCTGCCGTAGTCAAGGCCCCTTTGGCGGCACGACAAGGCGGATTAATCAGGCTACGATACGACAGCCACCGCAAAATTTCGGACCGCTAAATTTGGCTAGATAGTCTTGAAGCGCTGCCGCCCATTCGGTCTGTGGCGCTTTGTTGCGCCAGTAGCGCTATTTCGACACGGTTTCGCAGGCCAAGCTTGGCGAGCAGTCGCGAGACGTGAAACTTGACGGTCTTTATCTGGACGCCGGTGGCTTCGGCGATCTGACGGTTCGTCTGGCCCCTGCCGATCAACGCGAAGACGGTGGCCTCCTTTGCGGAGAGTTTTGCGACAAGACTGTCTGTTTTCCGGCCTGCCGAGACATTGCGGATCACGTCGTAAAGCCGCATGCCGATGTTCGATGAGAGATAAGAGTTGCCGGCGGCAACCGTTTGGACCGCCGATATCAGATCCGGAGCCATCGAACCCTTGAGCAGGTAGCCCGTGGCGCCGGCTTCCAGCGCTTCCAGAACATCGTCGTCTTCCTCGGACACCGTCAGCATGACGATCTTCACCTCCGGCCATTTTTGCCGGATCTCGCGCGCCGCGGCGATCCCGCTGCCGGGCATGGAGATGTCGAGAAGGATCACATCGGGCTGACACTGTTCCGTCAGTGCGATTGCCTCGTCCTTGGTTGCGCCTTCGCCCACCACCTTGATTTTTCCGGATGCCGAAAATGCCTGGATGACGCCCATTCGAAACAGCGAATGATCGTCAGCGACAATAACCGAAATAGCCGATTGCATGCCCAATTCAGTGCTCCATGTCGATCGTCATCTCCAGCCGCGTACCCTTGGGGGTGCGATTGGCAAAAGTGAGTGCTCCGCCGAGGCTCTCGACACGCTGCCGCAAGCCGTGAATGCCCATGCCGCCGATATGCCGGGCGGTGGATTGTTCGCCCGGCTTCAGGCCGTCATCACACACTGCCAGCATCAGCTTCCCATCGACAAGTGCGCATTCCACCTTCTGGCCATTGGCGCCGGCGTGCCGATGAGCATTGTTGAGGCCCTCCTGCAGGAAGCGATAGATGCAGGTCTTGATCGCAACCGGCAGCTCTGGATTGGCCCGGCAAGGCTCGAACAGAACCCTGCTTCCCGTGCGGGCCTCGTGGTTGCGGATGACCCTCGCGACGATCTGGTCGAGGCCGAGGCGCTCGATATCCGGCAACAACAGGGAGCGTGCGATCGTCCGAATTTCCGCCAGCGCCTCCGATAGCGTCGAAGACACCATGTGCAGCGCGTCGTCACGCTCGCCGCGGTTCTTGGCAACCCGAACGGGCTCGAGCTGCAGTAGGGCGTAGCTGAGGAGCTGGCCCGGGCCATCGTGCAGATCCGCCCCGATCCCGCGTGCGAAATTCTCGTTCATGGTCGCCAAACGCACGGAAGCCTCGCGATCCCGCTTTCGCAATTCCTGCACCTCGTCGCGCGCGCGTTCAGCCTCCTCGGCGCGGCGATTGAGGAGCTTCCGCTGCCGTTCGATTGTCATGCTCGCCCGATGTACGATGCCGAACAGCCCAAGCATAACGAGCGCGGATGTGGCTGCAACTATGCCCCAGCTCTGGAATTGCAGCTGCAAAAGGTGGTCGCCAACCACGGCGGCGTCCTCATGAATTTCGGCAACCGCAAAGACCGCGCCCGTATCCTTGTCGTGAATGGGGCTGTAGATCTCCAGATAGGACGTCGTGAAGTTTCGCTGGGTATGTTCATCCGCTTCTAAGTCGGCGTGTTGCGCCGCGACCTCGCCCGCAAGCGCACGCTTCATGCCCTCTGGAGCATTGAAGCGTCTGCCGACAAGCTCCTTCGAAAGCGAGTAGGCAACCGTGCCATCCGGCAGCCAGACCTCTAGATACGGAAAACGCTGCCGGACCTCAGGCGCGGCAAACAGTCGATCGAGTTCGGCCACCGCGGTGCTCGACAACTGGGTCGTGACCTCAAGTTCCTGCGCGATCGGCTGTATCATCCGCTGAACCAGCAGAGCGGTCGACGCCGCACGGCTGTTGGTTGCGTTGCTGACGAGGATCCCGGCTATTAGATGTCCCGCGATCGTTGCTGTAATCAGAATAAGAAGGCCGCTTGCCAACAGGAAACGAACAGAGAGTGTCTGCCGCGCAATCCAGTCCTGTGTCGGCAATCGAATGCGCGTCGCGGCAGAGGAGACGCCAACAGCCCTGGAAACTCGCGACGTCGCACTATCCGTCTTTCCTTCCGCGGGGATCCTTTCAAGCACCCGTTGCCTCCTCCAGAGCGCACATCTCACCTAGGTAGGTGACCATACTCGCAATATCCGGCCGGATTTCCAGCAGAAAATCAAAACACGATGAAAGTCGATCCGGAACTGGTCAGAGGTCTAGGTAAAGTCTGGGCTCTGACGGATCCAATGTAAAACCAAAGCACGATTTTTCGATCGGACGTTAATCGAATACTTCGTCGGACTTTCTGTCGTTCAAGTAACGTCCGGTATTTGTCATTCTTGACTATGGTCAAATGACGAGTTCATCGAAGCTCGGCTTTCGACAAATGGGAACCGCAGAACCAGCCAGCTGCCGTCAGGCAGGTGGAATGGCGAAGCTTTGAAAAGCCGCGACGATCGCGCACCGTGGAGGATAGAATGGTCCAGCTCAACAAACATGACCTCGAGTTCATTCTGAAGCAGATCAAGTTGGCTGAAGCGCACGCGGCAGGAACGCCGCTGACGGAACTGGTTTCCAGCCAACTCATCCCCTACGGACTGCGCACCGTGGATGGCAGCTATAACAATCTCGCGCCGGGCCAGGAGCATTTCGGATCCTCCGACCAAATCATGCAGCGGCTGCTCGACGCGCAGTTCAACACTGCCGAAGCAGGCACCAGCTATACCCAAACCTCTGGGAACGTCTACGACTCGCAGCCACGCGTGGTCTCGAACCTGATTGTTGACCAATCGATCGGCAATCCAGCCACCATCCTCTCGGCACTCACCAATCTCGGTCACAGCGATCCCTATGCCTTCCTGGGCCAGACGGCGAATGCCAACGCCTATCTTGCAGCCGTCGACGCGTACGAGGCCCATGCAGCGGCTGAAAAATCGGTCGCTGCGGCCAAGGGCGCCCTCGCGGCGCTTTACTACAGTCCGCTGCCACCGACACCGGAAGCCGTCGCTTCAGCGCAAGCAGTCATCGTCGCGGCAGAAGAGCAGGCGGATGGGGCGCTGGCAGTCAAGAACCTTGCCTACAGCACGATGGAACAGCTGCTCGGTGTGACGATGGAGGGTGACTGTGTTCTCATCCCCAACGTATCTGCCGACCTCGGTGATACCGCGCCGTTCAATGGATTCTTCACGCTCTTCGGCCAATTCTTCGATCACGGCCTCGATCTCGTCAGCAAAGGTGGCAGTGGAACGGTCTATATTCCGCTGCATCCGGACGATCCGCTCTACGTGCCGGGAAGCCCGACCAATTTCATGGTGCTCACCCGCGCGCAAAACCAACCGGGGCCTGATGGCGTCGTCGGCACCGCGGACGACATTCGCGAACACACGAATGAAACCACCCCGTGGATCGACCTCAATCAGGTCTATACGTCGAACCCATCCCATCAGGTGTTCCTGCGCGAATATGTTCTGATTGACGGCCAACCGATGGCAACTGGGCACATGCTCGAGGGCCTCAACGGGGGACCGCCAACCTGGGCCGACGTAAAGGCACAGGCCCGCGATGTGCTGGGGATCGTTCTGACCGACCAGGACGTGCTCCGCGTTCCTGCGATCGCGACCGACTTTTATGGTGAGTTCATTCGCGGCATCACTGGGTTTCCGCAACTGATAACACTTACCGGTGCAGTCGAAGGCAATCTTGACGGCACCGTCGCCGCATCGCAGGCGCTCTCGGCCGGCCGCGCATTCCTCAACGATATCGCTCACACAGCAGCGCCTGTCTCTGTGGACGACGACGGCGATCCCTCAACGCCGCCGGTCCTGATGCCCGACGGCGATACCGATGTGGGCAACGCCGTGCCTGTCGACAATCGCGGCAACAATCTTGCCTACGACAACGAACTCCTCGACGCGCACTACATCGTCGGTGACGGGCGTGGTAACGAAAACATCGGCCTGACCTCCGTTCACCATCTCTTCCACCACGAGCACAACCGACAGATCGACGCGATCAAGCAGGAGCTGATCTCGGGGCCTGATGCCGATGTCGCCTTCCTCAACGAATGGCTTCTGGAAGACGTAGCCGCACTCCCGACGAGCCAGGCCGAGATCGACGCCCTTGTCTGGGATGGCGAGCGGCTTTTCCAGGCCGGTCGCTTCTCGACCGAAATGGTCTACCAGCATCTCGTCTTTGAGGAATTCGCCCGCGCGGTGTCGCCGAACATCGACCCATTCGTTTTTTCCAACAGCGTGGACATCGACCCCGCGATCGCGGCCGAGTTTGCGCATGTCGTTTATCGCTTCGGCCACTCGATGCTGACCGAAGATGTATCCCGCCTCAATTTGCTGCTCGGGGGGGACGGCGAAGTGACAGGGCAGGAACAGGCAGACGTCAAACTGATGGACGCCTTCCTCAATCCTGTGATGTTCGCCGCGAGCGGCGTCGACGCGGAGGCGGCCGCTGGGGCCATCCTTCGCGGCATGAGCCGGCAGGTCGGCAATGAGATAGACGAGCACGTCACCGATGCTCTGCGCAACAATCTCGTCGGCCTGCCGCTCGACCTTGCGGCACTCAACATGACACGCGCCCGCGAGACCGGCGTGCCATCCCTGAACGCTGCGCGTCGCGATTTCTATGCGCAGACCCAGGACAGCATGCTGAAGCCCTACGAGAGCTGGTTCGAGTTTGCGCTGTCGCTGAAGAATCCCGCGTCTCTGATCAACTTCATTGCGGCTTACGGGACGCATTCGACGATCACCCTGGCGACGACGCTTGAAGAAAAGCGTGCCGCCGCAACCGCGCTCGTCCTAGGTGGCACGGGCGCGCCCCAGGATCGTCTGGACTTCCTCAATGGTACGGGTGGGTGGACATCTCAAGCAAATGGTGTGACGACGACCGGCCTCGATACCGTCGACTTCTGGATCGGTGGGCTTGCCGAAAAGAAGATGCCGTTCGGCGGCATGCTCGGCTCGACCTTCAACTTCGTTTTCGAAGCCCAAATGGAAAAGCTTCAGAACGGCGACCGCTTCTATTACCTGAGCCGTACTCAGGGCCTCAATCTCCTCAACGAGTTGGAAGCGGATTCCTTTGCACAGCTCGTCATACGCAACACCGACACCGAGGACCACAATGCTCATCTCAACGGTGCGGCCTTCCAGACGGCCGACTATATCCTCGAGATCGATCAGGCAAAACAGTTCAACGCCGGTTTGGATGCGGCGGATCCGATCGGCACCAATCCCATCCTCCAGGCGATCAATCCGCTCGTCATTCGCCAGGATCTCAATGGCGACGGGACTGTGGATTATCTCCGTTTCACAGGTGGAGAACATGTCGTGCTCGGCGGCAGTTCCCGCAATGACACGCTCATCGGTGGCGAGGGTGACGATACGCTGTGGGGTGGTGCTGGCGACGACCGGCTGGAAGGCGGCTTCGGCGTCGATCATCTGCACGGCGGCGATGGTGACGATATCATCACGGACAGCGGCACGGACGTTGGCGCTGCCGACGTCATTCATGGCGATGCCGGCGAGGACGTCATCAACGGCGGCAACGGCCTGGACCTGATCTTCGGTGGCGATGACAGCGACTTCATCTACGGAGGCAGCGAAAGCAAGACGATCAGCGGCGGCGAAGGCAACGACTTCATCCGCGGTCCAAGCGGCCCGAGCTTCATTGCCGGCAACGAAGGGGATGATTGGCTCGAAGGTGGCGACGGCTTCGACACACTTGCCGGCGAGAACTCGGAGCTGTTCTTCAACTCGACGATCATTGGGCACGACGTTCTGAACGGTCGCGGCAACGACAACGACTACGACGCCGAATCCGGCGACGACATCATGTTCCAGGGCCCCGGCATCCAGCGTAACAATGGCATGGCCGGCTTCGACTGGGCGATCCACAAGGGTGACACCCAACCTGCCAATTCGGACATGAATATCTCGATCTTCGTCAACCAGCAGAACAACATCTTGCGGGATCGCTTCGATCTCGTGGAGGGCCTTTCGGGCTGGACCGGAAACGACGTGCTGCGTGGCCGCGATGTTGTGATCGGCGCATTTGATGCGAACGGAAATGCCACGCAAGTCGATCCCGATGCCCCACTGGACTCCTATTCGAACGCGCTGCTTGCCAAGAACCTGCACCTCATCGACGGGCTGGAGGATCTCACGGCGCATCTTCAGCGCACCGAGGTGACGGTCGCCGGCAAGACCGAAACGATCGTCATGGATACATCCGATGCCTCGGACATCATCCTTGGCGGTGCCGGCAGTGACGTTATCGAGGGAATGGGTGGCAACGACATCATCGACGGCGACAAGTGGCTGAACGTTCGTATTCTTGTGACCCCAGACGCATCTCGCGGACAGAATTGGTCAGCGTTCAGCATCGATACGCTATCCGACATCCAGGCGAGAATGTATTCGGGCGAGATCAAGCCCGGCCAATTGCAGATCGTGCGTGAAATTTTGAATGGCGGTAGTGCCGACGATGTCGATACAGCGATGTATTGGGACAGCTTCGAGAACTACACCATAACCGGCAATGCCGATGGCAGCCTCACGGTCGCCCATACGACGGTCGGTCCGGCGGTCGTCGACCAAACCACTGGCCGAGCTCGCGAAGCGGATGGCACTGATCGATTGTTCAACATCGAGAAGCTTCAGTTCGCCGACAGGATCGTCGATACGGATATTTTCTTCAACTCACCCGCGACAGGCGCGCCCGTCATCTCAGATCAGACCCCCTTGGAAGGCCAGACTCTAACGGTGAACGTGGCATCGATTGCAGATGCAAACGGGCTGGGCACCTTCAGCTACCAATGGCAGTCCTCTGTCAACGGAACAACGTGGACGAACATTGCCGGTGCGACCAACGCGTCGTTTACCCCTCAGGACCTGCCGTTGACGCTTTTCGGCGCTCAGGCAGGGCTTCAACTCCGCGTCGTCGTCAATTTCGCGGACGGATTTGGCAATGCGGAGCAGGTTATTTCGGCTGCCACCGCTCCTGTTGGCGTCAACTGGAGCAGCCTCGTTGGCCTGGCGCCGTTCAACGGCACGGATGGCGACGATGTCGCGAATGGCGCACTGCTCGGTGAGACGCTGAACGGAAATGGCGGCAACGATATCCTGAACGGCGGCGGTGGCGGGGACACCATTACCGGCGGTGCAGGCAATGATACGATCAACGGTGGCGCCGGCAGTGACACGGCCGTCTTCAGCGGACCTATCACAAACTACAGCTTTGCTGCGACGCTCGCCGGCCAGACTGTGACACTCACCATTACCGATACGAACGGGGCGGAAGGAGTCGATGCGCTGACGGCCGTCGAAACGCTCCGTTTCGCAGGCGTCAACTATGCGATCGTGACCGGCAGCAATCTCGCCAACGCCAATCTCAATGGTGCGGCGGGAGCCAACGGATCACAGGCGATCCTCGGGTTCGATGGCGTCGATACGATCAATGGCGGTGCCGGGAACGACATCATCCTGGCCGGTGCCGGCAACGATACGATCACGCAGACCGGCAGTACCGGAGGTCGGGACTTCATCGACGGTGAAGCGGGCATCGACACCTACCAGCTCAATGGTGCCGTAGGCGACGAGGCCTTTGTCATCTATACCCGCACTGCCGCGGAGGCGGCCCTGAGCGGCATCGCGTTCCATCAGGCAACCGAAATCGTCGTCACCCGCAATGGCGTGGTGATTGCCGAACTCGATAATATCGAGGAAATCACCGTCAATACGCTTGCTGTCTCGCAAAATGACGGCAACGGAGTCCCCAACGGCGGTACGAGTAACGGCGACACGATCACGGTGGTCGGCGATTTCACCGAAACCAGCTTGAATTTCAGCACGATTACCATCGACGGAACGACCGGCAACGACACCATCGACATTTCAGCACTGCAGTCTGCGCACCGGATCGTGTTCAGGTCGAACGGCGGCAGCGACACAATTGTTGGGACGCTGCGGCCGCAGGATGTGATCGTGTTGGCGCCGGGCGCGGTCCTCGCCGATTACGCCGCGACTGACGCAGATGGCATGACCACGCTTTCGAACGGCACGCATACGGTCAGCTTTGCGAGCTCGGGCGCACCGAGCTTCCGGGAATGGGCCAATGACGACGAAGACGATCACGACGATGGGCAGAATGGGGGTGACGACGATGATGATGACAACGGTGATGGCAATGATTGCGGTGACGATGATGGCCAGGGCGGCGGCGATGACGATGGCTCCGATGACGGCGGCACGGATCCGCTTCCTGTTGCGGCACGGACGTTGATCGGGACTGTTGCTGGGGATGTTCTGATTGGCGCGGCTGGTGCCGATACGATCCTTGCCGGTGGTGGTGGGGATATCGTTGCCGGCGATGCGGGCAATGA
>NZ_JANTYT010000036.1:0-23415 GCF_024808825.1 Rhizobium sp. BK661 | reverse complement strand
TCTTCATCCATGATTTGGTGTCCACCTATTTTTTGGTGGACACTTCATGCCTCAGAGCGCTGCGCCTCAAAAGGCGCACCGAAATTCGCGCTTACATTCAAACTGCAAACGTGGGTGGCTCGCAGCTAGGTCGGCCAGGTGCTGCGGGAGCCGTTCCACGCCAACGACTTCACTGCACGAAATGCGCACGGTTCCGATAAACTCGCGATCACCACCGGAGGCCGATCTTGCCAGCGCCTCGGCAGACCGTGCCATGTCCTCAGCGTAGCGTTTGGCGTTCAGTGCCGCGTCGGTCGGCTGCATCCCTGCTGTTGTCCTCGTGAAAAGCTTTGCGCCCAGCTCAACTTCAAGGATTTCGATCTGGCGTCGCACCGTCGGCTGCGCAAGCCTCAGCCTCCTTGCCGCTCCGGAGAAGCTCCCCGTCTCCAACACGGCCGACAGGACTTCAAGGCGATCCCACGACGGACGACTGCTCATCAAAAATGTATGAGCGGCTGACCAATATTAGTCAATGTTCTGCGAGCGAACGATGCACTAAACCGCGTTTGTCAACTTGGAGGCAAACATGAACGGCGCCTGGCAGAGACACATCAACAATTCAACTGATGACGGAGTCGTCGTCGGCATACCGCACATATTTCTGAGGCTCGAGGGTCTCGCCGTGCTGGCATGTGCAACATCTTACTACTGGCACTCGGGTTTTTCGTGGATTGTATTCGCTGCTCTATTCTTCGCGCCCGACATCTTCATGGTCGGTTATCTGCTAAATTCTCGTTTGGGCGCTCTTATCTATAATATCGGGCACAGCTACGTTACGCCATGCCTCATTATCGCAGCATCGCTCTTCTCAGATATTGAATTCGGCATCGCGATGGGCATAATTTGGATTGCTCACATAGGCTTCGACCGGGCTGTCGGATACGGGCTCAAGTACACGGACGCATTTCAGCACACGCACCTCGGCCCGTTTGTCAGAAAATGATAAAAGCGCTGCCCAAACCCGAGCCGGCCCGACGAGGCTCGATAGGTGCTCGTAAGCAGCATCAACCACGCTACAGCGCGCAACAACGACGCTGCACGAGATCAGACTGTGAGCAAGATCTTGCCAATCGTGCCCCTGCTCTCGATCAACCGATGAGCGCGCGCGCCTTCGCTCATTGGGACCCTCTCCGCGATTTCGACCTTCAGCGCTCCTGAAAGTATCGCTTGGAACAGCTCGTCAGCTCTGCGACGTCGCTCCTTCGGTCCAGTCAGCACATTCCATAGATCCCCGCCTGTGATCGTCAGCGACCTGTCCATAAGCTGTCGCGGATTTATGGAACGAGGGTTTCCGCCCGCGAAGCCATAAAAGACGACGGTTCCACCGGTACGAAGAGCACCCATGCTCCGCTCGAGCGTTGACCCGACGGATTCGAAAACCACGTCGGCCAGTCTCCCGAAGCTGGACTCGAGTGGCGAGTTCCAATCCTCTTCGTACGAGAGCCCCAGCCTGGCCCCCACGCGAATTGCGGCTTCCCGCTTTTCCACGGTCGAGGCCAAAGCGACAACCTCGGCGCCCCTAGCCGCAAGCATCTGCGTGAGCAGGAGCCCGACGCCACCTGCGGCTGCGTGCACCAGTGCGACGTCGCCTCTTCGTATCGTGTAGCTGTCAGATGTCAGGTACTGTGCCGTCAAGCCTTGCAGGAGCACAGCGGCAGCGGTCTCGAAAGAGATTTCGTCTGGAAGCGCGATCAACTTTGACGTGGCAACGACCGCCAATTCGGCATTAGCGCGCGGGCTGTCCGCGAATCCGACGCGGTCCCCGACTTTGAAGCCAGACATATTACTCCCACCGAGAGCCACGATCACGCCGGCGCCTTCGTAGCCCAATATCCATGGCGGTGTCGCGTCCATGTGGTAATCGCCGCGGCGTCTGTAGACGTCGGCGTAGTTCAAGCCTGCGACGGAAATCTGGACCAACGCCGAGCCGGATGCGGGGACGGGATCAGGCACCACCCGCCATTCAAGGACTTCCGGCTCGCCAAATCGATCAAAAACAAGTGCATGCATGTTCTGACTCCAAAAAATCCGCGCAAATCGCGTGGACGAGAAACCTCATGTCGGCTTGATCTCCCATTCTTACTAAAAGCGCAACGACTGTAGAAACACGATGTCGCTTGGCATTTAATCGGGGTCTTCCTCGCTTTGTGTGGTTCACTCACTGCTACCATCGCGCCGCTATGGGCGGGCATGCAAACGAAATCGAAATGGTCGCCCGGCCCAGGAGCAAAAGTCCTGGGTGTCGCGCTTACTGCTGATGACGGTTGGATTGTCTCCGCTGCCGGACCAGAGTTCGGTATATGCCCTGATTGCGGCTGGCGGACTCGAAATCGGCATGGCTGGTGCAACCGAAGCCTTCAAGATCTGCCGGTCCAAGGCAGGACCGTAACGGTAAAGCTTGGGTTGAGCCGATGGCGGTGCGCAAATCAGAACTGTCAACGACAAACGTTCACCGACCGGCTGCCGACGATTGCTCCCCTTATGCGCGCCGGACGAGGAGGGTCTAGGATATTGTCGGCTGCTGGCTCATAGTGCAGGCGGCCGTCCTGGCGAGCGCTTGATGCGAAGGCTCGGCATGCCTTTCAGCGACGACACGATCCTACGGCAATTTAGCGGGATTCCGCGTGCTGCGGGATAAGATAATCCGGAGCGTACAAGTCGATCTAATTCAGGAGGATCCACAGGTTGATGCAACGTATCGGCGCCGGGTGCGTCACGCTCATCGACATCACGGCAGATAGTGTTCGAGACCGCGCGCGCCCTGCGCAAGAAGGGTCTGTCCTGTTCAGAGATGGCACAGCGCACCGGCTACGGCCGGCGCAGCATTGCAAAATGGCTGACCTTCGAGACGCCACCCGACCGGCGAAGGTCGGCGTTGAAGTCAACATCAACTTTATGCTCCGAGGCGTTTCTCGCTGAGTGCTGAGAAAATGGCAATCGCTGCGGGCGGCATTGTCTCACGATATCAAACAGCGCGGTTACACCGGTAGTTTCTCGAACCTCGAGCAACTTCTCGCAAGCTGGCGCAGCGCAGAGAGATCAGTTAAGGACATCGCTTTGCCGGCTCCCATTACACCCGATCAACCGGGCCGCAATGCAGTCTCGATACGCGATCCGGAAACCGGTCATGTGATCTCGCCGGTGGTTGCAGCTGCCCTTGCATGAAGCCGCGAAGGATGCTGACGATCAAGCAAGCGAGCAAGGTAGACGTCCTTAAGCAGGGATCACTTGAGTTTGGCCTGATGCGCAGCCTTGCCATGCGATTTCGCGGCATTCTCCGACGCGGTGAAACAAGCTCGACATCTGGATCGACGTTGCCGTCAACTCAGACCTCGCTCCGATCATCAGGTTCGCGCGCGTTTTGCACCGGGAATTCGGCGCCGTCCGCAACGCCGTTGAACTCCCCTGGAGCAACGGCCAAGTGGAAGGCTAGATCAACCGCCTGAAGACGATAAAACGTCGATTTACGGTAGAGCGGTCGCGGAGCGACTCAGAGCGCGCATGCTACCGCTCAGCAATAGTCATCACCACACAAAGTGAGGAAGACACATTTTTCCGAGATTGGATGTGGATCGCGTGACCTGATTAATCCATGTGGCTACGTCCTTCACTCAGCCGAGCGCCCTCCCCGCCTATCTGCAAATGGCCACATCGCCGCCTCGCTTGCAAATAGAGCAAGCCAGACTAGAACCGGTTGCAGGGGCAGACGAACCAGGTGATACAGCCATTGCCAAGGGGAAACACCTGACCCTCCAAGACTGTCGAGCGCATGCTTGAGATTTGCTGGAAACACTGTGACCGCGTATAACGCTAGTCCCATCCCAGCATATCGCCTGACTGTCGGGATGAGCAGCCCGATGGCCCCGGCGATCTCGCACAGCCCTGTCATCAAGATCACGTGAGGGGGGTCCGGCACCCAAGATGGCGTAATGCTTAAAAAAGGGTTGGGAATGGCGATATGAAGGACACCTGCGAGGCTATAGAGCAGGGCCAGACCGAGTCGCGAGCGTCCGCGCCACACGTCAGTCCTTGCCATCGGCGGCTATCCGTCGTTCCACCGACCTTGCAATAGCGATCAAATGTGGTTTGCGACCGGCGACCGTTTCGATAGCCGCAATCGCAAGGTCACTCGCCACGTAGTCTGATTTATGTCCGAGATTGTGAACAACGATTAGTTTGGAGTCCTTGATATCGCTGGCAAGGTGCCGGGCATGCACATCAGGCGAGACAATTCTGTCGGCGTCACCGGTGATGATAAGCGTTGGGGCCTTAATCGTGCGGTACTCCAGGCTTGCTGTCTTGGCCCATTCGCTTAGGGAGGAGACCTCTCTGGCATTATGGCGGAAGGCAGCTGGGCGCAGAGCGTGCAGCGCTCTCGTCTCGTGGGCATAGTTCGCAGGCGGCTGGTTCGGCGAAAACACCTCGCGAGCCGCACGATCGATAGCAACCAATCCGAGAGGCGGCACGATAATCCCGCTGAATAGTGTTCCTGTGATCGGCGCGGCGGCAGCACCATAATACCATGCGACGCCACCCTTCCAAGGATAGGCTGCGGGAGAGAGGAAGACCAAACCCGCTACCCTGTCTGGATGTCGAACAGCGAGTGCGGCAGCGATCGAGCCGCCTAACGAATGACCGACGATAATTGCTCTGCGGATACCCCGCCTTTCCATAAGAGTTGCAATCGCGTCCGCCTGTGCGTCGGGCAGGATGTTTGCCGCCGCACCTGCGTCAGAGTTTCCATGGCCCGGCCGATCCAGGAATAAAAGCTTCGCGCGCCCCTCCAGCTTGCGGCGGAAAGATAACATCGGATCGTAAAGGCTCGTGCTGGCTCCGTGAATGAATACGATCGGCGGGAGATCAGCCTTCGGGCCTGGTTGGAGGAGGATACTGTTGAGTTTGAGCCCGCCAACATCGATGCGTAGAGACCGAGCTTGGTCCGATATTGCAAAGGTCGGCGCGCAGGCGGCCGACATGGCGAACATGATGGAGGCTATCATTGAAGTGAGAAGGCGCGGGCTCATGTTGCTCCAAAAGGCTGGCGTTCATTGACAATACGATCGGAGCGAGAGTTTGGTTTCGTAGAAATCAACACCGCTGAAATTTCGTCGGTCTGCTGGTTAGACGTTCGTTGAGGCGTTCTTCCCTACAAAGCCACTCTGGGACATAAACACGGCAACCTCAGTCGAAACTCGGGACATTCACTCTGGCTTTAAGGCCGCCGCTTATCGATTTGCCTCGAGGTAGCCAACCAGGTCAACGATTTCGAAACCCCAAAGGCCTGAGAACCGCATCGTGGTGCCGGGCACCTTCCTGGTCGGCTTTGAAAGGAATTCAGAGAGGTCGTCCACCGTCCAGATCAAGCCGTCCTCTCCCGCCTTCCGCATCGCCGGGGAATAGTTGTACCCTTCGAGACCGCCTGCCTTTCTGCCGACGACGCCCTTGAGCGATGGACCGAACGTACTGCGCTCGTTGTCGACGACGTGGCAGTTTGCGCAGGCTCTGAACAGCCTCGCGCCGCGCTCCAAATCCGCCGCAGAAGCCTGTGTCGTAAAAAGCGCCAAAAAAGCCGTGGCAATTTCCCGTGCTATTGCTAACTGGCCGGACCATACATCGACATTCGGCATCAACTTAGAACCGAAATGAGTTTCCATTGTTCCTCCTAGCTGGAGGATATCCCTCCTCCGCGTGGATCCCCGTCGTCAGGCCGCCTTGAGAAGGTCCCAATGCAGTTATCGTCAACCCGTCAAGGTCTTTGCGATTTCTCGCAAAACGGATCCCAAATACCTGCTTCTTCATTGCACGAAGCGGTTCCGGCAAGTGAAAAAGCCCATACTGCTCCGGCACCGCGGCCATAAGACGAGCTCCTACGAAGCCGACACAAATTGCCGTTGATTACACGGCAGGCAGCGGACACGCGACGCGGCGCGACCCTTGTTCGACAATGAGGTCCAGATAGTCGCATACTCGGAACGGTCAGGTCGAAACCGCGACGGGTCGGGCGAAACCTGCAAATCTGCCGCTAGAATTGATCATTCCGAATTCTTCGCAGATACTGGCCCTGCCCTAAGGTGCCCTGCACCGCGCCTTCGCGGATGATCGACCTGCCGCGGAGCATAGTCAGAACTGGCCATCCCACAACTTCCAGGCTTTGGTAAGGCGTATAGTCGGCCCCGTGGTGCAGAATATCATTGGTTATCGTCACCTGTTTCTGGGGATCCCAGAGCGCGATATCGGCGTCGGAGCCAATCGCGATTGTGCCCTTTTGCGGGTAGAGGCCGTATTGCTTGGCATGGTTCGTTGATGACAGGGCGACGAAGCGGTTGATGTCGATACGGCCTTTGCTGACGCCTTCCGAAAACAGGATGGGAAGCCGCGTTTCGACGCCTGGGATGCCGTTCGGGATCCAGCGGAAATGCCGCTTGCCTTTCTCGTTCAGCTTGCCGCTGTCATCGTCATAGCGGAATGGGCAATGGTCGGAGGAGAAGAGCTCGAATGTGCCGTTCTGCAGACCTTCCCAGCAGGCTTCCTGACTTTCCTTGTCGCGCGGTGGCGGCGAGCAGACAAATTTCGCGCCTTCGAGT
Organism: Rhizobium sp. BK661; assembly: GCF_024808825.1. Lineage (NCBI taxonomy): Bacteria > Pseudomonadati > Pseudomonadota > Alphaproteobacteria > Hyphomicrobiales > Rhizobiaceae > Rhizobium > Rhizobium sp. BK661. Next base: position 16,792 of record NZ_JANTYT010000036.1, on the reverse strand, counting down.
TCGGCGGCATCGAGATCATCGGCGGTCAGAAGCAGATATTGCGGGCAGGTCTCGCCAGCCACCCTGCTGCCCCGCTTGCGGGCCCGCTCGATTTCTTCCATCGCCTGACGGTTCGAGACGTGAACGATTACGATCGGGCTGCCGACGATTTCGGCGAGCGAAAGGGCGCGATGCGTCGCCTCCCGCTCCGCGGCGGCCGGCCGGCTCACCGCATGGAATTTCGGAGCGAGCTCGCCATTCTGTTCGTGCTTTCCGATGAGATATTGGATCGCATCTTCGTTCTCGCAGTGAACCATGACGAGCGCACCAGATTGCCTGGCGCTGTCCAGCGTGGCGAGGATCTGGTCGTCCCGTAGACGAAGGTTTTCATAGGTCATGAAGACCTTGATCGATGTGTATCCATCTTCGACGAGCGCCGGCAGTTCCTGACCGAGCACGTAGGATGTCGGATCGGTCACGACCAGATGAAACGAGACGTCGATATAGCACTCGCCCTCGGCCTTCGCATGGTAGGCCTTCAGCGATTCACGCAGCGTCGTGCCCTTCTCCTGCATGCAGAAGGTCAGAACCGTCGTATTGCCGCCGAACGCCGCCGAGAGGGTGCCGCTTGCAAAGTCGTCGGCCATAACGATGCCGTCACCGGATGGCTGTGCGAGATGGACATGGCTGTCGATCCCGCCCGGCATCACATAGAGGCCTGAGGCGTCAATGATTTCGTCCGCGCCATCAAGAGACGCTGCAAGCGCCGCAATTTTCCCCTCGCGAATCCCGACATCGCTTTGAAACGTATCGCTGGCAGTGACGACTGTCCCGTTCTTGATGATCGTGTCGAAATGCATTCAGGCAGCGCCCCTCTTCTGGTCGGCGAGTATATCATCGAGCGCGGCGATCAGCCTGTCGATCTCACCGATGGTGTTGTAGTGAACCATGGAGACGCGCACCGCACCGTTATATTGCGGCAGGCCGACATGGTCGCCGAGGCGGCGCGCATGAAAGTCGCCGAAGCGGATCGCGATCTTGTAGGCGTCCATCGCCTTGCAGATATCCTCCGAATTCCTGCCTTCGAAGACAAAGCTTATGGTGGGAATGCGCCTGCCGTTGCGATTGGCTGTCTCGCCGATGATGCGGCAGTCATTACGGCTACGCAGGTAAGACAGCAAACGCTCCGTCAACGCGTTCTCCTGGACGGTGATCGCTTCGAAGGCGGCAAGGATCAGCGCGCGCGGCGATCCCTCTGAACCGGCTTTCGTGCCGAGCTCACAAAGATAGTCGACGATCCCGGTCACCGCGTAGGCAAGCTCATAATTCGGATTGCCCGGCTCCAGCTTGCCCGGAACCTTATCACGGCCATAGAAGAAGTGGTAAAGCGGATCGAGCTCCAGGAGATGCTCGTATTTTCCGTACATCATCGCGTAATGCGGGCCATAGGTCTTGTAGAAGCTGAAGACGTAGTAGTCCACGTCCATGGCCTGAACATCGACGGCGCGGTGCGGAGCATAGGCGACGGCATCGACGCAAATGCGAGCCCCATGGGCGTGAACGACCTCGGCGATTTCGGCGATCGGGTTGATGGCGCCCAGAATGTTCGAAACATGCGTGACGCAGACGAGCTTCGTCTTCTCCGTCAGCAGCGACTTCAGATCGGCGATATCGAGCTCGTAGGTCGTCGTATCGAGCGGCCAGAACTTGATGACGACGCCCATATCCCGCAGGCCGTCCCAGGGGCCGATATTCGACTCGTGGTCGGAAATCGTAACGATGATCTCGTCTCCTGCCGACAGCTGGCTGCGCATCGAGCGCGCCAGGTTCTGCAGAAGCACGGTCGTCGAACTGCCGAAGACGATCTCTTCGGGGCGCGAGGCATTGACGAGGTGCATGGCGGCGATGCGGCTATCCATCAGAGCCTTGGCGGCCTGCTGCGAGACATCATAGCTGCCGCCGATCTGAACGTTCTTGTTGTAGAGAAACGTGTTCATCCGCTCGACAGCACGCTTCAGGATCTGAGAGCCGCCGGCATTGTCGAAAAACACCCAGCCATGATCGAGGCCGGGAAACTGGCTCCGGACGAAATCGATGTCGAGTTGGGGTTGCGCTTCCATGTTGTTCCTCCGGAACCTTGTCTTTTCTTGTCAGTGATTGAGAACGGCGCGCAGGAAACTTCTCGTGCGTTCCTCGCGCGGACTGTCGAAGATTTCGGCCGGCGTACCGGCCTCGACGATGCGGCCGCCATCCATGAAGATCACGCGGTCGGCGACCTGGCGGGCAAAGCCCATCTCATGCGTGACGACGATCATTGTAACGCCGGTGCCGGCAAGCTTGCGCATGACGTCAAGAACTTCGCCGACCATTTCCGGGTCGAGTGCCGACGTCGGCTCATCGAAGAGCAGCACGCGCGGCTCCATCGCGAGCGCCCGGGCAATCGCTACGCGCTGCTGCTGGCCGCCGGACAGCTGCTCCGGATATTTGTCCGCCTGTTCGGTGATGCCCACGCGGGCGAGCAGTTCCCTCGCCTTGCGCGCCGCCGCCTCGGGCGGCGTGCCGCGCACGCGCATCGGCGCGATCATGATGTTCTTGAGTACGCTCAGATGCGGGAACAGATTGAACGACTGGAACACCATGCCGACCTCTGCCCGCACTTGTGCCAGGTTCCTGCCACGCTCAACCTTGATGCCATCGACCTCGATCCGGCTTTCACTGGAGAAGCTCTCGAGGTGATTGATGCAGCGGATCAGGGTGGATTTGCCCGAACCCGAAGGACCGATGACACAGACCACCTCGCCTTCGGCAATCGACAGGTCGATGCCGTGCAGCACCTGGAAGTCGCCATAGGATTTGTCGAGCTTCTGGATATCGACGATGGTTTTCATCTGCGCCTCCCTGCACTGAAGCGTTTTTCGAGGTTGGCAACGACGGTGACCATCGGCCAGAGGAAGGCAATATAGATGACGGCGGCGCCGATCAGCGGCGACGGGTTCGCCGCCAGAGCCTGGGCCTGGGTCGCCTGCTTGAGTAGATCGGGCATCGCCACCACGGAGGCGAGTGCTGTGTCCTTCATGACATTGATACAGTTGTTGGTGAGCGGCGGAATGACGATCTTGATCGCCTGCGGCAAGATGATCTCGGCCATCATATGTCGGTAGGAAAGGCCAAGCGCTTCCGATGCCTCGAATTGCCCGCGTGGGATCGCCTCGATACCGGCGCGGAAGATCTCGGCCGTATAAGCCGTCGAGACCAGCGTCAGGGCACTGACCGCCGAGACGAACGGCGAGAGCCGGATGCCGACGAATGGCAGAGCATAGTAGATGACGATCAAGAGAACGAGCAGCGGGATCGAGCGGAAGATGTCGATATAGATCTTGGCAAGCGCCTGAATCACCGGATGCCCGTAAAGGCGAAGCAAAGCGAGGGTCAGGCCGCCGATAAGGCCGCCGATAATGCTGACCACGCCAAGCTCGAGCGTGATCCACAGGCCCGAGAGCAGAAGCGGAAAAGAGCGCTCCAGCACCGCAAGATTGAAGAAGGTCGTGAAAATATCCATTGAGAAACCGATCAGTCGTTTCGGGGCGGATGACGGGCAAACCCGTCATCCGTATCCTTGACCATCCGGCCTTATTTTGCCGCAGGCATATCCGCGACCTTCACGGTCGAGGTCGTGTCTTCGGCCTTGGCGCCGAACCAGGTTTCATGCAGCTTGGCAATGAAGCCTTCGCCCTTCAGCGTCGTGACCACATCGTTGACCTCCTTGGCCAGCGGATCACCCTTGTTGAACATGATCGAATACTTCTCGCCGGTCGGAATGCGCTCGACGACTTTGATCTCCGGCTTGTCCTTGACGTAATACTGGAGCGCCGGGATGTCGCTGACGTAGCCGTCGATACGGCCAGCGGCGAGATCGAGCATCGCCGGCTGCAGGCCTTCGAAGCGTCGGATTTCGCCGAGGCTGTATTTGGCGGTGTTGTTGGTTGCCCACATGTCACCCGTCGAGCCCGTATCGACGCCGACGACCTTCCCGCTCATTCCCTTCAGGTCCTTGATGCCGCTCGCGGCCATAACCGTCAGCGACTGGTCACTATCATAATAAGGCTGGGCAAAGGTGACCGACTCCAGGCGCTTCTCGGTGATGGTGATCGACGATACCGCCATGTTGATGCGGCCCGACTGAACGGCCGAGAACAGCCCGTTGAACGGGATGTTGACGAACTCGACCGACTTGTTGAGGCGCTTTGCAATCTCGGTGACAAGATCGACCTCGAACCCGACCGTCTTGCCGGACTCATCCTGAAACTCCCACGGAACGTTACCGATATTGGCGCCGACAGAGAGATCGGCGGCATGGGCGGCGGCTCCTGCAAGTGCCAGGACGCCGGAGAGCATTACAGTTTTCAAAATCGAAAAACGACGCATTTAGGTTCCCCTTGTTTTATGCTACGCATTCTTGCTATTGGTCTAACCGGTCTGACCAGTCAGGCCAAATCAAGCACGGTCTATTGTCATTTGCAAGCGACTGATGGATTAAAATGCCGGGACAATCCGGGTGCCCTTACCCGACATGCCGAGAGAATGGAAAGAATGCTCAACAGGACATTGGTACCGCAATCGGCGGCACGCCTGATCCAGGACATGATCCAGAGCGGGGAGCTCGCCGCCGGCCAGAAGATCCCGTCTCAACGCGAGTTTTCCACCAAGCTCGGCATCAGCCGTGCGTCGCTGCGCGAGGCGCTGCTTACGCTGGAGACGCTTGGCCTCATCAAGACGGAAGCCGGCCGGGGAACCTTCGTCGCCGAGCGCGGCGGCGCTGCAAACAGCGGCATGGCGCCATGGCGCTACTCAGACAGCTACTCGGTTTTCGATGTCTTCCAGACGCGCATCATGCTCGAAGGCAATATCGCCGCGCTGGCTGCCGGCCGTCTCACGGGCAACCAGCTGCAGGCGATGGAAGCGGCGACTAAGCAGATGGAGGATTGCTGGGCGAAACAAGACCTCCTCGCGAATGTCGAGGCCGATCTCGAATTCCATGCCATCATCGCGTCCGCCTGCAGCAACGCCATGATGCGCGCGCTTTACCAAGTGGTCCGAGAACAATTAACCGAGACGCAGCGACAGCCTATTCCGATCACCGAGCCCGCACGTATGAAGGCCTCGATTGCCGAACATCGACGGATAATAACGGCACTGCGAGACAACGACCCCATCCGCGCCCGGCAGGAAATGGAAAACCACGTCCTGAATACTGCCCGCTGTGCGGGCCTCATTCCTTAAGCCGTCGCTAATGCAGACTGCTTTGCAAAGGCATAACGCGGCAAACTTCCGAAACATCCCATCTCGGTGATCGCCGCATGCGTCACCCGCTGATCTTTGTCGAATACCGTGTAGGAAAGCGAATATCCCTGGTGACAGCGGTGTTGTTGAAGACCGCTGTCGCTCAATAGGGTCGAATGCCTCTACAGGGAGACCCAAACTAGAACTTGATCAGGTTCCTCGGCCACAAGATCGGCGGGTATAGCGGCCATATTGATTGGGCTTAGCGATGAGCTTCGGGCTCTAGCATTAATCAAAACAAGTTCATCTATTTATAGATCGTTTCTCAGCCCTGATTTGTGCCCCAAGCGACCTGCGTGTTTCCGGTCGTCGCCTACAAAGCTTTCACCGACGTTCGCTTGAGCAATTTACAGGGCACAAGGCGTCTGCTCGGACGAGCCTTGTTTCCCGCAACTACGCTATTCAACATTCCGCCCCATCTAAGCCCAGATCGTAATAAGGCAAGGCCACAGTGGTAAGTTCCCGCTTCAGCGCGTGGGAAAACGTCCGGAAATCGTCAAAGCCGACGATACTGACATCCTCAGGAATGCGAAGGCCCAATGCCATTGCCGCAATGTATATTTGGATCGTCATTTCGTCATTGCCGCTCATGATTGCGGTCGGTCGATCGGTTTCCCGTAGCATCTCCGTTGCAACGGCAAAAACGTAGTTCTTCTCCGCTCCGACCGGTCCCTCCATTCCCAGTCGGCGAGGCCCAAAGTGGTCAATATTCGCTGCCGAACGCCCCTATCGAAATCCGGCTTTCTGGCCCGCTGCAGGGTAGCAAGATTGTCGCCACGCAAGGTGGCGAGCTTGCCTTCGAGGCAAGCATCGCCGACGGTGTCCTTTCCATCCGGCTAGCCCAGGACGATGGCTCAATCCAATACATGGCGACGCTTGGCAACGGGAAGGACTTTCGGCTGTTTCATGACAGCGGGATCGACGAGATTTTTGCCGACAGCGGAGCGGTTTGCGGAACCCGCCGCAGCTATGCGAATGTCGAACCTGATCAGCTCGAGATCTCATCCTCCGCTTCAGCGTGGGTATTTGAAAGGCATCCGAGATGATTTTCTGGTGCGGCGAAGCTCTGATCGATAGACGCCCCACGTGACGACAATAGGGGAGACAGCTTTGTCCGTCCTCTGTTGTGTCGGAATCGGCGACGTCGTTTCTATCAAGGTTCGAAAGATCACCCTGTTTGCGGTCAGCCTTGAACCCGCCGCGTGAGTATCGAAACTTGCACTCGAACACGGGGTCATGGATCAGGAAGCGCCTGCACCGCATCTATGATGCGCTGAAACTGCGCCGGTAGTCGAGAATGACCCACAGATGGGGGGAGCCGCCCGTAGCGGCATACTGCTCGTCGCTGTGGCGGCCGGATGAAAGCAACCATGCTTCGATTCGGGTGATCTCAAACTGTACAGCGGAGCCTTAGTCTGAGGCACCATCAGCTTACGTCTGGCTCAAATTTCCGGCATTATGGAGCAGTTGCCACAAACCGGATTAAAGGCTCATGGCCCCTTGGGGTGGAATAGGCAAATTTAAGGTGATGGTTCTCGGCCGGTGTGTTGGCCGACTAAGCAGGGTCGATCATGCTGACCACTCTGGCGACAATTTCGTCGATGGTGGAGGCATCCAGCGTGTCGACATGTTTGGCAGTCTTTTGCTTCACCCGTTCCAGGATGTCGAGTGCTCTTACCTGATTGCAGAGAGCCACACCGGTCGTTTTGTGGCCTGAGATATTGACCGCAAGACCGGCTTTGCGGGTGAACGCACCGCCCGTCGTAATGGGAACTGTAAGGCACATGCCGACCATATTGATTTCACGAGGGGTGATCACGACACAGCGATGATCATCCCTCATTTCATTGCCTACAATGGGATTAAGATCGATGAGAAAGACGTCGCCACGCTTTGGAATGTTGCTTCGGACCATCAGAACACTTCGTTACCAACAGGCTTGCTAACATTCCAGGAGGCCGCTTCTTTATTGAGCGCAGCCATTTCATCTGCTCCTTCGAGCAGCTCAGCCAGCGTATATCTTTTCTTTCCCTGCTTCGGGGTCGCCACAAGAGACCCATTATTGACAACCAAGGTCAACTCTGTGCCGACTTCGACGCCGAGCATCTTCAAAAGCGCGGGAGGAATGCTAAATACGGTCGCGCCGCCCTGACGGCGAATCTTTGCTGTGTTACTCATCTGATGAACTCCAGTTTGTGCTACTTAAATAGCACATTCTTTGAATGAAGCAAGGTTGCCCTCGCAAGCTTCATGGATATTTTTAACTGGACTGTCACGCGTAAAAGCAATTCGAATCGACTCCGAATGATATCCCTGGTATCGGTCCTCTCGTGTTCAGATCGATACGAATAGAGCGCTGACCTTCTGCCTCCGTCCTTACGACGGAGCGGTCCGCTTATGTCTCGCGTATCAAACGGAAGCCTGAACATGCTCCAGAAGCGAATTCCCATCCTGAGGCCGAACTCCTACGACCCCTTCTCGGCAGGAGACCGGAGGTTCGAAATACGACCGTTGCGCCTGGCCTGACCCGAAAGAGGGCTTCGGGCAGCATCCGCTGCTCCGCCCTGATGGCCGCGATCTCGACCCGGAGAGGGTCTGGTCGCTAACCGAGGACGATGCCTACGGTCTGTTCGTTGATTTCCGCTGGGTCGACAACGGGGGCAATCCGTTTTGCCCGCGCTGCGGCTGTCTGGAGCCGTACAGCGTCCGACGTCGCCGCTTTCGGTGCTCGGAGCCGGAGTGCTGCGCCGAGTTCTCGGTGACGTCCGGAACCGTGTTCGCCGACCGGAAGCTCTCGTTCAAGAAGATCATCATGGCGATCTGGGAGGAGGTCACGACCGCCAAGGGCATGGCGGCGCTCCATCTGAGTCTCAAGCTCAATGTCCAGTACAAGACCGCCTATGTCCTGCTGCAGAAGCTTCGCGAGGCCGTCGGCCTCCGCCGCGACGCGATCAGACTCCAGGGCACGGTGCAGATCGACGGGAAGTACGTCGGCGGCGTCCTTCGCAAGGCGAACAAGAAGGAGGAGCGCAAGGACGGTCGCAAGAAGGAGAACCAGAACGGCAAACGGATGTGCGTCCTCGCGTTAAGAGAGGCGAATCGACACGCTCCGAACCGGACGCTGACGCGTGTGATCATGGACGAGAACGGCAAGGATGCCTGGGCGGCCGTGGCCAAACATGTCGATCCGAAGGCGCTCCTGATCGCCGACGAGCATAAGGCGTACGACGATCTTATCGGCCTTGTTCAGTTGACCCGCGTGAACCACAGCATGCAACCAGGAGGACGACGGCACGAATTCGAACGTGATCGAGAGCTTCTTCAGCCGTGTCGAGAAGGCCTGCAAAGGCATCAACCACCGCTTCTCGACGAAGTACCTCGACTGGTACATGGCGATGCTGTCATGGAAGGAGGACACGCGCTACATGGGCTTGCGCTGGCAATTCGCCGATCTCCTCCGAACCATCGCCAGCAGGCTGACATCGCGCAACCTCTGCGGCTACTGGCGGTGCGCCGCTTAGAACATCGTCGACCAGGTCTGGCTGCAAGGCGAGCCGCCGGACTAACGGCTGATTTCCCAGAGGTGGCGACGACCGTGTGCGGTGCCAGCCTGTCGCACCAGTCCCTGCTTCACTAAACCATTCAGCGTTGCGGAGAACCGACTGGTGAGGGCGGACTCCAATCGTGACGCCTCGCTCCCGAGATCGCTCTCGTTTGCGAACCTGTCGGCAATCTCCGCTGTCGTCGTCGGGCGCTCTGCGCGGCGAAGGATGTCGAGTACGATATGGCGGTTATTCCTGCCCTTGAGAAGTTCGGTGACGCGACTGCTTGCTGTTTCCCTCGACGACGTGCGGCTTGCCTTCGAAGGTGGCGCAGCCAGCTCGAAACCGGGGTCATAAACTCTGATCACCGTCTCGAATGCGGATTTCTGAGCTTCGAGGACGACAATCTCGCGCCGCAGCTCTTCCATCTTGCCGTCGATCTCGACCAACTTGGCTTTCAATTCGTCTAAGACTTCCACCATACTCAGCACTCCCGAGGCACCCTCAGGAGATAGCATCGGCCGTCAGGGGAATCTTGTGGCAACTGCTCCATAATGCCGCAAATTTCTGAGGGGGCCAATGACGTGAAAGCGGAAACCCTGCGGAGCAAAGACGATCTCTGGTGCAGTACCAAAAAGAGAGGCTAGCGCTGAACGGACATACCTGGTCCCGTAGCCCTGTCGCGTCGGCGCAACTACGTTGGGGCCACCCGCCTCCACCCACTCAAGAGAAAAGGTTGGTGTGTTGCTTGCTGAAACTTTCCAATCGATATTGACGCAGCCATTACCGACTGAAAGCGAGCCGTACTTGATGGAATTGGTGATGAGCTCGTGTAGACAAAGAGCAATGGTCGTTGCAGAGGCGCGACTGATTGTTAGATCGGGACCGTGGGTGTGGATACGCATCAACTCCCTAGTGTTGTATGGCGAGACCGTGACGTCAATGACAGACACCAAGGACACCTCATCTCCGCCTGCATCAAAAAGGGCAGTGTGCACATCCGACAGCGCTCTCAGCCGACCCGAAAAGTCTCCGGCCAAGTCCTCTGCAGTTACTGCGCCGCGCTTCGTCATATGAAAGATAGACGTCACGCTAGCAAGTATATTTTTTATGCGATGATTAAGTTCGTGCCGCAGTTCAACCTCTCGTTCGATGGAGTCGCGGACCTGCTTCTGACGTAGTCGAACAAGAAGGTTGGATTGGATGCTGTTGACCAGTTCCAGCTGGCTGATCGGGCGGATATGGAATAAAAGACGGGCTCCCGGCCATCGATTTTGCAGCTGCGTGCGAATCTGCTTGATGGGCGCCGACCGCTCCAGGAGCACGAGTATCGGCACCTCTGACCAATCGGGCTGTCTGACGACATAGTCCGCAACGTTGGCAACGGCCGTTGGCGTCAGAGCCTCATGCGTGATGACTATGACGCCGGGAACTAGCCATAGAAAACGGACCATGTCCTCTATTTTGCACTGTTCGACCCGAATATCTTGCTCACGAAGGGAAGCAGCTATGTAGTCGGAATCCTTGCGAAAAGGAGCTAGCACAAGAACCCAGTCCAGCTCGCCCTCGGTCGGTGCTGCGTTCATTTTGGATCAGGGAGCGGATTGTAGGGCAGCACACTTACGTTGCCGCTCTCGATCAGCAACTCCTGGATATTAAGGTCGTGAGGACCGTGACGCTTCTTCACTACGGTAATGTTTCGGCGCAAACGTCCTTCGTGCTCCATTATGCGCAGAAGAAGAACGGTGTCGCCGAGGAAGCTGACGTCAACGTCGATTCCCACGTTCTGACCTATCAAACCATGCTGGGCGACGATTAACATGGTCAGCACACCGGAGCGAGCGAGGAACTTTAGCAGCGATTGAATATCGCGAACTGCCTTTTCCCGATGTGGCAGCGAGTTCAAGTAACCGGTTAAGCTATCGATAACTACCACGCGAGCCTTGTTCTGGGTAACGGCATCCTGAACAATTTGGCCGAACTCACCCGGCGAGATTTCATTTGGATTGAAGTCACGCAGAATGAGCTTGCCTTCCTTGTGGAACTGCCGCAACTCCATCCCTAGGCCCTCGGAGCGCCGGAAAAATGTCTCCAACCGCTCCTCGAACAGGAAAAGCGCCACGCTTTCCCCTCGTTGTAGCGCGGCCGTTGCATAAAGAGATGACATCGTCGACTTGCCGGTCCCAGATTGTCCAATGACCAGGGTTGTGGTCCCCGCCTCCTGACCCCCACCGAACATATCATCAAGCGCTGCAACTCCCGACTTTATCAGTTCCGGCTTGGCAAGCTCCGATGCTGTGTTCGGCATAATCCGAGGAAATACGACAACACCCTCGCCTTCCCGGATGGCCATGTCGTGATAGCCGTCCGCGACCGGAACCCCCCGCATCTTGGAAATCTCAATGCGGCGGCGAACGCCGCCATACTCCTCTAACGCTTTGTCGAGCCGTATGACCCCATGTGCAAGACCCTCCACTTCCTCCCCGCTACGGTCATAGCCGGCAACCTGCGTATCAAGGAGCAACGCAACGACGTTCCGTTTAGCTAGAAACGACTTAAAGCCAATCAACTCGCGCCGAAACCGGGGGGAATCCCCGGTGATCAAGCGGATTTCTAGAAGCGAGTCATAGACAAGACGGCGGGGTTTGTGCTCATCGATTGCTGCCTCGATCGCCTTTCGCGTCTCATCGAGGCGAAGGTCGGACGTTAAGAATATGCTCTGATCATCAGCCTCGCTGACCGTCCCGGAGGTCGTCAACTCTTCAATTCGGATCCCGTCAAGCGACCAGCCATGCGAATTGGCGATAGCCCTGAGTTCCGCGGATGTTTGAGAAAGCGTTACGTAGATGCAACTTTCGCCAGCCTCGACGCCCGCGCGCAAGAATTGAAGTGCCGCGGTCGTCTTCCCAGAGCCAGGCGCACCGTGGAGTATATAGAGATTAGACGCGGGCAGCCCTCCGCGCAAAATCGCGTCAAGGCCTTCTATCCCCGTGCTGACAACAGCAGGCGTTCCTCGCTTGGCCATTTCTCATCTTTCGCAAAAAGACATTGGACGCACTTGGAAAACGGCGCGTCATCATCGTTGATAGATGATGGGATGGTTTATATGGGACTCTGCGGAAACATCAAGGCCAGCACGTGATCGCTTTAATCAGCGCAGTGTCCTTGACGGGGTTAAACACGAGGTGACAGGCTTGAATTTCCGCCTTTGGCACCACACCAATTATCAGAATCCCTACCGTAACTCGCGGACGTCGCCTTGCTCACTTCGTGAATGCCGAGGAGAAGCGAAAGTTCCCTTTGGAACCTTCGGAGCGGCCCGATTGTGTGCGAGAAGATAGGTCCGCTCGGTTCTTCTAACGGATTCGACAGCTCACCTTGGAGCTGCTCGACGAAATGCACTGACATTCGACCAGTTAGTACGCGCAACAGGATGAACACAATGATTTCTAAAGAAATTTATGTGAAGCTATGGCAGGCAAAGGACGGTCGATATGAAGACGATCCAGATAAGGCTTGCAGAAATCATTGAAGCGTTGAGCAAGGCCCTCGACATGACGGAGGGGCAGCCGCCCGGGCATTGCATTCGTGCTTGCTTTATTGGAACGCACATCGGTCAGGAAATCGGCATACCGGACACCGAACTGCAGGAACTTTATTATACTTTGCTGCTCAAAGACCTCGGCTGCAGCAGCAATGCTGCGCGCATCTGCGAGCTCTATTTGACCGACGACCTTTCCTTCAAGCGTGATTTCAAGCTCGTCGATGGCAGTCTTTCCCAGGTACTGCGCTTCGTGCTTGGCCATACAGGCCTGCAGGCTGACCTCGCGCGGCGTTTCCGTAGCATTCTTAACATCATGCAGAATGGCGGCGAGATCGTCACAAACCTCATTCAGACTCGTTGCCAGCGCGGGGCTGAGATCGTCCGGCAAATGCGCTTCTCGGAAGCAGTCGCCGCCGGCGTGCTCAATCTTGACGAACATTGGAATGGCGGTGGCCGGCCACTTGGAATTGGCGGCGAGGCAATTCCCCTGTTCTCACGGATCGCCCTGCTGTCGCAGGTGGCCGATATCTTCCAGATGAGCGGCGGCCCCACGGCAGCCATAACCGAGGTGCGCAAGCGTGCAGGCACTTGGTTCGATCCGGCGCTTGCGGCCGCCTTTGAGCGCGTCGCCGCCGACCCGACCTTCTGGGAAACCCTTCGGTCGGATGTGTTGGAGACCGTTGTGCTGGAAAGCGAGCCCGGCCGGGAAGCAATCATGGCCGATGATGACTATCTGGACGACATCGCCGCAGCCTTTGCGCGAGTGATCGACGCAAAAAGCCCTTACACCTCCGGCCACAGCGATCGCGTCGCGCTCTTTACCGACATGATCGCCGAAGAGATGGGCATCGATGCGGGCAATCGGCGGTTCCTGCGGCGCGCCGCTCTACTCCACGATATCGGCAAGCTCGGCGTTAGCAACAGCGTGCTCGACAAGCCTGGCAAACTCGACGACCAGGAATGGCAGGCGATGAAACGTCATGCCGCGTTCTCGGAGGAGATCCTGTCCCATATCGGTGCATTTGCCGACGCAGCTCGTATCGGCGGCGCTCACCACGAGCGCCTCGACGGCACAGGCTACCCGCGCGGGTTGATGGCGGACGAAATTCCAATGGAAGTGCGCATTGTGACTACGGCTGACGTCTTCGATGCTTTGACGGCGGACCGGCCTTATCGGTCAGCGATGCCAATTACAAAGGCAATTGCGATTCTTTGGGAGGATGCCGGGCGATCTCACGATCCGATTTGCGTCGAAGCTCTGGAACGTGCGATCGCCAGAACCTCCCTGAGACAGGTAACGGAGATCACGCATAGCGCTGCTTGAGCTGAATTCGGCTAAACGCCTCTAGTTACACTGAGCCGCACGTTTACCACTATGTCTAGAAACGTTCGTGGTTTCGAGGCACGAAAGGATCGGTAGCGCGCGTGGCCTCGGTAAGATGTTCTGTAGCGGCCAGATTATCGCCAAATGGCTTGAGGCGTAGAACGCCGCCCTGATGATGCCTTTCTTCGAAGCCTCCGGATGCGAGAGCAGTTCGAAATACAGTCACTGAAGGCACCATTTGTACGCCTGTTCGGCTCTGAGGCGACCGCCTCGAACAGCGCCGAAAAGTCATGCTAGCGGTGATGTAGCGGGCTATGCGGGTCTCAATCCCTGAGGCTTCACAACACGACCTCAAACTTCTGCGGACGCTCCCATTCGGACGAGCCAGGCTTGTAGCCAGCCGGGAGGGAGGATTACGGATAAGAACGCCGTGGCGAGATCAGAGGAGTCGGCTTCGGGAACTCGTAGCCAGAAATGGGAAATTGCTCCCCCGAGCATCGCGACGAAACGATCTTCAGCTGGCGACAGGTCGAGCCCGCGTCGCTTAGATATCATGAACGTAAGCGGGCGGATGTGCCACCCATGGCGCTGGATCTGGGAGAGGACCCCTCTTTCAGATCTTCGGAAACAAGATCTTCCGGCATATGACCCCAACCCAACCCAGCTTTAAGCAAATCGTACTTTGCTCCCAGCTCGTTGACGCGCCATTGTCGCTCGCCTGCGACTGATACGGCCGACTTCTCCGCGTTAGGCTGATTGTCAGTGACGACAATCTGGACGTGGCACCTTAGCTCGACTCGAGAAGCCACCGCGCCCGGCATAGCCAGGGGATGTGAAGGACCGCAGACCTTGACCATGCGGGTGTCGCACAGCCAGTGTCTCTCGATAGCGCTGGGCTTTAACTCCGGAGCTAGCATACAACGACGACATTCGGGAACAACCGTGACCCCCCTGCGTTACGTTCGCAGCCGAGCGTAAGCGTAATTGGAGCGCGGTGCTCTCCTTATCCTCAGGTGTCCTGAGGTCGCTTCCAGCCTTCGAGCTGTGACGCGGGGTTCGAATCCCTGCCTCGGCTACCAAACCATTATTGCCATCGACATCGGTGTGCTTAACTCAACCAACACTACATGCTTCGCCGAGCTCCTGCAACTTATGCTCCGTGTCGTGTGGTGACCCCCCATCACAGGAAACGACTTCCCTGAGATTCCTGCGCCGCCTTCAGCGCATCGGAGCAAAGGAGGTTAGGCTCATTACATTACAGCTGTCGCCGCCGTCCGGTCAGGGCGAACTAAGGGCGGCGACGTGAAATTTTGCATCCATGAAAGCATTCTCTACCACACGGCAGTTGACAGAATATATCCTTCATTCCCGTCTGACACCAAACCTTTGGGAACGGCCTCGCGCGCTTCCTGAAGCGCCGCTATCGCACCGAGCCACTTGCTTTTGAGAACATCATGAATCGCGAACTCGATCTTGTCCGCGCTAAAATTCATATTTTCCAGTTCGCCAATGAGTGCGGTTTGCGATCGACGATGTTGTAGAGTTCGTCACCATTGTTGGATCGCACATTTGCCATCGTAGACACCCCTCCAAGTCTGGCGGGAGAGAATGGCCTCGCGGCTCAAATGTCCGCCCATAAGGCCTTGTCGCGCTGATTTGTTCACGACATAGCGGTTCCCGGGTCTCAACGGCGACTACGGCGTAACGGCGCATGACATAGCACGGATCGGCGCGGCCCCATTAAAGTAACCTGAGTGGTGTTTTGTGGATCGACGAGTGACGCGACCGTTGGAAAAATCAAACGAGACCCTCCCCTCGCAATGTGGTTGCTTCGATGAGGACATCCCTGACGTTGCGGCAGTCATCGTGCCCTTCTAAAGTTTACTCTAACGATAAAACAGTGAACTATTGTTTTTGTACATTGATTAGGCGTTGCTCATACTGGTAGGTTGCCTTGGTGTTTGCCGCGAACGACTTGTTTTGAATGAGGGAGGCTGGTCTTGCGAAAGATTGCAGTGAATGAGGACTATCTCGTCAGCAGCCTGGCCGATGACAGCATCTTGCCTTGGACTGCAGTGCTCAAACACATCGACCACAAACGATCAAATCTAGCTCCAAATAGAAAGCTACCTACGAACTTTTCGTTCGTGAAGGTTGCCTTTAAGATCCTCTGCCGGGAGAACAGCGTTTCGCACGATAGAAGGACAAGCATTGAAATTGCGGCACTTTTGGTCGCTCTCGTAAGGGAGGGCGCGCATTGCGAAAAGGAACTGATTGACGGTGTCCACCAGAGATGGTCACCATTGCGCGTTCACTAGGGTAGGCCGAGCCTTTGCTGCTTGCGCATGTCGGGGCTGGTTTCTCGGCGTATAAATTACCGATTCCCCGCTGGCGGCGTGTCAGCCGGTGTCAGCTATAACCGTTGGGACACGTTCATGATACATAGGTCCATCGAAGCTGACACCGCGCGACTGTCCCGAGCACCACGGCTTTCCATCAACATCATGGTGAAGCTCGCTGCGATGAAATCTTGTTTAAAGAAATGGATAGATCACGCGAACTGTCGGTAAAACGTTCCCTCGCGCAGACTGAATTCCAATCTGACGGCGAGACCGCCGCTGCTGCCCCCGCCGGACGTATTGCTATGTACGCCAGCAGACCCGCCAACCGACGCATTCATGCCAAGGCCCCCGCTTGATGTCTCCAACGCTCGCGTTGACGCCATTAGCGCCACCGACTGAAACGCCACGCCCGCTTCTAGTTCTACGTACGCTGATACCATTCTGCCCGCCGATATCCACAGCAGTGACTGAGAGAGGCTTAGCGAGTGCCGCGCATCCGAGCAAAAATGCGGCAACTGCCGACGCCGGTTCGGGTAAAAGACCGTCTGCAGCAACTTGGCACTGTTTCAGAAGAACCCGCGCTCCTGAAACCTTGAGCTTTCCACTGTGGTGGCAACTCAAGAACTGTAAGCGCGATTTTCGATGCGCATTGACGACGGCAAGACCGATGAATGTGCGCGCATTGGTAGCGAGATCCGGCTCTATCCGGCGGCAGTAGTCT
>NZ_JANTYT010000035.1:0-25437 GCF_024808825.1 Rhizobium sp. BK661 | reverse complement strand
GCAGGTTCATCATGACATCGGTCATCGGTGGTTCCTTCCAATCAGGTTGGTGTGAGCAACCCGACTTTACCGGAGAACTTCGATGACCGCCGCTTTCGCCGCTCGCTCGCTACGGCGCAATTTAGAACGCGCTCACGAGCGGCTTCGCTACCGCCGACCTACACCATTCGGCGGGACACGACCCGCAGCGGCATCGACGGCAAATCCTAAAACCGCCAGCAAGGCGATGGCCACCTGTCTGACGCGCCGAACAACAGAGCATAGAACACCCACCGCATTGAATGATGTGCGCCCAACGGCTTGAGAGTTGCTGGCATAGCCGGACATTGCGATCCTCGTCATCTGAGATCATGCCCGGCTGCAGAAACACGCCGGACGGACGAAGCCACAATTATGGTCAACAAAGCCCTAACAACACGTTGACGGTTTGTTTCATCGGCTCCGTTTCAGAGCCGCCGTCAGCGGTCCGCTATGCCCTGAATCTCTCAAGCGCGGTCAGGTGCTGGACGGGTGGGTCTGCATCGTCCCAGCGGTATATTTCTGTCCGGAGGAAATGACGTTCGTCATCAAGAACGTCCTCATCGAGCTCGATCCACCACGACCGCGGACGCCCGTCGGTACCGTCGGACCATCTGTATCCGCGCGCCTTGAGGTGATCCTTCATATCGAACGGGCTATGCTCGGCAAAGAGCCGGACGCGTGAGCGCTGGGCAGCGCGGTGGAGTTCGGCAAAGGGACGGTCATCCTCTCCTTGCTGGTGGTCCAGGACTTCAAGAAGCGCAAAACAATCGTCGACGGCGCGATGTCCGTCATGAAAATAGCCTGCCTGCCCGATGAGGTAACCGAGTTTGGTTCCCTCGAAGCCACGGGAGCTCCAATCGATCTCCTTGACCGAACAGGCCCAGGCCTTGTTGACGAACAACGGAGAGAACGCCTCACAGAAAGGACGATCGAAACCGGCATTGTGGGCGATGATAAGGTCTGCGGGTTCGACGATGCGGCGCAGAGCCGCGATGTCGATCTGTTGGCCCGCCACTATTTCGTCGGTGATCCCGGTCAACCGGGTGATGTCAGCGGGGATCGGCGTCTGCGGTTCCTGCAGGCCGCCGTAGACGTCGGTGATATCGCCGATCCTACCATTGTCGTCGAAGGTGAAGGCAATCGCACCAAACTCGATGATCTCGTCATTTCGGTGATTGAGGCCCGTGGTCTCGGTGTCCACGATCACACCGACTCGCGTAAATTCGGGTCTCCGCTCTGTCACGATCGATCGGGGGAGCAGTCTTCGCAGGATCTTGTAGTTCCCGGTCGCCTCAAGGCTTTTGGCCATTTCCTCTGGCGCCATTCTCGAGCCTTTCCGGATAGCTCGTTCCTTGGCCGCTTCAGCGCCAGCCGCGACCGGTATCGAAGCAAACATGTCGAGCTGGTTCGCCATTGTTCCCCTGTTGGATCGGCCTTTTCGCGTTATGCGGAACAACGAGTTTACAGCGATTTGGGAGTGAGGTCGTTCGTCGGCGGTCGAAATCCCCACCTTTCGATGCCGGCCGTCGGTCCCCCATCAGGCTCCGAATGTCATTCTTCAAGCAACACCATCACGAGACTCCAGGTTTTCGGGGTTCCAGCTATCTGGTCGCACGTCTTCGACTTGTCTTGGGCGCACCAATGTCATGATCCAGAATGACGGCGTCGTGCGGCCTGACCGTCTTTCGAGCTCACACGGCTCGGCCCTTGGCCATCCCTTCGCCCCTTGGTCGACAGCTCACAACAGGCGTGTTATTGAAAAGAGAATGGTTTATTCTTTTTTGGAGTTTGCGCCATGACGCTCGATCTCGGAGCCAGTCCGATTGACGATCTTCCTCTTGTTGAATTGGACGCCACCGCACAGGCAGTGCTCGTCCACGCAGGGCACGTAACGCCGGAAGAGCTGCTTGATGCAGCGATCACTCGTATCGAGCGACTGAATCCTGCGCTCAATGCTCTCAGCGCATCGGCCTTCGAGGCCGCACGCGAACGCGCCCGAACGAACGCGGGCGCCGGTGCCTTCGCGGGTGTCCCCACCCTGCTCAAGGACCTGATCGCCTATCCCGGCCAGCCTCTTGGCCTGGGTTCCCGCCTCATGTCCGGCCAGATCGCGCCCGCCGGTTCGTCCTATACCGAAGCGCTCGACGCGGCGGGTCTCGTTGTTCTCGGCAAGACGACGACCTCGGAGTTCGGCCTCGTCGGAACGACGGAGCCGCTTGTGACAGGCAAGACACGCAATCCCTGGGATCTGTCCCGATCGACAGGCGGTTCCTCAGGTGGTGCCGCCGCTGCGGTCGCCTCCGGGATGGTGCCTGTCGCACACGCGTCCGATGGCGGCGGCTCTATCCGCGGTCCCGCCTCGCTTTGTGGCCTCTTCGGCTTCAAGCCGACCCGCTGGCGCACGCGCTCCGCCGGTCTTCCCAAGAATATGCCGCTTGCCGCCATTCTGAGCGAGCATTGCGTCAGCCGTTCCGTGCGCGATAGCGCGACCTGGCTTCGCGTGACTGAAACTGAAGACTGGGCAGAACCCCTACCGGAAGCGGCAGATCTCTTGGCAAACCCGCCGCGAAAACTGTCGATCGGTTTCTATGGCCTCGACGCCTTCGGCAACTTGCCGGATGAGGCGGCCCGGGCTGCGCTGGAGCAAACCATCACACTCTGTCACTCGCTTGATCATACCCTTGTCCCGGTCGAGGGACCGCGCTTTGACGGTCGGGTGGCTGCGCGTGCCGTCTACGACATCATGGCAATGACCACATCAGGCATGGTGAACTATCTCGCCCCCAGCCTTGCCCCAGACGCCGCCATCGCCTGCCTCGAACCTTATACGCTTACCCTCATCGAGCATGCTCGCGCGCTTCCACCGTCACGCTTTGTCGAGGCGGCTGCGGAAATCGCAGCTGCCGGCGACATGGCGCAAGTGGCACTCGACGATGTGGAAGTATTGCTTTCACCGACAATTCCCTTCACCGCCTTCCCTCTTGGCACCGTCTCCCCGGATTGTCCCCTTCAGGTGCTCCGACGCCATTTCGAGCGGAGTGCCGCCTATACGGCGGCCGCATCGCTGGCGGGCTGGCCTGCCATGTCCGTACCGCTCTTTTGGACTGAGGAAGGCTTGCCTGTTGGGAGTCATTTTGCGGCACGGGCAGGAGAAGACGCCCTCCTCTTTCAGCTTGCGTTCCAGCTGGAAAACGCGGCACCGTGGCTACCTCGCCTCTCCGCGCTCTCACGGACGCTTGCATGCCGCAAATCCTGAAGGACGATCTTCGCAACAGCATTCTCGATGCCGCCGGCGCCATCTTCGCCGAACGTGGTTTCGAGGCAGCCCGGATCGCCGATATCGCCGAGCGCGCTGGCACCAGCGCCAGCAACGTCTATAAGTACGTGAAGGACAAGGCCGATCTCTTCGACAAGGTTTTGCCGGCAAACCACGCCGCAGAGCATCGGCGCCTGCTTTCGGCGCGTCTTGGCGAGTTCGAAAACCGCAGCGATTGGCGGGCGCTCGATGCGAGCGGTTCTTCGGCAGCGGGCGATCTGCTTGCCTTCTGGGCCACGCATCGACATGCTGCCGCCATCCTGATGAGCAGCGCCGCCGGCACTACTTTTGAGGATGAGCGGCCACGGATGATCGCTGACATGACCAGCCGCGCCGTCACCCGCCTCGGACGCCAGGATGATGCGCATCTGCATTTCGTACTGGAGCAGATTTTCGGTCGCACGCTCGATACGCTCGCCGGTATCCTGCGCCGCTATGACAATGCCGAGGACATCAGGAAAGCAGTCGCCCATTTCTGGCGGTTCCAGCTCGCGGGGCTCGCCGCTTTGCTGGACGCCTCTTGAGGGACCGTCAGTCTCTGCGTCGCTGGGATCCCCAAGCACTCATTGATAGCGATGACGAGCGTTGTAAACGCCCCTGCTTGATCGGGAAGAGTGGGATCTGTCCTGGCAAAGCGGGATCGGTCCGGAAAGACGGTCTCTGGCCGGTGTGGCCCTGAGTCTACGGTTATGCCGTCGTGATGGCTACGCTTGCACTTATTTGCCAGCGCCTGACGAACCCGGCGTCTTGTGGTCGCCGGCTCCAAGGGGCGCCACAATTGCAGTCGCTATGGAACGCGCAATCCCCGTCTCGATATCCAAAATGCTCCGACCCTTGATGTCGACATTGTAGTCGCCAGTCCAGACAACAACGCCGTCGGCCTGACGGACCAGGCGGGCAGTCGACCGCATGTCGTTGTCTTCCAACCGGACACTTCCCTGAAGGGCGTATGTCGGGTCAGTCGCAGTGACGCCAGTTGCACCGTTCCCTGACATGACCACAACGTCCTTGAACTTCGCAAGGTTGACAAAAAGCTCGCTGGTCAAACCGGCTGAGATGTCATTTGCAGCATTGCCTTGGCCAACACTCTGGAAGCGATCGATGACGATCCTCGGCCTGCTGCCGTCCGTTACCGCCGTTTTCAATGCCGGGTTTTCCCATTCTGCAAGCGATGCCATGACAACGGCGGCAAGCACGATCAGCGCAGCGCCGACCATGATCCAACGAAGCAGCCTGCCTTCACTCTTTTGCGCGTCGACCGGGACCTGCTCTTTTCCGGCACTCGTAGCGGGAGCTCCCACCTCAGGTTTGCGCTCGATGCCGCTCTCGCTTCCGGGGCCTCGCAACGTAAACGCGGGAACGTACCCACCGGCAGGAACCGTGATTAGCACTGGGTCCTTTGCGCCCGCCGTAAGGTAGTAGCGCTCCAGGGCGCTACGCAATTGACGTGCCGCAATGCGGACACAGGGATCGTTTTGAGCATCGAACGAGTTACCTCGTCCGAATACCGCCTGCGCAATCGTGAATGCTTTGAGATATCCTTCACGTTTCTCAACCGTCTCGGTCACGACGTACTGCAGGAACCTGCGTCCACGATCAGGAAGGATAAAATCCGGGCTTGAGAGGATCCTTCGCAGTTGTTCCCGTACGTCATCGGGCGCAGGAGTTGTTTCTCGGACACTTACAGCCTGATTTCTCACCGGTTCCCCTCCGACAAGCATACAACCAAAGCGTATATGACGCCCACTTTATCTACGTGGAATTGATGTGCAATTAAATTCTTAACCCTCCAATAAACCAGATTGCTAATTTAGAGAACCGGATGCCTTGAGATAGTAGAAGCTACCGTAAACTACTTCCGTTTCGTCGGGCGATTGCTACTCTGCTTCAGGGGCAGAGGATAGCCAATGGGCAACGATCATGAGATCGGTGGCAGTCGTTCGCTTGCGCAGTCCGGACTGCGTCGCCTGATGCTCAGGTTGCCTGAGCAACGCAGGCGGCTGCAAGTCCTGTTGGGCTCTACCTCGTGGCCATACTTTGACGAGCTATTCGCGGCTTATGACGAGGCATGTATCGCGCTTGAGGCTTTTCGGCATGACAATGCTAGCTCGCATATCATCGAGGAATACGAGGTGGTCAGTGCCGAACTGGAGGCCGACATCCTCCGTGAACTCGACAGGGTTATTGTTTGGCCCAGTGACTGATGGAGCCAAGTTGCGCATCGCCGGGTTGCGCGTGGGCGCAGCCTCGGGCACATGCCTTCGGGTCCGCAACCCAGGCAAGACGTGCCTGAAATTGTTCCGCAGGCCCAACCCTTTTGCATATCCAGGTGGCGCAAAACGCTCTGCGCGCGAGGTGGCACCGGTCAGGGTCTGAGCCGTCTGGCTTTGATGCAAGACTCACGAGCCAATGGGAAACAGTCCTCATCACCATGAGACGCAGGTTTTCAGAAAAGCCCATCAGCCGATTTTATGGCCGCCCTCAAGACTTGAGAGCGGCGCGGCGGGATGCCGGGCCTGCAATCTTTCAAACGCCGAGGCTTCACACCTGAGCAATCCTGCGCAGATCGTCGATTGCCCCGGGCGCAGCCGCAATCACGGGCGCTCCCTTCGTCAGCCGCTCGCCTGAGGTCGGGAACGGATGGTACCAGCCGCCTGCTTCCTTCACCAGGCAGTACCCGGCCATGCAATCCCACGCGTGCATATAGGGCTCATAATATCCGACAAGGCGGCCCGCTGCCACATAGGCGAGCATCAGGGCTCCCGATCCATTGCGCATGAAGTTTCCGCCAGCCTCCAACAGGCTTTCCACTATCCCGGCAACCGTCTTCGGCGTGACATGGTTGTTGGCACCGATACCAGTCACGGCATTGCGAATGGTCCGCGAGGAGTCCAGTGAGAGCTTCACTCCATTCAGCGTAGCACCCTTGCCGAGTGCTGCGGCATAGATCTCGTCGTGGCATGGCGCGCTGATCACGCCGACAACGGGCAGGCCCTCGTAGAGCAGACCGATCGAGACGCACCAATTCGGCATGCCGTTGACGAAAGGACTGGTTCCATCGATCGGATCGACAACCCAGGTGAACCCCGACGTCCCTTCTTCAAGGCCATACTCCTCGCCGAGCACGCCATCGGCCGGGTAGGCTTCATTGAAGCGGCCCCGGATCAGGTTCTCCACGTCGCGATCGGCGACCGAGACCACATCCTGCAGATCGCGCTTGGTCTCGATGACAAGCGTGTCCCGGCGCCTGAAATAGTCGAGCGCCAGCGCTCCGGCCTCGTTAGCCACCGTTTCGGCCAGCGCAAGGCGCGCTTCAAGGTCTGGTACAATATGCGACGTCATGAAAATCTTCCTTGATAAAAGGCAGCAATCAGCCGCCGATGATGGCAATCCCGCGATCCTTGAAGCCGATTTCAACCTCTGTCAAAGGCTCGAATGCCCTCGCCATTGAGCCATCGACGACGAACAGAGTGCCTTTGCTGGTCTTCACTTCATATTCCACGTGATCACCGAGATAGGCGGCATGGGTGACCTGTCCGCTGAACGCGCCGCCATTTTTTGGTGCTAGTGTGATGGCGCTCGGACGAATTGCAAGCTCTGCCGGTCCCTCGCGCATGTTACGACCGGCGACACGATGGTGCAGTCCGCCAATACTGATCGTCGCATGGCCGCCCTCGATGCCGATAATATCGCAAGGCACGACGTTGGCCTCGCCCATGAAATCGGCGATGAACGCAGATGCCGGCTGGTCATAGAGATCGTGGGGCGTGCCCTTCTGGGCGATCTCGCCGTCCTTCATCACGATGATCTCATCGGAAACGGCAAGCGCCTCGTCCTGATCGTGCGTGACGTAGACAGCAGTGAAGCCCAGCCGCTGCTGCAACTCGCGGATCTCGGTCCTGACCCGGCGGCGAAGACGGGCGTCGAGGTTCGAGAGAGGCTCGTCGAGCAGCAGGACCTGTGGCTCAAGCACCAGCGCCCGTGCAACCGCGACGCGTTGCTGCTGACCACCTGAAAGCTCGGCAGGCAGGCGCTGTCCCATGCCGGCGAGACCAACAAGCTTCAGGCCTTCTTCAGCCCTTTCGCGCGCGTCCTTTCGCTTCAGCCCGGAGGATTCCAGGCCATAGGCGACGTTGTCGAGGGCGGTCATATGCGGGAACAGCGCATAGGACTGGAAAACCATAGAGACATCACGCTCATTTGCCGGCAACATCGTGACGTCCTTTCCGCCGATCAGGATCCGTCCCGCCGACGGGTGCTCGAGACCAGCCAGCATGCGAAGCGTCGTCGTCTTGCCGCAGCCCGAAGGTCCAAGCAGCGTGACCAACGTGCCGGGTTCGATGGTCAGGGAAAGATCAGGGATCGCCGTGAAGGCGCCAAAGCTCTTGCGCACATTCTCGAAGACGACGGAGCCAGGTTTTGTGGGGGTCATGCGGTTTTCTCCTGACCGAGAGGTGCGGCAGCGGTAGCGGTCGGCGCCGCAAGCGCGACACGGTTTTCGCGCCGCAGGCGGCGCTCGCCGACAAGAAGTTGAAAGCCGGTAATAATGGCGACCATGACGATGATCAGTGTCGAGGAATAGGCGATTGCAATGCCGTATTCGCCGTTTTCGACGAGTCCGACAATATAGGAAGTCGCCATGTTGTACTCGGCACTCACGAGAAAAACGACGGCGCTGATCGAGGTGATCGCGCGCACGAATGAATAGACGAGGGCTGCAGTGATTGCGGGCCTGAGCAGCGGCAGGATGACCTTGCGGATTGTCCTGAAACTGTCTGCGCGCAGTGTGAGCGATGCCTCGTCGAGGCTCTTGTCCAGCTGGCTCATCGCCGCGACGCCGCCACGCACGCCAACCGGCATGTTGCGGAACACAAAGCAGGCAATCAGGATCAGCGCCGTCCCTGTCATTTCGAGCGGGGGCAGATTGAAGGCCATGATGTAACTGATGCCGATAACGGTACCCGGGATCGCAAAGCTCATCATCAGCGCGAACTCGAACACATTGCGTGCGGCAAACTTCTGGCGGACGATCAGGTAGGCGGTCAACAGACCGACAGCGGCCGTCAGCGGGGCAGAAATCAGGGCAATCTCCATTGTTGTCCAGAACGAGTTCCAGGCCACCCCGGTCCACGCCAGGCCGCCGTCATTGCGCAAGCCGATCGAGAAAGCGCGGATGTAGTGTTCCAACGTAAGCGTGTTGTCGAGACCCCAGGTGCGCACAAAACCGCCGAAGAGGATCATTGCATAGACGACAATTGTGAAAATCATCCAGGGTATGACGATCGCATGCACGGCAATCGAAAGCCCGCGCGGCAGCGCGATATGCTGTCCCGAATCGCCCTTGCCGGTAACTGTCGCGAAATTCTTGCCGGACAGCCAGAAACGCTGCGCCAGGAACGCCGACAGGGTAAAGCAGAGCAGGATCAGGGCAAGCACGGCGGCGCGCGACGGGTCGTTCTGCGAGCCGACAACAGCGAAGAAGATTTCTGTCGACAGCACGCCATGGCTACCGCCGAGCACCAACGGATTGCCGAAATCCGCCATGCTCTCGATAAATCCGATCAGGAAGGCGTTGGCGATGCCGGGCTTCATCAGCGGCAGGGAAATGCGCCAGAACGTGCGCCAGCGATCGGCGCGCAACGTCTGGGAGGCCACTTCCATTGATGGGCTTACGCCCTCCACGACACCAATCAGAACGAGGAAGGAGATCGGCGTGAACGAAAGGACCTGGGCAATCCAGATCCCCGTCAGGCCATAGAGCCATCGGCCGGGCTCTATATCGAGCAACGTTGAGACAAACTGGGTTGCGACACCGGAGCGGCCAAACAACAGGGTCAGAGCAAGGCCAACGACAAATGGCGGAGTGATAATTGGCAAAATGGTCAAAAGCCGCAATCCCTTCTTGAAGGGAAAGCGTGTGCGCGTTGCTACCAGTGCAAAACAAAGGCCGAGCGTCGTCGAGCCGGACGCAGCCCAGATCGCCAGCCAGAGCGTCCGCCAGGCAACGCCGCAGCGTTCGCCTCCCCATACGCAGCCAAGGCTCCAGACGGATGGGTCCTGTATGTTCGTCAGAAAGCCGGTCGGGTTGAACGAACCGTCGAAGTCCTGGAAAGCGCCGACGAACATGCTGCCAATCGGGTAGAAGACGAACACGCTCACGAGCAAGACCAGCATCGCAATGGCACTGACCACGAAGGCGTCGCCCTTCATCACCCCGCGTTCGGCGAGCCCGAAGGAAAAAAGGATGACGAAGGTGAGACCGACCACGACGGCGCCTGCGCCCATCGACGGCTGACCATCCGGAAGGGCACCGAACAGGGTCTCGCTGATCGTCCAGCTCCAGCCGGTAAAGCCGATTGCAAGCCCTTGCACTGCCAGAAACAGAAGGCCGAGCCCACCCGCCCAGGCAAGGAGCGCACCGCGCCTGGCGTGATCGGAGATGAAGCGCGACACGGCGCAAAGGACCACAAAGAGGACGACGACCGCCAGCCACCATCGCCCATGCGAGACGATCTGCAGGACGCCAGGCGCCGAGGACGGATCTCCAGGAAAATCAGGTAGCCAGCCGAGCCCGAAGAAGCCGCCCTCCGTCCTGTACCACGGGAGTACCATCAACGCAGCAAGGGCAATGACGAGAGCGATATCCAGTCTGCGGTTATGGTTCTTCATCGATCGCTCCGCCAGAGTATCAGGCAATTTGGCCAGCAGCAGCGAGGCTGCCAGCCATTCTTCCTTTAAGGATCAGATCAATTGGCCTTGGCGCCAATGTCCTTGTCCCATCGCGAAAGCAGCGCCTTTCGCTTCTCTGGATCGCCGTAAGTCTTGAAGTCGTAGTCGATCAGCTTGATGTCCTCGAATTTCGGGGACTCCTTCGGGACCTCTGCCGACTTGTTGGACGGAAGCTGGAACGACTTGGCATCCTTCATGTGTGACTGAACATCAGCCGACAGCGCCCAGTCATACCACTTCTTGGCATTGTCGAGGTTCTTCGCACCCTTGATGATCGACATCGAGCCGATTTCGTAGCCGGTGCCTTCGCAGGGAGCAACGGACGTGACCGGGAAGCCCTCGACAGTCTGGGCAACAGCGTCATGCATGAAGACGATACCGATCGTCGTTTCGCCGCGGGCTGCAGCCTTTACCGGCGCCGAGCCTGACTTGGTGTATTGCGAGACATTGGCGTTGAGTTTGCTCAAGTAATCGAACGCCTTATCCTCTCCCATGATCTGCACCAGGGTCGCGAGCGCCGTATAGGCCGTGCCTGAGGAGTTCGGGTTGGCGATCTGAATCTCACCCTTGTAGGAGGCATCCAGCAGGTCGGCCCAGCACTTGGGCTCCTTCAACCCCTTCTTCTTCAGGAGGTCGGTGTTGTAGCCCCAGCCAAGCGCGCCGGCATAGACGCCTACGGTCCGATAATTGGCGCTTTCTGCCTGCTTCTTCGCCCAGTCCTGTAGCTGATCGAGGACCGGCGACTTGTATTCCTGAGTAAGGCCCTCGGTGGCGGCCTGCAGGTGCGGATCGCCGGTCCCCGCCCACCAGATGTCGGTCTTCGGGTTACGCGCCTCGGCGCGAACCTTGGCATAGGTCTCTCCCGAAGACAGCCGAACCATGTTCACCGTGATATCCGTTTCTTTCTCGAACCGGTCCTTCATCATTTCGCAAATGACGACGTCGGCGGAGCAGATAAGATTGAGATTTCCTGCGGCGTGCGCCGAATAGGCAGACAGAGATATACCCGCGGCGAGAATGGTCGCGGCGATTTGAACCGACTTCATTGTATCCTCCTAAATGTACCGACGCCTCCACGCCGCACGCTTTGCAAGCGTGTGCAAGAGTTGCATCTGCCTTGCTGTTGTGTCAACTGTTTATGGTGCAATTCGCACGATCTTGTCATTGCATTCATGTGCAATATGGCGTCGCGAGATGGGCAGAGAGGGCCGCTGTGAAACACACAACCATAAGCGCACGGGAGGTCGCGGACAAAGCCGGCGTGTCCCGATCGGCAGTGTCCCGGACGTTCACACCAGGCGCGAGCGTTTCAACGAAAACCCGTGAGCGCGTTATGCTCGCAGCCGAGGAACTTGGGTATCACGTCAATCATCTCGCTCGCGGCTTGATGCGCAATGAAAGCGGCATCGTGTGCCTGATCGTTTCCGAGGTTGCGACACCCTACCGATCGGCTCTCCTCGGAAAGCTGACGCTGAACCTGCAGAATGCGGGCAAGGTTGCCATGCTGATCAACACGGATCGTTCGGACGGCAGCGTTGACCGCGCTTTGCAGCAGGCACTTCGGTATCGTGCTGATGCTTCCATCATTCTTTCCGGGTTGCCGGACAGATCCATCACTCAGCTTTGCTTGCGCAACGGGCAACGCCTGGTTCTCATCAATCGCGACGACGATCAGCAAGGTCCATTGCGCATAAATCTGGACGACTACGAAGCCGGAGGGCGCGTTGTGACCGCCTTCGTGCGGGCTGGATGCAGAAGGCTCGCCTTTGCCAACTCCGAAGCTGGGACACCCAGCCTGATGGCGCGTGAGAGAGGCTTCGTTGCGGCGGCTCGCGCTTTGGGCATGGAGGTGATTGTGGAGCGCCATGGTTGGACCGGCTATGAAGCCGGCAGCGTCCTCGCTCGCCGCATGCTGACCGCCAAGGAACGTCCTGATGCGGTATTCTGCGCGACCGACCTGATTGCCTTTGGCTTCATGGATGCCGCTCGTCACCAATTCGGTTTGTCCGTCCCCGACGACCTCTGCGTGGCGGGTTTCGATGATATTGAGCAAGCGTCCTGGTCGTCTTACGCATTGACAACCTTTGCTCAACCAATCGCAGACATCGCCTCCAGGGCGGTCAATTGGCTGACCCAGATGCCGCAGGACGATGGCCAGGCGGTCGTCCAGCCCATCACCCTCAAGGCTGAAATGGTCTGGCGCAACTCGATCCGGGCGAAATCGGATGCGGGAAAAGAAAGCCCTGTTGCCGAGGGCTTCAGGTAACGGACAAGCATCGAAACACGCCGGCAGCTTGCGAGCTTTCCACTCCAGCAGGCACCTTTCCCAACTGCCTAGCGACGCGCCGCGACGTTTGTCTTGGCGGATGGCTGGATCTTCCGCACGCATAAGCGTGTATCATGAAACAAATCCAGGTAGCCCGGGCAAATGACGGGCAAGTCGATGAGGCTGTGCGAGCCGGTTAGCCCCCTGGACTGCAGTTTACGGTCTCATCTGCGTCGACGAGGGAGTGGAGGCGCTATGGTTCGTTGTCTGTGGCGTTTCGATCACCGCGTCTCTAACCTTCGTCCAGGCAAAAGCGACAACTGCCAGTATCAACACGATCGTGACAAAAATCCAAACACCTCCCCGACGATAACTTCGGGGTGTGGTGCGCAAGTCCAATTCACTGCTTTCCGAGTCGCCTGACATTGTCGTTCCTTTGAGCTCTTGTCGGATAACATGTCGCGCGAAATCTGGTTCCGATGGTCAGACTTCAGTCTGATGCGCCACACACCAGCCTCCGTTACCGATAACCCCGGATCAGACCTCGGCGCTGGTGCCCTCAGCATTCGAACGGGCGGCTACCCCCGGACACCACTTTTACGATATCCGAAGGAACGATGCCGGAAATATAAGGGCCCCCTAAACAAACCTTGAAGGGGCGGAATTCGTTCACTACGCTACGGGCTTGATCGTCTATCGACCTGGATCCGGCTCATCACGCCGCAGTCTATTTGTGGGGCGTCAACGGAAAATAATGAATTGATGTCTAATATGCGGGGCAGGGATCGAGTTGGGAGCATCGCAACTCGCTTCGAGCGCGCCTGCAAGGCAATGAACAGCAATAAATAACAATACGCAGGGGCGATGATGGGGATAGTCGATAAGCTTTTCAGGCGCAGTGTTAAAAATGGCCCGACAGATGGATCAGGGCGAACTCTCTCTTCCAGCCCCCGCAAAGCAACCCATAGCTCGGGGCAATCAACCACAGCCGTGGAGCCGAGACCCCAAACGCGCAGCGAGCACTGGATTGGCCAAATCACCGAGACTGAGCGCCTCTACAGCGAACTACAGGCGACGCTTTTGAAGCCTGATCTGACAGTTGCTGAACTGCAAGCGATTGAACTGAAAGTAGCGGTCCAGGTTAAAGCCACCTCTTCCCAGCTCGCGGAATATCATCAGCGCGGCATCGGAAAAAATGCGATCGATACTGCCGAGCGCCTTGTCCCTCTCTTCGACGTGCTCTCTATAGACGTCGCCAACCGGATCGAGCGGGCCAAAACCGCGTCCGAACCGCAATAACGGTTCGCCGAAGAAGCGAAGCCCCCGACGCAGGGGGATCTCGGTACCGATGTGCCAACTCGGTTTTGATTTGAAGCACAGAGCGCACTTCATATCCCTGCTATCTGACGAGGGTTTTTAAAGCCAAATGAAGGCTCTGGCGGTGCCGGGCGATTACCACCACAAGGCCAGCGCCACGATAAGGAGGAAAATGATCGCCATGATCAGGATCAGCAGCTTCGGCCGCAACATATGTCTCTCCCTGATCGTTTCAACCTGACCATACGACCGAAGGAGAACGTCCGCCTGAGATTCACGCCGCTGCCACCCTTTCCAGCCGCACCCGTTCGATCGCGTCACGAAGCTGTTCCTGGGTGAAGGGCTTTGTCATCCTCAACATACCGACATAGGCTGGATCATCAGGGAGGTCTGCATAGCCCGAGGCAAGAATGACCGGCAAACCGGGGTGGGACGCGAAGATCTGCCGCGCCAGATCCGCACCTGTCATTGCGGGCATGGCATGATCGGTGACAACGAGGTCCACGCGGGAGGAGGCAGCCAGCAGATCCAGCGCCTGGTAGGCCGATGCGGCTTCCAAGGCAGTATGACCGAGATCTTCAAGCATCGCGACGGTTCCTAACCGGACAAGCGCGTCATCATCGACGACGAGGACGCTCAGCGATGCAGGTACATCCGAGGCGCTTGCCATGGCACGCTGCTCCGTCGCAGACATCGGCTCCTCCGCGGTGTCAGCGACAGGCAACCAGAGCGATACGGTCGTGCCTTGGCCTGCGATGCTTGATACCTGCAGAACGCCTCCAGATTGCGCTGCTAGCCCATGGACCATTGAAAGCCCAAGACCCGTCCCCTTTCCTACCCCCTTGGTCGTGAAGAACGGTTCAGTGGCGCGCGACAAGGTCGCCTCATCCATTCCCTCGCCGTCGTCGGAGACCGATATCCTGATATAGCGGCCCTCCTTCAGCGACGTCGGACGATCCTCGCCATCCATTGACTGGGCCGTCACCGTCACGGTTCCGCCCTGCCCCAGTGCGTCCCGCGCGTTGACGAACAGATTGAGCAGAGCCAGTTCAAGCTGGTTGCCATCGACCAGTATTGGCGGCAGCTCCTTGGGGATCCGCCGCGCAATCGCGATCTGGGGGCCGACAGCCTTGCTCAGCAGGTCTTCGACGCTGTCGAACAGCCGCTCGAAGTTGACGGCCTGGGGCTTCAGATCCTGACGGCGGGCGAACGCAAGAAGTCGCTGCGTCAGCGCCGAGCCACGCTCTGCGGCCTGCATCGCATTTCCAATCAGGCGCTCGCTCTTTTCATCGGACGGCAGCCGCTTTTTCAAAAGGTTGAGGCTTCCTGATATCGCCATCAGGAGATTGTTGAAATCGTGGGCGACACCGCCGGTCAGTTGGCCGATCGTGTCGAGCTTCTGGGCTTCGAAGAGCTGCGCCAGCGCATCCTCGCGCTCGCGGGTCTTCTGGTCGATGCGCCGCTCGAGATCCTCGTTCAGCTGGCGAAGCTCCGTCGAGGATGCTTCAAGCTCCGCCGTGCGCTGTTGCACCCGTGCCTCGAGATCGGCATTCAGACGTTCCAGTTCGCGGGTCTTCCGGAAAAGATCGGCAAACACCCGCACCTTGGCGCGCAGCACCTCGGGAACGATCGGGACGGAGACGTAATCGACTGCTCCGGCCTCGTAACCCCGCAGACGGTCCGGCTCAGCCATCATCACGGCAGAGACGAAGATGATCGCGGTATTCTGATAGCGGGGGTGCTCCCTGATCATGCTCACCAGCTCGAAGCCGTCCTGCTCAGGCATGCAGACGTCAACCAGGATCACTGCGATCTCGTTGCGCAGCAGACACTCGAGAGCCTCCCGGCCCGACTGGGCCTTCATGAGGTTTTCGCCGAGGTCCTGGAGGATCACCTCATAGCTCAGGAGTTTTGCGGGCTGGTCATCGACGAGAAGGATATTGACTGGGCTCATGACACTATCCTCAGCGATGCAGCCACATGCGCAGCGCCGACAGCAGCTGCTCGGTGTTGACAGGCTTTGCCAGATAGTCCGACGCTCCCGCTTCCAGACATTTCTCGCGGTCTCCTTTCATCGCCTTTGCTGTCAGTGCCAGGATCGGCAGGCGCCGGAAGCTCGGGTCCGAACGGATAACCTGCATTGTCTCGTAGCCATCCATCCCAGGCATCATGATATCCATCAGCACGATCGCGACATCAGGCTCCTTCTGGATGACCTCGATCGCCTCGCTGCCCGTGGTCGCCGTCAGAACCTTCATGCCGCGACGTTCCAGCACGCTGCTCAGTGCAAAGATGTTGCGCGCATCATCGTCGACAAGCAGGACGGTCTCGCCAATCAGATCCTCGTCGGAACTGTGCAGTTCCTCGAGCATCGCCTGTTTTTCCCGGGGCATGTCGGCGACGACACGATGCAGGAAGAGTGCTGTCTCATCGAGCAGGCGTTCGGGCGATTCAACCCCCTTCACAACCACGCTGCGGGCCATGCTATGAAGCCGCGCATCCTCTTCCGGGGAGAGTTCCCGGCCGGTGAAGACCACAACCGGAATCTCGCCGATCTCGGCATCATCGCGCATCTTCTCGAGGACCTCGAAGCCCGACATGTCTGGTAGCGACAGATCAAGCACAACGCAGTCGGCTGCGTCATCCTTCAGGGCAGCGAGAGCATCCCGTCCGGTGCCGACGCTTGCAATGTCGATATCGTCATGTTCGAGCAGCGCCGTGACGCTGATGCGCTCGGCTTCGTTATCCTCCACCAGCAGCAGCCGCTTGCGCCTCGGCTGCGCAAAGGTTTTCAGCTGCGACAGGGCCTTCCCCAACCCTTCCGGCGTGGTGGGCTTGCTCATGAAGGCGTAGGCACCGCGGGTCAGACCATGCTGCCGGTCTTCGTCCAGGCTGATGATCTGGACCGGGATGTGCCGCGTCTTTGAATTCTGCTTTAGCTGGCTCAGCACCGTCCAGCCCAGCATGTCGGGAAGGAAGATGTCGAGCGAGATCGCGGCCGGCTGATATTCCTGCGCCAGGGCAAGTGCGTCACTGCCGCGCGTCGCCAACAGAACCTTGAAGCCGTTGTCACGGGCAAGATCGACCAGGACGCGCGCATAGTGGGCGTCATCCTCGACGACAAGCAGAACCGTGTCGGCAGATGTGATGGTCTGCCGGTCGTCTTCGACATGGTCGCCGGCCCTGTCGGCACGTCGGCCCGCCATGGCCTCCGACAGCTGCACGACATTGCTTGACGTGGAAGCCGCTTTCGACGTCGCAATGCCCGCCCCGACAAAGGTCAGTGGCAGATAAAGAATGAAAGTGCTTCCAACACCAGGCTGGCTGCGAAGCTGGATCTCGCCGCCAAGCAGGTTCGCAAGTTCACGGCTGATGGCAAGGCCAAGGCCCGTGCCGCCATATTGCCGGCTGGTCGAGGCATCCGCCTGCTGGAACGCCTCGAAGATGATGCGCTGCTTTTCAGGAAGAATGCCGATGCCGGTATCGGTCACCTCGAAGGCGATGACAGAAGGCGCATGCTTCAGTGAGGGATGATCCGGCGACCAGCCGCCCTGCGCCGCTGCAACCCGCAGCGTCACGCCGCCCTGTGCCGTGAACTTGAAGGCGTTCGACAACAGGTTCTTGAGGATCTGCTGGAGGCGCTTCGAGTCCGTGATGATGCTTCTTGCGACATCCGTCCCAATGTCGACCGAGAAGGACAGTCCGCGATTGTCGGCCTCATGCCGGAAGGGTCTGGCCATCACGTCAAGCAGGTTGCTGATGAAAATCTCTTCCGCGTCGACAGAGACGGTGCCGGATTCGATCTTGGAGAGATCAAGGATGTCGCTGATCAGGTTGAGGAGATCGGTGCCCGCCCCATGGATCGTCCTGGCGAACTCCACCTGCTTGGCCGAGAGATTGCCATCCGGGTTTTCCCCGAGTTGCTGTCCGAGGATGAGGATCGAATTCAACGGCGTGCGCAGTTCGTGCGACATGTTCGCCAGGAATTCCGACTTGTACTTCGAGGTCAGCGCCAGTTCGGCCGCCTTTTCCTCCAGTGCATGACGAGCCTGCTCGATCTCCTGGTTTTTGCCCTCGACCTCGACGTTGCGCTCTTCGAGCTGCTGAGCCTTCTGTTCCAGCTGCTCGTTGGTTTGCTGCAGCTCGCGCTGCTGGGTCTGAAGTTCTGCGGCGAGCTGCTGCGACTGCTTGAGCAGGCCTTCCGTCTGCATCGTCGCTTCGATCGAATTCAGCACGATGCCGATGGAGGTGGTCAGCTGGTCGAGGAAGGAAAGCTGCAGCGCCGTGAAATTCCCCGCCGAGGCAAGCTCGATGACCGCCTTGACCTGCCCTTCGAACTGAACCGGCAGGACGATCGCACTTCTCGGCAGGACCGAGAACACACCGGAACTGATCGGAACGACATTGCCGGGAAGATCGGTGACCAGGATACGTCTTGCATCGCTCGCGCACTGACCCACCAGCCCCTGGCCAAATTCGAGCCGGGCCGGATGCGCAGCCTCGACGCCCTCCGCATATACCGACAGCAGCGAGAGAACAGACTGCTGCCCATCATCGACCTGATAGATGACCCCCTGATGCGCGCCGACGAGAGGCGCCAGTTCCGAGAGCAGCATCTTGCCGACCAGCGTCAGGTCGCGCTGGCCCTGCAGCATGTTCGTAAAGCGCGCCAGGTTCGTCTTCAGCCAGTCCTGCTCGGTGTTGCGCTCGGTCGTCAGGCGCAGGTTGTCGATCATGGTGTTGATGTTGTCCTTGAGCTCCGCCACTTCGCCGCGGGCCTCGACCTGGATCGATCGGGTGAGATCGCCCTTGGTGACGGCGGTCGCGACCTCGGCAATCGCGCGCACCTGCGTCGTCAGGTTGGCAGCGAGCAGGTTGACGTTGCCGGTCAGGTCCTTCCAGGTACCGGCAGTGCCAGGGACATTTGCCTGACCGCCAAGCCGACCCTCGACGCCGACTTCTCTGGCAACCGTCGTGACCTGGTCGGCGAAGGTGGCAAGCGTATTGGTCATGTTGTTGATGGTCTCGGCAAGCGCTGCCACTTCGCCTTTTGAGGCAACCGTCAGATTCTGCTTCAGGTCGCCGTTGGCAACCGCCGTGACCACCTTGACGATACCGCGAACCTGCTCGGTCAGATTGAGCGCCATGACGTTGACGGTATCGGTCAGGTCCTTCCAGGTGCCAGCCACACCGGGCACCTGCGCCTGGCCGCCGAGCTTGCCTTCGGTCCCCACTTCTCGGGCAACGCGTGTCACCTCGCCTGCAAAAGCATTGAGCTGATCCACCATCGTGTTGATGGTGTTCTTAAGCTCGAGGATTTCGCCCTTTACGTCGACGGTGATCTTGCGCGACAGGTCGCCGCGCGCGACAGCTGTCGTCACTTCGGCGATGTTGCGGACCTGGGTCGTCAGGTTGGCCGCGAGAAGGTTGACGTTGTCGGTCAGGTCCTTCCAGGTGCCGGCAACGCCTGGAACCACCGCCTGGCCACCCAGCCGTCCATCGGTGCCGACCTCGCGCGCAACGCGCGTTACTTCGCCGGCAAAAGACCGCAGCTGGTCCACCATGGTGTTGAGGGTGTCCTTGAGCAGGAGGATTTCGCCGCGCACATCGACGGTGATCTTGCGCGAAAGGTCGCCATTGGCGATGGCGGTTGCCACCTCCGCGATGTTTCTGACCTGGGCCGTCAGGTTTCCGGCCATCGAGTTCACGCTGTCCGTCAGGTCCTTCCAGGTGCCGGCGACGCCCGAGACCTGCGCCTGGCCTCCAAGCTTGCCTTCGGTACCAACTTCACGTGCAACACGCGTGACTTCGCCCGCAAAGGCATTGAGCTGGTCGACCATCGTGTTGATAGTGTTCTTGAGCTCGAGGATTTCGCCCTTCACGTCGACAGTGATCTTGCGTGACAGGTCGCCCCTTGCCACAGCAGTGGTGACTTCGGCGATATTGCGCACCTGGCCCGTGAGATTGGAGGCCATGGAATTGACGTTCTCTGTCAGGTCCTTCCAGGTGCCGGCAACGCCCGGCACCTGCGCCTGGCCGCCGAGCTTGCCCTCGGTGCCGACTTCACGCGCGACACGCGTCACCTCCGAGGCGAACCGGTTCAGCTGGTCCACCATGGTGTTCAGGGTTTCCTTGAGCTCCAGGATTTCGCCTGAAACGGAAACCGTGATCTTCTTCGACAGGTCGCCATTGGCAATCGCCGTCGAGACTTCGGCGATGTTGCGCACCTGCGCCGTCAGATTGCCCGCCATCGAGTTCACACTGTCGGTCAGGTCCTTCCAGGTGCCGGCAACGCCAAGCACGTTTGCCTGGCCTCCCAGCCTTCCCTCGGTGCCCACTTCGCGGGCGACGCGGGTTACTTCGCCGGCAAAGCCGTTGAGCTGGTCCACCATCGTGTTGATGGTCTCCTTCAGCTCCAGGATTTCGCCGGACACTGTGACCGTGATCTTCTTCGATAGGTCGCCTTGCGCGACCGCGGTCGCGACCTCGGCGATGTTACGGACCTGCGCAGTCAGGTTCGAGGCCATCGAGTTGACGCTATCGGTCAAATCCTTCCAGGTACCGGCAACGCCGCGGACATTGGCCTGGCCCCCGAGCTGGCCCTCCGTGCCGACCTCGCGCGCCACGCGCGTCACCTCGGAGGCAAAGGCGTTCAGCTGATCGACCATCGTGTTGATGGTCTCCTTCAGCTCAAGGATTTCGCCTTTCACGTCGACGGTGATCTTCTTCGACAGGTCGCCATTGGCGATTGCGGTCGAGACCTCGGCGATATTGCGCATCTGGGCAGTCAGGTTGCCGGCCATCGAGTTGACGTTTTCGGTAAGATCCTTCCAGGTACCGGCAACCCCGCGGACGTTTGCCTGTCCGCCGAGCCTGCCCTCCGTGCCGACCTCGCGCGCAACGCGCGTCACCTCAGAAGCAAAAGCGTTCAGCTGGTCCACCATCGTGCTGATGGTTTCCTTCAGCTCCAGGATTTCGCCTGACACCGTGACCGTGATCTTCTTCGACAAGTCGCCGCTGGCAATCGCGGTCGAGACGTCAGCGATGTTGCGCACCTGCGCGGTCAGGTTCGACGCCATCGAGTTGACATTGTCGGTGAGGTCCTTCCAGGTCCCGGCAACACCAGGGACCTGCGCCTGGCCGCCAAGTCGACCTTCGGTACCGACTTCGCGCGCGACACGCGTCACTTCGCCGGCAAAACCGTTCAGCTGATCGACCATCGTGTTGATGGTTTCCTTCAGCTCCAGGATTTCGCCGGAAACGTCGACGGTGATCTTGCGTGAAAGGTCACCGCGCGCCACTGCTGTTGTCACCTGCGCGATATTGCGGACCTGGGCCGTCAGGTTGCCGCACATGGCATTGACCGAGTCCGTCAGATCCTTCCAGGTGCCTGCGACACCCGGCACCAGCGCCTGGCCGCCGAGCTTGCCTTCCGTCCCGACCTCGCGGGCAACGCGGGTCACCTCCGATGCGAAGGAGCGCAGCTGGTCTACCATCGTGTTGATGGCCTCCTTGAGCTGCAGGATCTCGCCCCGCACGTCGACGGTGATCTTCTTGGAAAGGTCGCCATTGGCAACCGCGATCGTGACCTCGGCGATGTTTCGAACCTGGGCCGTAAGGTTCGACGCCATCGAGTTGACGCTTTCCGTCAGGTCCTTCCACACGCCGGTCACTTCGGGGACCTGAGCCTGGCCGCCGAGCTTACCGTCCGTGCCGACTTCACGGGCAACGCGGGTCACCTCGGAGGTGAAAACGCCGAGCTGCTTGATCATCGTGTTGACAATATCCGCCGAGCGCAGGAACTCGCCCTGCAGCTGCCGGCCATCGACGTCGAGAGGCACCGTCTGCAAGAGGTCGCCCTTGGCGACGGCTGTAATCGTCCGGGTAACCGCCGTCGTCGGCCAGACAAGATCGTCGATGAGGTGGTTGATCGACCGCTCCATGTCAGACCATGAGCCATCAGAAAGGCCGAAGCGGACCCGGGTGCTCGTGCGACCCTCGCGGCCTACGACCTGACCGACATGCTCGAGCTGATGGGCCATCCGCTGGTTGGCGGCAATGATATCGTTGAGGGCATCGGCGACCTTGCCGGTGACGCCGGTCAGGTCGGATCGCATCCTGACCGAAAAGTCGCCTCGTCTTACTGCCGTAAGTGTCTCTAGAAGTGCACTTGCATCACTGAGAGCGATGGCGGCCGGTTCGGGGTCGGGGAGCCTATACCCTCCCGTACTGTCACGCTGCACCTCACCACCTTGACTTCCCATGATATTCCCTCCACCGATCGCTTGGATCTAGTGCTCCTGAGAAAGATTGGTATGGGCAGTTTGGTTGGCCGATCAAGCAGGGTCCCACCCTTTGTTCGATAGCAGACATATCCTTGTTTGACGCGACCGGCCGCACCGGTGCGCAGCGAGTAGTGCTGCGTTCGCATTGGCGTTGTTGGTAGAAATCGCTCCATTGACGATACGACGGTCGCTCACCCGCGGCACGCCGCGGGATTTGTTGGGCAGCACTCCGGTTTGCAAGCTTGAATCACAGCTTGGCAGCCAGGCTCAACTGATCGCTATGCACCTGAAGGCGGACCCGCTATACTGACCTTGAGTTTTGTCGTTCATGACCTACAGCAAACGTGCGCGGTGGGCGGGGTTTCCTTAAGCCTGCGCACGAACTGGTGCGTCCCGCGCATGGTACACACGCGAATTGTGCATGCGAAAGAGCATCAGCAATTTTACATGTATCTCAAGTTAGGATGGGCGAGCCGCCCGAGATATAAGTTACTGCTCGGGGACGCGGTCCCAGTGTTAGGTGATTGAAGTGCGAGCCGAGCAAGGGAAGCAGTCGGTGAAGCGGCGCACCACAGCTAGTGGCCGCAAGCTCAAACCTAACCTGCGTTCCATGCTTTTGGCGGAGGAGTTGCGGCGGCGTCCGTCGCGTCCGGCCGACTACGGCGCAGAGAACCAGGCCCTGATCGCCTTGGCGCAGGAATTAGCACGCTCGCCCGAAGGCATCTTGCAGAAGCTCGTCGATTCCGCGTTAGGTCTGTGTCGCGCGCACTCTGCCGGGCTCAGCCTCCTGGAGGAAGGGGACGGGAAGAGTAATTTTC
The DNA here is from genome assembly GCF_024808825.1 of Rhizobium sp. BK661. Lineage (NCBI taxonomy): Bacteria > Pseudomonadati > Pseudomonadota > Alphaproteobacteria > Hyphomicrobiales > Rhizobiaceae > Rhizobium > Rhizobium sp. BK661. The sequence goes on along the minus strand of NZ_JANTYT010000035.1, from coordinate 2,685 downwards.
ATTGGCGCGCCATCGCCGGGCAGTGGGCCAGTCACGTAAACGGCGGAACACCGCGCAACTTTGGTCCTTGCGGCACGGTCCTGGACCAAGGCGTCGCCATGATCTGCTCACATCCCGAAGTCGATTTCCCCTACTGGGAGCCCATCAGGCCCGTTCTTGAGGAAGCGCTCCTGATTCCCTTCTTCATCAAGGATGAAGCAGTCGGCACAATCTGGATCGTCGCGCATGACACCAGTCGCCGCTTCGATGCGGAAGACTTGCGCGTGATGACCAACCTGGGCGTTTTCGCAGCAACCGCCTATCAGACTTTGCTCACCCTGAACGCGGCGCAGCGAGTCGCTTCCATCGTCCAGTCCAGTCACGACGCAATCGTTGGCAAAGACCTGAATGGCATGATCACCAGTTGGAACGGGGGCGCGGAGCGAATCTTCGGCTACATGGCCGAGGAAGTCATCGGCCAGCCGATTATGATTCTGATTCCCCCGGATCGCCACAACGAAGAAACCGCAATTCTTGATCGCGTCCGCAGAGGCGAACGCATTGGTTCCTACGAAACCGTTCGCAGGCGTAAAGACGGAAGTCCGGTTGATGTTTCACTCACAGTGTCGCCCTTGATGGATACGGCGGACAGGGTCATCGGCGCGTCAAAAATCGCGCGAGACATCACCGAGCGAGTGTATGCAGAACGGGCGCTGCGCGAGAGCGAGGCCCAACTCGCACAAGAGCACGAAGTCGCCCGTCAGCTCCAGCAGGTCAGCCTGGAGCTGCTCTCCAACCGCCCTGAGCTTCTCTACGAGCGGATTCTCGATGCGGCCATCGTGGTGATGCGCTCACAGGCCGCGAGCATGCAGATATTTGAGCCTGATACGGGGATTTTGAAGCTGCTGGCCGGGCGCGGCTTTCATCCAGACGCGGCCACGTTCTGGGATCGCGTCGACTGCAACACGGCGAGCACGTGCGGCGAGGCGCTGAAGACAGGACGGCGCGTGCTCGTCAGCGACACCGAGACCTGCGCCTTCATGGCGGGGACCGAGGGCCTGGAGGCCTACCGCCTCTCCAACCTGCGCGCAGTCCAGTCGACGCCGCTGCGGTCTCGCAACGGCCGCACGCTCGGCATGGTCTCGACCCATTGGCGGGAGCCGCACGAGCCCAGCAATAGTGATTTCAGCCGCTTCGATGTGCTGGCCCGGGAAGCGGCCGACCTGCTCGAGCGAGCGCAAACCGAAGCGTCCTTGCGCCAAAGCGAGGCGAGGCTGCAGGCGGCGGTCGATCTCGTGAAGCTTGGCCGCTATGAATGGAATCCCCAAACCAATGAATTGCAGTGGGACGACACCCTGAGGGCAATGTGGGGCCTGGCTGCAGGCGCGCCTGTCGATTACGAGGTGTGGAGGGCCGGCATTCATCCAGGCGATCAGGCGCGGGTCGAGGCTGCGATCGAGCGGTGCGTCGACCCGCGGGGCGATGGAGTCTATGAAGTCGAATATAGGGTAATAGGAAAAGCCGACGGCGTGGAACGTTGGATCGCGACGCGTGGGCAGACCAGTTTCGAGAACAACACGCCGGTTTCGTTTTTCGGCATCGCTCTGGAGGTCACCGACCACAAACTTGTTGAAGGAAGGCTCGAACGTCGCGTTGAAGAGCGGACGCGCGAACTGCAGGAAGCCAACCGGCAGCTGCGCTCTCAGATGGAGAAACGAGAGGTCGCCGAAGCCGAGGTCCAGCAGTTGCAGCGGCTCGATGCGATCGGGCAGATCACGTCAGGCGTGGCGCACGATTTCAACAACCTGCTCAGTGTCGTGCTCACCAATGCGAATCTGCTTTCCCGCACAGTGCAAGGACCTGACGATCAGGAAGGCGTCGAATTGATTCGGAACGCTGCTGAGCGCGGCGCGAAGCTCATTGCGCAACTCCTCGCCTTTTCGCGGCAACAACAGCTTGAACCCCACAAGGTCGATCTCAACAGCAAGCTCGCCGGGATGGACAATCTGTTCAGGGTCATCTTGGGCGGCACGTTGCAATTCAAAACGAGATTTGCCCAGGATCTCTGGCCCGCCTTGGTCGATCCAAACCAGATCGAGATGATCGTCCTCAACCTCGCCATCAACGCCAGGGATGCGATGCAGCCGGGCGGCACTCTGACCGTCGAGACGTTCAACACCATGATCGAAAGCGCGCCCTCCCGGCCGGAACAGCCGTTGCCGGGAGACTACGTAGCGCTCGCCGTCAAGGATACCGGCATCGGCATCCCAGACGAGGTGCTGCCACATGTGTTCGAGCCCTTTTTTACGACGAAAGAAGCGGGAAAGGGTTCAGGCCTCGGATTGGCGCAAGTCTTCGGTTTTGCCAAACAATCCTGTGGCGGCGTGCGCATCGAGACAGGTCTCGGCCGAGGCACTGCGGTCACGATCTTCCTGCCGCGCGCTGCGGCCGACGTTTCTGATGACCAGGCGGACGTTGTTGATGCGAGCAACCGTGCGCAGACTTCCAAGAGGTTGCGTGTTTTGGTCGTGGACGATGACAAGGCTGTCCTCAAGTCCACGGTCAGGATACTCGAGTTTCTCGGATATGCAACGGCGTCAGCGGAGAGCGGCAATGAAGCGCTCCGGCTGCTCGCAAGGGATCAAGAAATAGATGTCGTTCTCGCGGACTTCGCGATGCCGGAAATGAGCGGCGGTGAGCTTGCGA
>NZ_JANTYT010000034.1:0-26992 GCF_024808825.1 Rhizobium sp. BK661 | reverse complement strand
CTCCGCACCGCAACCCGCCGCTACCGCCCCAAATACAGCAACCCAAAACCGCCGGAGCGAACTTAAAACTGGATAAAACTTGGGGGCAAGGTCACTTTCAACGACTTTTGTCACGCAGCCCCCAAAAGCATCAACCTAAATCCTTCCGCCACCTGCACCGCGCGGAGATGATCGGAAGTGTCCTTTTCGAATTTTACCGTCAGGGCTCACCGAGCGATTGACTTTTGGACGACATGCACGATGTGAGCCTCCCACAAGCGAAGATAGGTGCCTTCAGTGAAATCTCGGCTAAAGATGGTAGAAAGGGTATATCGGTTCGAAAGGTAGAAGAAACTGAGGGAAAGCACCGTCAGAAAGACATTGAGCGGATCTATCTCGGCAATGAAGGCACCGTGCGCGCTACCTTGGCGCAAATATTTCCCCAGCTCCCGAACCAGGTGGTGGTTCAGGAGGCGGCCATTAGGTGATCTGTGAATGAACTTGGCCCGTTGTAGATTTTCAGTTCCCAGCAAACTTAAAATCTCCGGATTTTCAAGAAAATAATGCCATACGAAGCGTACTATTTCTTCGACACCTTCTTCGGGTGCCATCTTGTGAAAGTTGAGACAGGTTTCAGCGATCCGCATCTTTCCGAGCGCGTGATCGAGCACAGCCACATAAAGCTGCTCCTTATCCCCGAAGTAGTGGTAGATCATCCGCTTATTGAAGCCAGACCTTTCCGCGATTCTGTCTATCCGCGCTCCACCGAAGCCGTTTTCTACGATTTCGTTCATAGCGGCATTGAGGATGTCCTCCCTCGTCTTATCGGGGTCACGATGTACTCCAGTCAAAATATGATCCATAGCCGCCAGTCCCTCTGACTCACATATTCGGGTAAACAGGGCCCTCACCGCCCTGCGGCGGCACCCAGTTGATGTTCTGGTTGGGATCCTTGATGTCGCAGGTTTTGCAGTGGACGCAGTTCTGGGCGTTGATGACAAAGGTTTCCTTGCCGTCCTTCTCCACCCACTCGTAAACACCGGCCGGACAGTAGCGGGTCGAGGGACCGGCATAAATGTCGTGCTCGGACGAGACCTGCAGCGCCATGTCCTTTACCTGCAGATGCACCGGCTGATCTTCCTCATGATTGGTGTTCGACAGGAACACCGAGGAGAGACGATCGAAGGTGAGGACACCATCGGGTTTCGGGTAAGCGATCGGCTTGTGCTGCGAGGCCGGTTCCAGCGAGGCGGCATCGGTCTTTCCGTGCTTCAACGTCCCGAAGATCGAGAGGCCGAACAGCTGGTTGGTCCACATGTCGAGCCCGCCGAGGGCGACGCCGACCGCCGTGCCGAACTTCGACCACAACGGCTTGACGTTACGCACCTTCTTCAGGTCCTTGCCGATGTCGCTTGAACGCCAGTCGTTCTCGATCTCGACCACCTCATCATTGGCGCGACCAGCGGCGATCGCCGCCGCGATCCGGTCCGCCGCCATCATGCCCGACAGCACCGCGTTGTGGCTGCCCTTGATGCGCGGCACGTTGACGAAACCCGCCGAACAGCCGATCAGCGCTCCGCCAGGGAAGCTAAGCTTCGGCACCGACTGATAGCCGCCTTCGGTGATGGCACGCGCGCCGTAGGAAAGCCGCTTGCCGCCCTCGAAAGTGGCGCGAATGGCAGGATGCGTCTTGAAGCGCTGGAACTCCTCGAAGGGATAGAGGTAGGGGTTCTTGTAGTTCAGATGGACGACGAAGCCGACGGCAACGAGATTGTCTTCCAGATGATAAAGGAAAGAGCCACCGCCGGTCTTCATGCCGAGCGGCCAACCGAAGGAGTGCTGCACGAGACCCTGCTTGTGGTGCTCAGGCTTCACCTGCCAGAGTTCCTTGATGCCGATGCCGAACTTCTGCGGCTCACGATCCCTCGACAGATCGAACTTGGCGATCAGCTGCTTGGCGAGCGAACCGCGCACGCCTTCCCCGATCAGCACGTACTTGCCGAGCAGTGCCATGCCGCGGGTATAGTTCGGGCCGGGCTCGCCGTTCTTCTCGACGCCCATGTCGCCGGTGGCGACGCCGATCACCGCACCTTCGTCATTGTACAGGACTTCGGTTGCGGCGAAGCCCGGATAGATTTCGACCCCGAGTTCTTCGGCCTTGGTGGCGAGCCAGCGACAGACGTTGCCAAGCGAGACGATATAGTTCCCATGGTTGCTCATCAGCGGCGGCATCAGGATGTTCGGCAGACGCACAGAGCCGGCCGGACCGAGCACTAGGAAGTGGTCGTCTGTCACCTCGGTCTTGAACGGATGGTCGGCTTCGTTGCGCCAGCCGGGCAGCAGACGATCGATGCCGATAGGATCGACCACGGCACCCGACAGAATGTGCGCGCCGACTTCAGCCCCCTTTTCGAGCACCACGACCGACAGCTCCGGATTGACCTGCTTCAGACGGATCGCAGCCGACAACCCCGCAGGACCACCACCGACGATCACCACGTCGAATTCCATGCTTTCGCGTTCGGGCAGCTCAGTCGTATCGGTCATCAGAGTGCTTTCTGCAGCTCCGGCAATACCTCGAACAGATCAGCGACGAGGCCGTAGTCGGCGACCTGGAAGATTGGCGCCTCCTCGTCCTTGTTGATGGCGACGATGACCTTGGAATCCTTCATGCCGGCGAGATGCTGGATGGCGCCTGATATGCCGCAGGCGATGTAAAGGTCAGGTGCCACGACCTTGCCGGTCTGCCCGACCTGCCAGTCGTTCGGGGCGTAGCCGGCATCGACGGCGGCGCGCGAGGCGCCAACGGCGGCGCCGAGCCTGTCGGCGACCGGCAGGATGACTTGCTTGAACTTCTCGGCCGAGCCCAGCGCCCGGCCACCGGAGATGATGATCTTCGCCGAGGTCAGTTCCGGACGCTCGGAGGCCGACAGCGCCTCCTTGACGAAGGTCGAGAGACGAGAAGAAAGGGCTGCCGTCGAGATCTCCTCGACGGCAGCAGTTGGGCCTTGGGGACCGGCCTGGGAGAACGAAGCGGTGCGCACGGTGATGACCTTCCTGGCGTCGGTCGCCTTCACCGTCTGGATGGCGTTGCCGGCATAGATCGGCCGCTTGAATGTGTCCGCCGAGACCACTTCGATGATTTCCGAGACCTGGGCGACGTCGAGCAGGGCGGCAACGCGCGGCATGACGTTCTTGCCGGTCGAGGTGGCGGCGGCAATGATCGTGTCATAGCTTGCCGCGAGTGAAACGATCAGTTCGCCGAGCGGCTCGGCCAGATTGTTGGCAAGCGCGTCGCTTTCGGCGAGCAGCACCTTGGAGACACCCGACAGCTTGGCAGCCGCATTGGCCGCTGGTTTGGCGCCCTTGCCGGCGACGAGCACGGTGACGTCGCTACCCTGCTCCTTGGCAATCATAGTTGCTGCCGTCAGCGCCTTGGCGGTCTGGTCGGAAAGGTGGTTGCCGTCGTGGTCAGCCAGAAGAAGAATGGCCATGGATATGTCTCCCTTTCTCGAACCCTAGAGGACGCCGGCTTCGACTTTAAGCTTTTCGACCAGCTCGGCGACCGACTTGACCTTGACGCCCGCCTTGCGGCCGGACGGCTCTTCGGTCTTCAAGACCTTCAGGCGCGGCGCGGTGGAGACGCCGAAATCGGCGGGGCTTTTCTTGTCGAGCGGCTTCTTCTTCGCCTTCATGATGTTCGGCAGCGAGGCATAGCGCGGCTCGTTCAAGCGCAGATCTGATGTGACGACGGCCGGGAGCTTGACGTCGATGGTCTGCAGGCCGCCGTCGACTTCGCGCGTCACGGTTGCCTTGCCATCACCGATTTCGATCTTCGAGGCGAAGGTTGCCTGCGCGGTGCCGAGCAGCGCCGCCAGCATCTGGCCGGTCTGGTTGGAATCGTCATCGATCGCCTGCTTGCCAACGATGATGAGACCCGGCTCTTCAGCGTCGACGACGCCCTTGAGAATTTTGGCAACGGCGAGCGGCTCTAGCGTCTCGTCGGTCTCGACCAGGATTGCCCGGTCCGCACCCATGGCGAGTGCGGTGCGCAGTGTCTCTTCAGACTTGGCAGGACCGATCGACACGACAACGACTTCCTCGGCCTTGCCGGCTTCCTTCAGCCGCAGCGCCTCCTCCACCGAGATCTCGTCGAACGGGTTCATCGACATCTTCACATTCGAAAGCTCGACGCCTGTGCCGTCCGGCTTCACGCGGATCTTCACGTTGTAGTCAACCACCCGCTTCACGGGGACGAGAATTTTCATATTGCGCTCCTCAGCAGACGGTACGAAAGCGTTCGACAAGTACATCAAGGACCTCGTTCGGGTCGCGTTTCCACCAGTTTTCCTTCGAGAACAACTCAACCTCGCACAAGCCGTCGTATCCTGCGTCCTCGACCGAGCCACGGATGCCGCGGATATCAGCCACGCCGTCTCCCATCATGCCTCGATCGAACAACACATCCTTGGTTTCCGCAAGCCAATCGCACAGATGAAAACCGTGGATGCGCTTCGCTCCTGCGCGGCGGAGCTGGATCGAAAGCTCCGTGTCCCACCAGACGTGATATACGTCGACGGCGATTCCGAGGTTATCAGCGCCGATCCGCTCGCATAAATCCACGGCGTCACGAACAGTTACCAAGCAAGAGCGGTCGCCGCCGTAGACCGGATGGAGAGGCTCCAAGGCAAGGTTCACACCGGCCTGCGCAGCGTATTCACAAGCAGCCGCTACGCGTTCGGCAACAAGAGCGAGACTGTCATGCATTCCCTTGCTGCCCGGCTCGACGCCTCCCACTACAATCGTAAGAACAGGCGCGTCGAGACCCGCAGCCATGTCGATCGACGCGAAAAAATCATCGAGAATAGCCTCCTTGCCCCCAGCAGCGAGCGGCCCAACTAGAAATGGCGACCGGCACAAGCCGGCTACCTTCAATCCCGCAGCCTTTGCCCTTTCTCCGATTGCAACCGAATTTTCTCCGATCTCGCGTCGCCAGAACACGACGCCGCCGTACCCTCTGGCCGCGCAGCCGTCGATAACCTGCTCCGGAGTCCAGCCCGCGCCGAAGCCCTCGACGTTGTGGCCGAGCGTCGCGGTGTTCAAAGCCAGGGCCGAATGATCGTTCGAGAAGTCACGCATTGCCGTCTACCCCGTACAGCGCCAGCAACTGCTTGAAGCGGTGGACGGCCAAGTCCGGATCTCGAAGGACGCCGCACTGGTCGGCAAGTCGGAAGACCTCGGAGAAATACGGGAGCGGTCGCATCGCATGGTGACCGTTCAGCATTACGAAGTGATCCTGGAAGCCATTCAACCAAGCAAGGAAGACCACGCCGGTCTTGTAGTACCGGGTCGGGCGGCGGAAGATCGTACGAGCAAGAGTCACTGTGGGATCGAGCGTTCTGTGGAATCCTTCTTTGTCGCCGGCCGCGAGCTGTGACATCGCGAAAGCAGCGGCGCCTGCGAGCGGATCGAAAATGCCAAGCAGCGCATGTGAATATCCGACGTCGTCGCCCGCGATAAGTTCCGGATAATTGAAGTCGTCCCCGGTGTACATCTTTACGCCGGACGGGAGGAGGCGTCGCATCTGGATCTCCTTGTCCTTATCAAGGAGCGAGATCTTTATACCGTCGACCTTCGCCTCGTTGGCAGAGATGATTTCGAGGCACGTCTGCATGGCCGTCTCGAAATCCTTGCCACCCCAGTAGCCGGCGAGAGCTGGATCGAACATGTCGCCAAGCCAGTGAAGGATTACCGGCCGATCGCAAAGGGACAACGCCTTGCCGTATGCCGAAACATAGTCCTTCGGGCTGCTGGCACTTGCAGTGAGCGCTCGGCTGGCCATCAGGATGACGTCGCTGCCGGTCCGCTGGATGGCTTCGATCTGCATGGCATACGCGCGATCCACGTCGTCCAGCGAACGCAGGTCTTTCGGATCGAGATGATCCGTTCCTGCGCCGCTAAAGACGAGCGCGTCCGGCAATTCCGACTTCGTACGCCGAACAAGCTCGAGGGCGCCTTCCCAATCGAGGCCCATGCCTCTTTGAGCAGTGTCCATCGCTTCAGCAATGCCGAGACCGAGATCGTGCAGGTGGCGGCGGAATTTTAGGGTCGCATCCCAGTCGACGACGGCAGACGTTCCTGGATTCGTTTCCGTGAAGGGGTCGGCAACGACATGCGCCGCGGAAAACACGCGCCTGTTGAAGTCACGGGAGAAGTCGGCGGCTGGAATGGGCCGAGCTAAGAGTTCGTAGTTCTCCGTCCGTCCGCGGCTGTCGGGAAGTGCTATACGCATGCTCATAACCTCTTAGAAACGTGGAACCAGCAGGCCGCCGTCCGCCGATAGCGTCTGGCCTGTCATATAGGGAAGCCCGCCCGTGGCGAGCGTCTGTACGATCCTGCCCATCTCGTCCGGCTGCCCGATCCTGGGGAAGAGAGTGAGGCCTTCCTCCGCGCGCCGCTTGTAGGTGTCCTTGACTGCCGCTGTCATGTCGGTCTCGATCAAGCCGGGCTGCACATCGAAGACTGCGATGTTGTCTTTCGCCAGACGCGCGGCAAAGACCTTTGAGATCATTGCTGCCGCGGCCTTGGAGGCGCAATACTCGCCGCGCAGAACGGATGCGGCAACGGCGTTCGATGATGTGACGTTCACCACGCTGTAGTAGAGGTCGGGTGACCTTTCGCGCGCAACCAGCCGGCGGGCGAACGCCTGCGTCAGGAAAAAGTGCGCCTTCGTGTTTACGGCCATGCAGCGGTCGTAGCTTTCTTCCGACACGTCCAGGAGATCGCCGCGTTGGAGAACGGAAACTCCGGCGTTGTTGACGAGCGTTGTCAACGGGCCGCAGGCTGCTTCGGCAGCGTCGAGCATGATTTCATGCTTGGCAAGAACGCTGACATCGGCCGGCACCTTGATAGCGATCACGCCCTTCTTGCGTAACGACGCTACGGCAAGGTCAAGCTCTTCGCTGTCGCTGAATCCGTTCAAGGCAATGTTGAATCCACGGTGGGCCAATGCCTGTGCGATCGCAAGCCCGATCCCTCTGCTGGAACCCGTAATGAGTGCGGCCTGTTTAGCTCCAGAGCTCATGACTGCGCTCCATTCTTGATAAGCTGGCGGGCGATGATCATGCGCTGGATCTGGTTTGTACCTTCGTAGATCTGGGTGATCTTCGCATCACGATAGAGGCGCTCGACCTCGAAGCCGCGGATGTATCCGCTGCCTCCAAATATCTGAACGGCGTCCGCCGTGCGGGCGACCGCCATGTCGCCGGCGAAGCATTTTGCCATCGAGCATGCCTTAGTCGCGTCTTCGCCGCGATCGATCTTGCTTGCAGCACTCCGAACGAGAAGACGAGCCGCCTCCACGTCTTTGGCCATGTCGGCTAGCATCCATTGGACGCCTTGGAACTCAGCGATCGCTGAGTTGAACTGCTTGCGCTGCACCGCGTATTCGAGTGCGGCCTCGAGACCTGCCTGACCGATGCCGACGGCAAGTGAAGCAATGCCGACGCGTCCCTTGTCGAGTACGCTCATCATCATATGGAAGCCACGTCCCTCTTCGCCGAGGAGCGCCTCTGCAGGAAGCGAGACGTTGTTGAACGTCAGCGCGCCGACCTGACTCGCGCGCTGCCCCATCTTGTGTTCCTTCGGCCCGCGCTCGACGCCTGCCTGATTCAGATCGACGATGAAGATGCTCATCCCGCGGTGCCCCGCGGTCTTGTCCGTTCGCGCAAGAACGAAGCCGTAGTCCGCGACTGGCGCGTTGTGAATCCAGATCTTTCCGCCGTTGAGCTTCCAGCCAGTGCCATCGCGCTCTGCCGAGGTGCGAAGGCCGGACAGATCGCTCCCTGCTTCCGGCTCCGTGAGGCAGTATGCGACCTTGCTCTTCATCGCCATGACGTCGCCGAGAAGCTGTTCGCGCTGCTGCTTCGTTCCGTGCCGCACCAGCAAGGTGGTGATTAGCTCGACGAGGCCGCATTGATCTGCGATCGACGCGTAGCCGCGCGATAGTTCCTCCATGACAACGGAGTACGCGAGCGTGTCAAAGCCCGGCCCGCCCATCTCCTCGGGAACTCCAATGCCGAACAGGCCTAGCTGGCCCATCTGCTCGTAGATCTCCGTCGGGAATCGTTCCTCTTCGTCCAGCTTGTGCGCAACGGGCCTAATTACGTCGTCGGCAAACTGTCGGGCAGTCTCTCGCACCTGTTCATGAATCTCAGTGAGCAGCATTCTAGCACCTTTAATTATGTAACTGGTTAGTTACTGGTCAACAAAGAAGTGGCATGCGGTCAATGCGACGGCAGCTTTCAGTGGTTGGCTCGGGCGTCACTCCAGGACAACACGCAGAAGGGTTCGTCGAACTCCCTCGCGACGAGGTTCTGGTACGCCCTGGAGGCATCAGCGGACGGTACGTTCCTAATCAGGCCTTCCGTCCAGATGCGCCCCTCGGCGAGCCAGCGCATGATCTTTTCAAAGCCAGAGAAGACACTTTGCGGCTGGTTGTTATACCCCTCCAAAAGCTGCTCCCACTTGAAGTTTCGTGACAGCACGGGCAGTTCCCATTCCCAGCCGCTCCGGAGGTGCACGAAGTTATTGAATACGGCGTGCAGCACGTCGTGCGCATGCAGTTCGGTGCGGCGTCGCCACGGCACGCCGACCAAGACCACCTCGCCATGGGGCCGAACGATCCTGCATCCCTGAAGAACCGCCTCTTCATGGCCCGAGCAGTCGGCCACGAGCGCGGCTCTTCCTGCGATATCGAGTTCCGCGAACGGCATGTCTGAATAGACGCGGGTAACCCCGGCAGCCATTACCTGGCTGCATCGCACCGGGTCTGGGTCGACCACGCAGACTTCGTACCCGGACAGATGGAAAAGTTGGGACGCAAGCAGTCCTACGGGACCTGCACCTGCTATTATGACGAGGTCGCCGGGCCGAGCCTTGGTGGACATCAAGGTCGTCATTGATACGCCGGCCAGCCGCGCAAGAACCGCGACCTCCGGCGTCAACTTCTGAGGAACCTTCAAAGCATGCCGGTAATTCACCTGCTGCATGCTTCTATGCGGACCCATGCAGAACAGATGCTCGCCCGCGTCGATACCACTCACTAAGGGCCCTGTCTCTTCTGCAACGAAGATCGCGGCGTAGCCGGGTCGGATAGGAAAGCTTTCTCCGGAAAGCCACGCGATCTCCGTGCCAGGGCTAATGAGCGTGACGACAGTACGCCCCCTCACCTCGTGTTGGCCCAGCGGAGGCAACTCGACATGCTGAAGCTCTGCTTTGTTCTTGGCTGAAAACACAATTTCAATCGCCATAGTAGACCTCCCAGTTCCGCATGACTTGATCATCCGCGACCTCCGAACCTCTCCTTCACCGACCCAGGAGGGCCGGCTTCGCAGGCTCAATCTAGCGGCGACCATAGCTGCTGGACGCCGTCCCTGGCGCATCCCAGCGGACCATTCATGCTGACAAGTTCGAGGAACTGCCCCCAGGGAGAGCGGAGATAAAGCCACGTCAGACCCTCCATCGGCCCGGTTTCGACGTAGGTCGGACCATCGAGAACATCGACGCCGCCATCCCGCAGACGTTGCGCCGCTGCAACCGCGTCATCCACCTGGAGCGCGATGTGGAACCCGCCCACCTCGCTGTTGCGCTTTAGTTCCAGATTTTCAGCTTCGCCTGAGTATTCAAAGAGCTCGATGTTGCTGCCGTTGCCGAGACGGAGAACTTTGATGTTCTCGATCCGGCAATGACCAGGAACTCCGAGCCTCCGACGCATGAACTCGTCGTCGCCATCGATCTTTCCGGTCTCCAGCGCCGTCACCGCCCCGAACACCGACTCGAAGAACTTCACGGCGTCGTCCAGGTTCGGAACCGTGAAGCCGATGTGTTCTACCCCATAAACCTTCATCGTAGTCTCCTCCCGTGAGCCGCCTTCAGCGCTCCAAGTATGTATCTAGTTAGTGCGTTTCTAGCGACGATCATGCTTAAGTGTCAACCCGGCGCGACGAAGATTGCTAAACTTTACGAGCAGTTACAGGGACTTACTCGCACATGCGCTTACGCACATGCACGCGTCCCGTAGCAGGAAGGCGAGCGCTGCGTTTTCGGTAGGATAGTTGCAGCATTCCGAAACAGCCCGCGGGGGCTGCGAAAGCCTTGTTCTCCCAGCCCCAATGCTCAGCGTGCAACCGCAGACTTCAAACGTCTTCCTCCCTATCGACGAACGCCTCCTCCCAAAGGACTTGCCACAAGCTCCATGATCTGCAATGTAACTAACTACATGGTGCATTGGCAAGGAGGAAGTCATGAAACCGTCTGATAAAAGAAAGTTTGGCCGCGTCGAGCTGGAAGTAACCGCCTTCGGGTTCGGTACCGCCCCCATAGGCAACTTCTCCTACCCGATCGACGAAGGGACGTCTGACGCGATGGTCCAGGCGTCGTGGGACGCCGGCGTCAGATACTATGATACGGCGCCGATGTACGGTCACGGGCTCTCAGAACTCCGTACAGGCCACTCTCTCCGCTGGAAAGAGCGAGACGACTTTGTGCTGTCTACGAAGGTGGGCCGTCTTCTAAAACCAGGTCGACGGAAAAATATCGACTTCTCCCCATGGAACAACGCGGCCGCGAACGTGATGGAGTTCGACTACACCTACGACGGGACCATGCGTTCCTTCGAAGATTCGCTTCAGCGGCTGGCGCTCGAGAAGATCGATATCTGCTTCATTCACGACATAGACGTCTTCACGCGCGGTTCCGAGCAGCCGGAGGTTTTCAAAGCCGCCATGGGCGGCACCTGGAAGGCGCTTTCAAAACTTCGCGACGAAGGCCTCGTGCAGGCGATCGGCGTCGGGGTGAACGAGTGGGAGGTCTGCCACGACGCGCTCCTGCAGCGCGACTTTGACTGCTTCCTGCTCGCCGGCCGCTACACTCTTCTGGAGCAGGAATCGCTCGACAAGTTCCTGCCACTCTGCGTCGAACGGGGCGCCGCGGTCGTGATCGGGGGCGGGTTCAATTCCGGCATCCTCGCTACCGGCGCCGTCGAGGGAGCCAAATACAACTACAGCCCCGCGCCGGCCGAAATCCTGGATAAGGTCAGACGTATCGAGGCCGTCTGCAGGGACCATGCAGTTCCCCTCCCGGCGGCCGCCATGCAGTTTGTCGTATCCCACCCGGCTATTCCCTCTTTCATAGCGGGAACCCGGACAGTGGAGCAGCTCCAGAAAAACATCGATTGGTTCAGCCACGATATCCCGGCCGAATTCTGGAGCGACCTTAAGGCTCAGGGGCTTCTTCGTGAAGACGCACCGATACCGGCGGGCTAATTGGAAGACTGGGAGGCCGGCATAGTGCGGCCTCCCAGGACATAAGTTACATTGTCACATATTCGCAAAGATACGCGGGCGCGGACGCGGCCCGGCAAACGCTCACTCTCGAATTCTACGCATGCCGCGGTTCGCGCTTACAGTCCGAGCGCTTCACTGGATCGCTGCGCGCGGCTTTCTAGTTTTACTCTATTAGGATTGCCCGGAAATCGTTTACATTCGTGCCGGTGGGGCCGGGCACGAAGAGCCCTCCGGAAAGCGAAAAGGCCGTCCAGGCATCATTGTTGGCCAGTAGCGCCGCGGCATCCTTCCCTGCTCGTCTGATTTCAGATATTGTAGCGCCGTCTGCGAAGGCGCCGGCGTTATCCTCGCTGCCGTCGATCCCATCGGTGTCGGCCGCAATGGCGTGGACGTCTGTGGTGCCATCGATCTCAATCGCGAATGATAGTAGAAATTCGCTGTTTCTCCCGCCTTTACCGCTGCCGCGCATGGTGACCGTCGTTTCGCCACCAGAAAGAAGAACTACAGGACGCGCAAACGGCCGGCTCCGGCTTACAACTTCCTTTGCGATCGCGGCGTGGAACTTCCCGGCCTCTCGTGCTTCCCCTTCCAACGCATCAGACAATATCACGGCTGGAATCCGATGCTGCTCGCACACGCGCGATGCGGCTTCGAGCGAGCGACCTGCGGACGCGATGACGTGGACTTCGTTGCCTTGAAAGCTCGGGGCGTCCGGTGCCGGTGCGTTGGCTTCCCCGCTTAAAAAATGACGCATCATCCGGTCGGGTAGCTTCAAGGCGTGGCGCTCGATCGCCGCCAGCGCGTCGGCACGCGTCGAACAATCCGGAATCGTTGGGCCGGAAGCGACCTGAGCTGGCACGTCGCCTGGTACGTCCGATACCACGAGCGTTACGACCTTGGCTGGTGCCGCGGCCAATGCAAGCCTTCCTCCCTTGATACGGGAGAAGTGCTTGCGAATACTGTTCATCACCGAAATTGGCGCGCCTGAAGCCAGCAAGGCCTCATTTAGGGCGATCTCGTCCTGCAGCTCGAAACCATTGGGAGGCGCAGGCAGAAGTGCCGAACCGCCGCCGCAGATAAGGGCGACCACCAGATCGTCTTCTGAGAGGTTCGCGACGGCCTGAAAAAGCTGAGCCGCTGCCTCGATGCCTGAAGCGTCAGGCAGGGGATGCGACGCCTCCAGAACTTTGATTCGCTGGCATGGAACCGCATACCCGTAGCGCGTCACCACGACGCCCTCCAGCGGACCGTCCCAGTTTTCCTCGAAAGCCCCGGCGAGCTGGGCGGCACCCTTGCCCGCCCCGATAACGACGGTTCTTCCCTTCGGCTTTTCGGGCATGAATTCCAGCAGCGACCGTTCAGGATCGGCGGCAGCGATCGCGGCGTCGAACAACGAGGTGAGAAATGCCTGTTTATCTGCCTGCATATCACCGTCCCTTGAATTCAGGCTTACGTTTTTCCCTGAACGCCGCCACGCCTTCTGCAAGATCTTGCGTGGACGCGATCGACATGGCAGCCACCGTATCAAGCACGCGCGAGCCTTCCTCCTCCTCCGCAACGTTGATCATCATCTTGACAATCTCGGTTGCAAGCGGCGCTCGCGAGCGAAGGTTCGCGATGAGTCCTGCGGCCGTGTCGCGGCCTTTGCCTCGAGGCACCACGAACTCGACAAGTCCCGCTTCAAGTGCCTTCGCAGCGTCGAAGATTTCGCCAAAGAGCGCCATGCGACGCACCACGGACGATCCAAATCGCCGAACAGTTCTCTGGGTGCCAGACCAGCCAGGTATGACGCCGATGCCTGCCTCGGGCAGGCCTAGCTTCACCTGCTCCTCGGCAATGCGAAGATCAGCGGCAGCCGCGAGTTCGAGGCCGCCGCCAAAAGCATGCCCATTGAGCACGGCTATGACTGGCACCCGCAGGCGTGCGACGGCGTCGAACGCATCATGCCCCCGGCGAATCCAGTCGCGTCCGAACTGCTGCGGCGTCAGAGAACCCCACGCCTTGATGTCGCCACCGGCCGAGAAGACCTTCTCCCCATCGCCTGTAACGATGGCTGCACGTACTGCCGGACGACCTTCGATCGTCCGGCAGGCATCGTATATCTGCTCGATGGCGTCGGCGTCGACGGCGTTAAGGCTCTCCTTGTGCCGAAGCGTCAGAACCGCAACGTCGTCCTCGAAGGACAGAACGACCCTGGAACCATCGTCGCTCATGCCGCGTCACGCTTGTTTTGTTCCTCATGGTCCGGTCCGGGCTGGAATAGCTCGGAGTCCATCGCCTTTAAATTTGGCGAGACCAGCAGCGGCGTCTGCGCCTGATCGAGGATATGACGGTAGAGGTCGACGCCCGGCGCGACCTCCGTGACCATCAGCCCGTCCGGCGTCAGCTTCATGACGCAACGCTCCGTTACGTATGTGACGTCCTGACCCTGCGCTATGGCGCGTGTACCGGAGAACGACACCTGCTCCACCTTCCCAACGATCTTCGCGACCTTCCCCTCACGTTCGATCACGAGCTTGCCGTCCGAAACGGAGAGCTTTGCCGCGGCGTTGAAGTAGCCAGAGAACACGATCTTGCGCGCGCGGGAGGTGATATCGACGAAGCCGCCTGCCCCTGCGGTCACATGCGGTCGCGCTGAGAGTTTGGACACGTTGACCGACCCGTCCTTGTCTATCTGTAGGAAGGACAGAAGCGAGCAGTCGAAGCCGGCAGCCTGGAAATAGGCGAATTGGTGCGGAGATGCTACAAAAGCTTCCGCATTCGAAGAGCAGCCAAACTTGAAGTCGAGCAACGGAATGCCTCCGACGGCACCCTGTTCGATTACCCATGTCACCTCGCCGTGGCGCCCTTCCTCCAGCAGGATCCTGGGAACGTTTGCTGAGATGCCGAACCCGATATTGACCGCCCATCCAGCCTGAAGTTCGCGAGCGACGCGACGCGCTATGACCTTGGCGACGTTGAACTCCGGAAGCCGGAAGCTGTCGAGCGGACGGAAGAGCTCGCCGGAAATCGCCGGGTCGTAAGGCGTCGCGGTAGTCTGAAGCTGATCGGGAGCCTCGACGATGTAGTCGACGAGAATGCCCGGTACGCGAACGTCGTGAGGTTTCAAAGTTCCTGACTGCGCTATGCGCTTGACCTGCGCGATCACGATGCCGCCGCTGTTGTGACCTGCTAGGGCGAGCTCCATTGCCCCAAGGTAGGCACCCTCATGTTCGAAGGTGAGGTTGCCGCGCTCGTCCGCGGTACTGGCTCTGATGATCGCCACGTCAGGCTTTATCGAGGGGAAGAAGAGCCAGTCGTCGCCAGCGAAAGTCTGACGGAAGACTATTGGATCGCGCTTCGCCGCTTCGTTCATCGCACAGCCTTCCTGTCTGGGATCCACAAAGGTGTCCATCCCGACCTTCGTCAGGACGCCAGGACGAAGAGCGGCACCTTCCCTCAAAATGTCGAAAAGGACGCCGCTTGGCACGTTGTAGGCAGCAATTTCGTTACGGCCAAGCATCTGCCAGATCAACGGCGGTTCGGCCGATGACGGACCTGACGGATAGGAGCCGCCGATGATTCTCTTGATGAGGCCGGGCTGGGCCAGATGGTCGACACCTTTCGTACCGAACATGTCTCCGGCAGCAATCGGATGAATGGTCGTCAGCCCCGTCGGAGCGCCCTCTTCCCGGTATCTTTCGCCAATCGCAGCAAGCACCGCGTCGGGGCAGCAGAGACCGCTGGAAGAGTTTACCGCGACGATCGCATCGTTCCTGATCAGCGCCGCAACTTCCGCCGCGCTCTTAACCTTCGACATGGACATTCCTCCCGCCCGTTGCAAGTAACTGGTTAGTGCGTTATAGGTGGTCGGGATCGTAAGTGCAAGTTTGAAAATCAACGCGTTTCTCCGACTTTTCTGGACGGGCGCGAGCAATGATCGATTCAAGAACTGTTGGAGGAGAATTGAAGATGTCGATTTGTTTTCGGCCGGGTTTGGAACGAGCTTTTGGGACATTCCCATTGAAGGGCGAGGAGCTGATCTCCACCTTCGGAGAAGCCTATAACGTAGGATACCGCGCCTTCGACACGGCGCAGATGTACGAAAACGAAGCCGACGTCGGAGCGGCGATCTCCAGGCATGCTATCAAGCGGGAAGAGCTATTCATCACCACGAAGGTGCATCCCGACAACTACTCATCAGACCGCTTTCTCAAGTCAGTCGAGGGCAGCCTTGAAAAGCTCGGGCTGTTCCGCGTCGATCTGCTCCTCCTGCACTGGCCCGACACGTCCGGCGACAATCGCGGGATCTTGGAGCTTTTGAGGGAGGCGAAACGCGAAGGCTTGACCGAGGCGATCGGCGTTTCGAACTTCACTGCGCGGATGATGAAGGAGGCGCAGGCTCTGCTCGACGGGGAAGTCGTGATCAACCAGGTGGAATTTCACCCTCTACTCGATCAGACGGTTCTTCTGGAAGCCTCGTTCGAGAGCGGCGTGCCGCTGTCGTCTTTTTCGTCCGTGGCGCGCGGGGCGGTCTTTCGGTATCCGGACTTCGAACAGATCGGCGAGACATACGGGAAGACGGCGGCGCAGGTAGTCTTGCGGTGGATCCTTCAGAAGGGCGTCACCATCAACACCATGTCGACCAAGCCTGAAAACATAAAGGCGAACTTCGACGTGATGGACTTTGTACTTTCGAGCGTTGACATGAAGCGTATCGACGCCTTCACGACTACGAACTATCGCTGCGTAGACAGTTCCAAGGTTCCTTGGGCTCCGGAATGGGATTGATCCGGGCTGAAACGCGCCCCCGGCGTGCGAAGCCTGCCGCGGGGCTGCTCGGTGAGACACATCGAATTTGTCTAGGCTCTGGAAACGATATTGAGGACAGGGGTGCGCGCCAAATAATGGGACGTCCATCGTAGCGCGCTCCGGCGTTGGCGTGCTGAGTCGGTGTTATTGCGCAGGTGGTCGCGCGTAAGGTAGCCGGCGGCAACGGGCCGCCGGCTACGAAGTTCATCGGTTGCCGCGTATCAAGTCCGAAGCCCGTTCCGCAATCATGATCGTCGGCGCATTGGTGTTCGATCCCACCAGAGAAGGCATAGCGGAGCTGTCGCAGACACGGATTCCCTCCAATCCGTGGATGCGAAGCTTGGGATCGACAACGGACATCTGATCTACCCCCATCTTGCAAGTGCATGTGGGATGGTAGGACGTACGGCCGAAGCGCCGCGTATAGTTTTCGAAGTCTGCCTGAGTCTTGATGCTATCGTCCGGGAAGCGCACTACCCTAACGAACTTTTGAAGCGACGGCTGGCGCATGATCTCGCAACTAATCTTCACGCCCTCGACTGCGATGCGAAGGTCTTCAGGGTCCGCAAGATAGTTGGGATCGACAAGCGGTAGATCGCGAGGGTCGGCAGATCGGAGGGTTACGCTGCCACGGGATTTCGGCCGGAGTACGTAGCTGTTGAGTGTGACGCCGGACGAACCCTTTGGTACCGAGGGAACACCGGCCTCGGCGCCGGCCCCCGCTAGGAAGTGAAATTGCAGATCAGGTCGCGTCTCCGATTTGTCGCCGAACCAGAAGGCGCCGCCCTCGACCACATTTGAAGTCACCGGGCCGGAGTTGAAGAGAGCGTACTGCAGGCCGGCCCACATCATCCACGGCAGAGCATTGTACTTGTCCAGACTGTCACGGGTTTTGATCTCGGCGACGATGTCTACCCCGAAGTGGTCGCTGAGATTCTGGCCCACGCCGGGCAGATCATGGACGACAGTGACGCCTACCGATCTCAGATGGTCGGCCGCTCCCACGCCGGATTGCATCAATAGCTTGGGGGTACCGATTGCTCCGGCGGTCAGGATCACCTCGGAACTGGCTCTTGCAACATGCGTCCGGCCGTTCAGCAGGTATTCGATACCTACCGCGCGGCTTCCCTCAAACAGAATTCGCAGGACAAAGGCGTTTGTGACGAGCTTGAGGTTGGTACGATCAAGAACTGGCTTGAGGTAACCGACAGCGGCGGAGCAACGACGATTGTTGCGGGTTGTTATCTGATAGATCCCCGACCCATCCTGACGCTCTCCATTGAAGTCCGGGTTATAGGGGATCCCATACTCCTGGCAGCTTCTTGCGAAAGCCTTCGTCAGGATATTCGGTTCGGGGATGTTCGATACACCCAGCGGTCCATCTGCTCCGTGGAGCGGACCGGAGAACACGGCGTTGCCTTCTGCCTTCAAAAAGTACTTTTGGATCTGGCTGAAGTTCCAACCCTCGGCCCCCTCCTGCTCCCAACGGTCGTAGTCTGAGGGATGGCCGCGAGTGTAGACTTCCGCGTTGATCGACGAACCTCCACCCAAGACCTTCGCCTGGGCGTAGGGTATGACACGATTCATCGCATGTTTTTGCGGTACGGTTTCGAGACCCCACGTGAGGGGTCCCGTCGTCATTTTCGCAAAGCCCACCGGCATGTGAATGAGCGGGTTCTTGTCACGGTCGCCCGCCTCGATCAAACACACGGTTGCCGAAGGATCTTCGGAAAGCCGGGTCGCAAGAACGCAGCCTGCCGAACCGCCTCCGACGACGATGTAATCGAACACCTTATCCATCATGAAATCCAGGGCTGGCGCTTTGCCAGGTCGACATGGACGGATTTGATCTGCGTGTACTCTTCGACGCCGTAGATCCCGGCCTCGCGTCCCCAGCCGGACTGCTTGAAGCCGCCGAGCGGCATCTCCGGTCCGCCTGCCATGATGGTATTGACCCAGAAGCGGCCCGCCTTTACGCGACGTGTGACACTGAGCGCCTTGCTGACGTCCGACGTCCAAAGACTTGCGGCCAATCCGTAGACCGTGTCGTTGGCGATCTGAACCGCCTCGTCCACAGTTTCAAAGGTAAAGCTGGACAGCACCGGCCCGAAAATTTCGTCCGTCGCAATCTGCATGTCCCGGCTTACGCCGCTGAATAGCGTCGGCTGAATGTACTGTCCGCCTTCATGGTCGAACACCGCGCCTCCCACCAACACCTTGGCGCCGGCGGACCTTCCCTTTTCGATGTAGTCGAGGATCGTCTTGTTCTGCGCTTCAGTGGTGATCGCGCCAACCTGCGTGGCCGGATCCAGAGGATTGCCGACAATGATCTTCTTCATCTTCGCGGCTAGCAGTTCCTCAAACTCCTGGGCGACCTTGGCCTCCACGATAAGCCGGCTGGACGAGACGCAGCACTGGCCCGTGTTGAAAGAGATTCCGAACGCAGCAGCGTCGGCGGCAGATTCAAGATCTGCATCGGCAAAAACGATGATCGGGTTCTTGCCACCAAGTTCCAGACCAAGCTTCTTGAAGTTGGAGTCTGCAGCCGCATGGACGCAGGCACGACCGACCGTGGTCGACCCCGTGAAAGAGATCATGTCGATGTCGGAGTGTTCCGTCATCGCCTGACCGATCGTCCGTCCCGAACCCGTGATGACGTTGTAGGCGCCGCGCGGCAGCCCGGCCTCGTCGAGGATCTCCGCAAGGAGAAGCGTCGTGACGCTGGT
Source organism: Rhizobium sp. BK661 (assembly GCF_024808825.1). Lineage (NCBI taxonomy): Bacteria > Pseudomonadati > Pseudomonadota > Alphaproteobacteria > Hyphomicrobiales > Rhizobiaceae > Rhizobium > Rhizobium sp. BK661. The sequence goes on along the minus strand of NZ_JANTYT010000034.1, from coordinate 8,151 downwards.
CACCTCGGAGGGCTTCACGACAAGAGTGCAGCCGGATGCAAGAATGAACGGAACGCGCTCGCAAAGGATCAGGAAGGGGAAGTTCCACGGCGTTATAAGACCCACGACACCGATCGGCTCGCGCAAGACCATCCCAAACAGGTTCTTTCCGAGATTGTTGAAGCTGTCTCCGTGGAGCGCGCGTGCGGCACCTGCCCCCGTCTCGAAGCATGCGATGCAGTGATCGATTTCGCCAAGCGCCTGAGAGATAGGCTTGCCGTTTTCCAGCACCTCCCAGTACGCTACCTCTTCGCGGCGCCGCTTCATGATTTCCGCTGCGCGAAGAAGGACGCCAGCGCGTTCAGCGCCGGAAATGTCCGCCCACGATCCGTTTTCGAAAGCTCTCCGAGCCGCGGCAACGGCATCGTTCAGGTCTTCGACGGTGCATCGTACGGTACGCGATACGGGAACGCCGTGGCCGGGCGAGGCCCGTTCGAACCGCTCGTCTCGGCCTTTCCATTGGCCATCGATGAAATAGCCGAATTCTTTTGGTTCGGCCGGAAGGCGGTGCCTTGGTGCAAGCTGGTCCATTATTTCCTCCATCGTCTATTTCATCGCTTAACGGCGAGCTAGATTTATCAGAACGTTACTTATGCCACTTGGAGCTGGGTTTTAAGATCGTGAATTCTTGTCGGCAGGCTCTCGAAAGCTTCCTGTATCTGGCCGATCGGAAATACCGCGCCTGTAAAGCGCCTCAGATCGAAACGTCCGCTTGCCAGCAGCTTTAGCGCCTGATGCATGTCTTCTCCCATCGCCGCCACCGAGCCCTTCAGGCCGTTTTCCTCAAGCACTGTTGTGAGAATTGGAACAGCAACTTTGTCCTGAGGCCCGGTGATGCCAAAGAAGGCCACGTGACCGCCCTTTCGAATGAGGTCGAAAGCGAGCTCGTAGAGCTTGGGCAAGCCGACACTCTCGATGACGAAGTCGGCTCCGATGCCGCGGGTCGCCCGAAAGACTTCGCCCTTCAGGAGTGCCGGGTCTGAGATCGCGACGTCGGCGCCGGCCTCAAGCGCGGCCGCGCAACGTTCGGACGAGAGATCGAAGACAACGATGGGTGCGGCCCCAACCAGCCGCATCATCTGGACATGAAGATTCCCAACAGGACCCGCGCCGAGCACTACGACGGAGTCGCCGATGCCGACGCCAGCTTTCTTGGCTGCTCTGACGACGCACCCGACGGGCTCGGTGAGAGCAAGGGCTTCCGGCGGTACGTCTTCAGGTGCTGGGATTACCAGCCTGGCCGGAACTGCCACGTATTCTGCAAAGGCGCCATCTCGGCTTATCCCGATCTGCTCGACTTCGGCACAGTTGAGGATTTCGTTGCGACGGCACCAGTAGCATGCCCCGCAGCCGATGTTGATGTCCGCAACCACTGACTGGCCGATTTCCAAGTTCCGGACGCCCTCACCTTTCTCCGCTACGAACCCGCAGAACTCATGTCCGGGGATCATCGGAAGGGCTTCGGCCGCGTAACGCCCGTGGAACATGTGAATGTCGGTCCCGCATATCCCTACCTGGGCGACCTTGACGAGAACGTCCTCGCGGCCGATTGGCGGAACCGGCACGTCGCGCAGTTCGAAGCGCCCAGGCTCGACCAGAACCGCGGCTCTCATGGTTTCACCCGCATCCATCTCACTTCACCGTCTTCAGCTTGGACCGGTCGATCGTCAGGGCAATCGCTATGATCAGAACGAGGCCAAAGACCATCTGCTGCTGCGTGGCTTCGATGCCGAAGTAGAGCATCGAGGAGCGAATTACGGCAACGATCATCGCGCCGATCGCCGTGTTGAGAACGCCTCCGACTCCGCCTGTGAGTGGTGTGCCGCCCACCAGAACCGCTACGATCGCGGGGAGAAGGAAGCCGTTGGCAATAGTAGGCGCGCCTCCCGACAGCTTCACCGCAAAGAGCAGACCTGCGATGGCTGCAAATCCCCCTGATATCGCAAAAGCGAGGATCTTGTAGAAACCAACGTCGACGCCCGATGCCGCAGCAGCAGGTTCACCCGCCCCTACTGCCTTGAACACCCGGCCAAGCCGCGTGCGGCGCTCGATGAACAGGCAGGTCAGAAGGAGACCAGCAGCTATGAAAAGCTCGTTTGGAACAATTCCGACATGACCGATCATCCAGCCGAAAGTCTCGTCTCGCTGCGTCGCATCCATGTTAAGCGCTCGTTGACCCGACAGCCACTGGGCTACCGAGAACGCGAGACCACCAACTGCAAGCGTGCTGATGAACGAGGGCACGAAGAGGCGCGTTGTCGCATACCCGGAAATCATGCCAAGCACGAACCCACAGGCTATGCAGAGGACGCCAACCCATGCACCAAGGCTTGCCAGGTAGACGGAGGCGATGACGGTTACCATGTTCGCCATCGATTGCGCCGACAGGTCAATCCCGCCGATGTAGATCGCGAAGGTCAGTCCAAGCGCCATTATAAACAGGGGCACGATGTCGCCCGCGAGTTCCAGCAGGTTCGTGAGTCTCAGGAAGTCCGGGTTTGGTATCCCGACGATCGCAAGAAGCGCCACGAGCGTAATCCAAGGGAGATGAGGTTTTAGCCGGTTCATGTTCATTTCGAGACCTCAGATCATGTAATGCAGAAGGTCGAAGAGCGAGGGCTTCGAATCTGTCTGATACGGGAACGACTTCGTCACGCGCCCGTCCTTGATGACGACGATCGTGTGGGCAAGACCGATTGCTTCCTCCAAAGTGTCTGCAACGAGCACGATACCGACGCCTTGGGATGACATATCCCGGACCATCTCGTACACGTCCTCCTTTGCGCCAATGTCGAGCCCGCGCGTGGGGTGATCGAGCAGCATGATATCCGATCCGCCTGACCTCCACTTTGCCAGCACCACCTTCTGCTGGTTCCCGCCCGATAGATTGCCGCAGTCGGCATATTCGGAATGCGCCTTGATCGACAGCTTCCGGATCCAGTCGCGCGCAAGCGATCGCTCCTCCCCAACCCTCATGATGCCCGCGTTGGACCTGCGTCCGAGTTGCGAGAGAGTCATGTTCTCGTACACGTTCATCCCGGCGACGATGCCCTCGACCTTGCGCTCCCTCGGAACGTAACCGAGGCCCATGGCGACCGCGCGCATTGGGTTGAATCGGGATGGCGACTTTCCTTTGATTCTCAACCGCCCCTTGGTCGGAGACAGCATCCCGTAGATCGCCCTCATGATGCCTTCGCGTCCCGAACCCTCCGTACCGACCAGGCAGACGACTTCGCCGGCGTGTACCTTGAGCGATACGTCACGGACTTTTCCGGGCAGCGAAACGTTGTCAAGTTCAACGAGGACCTTTGACGCGTCGTACGGCACCTGCTTTGTCTCGCGATAGTATTCGCGATCGATATTGCGTCCGACCATCTTGTGCTGGATGGCGTCTACGTCCGCGTCGCCGCTCTTGACCACGTCCACAACGTGGCCGTCCTTCATGACGTAGACGCGGTTACTCAACTCCATGACTTCGTCCATACGATGGGAGACGAAAATGAAGGAGGCGCGTGTGGTCAGCTCGCGTACGAGCTTGAAGAGCAGCTTCACCTCTTCCTGGCTCAGTACGGAAGTCGGCTCGTCGAGCAGGATGATGAGGTCGCCCTTTACGCGCTCCTCGAGCGTCAGTACCTTTGCAAGTTCGACCAGCTGTCGCTGCGCGAACGAAAGCTTAGACGTCGTGGTCGCTGGATCGATATCTAGTTTTACTTTCGCCAGCTGAAACCGCGCCGCTTCCGCCATCGCCCGCCAGTTGACCACGCCCGCCCTTGTGAACTGCGCCTCGTAGCCAAGGAAGATGTTCTCCATCACGCTCAGATTGGAGATGAGAGACTGTTCCTGGAAGACCATGCCGATGCCGTGTTCCATGGCCTGGCGCGGGTTGGCGAACCGCACCGCCTTGCCGTTGATGGTCACGTGGCCGGAGTCGGGTTGGTAGGCGCCGTAGATCACCTTCATCAGGCTCGATTTGCCTGCGCCGTTCTCGCCGACGAGGCCGACAATCTCGCCGCGCCCGATCTCGAAGTTGACGGCCTTGAGCGCATGTACGCCGGGAAACCGCTTGTCGACTGCTTTCAACTGAAACATGACAGCCTCACTTCACGAAGGAGATCGAGTAGCGGTCGGTGGAAAGCACGACCGATAGGATGACGAGAGCCCCCAGCACGCCCTGCTGCATGAAATCGGGCAACCCGATAACGACCATGCCGTTGTTGATCACCCCGACGATTAGAACGCCAACCAGCGCGTTCCAGACGCCGCCTATTCCGCCCCACAGCGCGACGCCGCCTACCACTACCGAAGTGATTGATACGAACATGAAGTTAGCGCCCGTGATCGACTCCGCCTGACCGATGCGGCCAACGACCAAGATCGCTGCCAACGCGTAAAAGAGCCCAGCCAAGCCAAAGCCCAGGATGCGTACCCTTCCCACGTTGACGCCTGAAGCATGAGCAAGGTCCTCGCCGCCGCCCACCGCATAGAAGTTTCGGCCGAGGATCGTGTAGCGCTCGACGAACCAGGCTACCAGAAGACCGAGCAACGCGACGTATACCATGATCGGAAAGCCGAGGAAGCGAACGGTCAGCATACCGCGGAAGATGGGATCGGACACCTTCACTATATCGCCCCCGGTCAGAAGGATGCCGGCACCGGTCCCTATAAAGCCCATGGCAAGACTTGCCATGAAAGACGGTATTCGAAGGCGTACATGCACGAGGCCGTTCACGATTCCAATCAGCCCGCCGATCAGCAGCGCCAATGGGATGGCAAGCCAGCCAAGTCCGGCGAGCGATCCACCCAAGGCCGCGAAAATGTAGGCGAACAGCACGGCGGTGAGTGTCACCGCTCCTTCCATGGACAGGTCTATCGATCCCATAACGATGATGAACGTAACGCCGACGGCGACCATCAACGCGGGGGCCGCCGCAACGGCAATACGTGAAAAGTTCCGGACGGAGAAGAACGTTGGATTGATGGCTGTGAACAGGATCACAAGGGCTACGAGCACCAGCAGGGGCGCCCACTTAATAAAGTTCTCTCGCGATACCGATACCATCGACCGCTCCTCCACCTCTATCCAAGAACTAAGGCTGCGCCCCCACTCCCAGCGCGCGCAGCCAACCCTTATCAGCCGCTGTACTTGATCTGGCCCTTGGTCGGGGTCCAGAAGTCTTTCCAGTCGTATTTCGGCGTCTGGTCCATGTACTTTGTCTTGAAGTCGGCAGCGTCCTTCTGGGTGATCAGGATCGTCGGGCCGTAGAACTCGCGATGTTCCTTAGGCTCTTCCGACGGCTTGAACGCGCCGGTGGCAGCGTAGTATGCGAGCGCGGCGGAAATGCCACCACCCCAATGAGGATTGGTGAACACCGTCGCGAGCAGTTTCCCTTCCATGACGAGCTTCACGGCGTCCGGATTGCCATCGTAGGAAACGATCGGCATGTCGTCGATACCCTCGGCACGCAGCGCCTCGATGACGCCGTAGGCGATGTTGTCATTCGCGCAATGCACGCCCTTGATCTTGTCGCCGTAGCGGGTCAGGAAGGACGACATGAGTGCGGCCGCCTTCTGGGTGTCCCAGTCGGCCGGCTGCGCGTCGAGGATCTCGATCTTCGGGTATTCCGCAGCCGCTTTCTTGAGGCCAGCCAAACGCTCGATGGCAGGATTGTTCGCCGCGATGCCGCCGAGGTGGACGACGCCACCTTCGCCTCCAATCGCTTCAAAGAGGATCTTCGCCGTCTGGGACGCCGGCTCGATGTCGGACCATGTCATGTGGCTCACGTAGTTGTCGCCGAAATCCCAAGGATGCAGGTCGTCTGTCTTATTCCAGATCGTCGAAATGTAACCACCGGCCGCCTTGACGGCCTCGACGACGGGACGTGCATTGGGGCTGTCGTTGGCGTCGCAAGCGATAGCGCATTTGCCGTTGTTCTTGGCGAGGAACGCCTTGATATCCGCGAGTGACTTTTCTGACGAACCTTCGTTGATCAGGCTCACAAGATCGCCCTTCTGCTTTCCGATGGATTCGACGAACGCTTCGCCGCCGGAGACGATAGCGTTCCAATAAGCGTTCGCGCGGTCACGGTAGCTCCAGCCGATCGCCGGGTCGCTGATTGCGGCGCGGGCGGCACCACCAAGACCGGGCACCATAAGTGCCCCGGCCCCAACTGCGGAAGCGAGCATGAAATTGCGGCGCGAGACCATCTCGCGTTCGATGAAGTCCTTGATAAAGGTCGACATGACTTTCCTCCCGTTACGGTCAAAAATACGTCGTTGAGAAGCCGCCGGCGCGCCGTTCTCGAGACGCTGGCCATCGAAGCTTTTCCTCGAAACGCACTAACCAGTTACTTGGTAGTGGGGGTGTTCGTCAAGTCCAAACTGTTGACGCCCGTCTACTTTTATGCACCAACTGGTTCGTGTATATTGACGTCTGGTTGCATCATTCTCTCGGAGACGAAGCATTGGATACGAAAATGAAAACAGCAAAGACGGTCAAACCCCCGCGGGACGCGGAAGCGACAAAGGCGCGCATTCTGGAGGCCGCCAAAAAGGAATTCGCCCGCAACGGCCTCGCCGGAGCACGAGTTGATGTGATCGCGGAGCGATCGCTCAACAACAAGCGCATGTTGTACCATTACTTCGAGAGCAAGGATAAGCTCTTCCAGATGGTTCTGGAGCAGGCTTATGTCGATATCCGAACCGCGGAGCAGAAACTCAACCTCGAGGCTCTGGATCCCAAGGAAGCCCTCGAAACTTTCGTCAGGTTCACCTGGGGCTACTACCTCAAGCACCCGGAGTTTATCACTCTAGTCAACAGCGCCAACCTCCATCGCGCAAAGCACCTGAAAGGCTCGCAAGTCATCAAGGCTACCAACCGCAAGCTCGTCAGCCTCGTAACCGGAATCCTCGATCGCGGCGTCGAAGCCGGAGTATTCCGCAAGGGCATCGATCCAGTGCAGCTCAACATAACCATCGCTGCGATCGGATACTACTACCTCACCAACCGCTTCACCGGGTCCATCATCTACGAACGGGACCTGATGGACAAGGACGCGCTCGATCAACGAGTCGCTTTCAACGTCGAAACGATTATGAGGATGGTCTGCGCATAGCAGGCCTCACCTACTCCTTGTTCAGCGCCGCTTGAGCACACGCCACGTCCTCGAAGTCCTGTGCCCCTACGGTCCGATGCCTCCGGCGACGACACCCTCACGTTTGATTGGCAAGCCGCCGCCCCAAACAAGAAGCCGCTCAAGGTTAGGGGTACACTCCCGGCCCTAAAGGACCGGGCTTCCCGTCCACCGGTGGCCACGGCCTCCGGCAAGGGGAAACGTTTGTCACCAAGCCGCCCGTGCCCCGCCGAGGGTTTCCGACTTGGGTCTGAGAAACCGACATCATCTCATTGCCGTTGCGCACCAGCGTTTTGTTCACCGGGTTCAACCCCGTCGGGAACGTTGACGGTTGCACGGGGCACATTCGCGTTGACGCGATCGGACATGTGCCTTGCAACTGGACGAGGCGTCGAACGCACGATGTATGCTCGCAAAAGCTCGATTATTGCGGACCTCGTCTTTTGGCTTGGGATTTTCGAAAAAGCGATATTGAGTTCCATCCCCTCTTTCGAATTGATACCACTAACAAACTCAATACCGTTGAAATCTCTGCGTGTGCTAGGTTCCGGAAAGAAATACGAAATCGGTACATTGAGGGCAGCAGCAATCTCAGACAGTCGACCGCTCCCTATTTGGCTGACCCCCTGTTCGTATTTCTGAATCTGTTTGGAAGCTATTCCCACTATCTCCGCCAGAGAAAACTGAGACATTCCCAGAGCCCTACGACGCTCTCGAATTTTTCGTCCGACCTCTAGGTCGACGGCTTGTGCTGACTTAGGTCTGGGCATTGACCGCTCCTAATTGCGCGACTGGCGAATTGCTACGTGCGCACAGCTGGCTCGGATCACTCACGTATTCGTGCTGTTAAGGCTGCGGACGGAGGGCAGCGCAACACCGACAGATAAGCTGACCTTGCCCCCAAGTTTTATCCAGTTTTAAGTTCGCTCCGGCGGTTTTGGGTTGCTGTATTTGGGGCGGTAGCGGCGGGTTGCGGTGCGGA
>NZ_JANTYT010000033.1:0-27547 GCF_024808825.1 Rhizobium sp. BK661 | reverse complement strand
CCGAACAGACGGTCGTTGCCGGCCTCGCCATGGATCAGGTCGTCGCCGTCGCCGCCGAAGACGGTATCGTCGCCGGACCCGGCAAACACCACGTCACGGCCCTCGCGGGCATGGACGAAGTCGTCGCCAGCCTTCAGCGAGATGATGTCGTCATCGGGCGTGCCGAGCAGCCGGTCGTCACCGTCGGTGCCGGCAATCTCGTGCGGCCCCCCCTTCAGGAGCGACAGGCTCGACTGCGTGACGATGCTGCCCTTGCCGTCGCTCACCTGGTAGGTGAAGGTCACCGGGCCGCTCACCCCGCGCGCCGGCGTATAGAGCCAGACGCCGTCGCCATAGGCGGTGATCGCCCCGCTCGAGGCCGTCAGGTTGCGCACGCTCAGCTCATCGCCGTCCGGATCGTAGGTCTTGGCCAGGAGATCGTCGAGGAAGATCAGCATCGACAGGTTGACAAGGCCGTTGGCCAGAACGTTGCGGCCGAGCGACACCGGCAGCCGGTTGGCGCGGGTCTCGTCATCGTCGTCGTCGCCGCCATCGCCGCCATGCTGGCCAGGGCCGCCCGGCAGTGGCCCCCCGCCATGACCGTTGCCATCACCGTCGCGATCGCCGGGACCGCGGCCACGACCACCACCATGGCCGCCACCGCCGCCGTGGCGGGCCCGACCAGGATTGGGGAAGTGGAAGTTCTCGCCGTTGATGCCGATGCGGCCGTCATTGTCGTTGGCGTTGAAGGCCCGCATCACCGTGTCGGCAAGGTTCGGATTGCGCGGCAGCGGCAGGTCCTCGAAGCTCAGCCGCACCGAGGCGACATGGCGCTTGCGGATGACGCCCGAGGTGCTCGCCATCAGCTCGTCGGTCATGTCGCGCAGGAAGGCGGCGACATCGTCGATCGCCGCCAGATTGGTGGCCTCGGGACCGGGCGGCTCCACCGGCTCCGGGCCGGCCGCCTTCTGCTCATGCGCCGGCTCGGGCTTGTCCTTGCCGCTGCCGAGCACGGCGCCGAGCACCCCGAACAGCAAAGGCAGCGAGTAGATCCGCCGGTCGGCGCCCTTGTCGGCGGCAAGCCGGAACCGGTTGGCAGGCGCAACGGCCGCCTGGCCGTCGTCGGGCAGTCCGAGGATCAGTTTCTCCTCCATGACGCTCTCCAATCCTTGCTCTATCCTTTTTTAGGCCTGGCCCTCTTTGGGCCCGGCCCTGTTCAGGCCATTCCTCTTTGGGTCTGGCTGCTATTCGGCGGCGTTGACGATCCGGTCGCGGCCGGCGGCCGGCGGCGTCTTGCCGACGACCAGCGGGCGCTTGGCGGTGGGCTGGATGATCTCGTCCTTCGGCCCGAAGGCGGCAAGCCGGCCGTTCTGCACCAGCCCGACCATGTCAACGGCGGCAAGCGCGCTCGGGCGATGGGCGACGATGACGACGATGCCGCCGCGCTCGCGCACCTTGGCGATCGCCCTGGTCAGCGCCTCCTCGCCTTCGGCGTCGAGGTTGGAGTTCGGCTCGTCGAGCACCACCAGGAAGGGATCGCCGTAAAGCGCCCGCGCCAGCCCGATGCGCTGGCGCTGTCCGGCCGACAGCGCCGTGCCGTGCGGACCGAGCTCGGTCTGGTAGCCGTCGCGCAGGTGCACGACCAGCTCGTGGATGTCGGCGGCCTTCGCCGCCCGGATGATCTTGCGCGCATCCGGCACCTCGGCAAAGCGCGAGATGTTCTCGGCAATCGTCCCCTCCATCAGCGCCACGTCCTGCGGCAGGTAGCCGACATGCTCGCCGAAGAAGGCCTCGTTCCACTGGCTGAGATCGGCGCCGTCGACCCTCACCGAGCCGCGCAGCACCGGCCAGATGCCGAGGATCGAGCGCGCCAGCGTCGTCTTGCCGCCCCCCGACGGGCCGATCAGGCCGACCGCCTGGCCGGCCTTCAGCGTGAAGCTGACTTCGCTCAACAGCACCGCGCCGCTGGTCGGCGCCACCGTCGTGATGTTGTCGACCGTCAGGCTCTCGTGCGGCGCCGGCAGCTCGACATAGCCGCTCTTGTCGTTCAGCACCGCCAGCGTCTCGTTCAGCCGCTGGTGGCTGCGACGCGCCCCGACCACGCCCTTCCACTGGCCGATCGCGAGATCAACGGGGGCAAGCGCGCGCGCCGTGACGATCGACGAGGCGATGATCGAGCCCGACGACAGCTCGCCGCGGATCGTCAGATAGGCGCCAAGCCCGAGGATTGCCGACTGCAGCATCATCCGCAGCACCTTCGACAGCCCCGACAGCGTGCCGCCGACGTCGGACGTCTTCGTCTGACAGTCGAGGTGGCGGCGGTTGGCCTTCTCGAAGCGATCGACGGCCCGCCCGGTGATCCCCATCGCATGCATGATGTCGCTGTTGCGGGCATTGGAGTCCGCCACCGAGTTGCGCGCCACCGAGGCCTTGATCATCGACTGCGAATGCCGTCGCGTCAGCACCTCGGCAACAACCGTCAGCACCGTCAGCACCACGGCACCGCCGACCGTCAAAAGCCCGAGCATCGGGTGCAGCAGCCAGACGAACACCAGATAGACCGGCATCCACGGCAGGTCGAACAGCGCCACCGGGCCCTGGCTCGACAGGAAGCCGCGCAGCGTGTCGACGTCGCGGCCGCGCTCCATCGCCTCCGAGGTCGAATAGCCGTAGCGCGGCATCTCGATCACCACCTTGTGGGCGATCGGCGCAAGCTCGGCATCCAGCCGGGCGCCGAGCCTGATCAGGATCTGCGAGCGGATGATGTCGAACATCCCCTGGAACAGATAGAGGCTGATCGCCAGGATCGACAGCGCCACCAGCGTCGAGATCGAGCCGCTGGTCAGCGCCCGGTCGTAGATCTGCAGCATGTAGAAGGCGCCCGTCAGCGCCAGGATGTTGATGATCCCCGACAGCCCGAACAGATAGGCAAGGATGCCGCGCAATCCGGGGATCCTGTATTGCGGCTCGCTCTTCTTCTTCGTCATCGCATGCCCCCCACATCAGCGCCGCGGACCATCAGGGCATCAACCCGTCGCCCGGACCGGCGCATTGAACAGAAAGTCCCCGACCGGGATTGCCCCGGTCGAGGAGACGCGCTCGTCCCCTCTAGGAGACGCCGTTGAAGTCGCTGGCCGTCAGGTTGTAGTTGCCCTTCAGCATCAGCACGAAGTCGGCATCGGTGTTGCTGTCGACATTGCCGTGGATCACCGTGAACTCGTCGCCGTTCAGCACCTCCCGCGTCACCACCACCTGGCCGGCCGCCGTCAGCGAGCCACCCGAGGCTCGCATGAAGTGCTGCACACCGTCCAAAAATGTCAGTCAGGCTTTCGCCCTGAGCATTCCGCAGGATGAAATCTAGATCTGAACGAATAGATTGTACGATGACACCCTCCCCTAAGTTGCCCATTGCCTTGGACAAAGCTTCGCCCTTCGCACAAACGAAGTGCGCTGCCGGCTGAACAGTCGCCGGAGCTATGGCCGAGACAGTTGGTAGGTCCCCAAGAACCACCCTTCGATCATTATGCAGTTCCCAGGACCAGTGCGCGAGGGAACGAGGTCGAACAACTCCCGAGTCCTTAGTCTAAGACCAAAGTCGAAATTCGGATCGTGCCCACTGCAGTGGTTGGTTGCTAACTACGCAGCAACAGGCAAGCTCTCCCGTGTCCAGCAGAATTCGGTTCCGTCACTCCACATGCGATGCATGATCACCGCAAGCCGTCGAGCCAACCCGACAACCACCTTTTGCCTGCCGCGGCGTCTGGCGATATTCGTCGCCCACGCTTTTAGCCACGACCATTTCTTGACGTTTACAAGCAGGACTTGTGCTGCTTGTAAAGCATCATCGCGTCACCGCAACAGGATACGCCCCCGACCCGCTTGCTTTCACCAGGCTCATTCAGTTTCGGCGTCAGCCCGAGCACAGAACCGACCGCCTTTGCATGCCTCGTCTCGATGCAGATCACCGGCAATCCTGCCGTGGCAATTCCTTCATAAAGCCATTGCGACAGTGGTCCGGCTTCAAGACCGATCCGCTCAATCTGCCACTTCGGATCCTTGATCACTGAGATCAAATCCTCAGGGTGACTGGCAACTTTCACCTCTCGGCAAATTTTGCCTGTGTCATCAACAATGCAGACCGCGGTCCCTTTCACCGACACATCCAGTGCGCATTAGTGTTTCATGCTGCGCTTCTCCCTTTGATGTTTGAGGCTGTTGAGAGACATGACCTCGTTTGACCATCAGCCAGAAGCGCAGCACCGCAATCCACAATGGTCACACTGAGACGGAAAGCCGAATATCCCATCTAATCGCACTCCGTTCGTCAAGGCGGTCAGGGCGTTCGGCATTTTCGCAACGCGGTATCAATAGACTAATTGGGTCGGCCTAAGCGGCCAAGTCGATGGCGTCCGCACAGCGTATGATGCCCGCATTTTTGATCAGGATGTCGAGCTTTCCACAGGTCCTGACCGTCTCGTCGACGATTGCGTTGACCGGCTCTATCGAACTAGGATCGGCCTTGATGGCGTGAAAACCTGCGCCGGTCTGGCCACTGCAGCCTCGGTTTCGTCCATCGCCGTGCGGCCGACCGCTACGATGGAGTCACCGGCCGCAGCCAAGGCGACGGCGATCGCCTGGCCAAGGCCGGGATTGGCACCGGTAACTAACAGCCACCTGTCCTGAAAGGTCGAACAGGGTCATCTCAGGCTCACTTCAGGAATTCGGCGCGATGCGGCGTGAAGGAATCGATCAACCGGCCCTTTTCCAGCGCCTTGACGCCGTGGACAAGGTTGGGCCGGAAACGCTGGCCTCCGCCCTCGTCAAGGGTTTCGGTACACCCCGGTTGGCATCGGCGATGCCGATATGTTTGCCGGGATGGCGGACATGCGCCGGGGCGCTCAGCAGGTAGAATGTACCGGCTGCTCGGCCGAGGCCGACCGGAACGTCACGGTTAATCGGCAGCATCTTCATTTGGTCGGGCGGCAAGAACCAAAGCAGGTGGTCTGGATCCGACTGCAGGACAGCCAGCGCTCACAGGCGTGCCGGCACAAATGGATCAGGATAGTGTCATCGACGTAGCCATCGTTTCATTTGGCGGGAACGACACAACGACGCCGTTGCGACGATCGCAGAGCTCCCGGCTGCGGCGACGCAGCTCGAGGTTCGCAAAAAAATCGGTCCAAATGTTGCCCCGCTGGAACGGATTTGCAGAGCTCTGTTTAACCTCGATGCTCTTCGTCGACACGTTGCGGAATTCGAGAAACCTCCACCGCGCGATGTATGCGAATCCGTTCGCTCGCCAACAAACGCCGTTTCAAAACCAAACCCTTTTCGGTGAGGCGGCATCTTTTGTTGTCGGGGTTACTGTCGAGGAATTCGATGAGATCCAGTTCGCGGGCATGCCGTACTGTCTTCACCCCTACGTCCCTTGGGATTGAGCGCCAGGATCGGGGTCCGAGATTGAGGATCAAAATCCTGAGTCCTGTCGTCATGGATCTCGGCATGGCAACCCTCTAAGCGCCAACGAACCGCATTCAAGGAGCGCAAGATCAACAGGGCCTCAACGCATTAAGCGCGAGGCCCTCGGTATCGCGGCGCCCCAACCCGCGATACCGGCCACGGCTAGTTGTGGCCCTTGAACAATATGCAATCCTCAGCAATCTAGCATCGGTCTTTGGTCGCGTGATGGTCGGGACGTTGGTCGATCTCTCCAAAGGATCAAATCCGACTCCGGTGGGCGGGCGGGCAACTCAGCCATCGTGCCTGAAGAGCGGCGGGTTGCGGCCCTATCGCAGTCACGAAGGACCGTGAATCGGTCTTCGATCCGGGATTTCGGTGGACCTTCAAAGACCCCCACGACCGTCTCGCCAATATGGTGGTTTCCGTCACGAGCCCGCGCTTTGCCGCCGCCCAGTCCACGATGGGAATTCTGGGAATCTTAGCATCGACGGCTCCCTGTCTTGCCCTTAAGCTCGTTGAACCGCGAATTATCCTCCGTGGAAATATCCCGGTTACTGATCGGACCAGGGTCCGGCCTCACTACAGCCACCAGATGACGGCTGCGGCGAGAGCGACGGCGCCCATGACGTTTTTGATGTTGCGATCAAAGCGGGTGGCGAGGCGACGCCAGTCCTTGAGACGGCAGAACATACGCTCGACGACGTTACGCTGCTTGTAAGCGGCGCGGTCAGGGCCATTCCCTACTGCTGTGGCGGCAATGTAGCCATCAGCCGTGCCGAGCGAGTAAAACTGTGAAGCCGCTAGATTGAAGGACAGTATGCGCTTTGAAAAATGGGGTAGCACTTCGCTCTCAAGCATCAGCGGTGGCACTCGAGATATAGGCGCCAACCGCTGCAGCTTCCCTCAAATCATTGGAGCGAACGGATTACTGTCTCTCATTTCCTCACGCGAGGGCGGCTCGCAATCACGTGCGCGGCTTCAGGTTCTCCGGGTCGTAGATCGGCTTGTAGCCGACACTGATGACTTCAACCGGGTAGGTTTCGGCGAAATATTCGACATTCAGCTTGCGGCCGACCTCGCAGTACTCCCACGGGAGATAGGCGAGCGCGATGTTCTTGCCGACCGTCGGACCGTAGGCGACGGAGGTGGTGTAGGAGATGCGGCCAACGCTATCGACTAGCGTCTTGCCGGTTTCCGGGTCCATGACCGGCATGGAGCCGACGGGGTAGCGTTTGACCCCCTTGCTGTCGGTGTTCTCGGTCATGACGAGCGTGCAAAGCATCGCCGGCTGATGGTCGCGCGCCTTGTATTCCAGGTGCTTGGCCTTGCCACGGAAATCGGCTTCCTTGACCTTCGGACGAGCGAGGTCAGCTTCCAGCAGGTTATACTGGGTGAGCAGGTCGCCGTTCTGCAGACGCAGCGACTTTTCCATGCGGCGCGAGTTGGCGTAGGTTTCGACGCCGAATGGCATGACGCCAGTGGCGCGCAGTGTGTCCCAGACGGCGAGGCCGTCCTCGTACTTCATGTGCAGTTCCCAGCCCTGCTCGCCGACATAGGAAATGCGGAAGGCAGTGACCGTCTTGCCCGCAATCTCGACCGGCTTGATGGCCGCGAAGGCGAAGTTTTCGGGGTCGAGCGCAGCCGGATCGGCCACGACCTTCTTCAGCGTCTCGCGGGCGTTCGGACCCCAGATGCCGATGGTGATAAACTTTTCCGAGACATCGGTGATGGTGACGTCGAGGCCGCGATCCTCGGCCACGCGCTTCATGTAATGGAAATCGCGCGGGCCGGCGTCGGCGCCGTTGATGAGGCGGCAACGATCGGTCATGCGGATAACGGTGAAGTCGGCGCGCACCATACCCTCATCGTCGAGGAAGTGGGTATAGATGCCCTTGCCGATGTTCCCGTCACCGCCGATCTTGGCGGCGCAGAGCCATTCCAAGAGCTCGACATGGTCGGGGCCTTCGAGGTCAACGATATGGAAATGGCTGAGGTTGACGATGCCGCAATCCTCGCTCATCGCCAGATGCTCGGCATTGGATACGCGCCAGAAGTGGCGGTTGTCCCATTCGTTTTCGCGGAGCGGAACGCGGTCTGCGTATTTCTCCAGAAGATGCTCGTTGGCGGCATAGCCATGGGCGCGTTCCCAGCCGCCCAATTCCATGAAGTAGCCGCCAAGCTCCTTCTCGCGCTCGTAGAAGGGCGAGCGCTTGGCGTTGCGGCCGGAGAGGTAGGGTTCGCGGGGGTGAACGGCGGGGAAGTAGATCTTCTGCGCGGCCTCGTAGCAACGGCCGGCGATGAATTCCTCGGTCAGCTGGTGCGGATAGAAGCGGGCGTAGTCGATCGAGTTGTGGTCGATCTCGGTGCGGCCGTCGGTGATCCAGTCGGCGATGAGCTTGCCGTAGCCCGGACCGTCCTTGACCCAGATGGCGATGCAGTACCAGAGACCGCGCACCTTCTGGCTCTCGCCGCAGGAGGGGCCGCCGGCGGCGGAAACCTGCAACAGGCCGTTGAAGGAGTGTCCTTCGTTATAGCCGAGTTCGCCGAGGATCGGCGTCAGCTCCATGGCTTTTTCGAGCGGCTCGAGGATCTGCTCCATTTCGAGGTCGCGCTGCGAGGGCGAGAGGCGCGCTTCGTGCTTCTCGAGCAGTTCGCGCGGATGACACATGCGCGGATTGGTGGTTTCGTAGTAGCCCCACTCGATCTGGCCGCCTTCTGTCGTCTTCGGGTCGCCGGTGTCGCGCATATAGGCCGAATTGCCCTGGTCGCGCAGCAACGGGAAGCCGATTTCCTTGCCCGTGCCTTCGAACTCGTTGTAGGGGCCGAAGAAGGTCAACGGATGATCGACCGGCATGACCGGCAGGTCCTCACCGACCATCTCGGCAATCAGGCGGCCCCAGAGGCCCGCGCAGACGATGACGTGGTCGGCCATGATGGTGCCGCGGTGGGTGACGACGCCCTTGATGCGGCCGCCTTCGACGATCAGCGACTGGGCCGGCGTGTTGCCAAACATCCTGAGCTTGCCGGACTTCTCGGCTGCGTCGACGAGCTTGCCGGCAACCGTCTGCGAGCGTGGGATGACGAGGCCGGCGTCGGGATCGAACATGCCGCCCTGAACCTGATCTTCCTCGATCAGCGGGAACATGTCCTTGATCTCTGCGGGCGAGACATAGCGGGCGTTGGTGCCGAAGGCCTTGGCGGAGGTGAGCTTGCGCTTGATTTCGTCCATCCAGGAGTCATCGCCGGTGCGAGCGACTTCAAGGCCGCCAATGCGGGAGTAGTGGCCCATTCTCTCGTAGAAATCGATGGAATACTGGGTTGTCCAGACCGAGAGATAGTCGTGGCTGGTGGTGTAACAGAAGTCGGAGGCGTGGGCGGTCGAGCCGATGTCAGTCGGGATACCCGATTTGTCGATGCCGACGATGTCGTCCCATCCGCGTTCGATCAGGTGATGCGCGATCGAAGCGCCAACGATGCCGCCGAGACCGATGATGACGACTTTTGCCTTGCTTGGAAATTCCGCCACGTGCCGGTTCCTTCTTGGTTCTTCGACGAATGTGCCACGGCACATCCAATTTTCAATTCTCGGTCAGACCTCTTCGCATAAAAACCACGATGTTGGGCAGCTCATAATCGTCATTGGCTCCGCCCCCCGCGACATCGGCGCAATCGCGCCGGCCTAGGTTGAGGCTTGATCAACTCGACATCGCTGATCGCCTTAGTCCTTATGTTCCTGGGTGAAGGTGGCCCGTCCCCTCGCTAAGCTGAATTCGGGGATTGCTCTGGATAGGCCTGAGCGAGGTCCCCATATTTGGACGGCCCCCATCTTGAGGTTACCGCGCGCCCCTAAAGTCGTCCGCACACTACCCGGCCGAGTTCTTTGGATAGCTGGCTGCCCTGGCTCAATAGTCGCTCGGAAGATGGAGCACGGATGCCCTGGCCCAGAGATGAAAGCAGAAGGCTTTGCGAGGCAGAGCGGTGTAATCTCGCAATGGGCTCAATGCCAGCGTCTGGCGAAAAAGGCCACTCAGAGCGGGCTTGCCAGAGCGCCAGAACACAAGGGCCAGCTTCGCCCGAGCAACTGCTTACGACTTCACCGATGCCTTTTACCAGCTCAGCAAAGAAGGGGTTGGTTATGGCGGAGATGATGACCCCGATGGTTCCGGTTTTTGATCGGCGAAGCGAATGTGCAACTCATCGCGACTGTAACGGAGATCGGTGATTGCCCTCCAGGGACACGAAGCTTAGTCTCGGGTGTCACAAACCACGATTGATTGGTTAAGTGACTTACCGTCGCGACGGAAACGCCTGCCTCGTTCGCAACATCGCGAACTGTTGCCATTCTCTCCATCCAACCTCAGCAATCACCGGATGTTGAGCAAAACAGTTGTCAACTCGGCAGAGGATTGCGAGAATAACCTCGATACTGGCGTCGCGCGCGGGACGAAGACTTCTTGACCCGCATTGGCCCCACGTCTCCAGCGCCGTAGCGTTTCAGCTATCGGCCTCACTCCCGCAACAAAATGCGCCATGCAGGGTGAACGCGCCTGACGCTATCAAAGGGGCGCGCGGGACCGCACTGACGTTGCGGACACAGGTCTTCGGCTGTTCCGAAGGTTCGTCCGCCGCTGACCGGTAGTCTCCTGCCAATAGCCGAGGACCAAAAGCGAATGGACGAGCAAATCACAGGTATGCGCGCTTTCGAAAAGAGCCCTAATTGGAGGGCAAAATCCTGGCTCGTCCTGCCATAGCAGCAATCGCGGCTGCGGGCTGTGGCTTGCCATATCTGTAGCCCTGGACACCTTTACATCCGAGCCTCTTGAGAAAGGCTTCTTGCTCCGCTGTCTCAACCCCTTCTGCGATGGTATGAAGCCCCAGTTCATTTCCCATCGAAACAATAGCGCGTACAATCGCGGCGTCTTGAGGTTTTGTCAGTAGTTCACCTACGAACGACCGATCGATCTTCAGAGTTGTAAGCGGGAAACGTTGAAGCGAACTCAGCGAAGCAAATCCGGTCCCGAAATCATCGAAGGCGATGTCGATGCCGAGCGCTCGCAGATCGCGCATTGCTGAAAAGGAATTGCCGTCATCAAGGAGAGCAATTGTCTCAGTAACCTCCAGCTCCAGCATCGAAGGCTTTAACCCATGTTTTTCGAGGGCACGGCGCACTTGCTGTACCAACGACGGAGAACGAAACTGCGCTGCAAAGAGGTTCACGCCAACCTTGAGGTCGTCGACGCCCTGTCGCTGCCATTCAGCCAGTTGACGACACGCCTCGTCGAGTATCCACCAGCCGATGGGCAACGCCAGGGAACTGGTTTCGAGCGCGGCTAGGAATGTTCCTGGAAATAACAAGCCCTTTTGCGGATGGCGCCAACGCAGCAGCGCCTCGACGCCGAAGATCTTACCGTCTGTGAGCGATACCTGCGGCTGATAGTGCAACTCAAGTTCATTGAGCCGGAAGGCTCTACGCAAGTCATCAATGACAGCGCGCCGGGAAACTGCTTCGAGGCGCATGTCAGGTGAGAACACTCGAATGCACCGTCCGCCATCTTGCTTGGCGCGATAGAGGGCGACGTCTGCACTTGCAATGAGCTCCTCCGCGTCGTTTCCGTCACTTGGACCGAAAGCATAGCCGACACTCGCGCCTATATGGAACAATTCGTGGTTCACTTCGAAAGGTGGTTCAAGCGCGCAGATCACTTGCGACGCCAGGGACTGGGTGACAAGGGGATCGGTCATTCCTGGCACAAGCATAGCAAATTCGTCCCCTCCAAAGCGTGCGAGAGTCGCTTGCGCTGGCGTGACGGTCGCGAGACGGATCCCCACCGCCTGCAGCAACGCGTCGCCGGCGGCGTGGCCGGCGCTGTCATTCACCTCTTTGAAGCCATCGAGATCGATCAAAAGCACAGCGGCTAGCGTTGTTTTCTCGAACAGCTCCGACAGCTGTGCCTCGAAGCGGAAACGGTTGCAAAGGCCGGTTAGGAGGTCATGATGCGCCAACCGCATCAGGCGCGCGTCACGCTCCCGAGCCTGCGAAATATCGCGAATGATTGCGCCGACGGCAATCCCTTGTTCGCCGCGCCAAACAGACAGCGCGATGTCGATCGGAAACTCTGATCCGTCCTTCCTGCGCGCCGTCACCTCGATCGTTTTTCCCGAAAGTGCCGTCCCGCCACCTGCAACAACACGCGCCAGGCCGGCGCGATGTGCACCGCGCATGCGCTCGGGGACAATGATTTCGATTGGTTGCCCAACCATCTCCTCTCGGTCGAAGCCGAACAGATCGGTCATCGCGCGGTTGACGAACTCGATTTTGCCGGTTTCGTCGACGGTGACGAGCGAAAGGGTTGTAGCCTCGGCAAAATTCATGACGTTTGACTGAACCGAAAATTCCATTTGTCGATCAATCTCGTCATCGATGTTGCTCGGTGAATAAGCCGTACGGCCGCCCATCTGCTATCGCCTCCTTTCTAGAAGATCTTTCGTTTGGGGCCAATATATCAACCGCAAGTTAGCAAGCTCTGAACAAAAATGAGCCCGCGACATTCCGTGCGCGCGGAAAGAGGGTAGATACCAATAGGCTACCGTCCCCAGGATGCTGCTGCGCGCTCCACTCGTCCTGATAATGCGAAGAACGTTGTCGTCGCTGTCACTAGATGGTGTTGTAACGGGCGGAGCCCACCTTCGCTATCAATGGAAAGTGGAAGGGAATGAATTACCGATGAAGCCATTGAGAGATGGGAGCACGCCGACGCAGCGTTCGCATGAGAACGAGCTTATGCGAACAGCGATTGCCGGTAAGGCTGGCTCCATACCGATGAGCTTTTGTCTTCGTGGATCGCCCGGCGCTTTTATGCGACCTCGCCTCTGGCTTCCTTCAGCATTGCCTCCCCAAAATGTATATTTACGCTCCGCCGATTTGAGTCTCTCCGAAGATCCGGTCGTCCGTATCGCCCACATATTCTCGATGGAGCCCACTAGGATCCACCGGATGACGGTCCCAAATATTCTGCAAGGCCAAATGATTGCGAGCAAGCCTCGACAATCACGCTGCATCAGCGCCGAACGGCCGACGAGTCGCCCGTCATCCCTAAAAGCCAATTCCTCGGTCTGCAATGGGCTCACTCGGATCCGGTGTACCAGGGACCGTTGTTATGCTTGCATTCGGACGAACATCAAAACACGCGTAGGTCAAGCGGTGAGAGTGACGTCGCAAAATTTGTCCGGCCAGAGCCAGCATTTACTGCACGGCGGTATGACGACCTGATATGAGTCATCGCGGTAGTATATTGAGGGAAAGACGCTGGAGCTCTTGAACGAATTTGAATCGTTGTCCTTCAATCAGCTGAGCTCGAAATAAATATAGCGCGGGTCGAACAATGGATTCAGAATGTGGCCGCACCACTGCCCCATGGGCCGTGGTGGAAGTCCTTGCCGTCGAGGCGGTCGAAGCCATGGGCGCCGAAGAAGTCGCGCTGTGCCTGGATCAGGTTAGCGGTGCCGCGGCCCTGGCGATAGGCATCGAAATAGGTCAAAGCCGAGGTCAGGGCCGGAACCGGCAGGCCAGCCTGCAGAGCGGCACCAACCACACGCCGCAGGGCCGGCAGCGATTCCTTCACCATCTCGGAGAAGGCCGGCGTCACGATCAGGTTGGCCGCATCCGGAGCCTTGGTGAAGGCCGAGGTGATCTCGTCGAGGAACTGCGAGCGGATGATGCAGCCGGCACGCCAGATCTTGGCGATGACAGGCATCGGCAGCGACCAGTTGAACTCGCGCGAGGCTTCCGCCATTACCGCAAAGCCCTGCGCGTAGGCACCGATCTTGGCGGCGAAAAGCGCCAATTCGAGATCCTTGTCGAGGTCCGGACCGTAGGCGATCGGGAACTTGTATTCCGGCTTGCCAAAGATCTTTTCGGCCGCCTCGCGCTCGGTCTTCATCGATGACAGGCTGCGAGCGGCGACAGCCGCTTCGATTGCGGTGGCCGGGATGCCCATATTCTGGGCTTCGATGGCCGACCATTTGCCGGTGCCCTTCTGACCCGCCTTGTCGAGGATCATGTCGACCATCGGGCCGCCGGAGACCGGATCGCTGGCGGCCAGCACCTTCTCGGAGATTTCGATCAGATAGGAGTTGAGGCGGCCCTTGTTCCATTCGCCGAAGATACCACTGATCTCCTTGGCGCTCTTGCCAAGCCCGTCGCGCAGGATGCCGTAGATTTCAGCGATCATCTGCATATCGGCATATTCGATGCCGTTGTGGATCGTCTTGACGAAGTGGCCGGCACCGTCATTGCCGAGCCAGGCGACGCACGGATCATCGTTGTACTTGGCGGCAATCGAGGTCAGCACCTTCTCGACGCGCTTCCAGGAGTCTTCGGTGCCGCCGACCATGATTGAAGGACCATGACGCGCACCTTCCTCGCCACCCGAGACGCCCATGCCAATGAAGGTCAGGTCGGTGTTCTTCAGGCGATCGAAACGGGCGATCGTGTCGCGGAAATTGGCGTTGCCGGCATCGATCATGATGTCGCCTTTGGTAAGGTGCGGCCGCAGCGCCTCCATCTGCTGGTCGACGGCCTCGCCGGCCTTGATCATGATGATGATCGGGCGTGGCGGGCTGATCGCCTCGACGAACTCTTCGATCGTCTTGCAGGCAATGATCTGCTTCTTCAGATCGCCGGCGCTTTCGTAGAATTCGTCGGTCTTCTCAGGAGTACGGTTGAAAACAGCAATCTTGTTGCCTTTTTCCGCAATGTTGAGCGCCAGGTTGGAACCCATGACGGCAAGGCCGATCAGCCCGATTTCTGCCTTCTCCACGATACATCCGCTTTCTTCGTTTCTCGCAATGACGGGATGCACCGCCACGGACGCGGCGGCCCAAAGCTGTCCACTATCGACTGGCTAGAAGGCCAGCTGTACCTTCATCGATTTGCTCCGATCCCCGGCAGCCTCGAAAGCCTGAACGGCTTCCGTCAGCGGATAAATGCCGCTCAACAGGGGCTTAAGATCGACCCGCCGGCTATTGATGAGATCGACCGCAACGCCGAACTCCTCATGGAACCGGAACGTGCCCTTCATCTCGATCTCCTTGGCGACGACCATGTTCTGCGGAATCGAGACGTCACCCCCGAGGCCAAGTTGTACAAGAACCGAGCGGGGCTTTAGCACTTCAATGCCGGAACGGACCGCGCTTGCATTGCCCGATGCCTCGAAGTGGACATCGAAGTAACCCTTGCTGCCAGCGTAGCTCGCAAGCTCGGCAGCCGCATTGGCAACGTTGATGGTGCGATCGGCGCCGACCTCGGCAGCTTTCGTGAGGACAGCGTCCATGACGTCGGTGGCAACGATCTCGCGGGCGCCATGCGCACGTGCAGAGATGATCGACAGTGCACCGATCGGACCACAACCGGTGACCAGTACGCGCTTGCCGGCCAGCGAACCGGCGCGCACGACCGCATGCAGGGTCACCGCCAGCGGCTCGGCGAATGCCGCCTCGTTGATGGAGATCTCGTTGCCGACCTTGTGGCATTGCCATTGCTCTGCAATCAACCGCTGGCGGAAGGCGCCCTGGATGTGCGGCATCGGCATGGCACTGCCATAGAAGCGCATGTTGAGGCAGTGGTTCTGCTGCCCAATGAGGCAATACGCACAGGCGTTGCACGGCCGACTTGGCGACACGGCGACGCGATCGCCGATAACCAGGTGCGACACGCCCTCCCCGACCGCCTTGATCGTGCCTGCGACCTCGTGTCCGAGGATCATCGGCTCGCGCACCCGAACGGTGCCGAATCCACCATGGTTGTAGTAGTGCAGATCGGAACCACAGATCCCGCCCGCTTCAATGGCGACTTCGACCTCGTTCTCGCTCAAGGTCTCCAACTCGCGCTCTTCGATACGCAGGTCCTTGGCGGCATGGATGACGACGGCTTTCATGATGGATGGTCCTCCTCACACAACGGGCGTCGGCAGGGTGTCGCCGGAGAAATGGGCGGCGAGATTGTCGCGCACCAGCTGGCCCATCGCCTTGCGGGTTTCGACTGTACCGGATCCGTGATGCGGCTGCAGCACGACATTGTCGAGCTCCAGGAACCGCGGATCGATCTTTGGTTCGTTGTAAAACACGTCGAGACCAGCTGCCTTGATAGATCGTTTCTGAAGGGCGGCGATCAACGCCTCTTCATCCACAGTCGATCCGCGCGATACGTTGACAAGGATGCCATCAGGCCCGAGTGCTTCAAGCACATCAGCATCGATTATGTTTCTGGTCGCTTCGCCGCCCGGTACGATGACAACGAGAAACTCGCTCCACTCTGCAAGCGCGACAAGATCGCGTTCGTGGTCATAGGAGACCTGTGGCTGCGGGTTGCGTGAGAAATAGCGTATATCGCAGTTGAATGCGGCAGCCCGACTTGCGATCGCCTGACCGATCCGGCCCATGCCGACAACGCCGAGACGCTTCCCGGTGACGCGCGTGACGAGCGGCATTACGGCCTTTCCCCATTGACCGGACCGGACGAAGACATCTGCCTGCGGCATGAGACGCGCTGTTGCCAGCAACAGTCCCAGCGCAATATCCGCGACGTCGTCCGTCAGGATGTCAGGCGTGTTGGTAACGGCTATGCCACGAGCTTTGGCATAGCCAAGGTCGACGGCGTCCGTTCCAACCCCGTATACGGAAACGAGCTCGACCCACGGCACGCACTCCATCAACTCTGCTGACGCACCAAGTTCGCCACGCGTGGCGATGGCCCTGATACCCGAGCCGACGTCCATCAGGAATGCATCACGATCGGCGGCTTCGTAGAGCTTGTGGACGATATAGCGGTCTTCAAGCTCAACCATGTCCCAATCGGGATATGGCCCGACGAGCAGAATTTCGGGCTTTGTCATGGTTTCCTCTGTGAGATTTCCGCCTTATAGCGTTGTTGTGCGAGCTTTCCCGCATACGTGATTACTGTCGACACGATGTGTTCGAACGGCTGGTCGATTTCGATTGTGATGACATCGTGCTCATCGGTCGGGGGCTCTAGCGTCTCAAGCTGACTTTCGAGTAACGAGAGCGGCATAAAGTGTTCGTTTCGGGCGGCTATTCTCGCAGCCAGAGTCTTCGTGCCACCATGAAGAAAAACGAAGCTGAGCGGCGTACCGGCGCCGTTGCGCAGAACGTCACGATAAGATCGCTTCAACGCCGAGCACGAGACGACGACTTGTCGATTCGCCGCCATTTCTCGGCCAAGGGACATCAGCCACGGCAGTCGGTCCTCATCGGTCAAAGGGATGCCGTTGGACATTTTCTCTATGCTGGCATCGGAGTGTTTGCTGTCGCCTTCGATGAACAGGTATCCGAGATCATAAGCCAACAGCTTTCCGACTGAAGTCTTACCGCACCCCGAGACGCCCATTACCACCAGCGGGCCAATCCCTGGGGGCGCATTAAAGAGAGGTGGTGATACCGCCGTCGACATAAAGCGTGTGTCCATTCACGAAAGAGGAAGCCTTGGACGACAGAAACACAGCCGCGCCCACAAGTTCATCGACATCGCCCCAGCGGCCTGCTGGCGTTCGCTTCTCCAGCCAGCTAGAAAACTCCTGGCTGTCGACCAGCGCTTGATTGAGCGGGGTCTTGAAATACCCCGGCGCAAGCGCGTTGATCTGCAGGCCATGCTTAGCCCAGTCAGTGCACATGCCTCGCGTCAGATTTTTTACTGCGCCCTTCGTCGCAGTGTAGGGAGCGATCCCTGGACGGGCGAGTTCGCTTTGCACCGAGGCGACATTCAAAATCTTGCCTCGACGACGGGTGATCATATGCCGCGCGACGGCCTGACCGACATAAAAGATGCTGGACACGTTCGTTTTCAACAATTGCTCCCAGCGGTCTGCAGGAAACTCCTCGAGCGGCGAACGAAATTGCATTCCAGCGTTGTTGATCAAGATGTCGATGGGGCCGCTGCTCTCGATCTCGTCGACTCCCCGTTTTACGGCTGCGGCGTCAGTGACGTCGAATTCGCAGATTGAGACCGACGCGCCGGTTTCACAGAGCCGGGCGGCGGCATCCCGCAGTTTGACGCCGTCGCGACCATTTAGGACGACCTGCGCACCATACCGGGCGAGGCCAGTTGCCAAGGCGAAGCCGATACCTTGGGACGAGCCGGTCACAAGCGCCCGCGATCCAGAGAGATCGAAGAGATCAGCCGCCATCGTCAGTTGCCCAGTGCCCGGTGGACTATGCGGTCAGTGACCCGGTGGTAGACCACGCCATCAAACATCTCGAGTAGCGTTTTGGTCTGCTCTCGGGATTCGAACCTTGCGTCGCAGGCCATCGCTCGTTCGAGCGCGCCCTTGTCTGAGTATGCAATGGCAAGAAGAAGCGGCATCGAAGGCGCTCCCTCATCGCGTTCCACCTCACGGGAAACCGTCACACTTTCCGCGCCATCGAACTTTGTCCAGAGCGGGGTCAAAACCTCTTGGACGAAACGGAAGAACTCGAACTCCTTGCCTTCGCGGATTGCACCCACGAACTCGGCATATCGAATGATCATTGCACTACTCCTTTAGCCTCTCGGGCCATCGTAAAATCGAACAAGCGCGGCGCTGTCGGCCGCACCGAGGCCAGCCGCCATCATCAACCGGTGAATTTCCATGCAAAGCGAGGTCATCGGCATGGCAGTGCCTGTGTGTCCTGCGAGTGATTGCACTGCCATGAGGTCTTTGACCATGTTGTCGATGCGACCAGTGGGCGAATAGTCGTTTCTGGCCATCTTACCCATGTACTCCTGCAGGATCGCGCTATCGGCGCGACCCCCGCTTAGAGCCGCGGGAATTCTTTGGGCGTCGACACCGGCGTCGACAGCGAGTCTAGTGGCTTCGGCGACCGCGACGAAGTTCAAGGCGCAGAGAACCTGGTTGATGAGCTTTGTGGTCTGGCCGGAGCCGCTCGGCCCCATGAGCGTCAAATTCTGGCAGAGGTCGTCAAGGATAAGCTTCGCTTGGGCGAAATCAGTGGGATCGCCCCCGACCATCACGGTCAGCTTTCCCTCCAACGCCTTCGGGGCACCTCCGGACAGCGGACAATCCAGCCACTTCAACCCCGCCTCCGCAGCATCGGCCGACAGTTGCCGCGTCGCCACGGGCTCGATAGACGACATGTCGACGACCACCGTGCCGATCTTCGCGCCATGGACGACGCCTCCTCCACCGAACACCGCCTCACGCACGATCCGTGACGAATTCAGGCTCAGCACGACAGAGTTCGCCTTCGCCGCTGCATCGGCGGCGGAGCTTGCCGGTTGCGCACCCAGTATTTCGAGTTGCGAAACCTTGCCGCGATCAAGATCAAACGCAATCACCGTATGACCGGTCTGAAGGAGGCGGGTCCCGATGGCTGTTCCCATTACGCCGCATCCGACTAGAGCGATCTTCTGTTTGGTAGGCACAGCAGCTCCTTTCCGCCGAGGGCGGTCAAATGAATTTCAGTTAAAGGAATTAGTTTGGTTAGCCGACTTCGGATCGGAGGAAGGCCTGTAGCTCCGGCGTCTTTGGATTTGTGAAGAACTCTGCGGACGGGCCCTCCTCGTGAATGACGCCGTCTTTCATATAGATCGTGCGGTTGGCCACGCGTCGCGCAAAGCCCATCTCGTGAGTGACGAGAAGCATCGTCATTCCCTGGCGCGCCAAGCTTTCGATAACCGCGAGGACTTCGCCGGTGAGTTCAGGATCCAACGCCGACGTCACTTCGTCGAAGAGAAGAACCTTTGGCCGCATCGCTAGCGAACGAGCGATCGCCACGCGTTGCTGCTGACCTCCGGAAAGCATATCGGGATAGGAATCAAAACGGTCGGCGAGACCAACGAGCGCAAGGCAGCGTCTGGCCTCCTCTTTCGCCGCCGACTTCGCTTCACCCTTGACCTGCACTGGGGCGAGCATGATGTTCTCGCCCGCGGTCAGGTGAGGGAAAAGATTGTAGCTTTGAAAAACAATTCCGACGTCGCGGCGTAGTTCGCGAAGCAAGGCCGGCTTCCTTGACATGGCGTGACCCGCGATTTCTATGTCGCCACCGTCAATCGTCTCAAGCCCGTTCAGGCACCGAAGAAAAGTGCTCTTGCCCGAACCACTCCTGCCGATCAAAGCAACAACCTCGCCACCTTGAACCGTCAGGGATACACCCTTGAGGACTGCTAACGGACCAAAGCTCTTACGGATATTGTTTGCAATTACGACGGACATCTCTTTTACCTCTCGGTGGGCTGGCGGGGGCGGCAGGCCGCCCCGCAGTCGGTCTGACTTAGAAGGACGGCAGCGCTGGCATTGGCGCCTTCATCCACTTCTCGTAGATTTTGCCGAGCTCGCCGCTTTGGGTGTGGACGAACAGCACTGTGTTGAGCCAGTGCAGCAGGTCGGGGTCGCCGCGACGCAAACCGACGCCGTAGAAGCTCTGGAGGTAGGTGGTCTTCTCCTCGAACTTGTCAGGATAGCGACCCTGAAGCTGGGCGGCGATGTAGTTCACGGTGCCGATCGCGTCGACCTGACCGGCCACCAGCGCGTTCAGCGTCGTGCTGTCATCGTCGAATCGCACCAGCTCCATTCCTGGGATGTTCGCACTGGACAGGATCTTCTCGTGCGCCGTTCCTCGGGGAACGCCGACCCGCTTGCCCTTAAGGTCGTCGAGGCTTTTGATCGCCGTTTCCTTCGGGGCCACGATCACCGACTTGTGGCCTCCGTAGGGATTGGAGAATGCCACTGACAGTGCCCGCTCGGTGTAGATGCCAAAACTAGCCACAACGAAATCGACCTTTCCGGTCTGTAGCGAAGGGATGCGGCTCTGGCCGGTCACGGGTACAAGCTCCAATTCGACGCCAAGATCCTTGGCGAGCAGCTTGGCCACGTCCACGTCGAGGCCGTCGGCCTGCATCTGATCGTTCGTGATGCCGAATGGCGGGACGGAAAGGTCGACCCCGATCATGACCTTCTTGCGGGCGATGATATCGTCCAAGGATGAGGCCGATGCGACGGTCGCACCAAAGACGAGGGCAAGGCCGACGAACGGTAGCAGTAGGGATTTGAAGCGCATTTTGCGTCCTCTCAGTTTTCGAGTTCCGGTTTCAGTGAAACGACCTTCTTTGTGTCGTTGGATCTCAAGCGCGCGATCCGCGTCGCGCCCCCTTTCGTTCCAGCCAAAGGCTGATTTGTGTGAGTGGAAAGCAGACGGCAAAGTACAGTGCTGCCACCGCGAGGAAGGATTTAAGGGGTTCGAACGTTGCATTGCTGACCAGCTGTCCCGCCCTAGTGATTTCGATAAAGCCGATGATCGACGCTATCGAGGTCTGCTTGATGATCTGGACAAGAAAACCAACGGTAGACGGCAATGCCAGCCTGATCGCCTGTGGAGCGATGACGAATCGAAGACTCTTCAGCGTCGTCATCGCGAGAGCATCGGCGCTTTCCCACTGAGCCTTCGGGATTGCGCGAAGAGCGCTTTCCCAGATGGCGCCAAGGAAGGCACTGGAGTTGATAGTCAAGGCGACCGCTGCGGCGACGATCGCGCTCACCTCATAGCCAAAAAGCGACGGCGCATAATAGCAGATGAACATCAGAACAAGGAGTGGAAGCCCCTGAATGAACTGCATGTAAGCTAATGTCGCATTTCTTAAGAACTTGCTGGACGAGATCCTCAAGAGCGCGAGGACAATCCCGGCAAGGCCGCCCCCGACGAAGGCAATGACGGTCAGCGTCAGCGTCCACCGCAGGGCGTACAATACGAAAAGGAATTCCGGAGTTCCGAATGTTCGCATATTATATTCTCCCCAGCAGCTTGCGGCGCGAGCGTCGAAATACGATCAGCCCCAGGAGATTCAAAAGCGCCCAGAAGATGAAGTTGAGGGTCACGTAGACAGCAGCAATGACCAGATATACTTCCATCGTCCGGAACGTCTCGGAACTGGCGATCATTGCGGCGCCGGTCATGTCCTCTACGCCGACCGCGGATACCAAACTGGTTGACAACATCAACAGTACACACTGCGAGACAACCGGCGTGAAGACCCTTTCCAAGGCAGGTGGAAGGATCACAAAGCGCAATGTCTGTAAGTACGTCATGCCCAGGCTCTCGGCCGCCTCGAATTGACTGCGATGGGTCGACTGGATACCGCCCCTGACAATTTCGGCGATATAGCCTGCATTGTTGAAGACCAGGGCGATCGTCACGGATGTTAGTGGAGACATCCGTATACCGATGTTAGGCAAGCCGAAGAAGATCACGAAGATTTGGACAAGCAATGGCGTATTTCGCACGATCTCCACGTAGCAGCGAACCAGGAAGCGCGGCAAGAACCACGATAGCGTCGAGACAATTGCTAAGCCGACCCCGAGGGCGAAACCACCGAAGATACCGACGATCGAAAGCTGCATCGTCAACCACAGACCGCTGAGGAACTGTGGCAGATATGCGATCAACGGACCGAATTGGAAGGTATATTGCATTGTTGCCTCGGCGCATGTTCCTGTCCGGTTTCGAAACTATTCGAGGCCCAAAGGCCGGACCCGAATGCTCTTGCCCGCAAACGAAATCGTGTCGGGGTGGCAAAGGTCCAGGGCCGCCGCGACATGCCACCATGCGTGATCAGCCTGGCGAATGATGAAGCATTCGGTGCTGTGACCAATACCGCCAAACTCGAATGCGTGCCCCATGCAGATGTGGCCGATTTCGTCGGGAAGTCCCACAGAGAGGCAAACATGTGCGCCGTAGGTAGAATGGCGATAAGTCGGGTCGCCGTAGCGGTCGCCGCGTTCGGCTGAACGCTTGAGATTTACGGGGTCGAATTCCCACGTCTTACCGATGTCGTGGCACAGGCCGCCGGCAAGGATGATGTCTCGATCGACTTTCGCCTCGGGATAGGTGGTCTTGAACTCTTCATAGATCGCCAGGGCAAGCCGGGTGACCCCACGGAGGTGAGCGTCCTGGGTTCCGCGCTTTAGCGAAAATACGTTCGGGCTACCCTCACCTTGAATATCCGTGACACGACTGAACGAAGAACGTTCCAAGGCAAACACCCACGCGTCGATGACCTTCTCACGAAGTTCGAGGGACTGGATCTCCGCGATTTCCGGAAGATCCTCGACAATATGTCCGCGAGAGATGGTTTTGTACATTTTTTCAACACCGTTACTATCTGCTTATTTCTCGACCTTATGATTGATTGAACTTCAAATCCAATTGGGATATTCGGGGTTATCGATTGAATTTTTCTATCTTGCGCTCATGGCTCTGAACTTTTCTGCAGTCGAATCATTCTACTGGGTCTCCCAACTCCGCAGCTTCAACGCCGCTGCAGAGAAGCTCAACATCACCCAGCCAACCGTGTCTTATCGGATCAAGGAGCTGGAGGAGCAGCTCGGTGTCTCGCTCTTCATCAGACAGAGGCGCCAGCTTCTCATGACGAGCGAAGGCGAAGCGTTGAAGCGTTACGCCGAGGCGATGATCGGGATCGCGCGGGACATCGAATCCAACATCAAGACGAGAAACACCAAGCTGCCGACGCTGAGAGTGGGGGTTATGGACAGTTTCGCGGCGGTCGGATTGCCAGCGCTGTTGGATGAACTTGACCACAGATTTGCCGGCACTCGGATTGCGGCGACCGTCGATACGAGCCACAATCTTGCAAGGCAGCTATCCGAGGGACTTCTTGATATCGCACTCCTGTCGACGCCGCCGGAGTATGAAAATGTCGCCCTTGAGCTTCTCGGCCGTCAGACGGTGGAGTGGATCGCCAGTTCCAAGCTCAATATGAAGAAGGAATTCGTTTCCGACGACGATCTACTGACCAAACGCGTCTTTTCAACGCCGGCACCGTCCAATCTCCACGAACTCACGACGAACGCACTCAGCGGTAATTCCACGCTCGGTCTCCGACTTAACGTTTGCAACAGCCTTGGCGCGATCCTGAATCTCGTTGAGGCGGGCACTGGCATCAGCATTCTTCCAGTGCGCCTTGTGCGAGATCAGATCCGAAAGGGATCCGTTTACGTTCTCGAAACCAGATCCAAATTGCCGATGCAGGACGTATTCATTGGCACCAACAAAGGCGCAGTGGTTCGGGCTCTGCCCCAAGTCAAGCAAATGATCCGAAAAGTCAGCGTTGACGTCGCATTCTGCGGCTGACACATCCTCGTTGATATGGTTTTGGGCCGTCGACTGCGTGGTAGACGCCCTTGAAACGCACCGGGAAGACCGATTGAAGCCGTCGACTTCGTTACCTCTCTCCAGGGTACCGTTGCCATGGTCCTCCGGTCAAGAAGGGCACTATTAAAGCCGCTGAGGGTCGTGCGGCACGCGAATGGCCGTTCAGACCGGCTCTGCAGCCGACTTCACCGCCGACAAACTGCCTGAGCTGATAGCATTGCGCGCGTCCCGTGGGCCGTACCGTATGCGACTTCTGCTGCGGCGACCAAGACCAGCGCGGAGCAAGTCCTCGCGACAGAGCTGCTCCGCGAAGAGGCCTTCAGGATTGCCGTCCTGATGGCTTCCAGGGATTCGTCAAACGTGTGGGTCGTCCGGTGCTCAATGGGTTTCCTGGCAATTTCCGTAGCTCGAAGCAGTGCCGCCCTTGCCGGAAAGCCTGCCTTCCTCGGCTTTGTAGAAGTACTGGCTTGCGATCAGCCACCCGTAGCCGGGATGCAGGTAGCGATGAGAAATGGCCCGGTGACGAAGATCTGCTGATGCGCGACTTCCAGCCAAACGGACAACAAGGACGGTCGGAATACATGCAAAGCAAGATGACGAAGAAGGCTGGCCGTCGGCGGGTTGCGCGAAGGAATAATCCTCGTGGACTCCGTGGAAGTTTCCGCCGAGGTGGGCGCCGACGGAAAGGTGGGCATCATGGGAATTGGCGCTTCAGCCCAAACGACCTCGAGCATCAAGATCATTTTCAAGCGAAAGGGTTGAGCAGTTTCCCGAATTTGATGTGGGCCCTCGGCTTTACCAAATCCCTTCAGTTAGGTCACGTATAGGAGCCCATCTCAATGCCGTCCGCACACTTTGCTTGAACCTGTAATTCTGACTGCCGCATCTCCGGCTCATCCGCCTGGGAAATGTCCAGCGCCAGAAAAGAAGGCTGAGAAAAAGCTCAGGAACCTACTGGCGCGGCTTTATCTTACTTTCTCCAGGCAAACTGCCTTGCGGAGATTTCGCGCAGAACATGCCGGCTTCATCCTGGCCCGATTCTGTTTCCTCGCAAGAAGAGTAACGCCTTGAGCGATCAAGCCAAGCGCCGCGATGACGTCACTAGATCCGAGTGCTAGTCGGGGCGTTTCGCGCCATGAACTTACTCATATTGTGTCACTACCCACTGACTAAATGCGGCGATATACTCCACAGGCGCGTATATAACAACTTCGAGCCCCGTATCCGCGACTGCGGGGTTCATCTTGCGGAACGAACGACAGGGGCAGTTTTCCAATCTTGCGGTTTGCCGCCGGGTCCTTCCCGAACGCAACGCTCGCACCCTATAACCGCTAACGAACTGGAGGTTCTCATGCGACCGATAATCGCTCTGGCATTTCTCGCTGCCGCTCCTAGCTTAGCGTTCGCCCAGGCCGCGCCAAAAGGCGCCTCGCCAATACCAGCGGCCGAAATCAAGGAAATTTTCTCGGGGAAAACGTATAATTTCACCGAAAAAGGTCACAAAGGCGAAAGGGAACCGATTTCCTGGTACCTGGGCGCCGACGGAAAGATGCTCGGCTATACCGGAAACGGTCCATCTCATGCGGCGGGCACTTGGTCGACATCTGATGGCAAGCTCTGTGTGTCTGATCAGTGGACCGGGGCATGGGGCACGAACCACTCCGACGAATGTCAGTTATGGGCGCGCGACACTGCAAAGCCGAAGGTTCTCTATCGCGCCGAACCGAGCAAGGGCGGAACTTGGACGAAGTTCACACCGAAGTTGTCGGGCGGGGACACAATCACCCCTAAGATAGAAGCTTTGAAGGTGAAGCTGAATAAGCAGTAGTTCGCGGCACAGTCGCCCTCACGGAAATCCGATGCGCCGCGCGGCCGATCAGCGGCCGCATGTCCGCAATGACCGTCCTCATGCTTGTACCAACCGTATTCGCGGTGATTGGCGGCTTCACTCCGGAATTGGGCGATATGGTCATCAAAGGGTGAAGACAATTTCGCCAACGAGCGTTGATCGCGCCGCGGTTTCCCTGGGTGGAATGCCGAGTACATCAGCTACTTTTTCAAATGCCAAAAAAACAGTCTCACCCGGATCAAAATGCAACTGATAGCGTTCCCAAAGGCGACTTCGCCGAACGCGATCTGAACGCCCAGGCATGCGCGGCTACCAACTACACTGCCGACATCCTCGTATTACAGTGTGACAACATTCGTCCCTTGATCGGCCCCGCGAGGCAGCTACAGATGCTTATTTGCTGCCGCGACGGCGCGTGTCGGCGGACGGAATTGAGTTTTCTATTGCGCAGCCTGCTGACCGGTCGCTAACTCATATACCGTCACTTGCTACCGACGAGCGACCTAGGCTTTTTTGAATTTGAGAATCGAAAGCAACTCAATGACCGGACAACTTTCTCTTCCCCGCAATCGGATTTCCGTGCTCTTGTTGGAAGGCATCAGTGAGAGCGCCGTTGACTACTTTTCGTCAGCTGGCTACGTCAATCTGGCACATCTGCCGAAGGCTCTGGATGACAAAGATCTCAAGAGCCATATAGCCGAAGCGCATATAGTCGGAATTCGTTCACGAACGCATCTGACAGATGAAATCTTCAGCTCCGCAAAAAAGCTGATTGCAGTGGGCTGTTTCTCTGTGGGAACCAATCAAGTCGACCTCGAGGCGGCGCGTCGCCGTGGGATTCCCGTGTTCAATGCTCCCTACTCAAATACGCGGTCGGTCGCTGAGCTTGTGATCGGTGAAATCATAATGCTGACCAGGCGGATTTTCCCGCGGTCGGCGTCGGCCCATGAAGGCGGATGGGACAAATCCGCCTTGGGGAGCCGTGAGGTACGCGGGAAAACGCTGGGGATAGTGGGCTATGGCAACATCGGTTCGCAGCTCAGTGTTCTCGCGGAAAGCATGGGCATGAACGTCCGCTATTTTGATCCTTCGGACAGGCTTCGGCATGGCAATTCAGAATCGATGGCTTCGCTCGGCGAGCTTCTCGAAATCTCCGATTTTGTGACGATGCATGTTCCAGAAACGAAGTCCACGCAAAATATGATAACTGAGACCGAACTCCGGAGAATGAAAAAGGGAGCCTTCTTCATCAACAACTCCCGCGGCACCGTTGTGGATCTCGAAGCGCTTGCGAAGGTTTTGAGAGAAGAACATCTCGCGGGCGCGGCCGTCGACGTGTTCCCCAAGGAGCCGGCTTCAAACAGGGATCGCTTCGAAACGCCGCTGCAGGGTTTGGATAATGTAATCCTAACTCCCCATATTGGTGGATCGACGGAGGAAGCGCAGGAGCGCATTGGGACGGAAGTTGCAAGGAAGCTTGTGGAATATTCGGACATCGGCTCAACACTGGGCGCCGTCAATTTCCCCCAGGTTCAACTTCCACCCCGCCCGAACGGTACGCGTTTCATCCACGTTCATCAAAATCGTCCGGGTATTCTGAACAGCCTGAATACTATTTTTTCGTCTCGCGGACTTAACATCGTCGGTGAATTCCTGCAGACGCACGGCGACACGGGTTACGTGGTTATTGAAGTCGAAGGTGCTGGCCAGACAGCGAATGATATACTCGAGTCGCTCCGCCAGATCCCGGGAACGATACGAGCTCGACTGGTTTACTGACGCCGATTGGAAGGCGTAAAGACGCGCCAGGAAAACTGGCGCGATGGCTAGGAAAGGGCGTCATCCTCGCTGGACCGGGGTTCAGTCCGCACACGTGCCAAGAATTGGCGCCATCAGTTGCACATGTGCATCGATCCGTTCAAAAAACCTTCGCCGGAACGGCCTCTCGCTCTGGCAGCCCGGCAGGCGCGCGATTGGCGAAGGCCTTTGACCTTGCCCCCAAGTTTTATCCAGTTTTAAGTTCGCTCCGGCGGTTTTGGGTTGCTGTATTTGGGGCGGTAGCGGCGGGTTGCGGTGCGGAGC
>NZ_JANTYT010000032.1:0-47572 GCF_024808825.1 Rhizobium sp. BK661 | reverse complement strand
GGAGCCTCACCTTGAGGACGCGGGGTGGAGCAGCCCGGTAGCTCGTCAGGCTCATAACCTGAAGGCCGCAGGTTCAAATCCTGCCCCCGCAACCACGCTACAGTATCCAAAAATAGCCGAAACTACGATCCAGCACGGCACAAGCGCTCCATGCCCCGCCATTCCTTTATCGAACGCATCGTCCAGGAAGCGCGGTTGAAGGCGCGCTGCGGTAAGTGGGTGATCTCGTACGCCGTTTCGAATATCCTGGCAAAGCTGCAGCTTAGACAGGGTCGAGCGCCGCCGATATCGCGCTCGGGACTTCATGAGTCCTCTACGATTGAGACCCAGAGCGTATCGGGTTTTTACCTGTCCCGTCGTCCAGTCCGAGGGGTTGGCTCCGAGGCCGTGTGAAAGATGTTGTGCAAATTCAAGGTTCTTAACCCCAAACACGTTTGATTGCATCGAATGCGGCCACAACAGTGGGATCACCCTTACGAGCTTCCATGCATATGAAGCTCAATGTCGTCGAAATTTTCACCGCATCGGCGATGAAGAGCCCGTGGGCCTGTTGTTCATGGAGGGCGATCGACTCGCGGCAGAGGCTCAAGCCGACGCCTGTGCGGACCATGGCGACCATCGACGCTTCCTGATCGACTTGGGAGACGATGTTCTGACGCAGGCCAAGATCGGTGAACAGTCGTGCCAGCAGCCGGTTATGCACCGAGGCGGGCGGTGTGCCGATCCATGGCAGTGCTGCCAACTGTACCCAATCCGCACCACGGACGAAGCTTGCAAGCGACGGCGGGGCAACGACGCGATAGGTCAGTTGTGCCAGTTCCTTGCCATAAAACAGTTTGGTGGCAGTTTCGTCAGAAAGCTCGACTATAGGATCGTAGTCCCTCGGGTCTCCGAGGAAGAATCCGGCATCCAGTTCATTCCGCCGAAGCCCTTCCGGCACATCGCCGCTCATGCCATGTCGCAATGTTGTCTCAATGCTCGGTCCGTTTTCGATCAGCGCCTTCAGAAACGCGCCCAGTCGCGTGAACTCCGGGTCGATGATGGTGCCGATCCGGAGTTTGCCCCGCACGCGCGTTGCCAGATGCCCGGCTGTCTGGCGGAAATCCGTCAGCGCCGCCAGCACCTGCTCGGCCTTGGCAGCCAGCAGCGCGCCCTCCTGCGTCAACTCCAAACCCGTGGAAGTCCGTCGGAACAGGGAGAGGCCGGTCTCTGCGGCAAGACGTTTCAGTTGCAGCGTCACGGCCGGCTGGGTGAGGTGCAATAGCTCCGCGGCGCGGGTGACGTTGCCCTCCCGCGCCACGGTGACGAATGCCCTCAATGTTCTCAGGTCGGCCGATTGCAGCATATTAGTTTCATTTATAATGCCTTCTATTATTTGTCATTGGATTTTCCGACCGCACCTCCGCTATGGCTCTGAACGATGTAGGCAGGGAGGCTGGCATGCAGCGACAGGATGTCGAAGCTTATGAGTGTGGGTGGTTCCGTCTGAACGGGCGGGCAGCACAATGACGCGTAACGCTTCGCTATCTACACAGCATGCTTTTGACTACATCATTGTCGGCGGCGGCTCCGCCGGCTGCCTGCTTGCCAACCGCCTCAGCCGCGATCCGGCGATGCGGGTGCTTCTCTTGGAGGCCGGCCGCAAGGACGACTATCCGTGGATTCATATTCCCGTCGGCTATCTTTATTGCATCGGCAATCCGCGCACCGACTGGCTGTATAAGACCGAGCCCGACGCTGGCCTGAACGGGCGCTCGCTGCGCTACCCGCGCGGCAAGACGCTCGGCGGCTGCTCCTCCATCAACGGCATGATCTATATGCGTGGCCAGGCCCGCGACTTCGACGGCTGGGCGGCGGCAACCGGCGATGACGCCTGGTCTTGGCAGAATTGCTTGCCTGATTTCAAGGCGCATGAGGATCATTACCGGCTGGACAACGGTGAGGACCCGAAGACTGGCGGCAACAGCCGGTTCTCGGACATGCACGGCCACGGCGGCGAGTGGCGGATCGAGAAGCAGCGGCTCAAATGGGATATCCTCGAATCCTTTGCAGAGGCCGCCGTCGAGGCCGGCATTCCGCGCTCCAACGATTTCAACAGCGGCGACAACGAAGGCGTCGGCTATTTCGAGGTCAACCAGCGCTCCGGCTGGCGCTGGAATACGTCGAAGGCTTTTTTGCGCCCCGCGAAGAACCGCCCAAACCTGGCGGTCTGGACGCAATCCCATGTCGAACGGCTGATCCTGGAAACCGACGGTTTCGGCCGCAGGCGTTGCGCTGGCGTCGTGGTCCAACGCCAACGGCAGAGCGCGGAGGTCCGTGCCCGCAGGGAGGTCATCCTGTCCGCCGGCGCAATCGGCTCGCCGCAAATCCTGCAACTGTCCGGTATCGGCCCCGCCGGACTGCTGAAGCGACATGGCATCGAGGTTGTGCATGACCTGCCGGGCGTCGGGGAAAATCTCCAGGACCATCTGCAGATCCGCGCCGTCTTCAAGGTCGGCAATGCAAAAACGCTGAACACGCTCGCCAACAGCCTATTCGGCAAGGCGATGATCGGGCTCGAATATGTTCTGAAACGCAGCGGCCCGATGAGCATGTCGCCCTCGCAGCTCGGCGCTTTCACCCGGTCGGACGACAGACAGGCCCACGCTAATCTCGAATATCACGTCCAGCCTCTCAGCCTCGACGCCTTCGGCGAGCCGTTGCACAGCTTACCCGCCTTCACCGCGAGTGTGTGCAATCTCAACCCGGCCAGCGTCGGAAACGTGCGCATTCGTTCCGGCAAGGCGTCGGATGCCCCGGCGATTGCGCCGAATTATCTGAGCACGGAAGAGGATCGCAGAATTGCCGCCGAGAGCCTGCGGCAAGTGCGCAAGATCGTGTCGCAGCCGGCGCTTGCAAAATACCAGCCTGAGGAATGGAAGCCCGGCTTGCAGTTCCAGAGCGACGAGGAACTGGCGCGGCTGGCGGGCGATATCGCCAACACCATCTTTCATCCGGTCGGGACGACGAAGATGGGCCGCGACGACGATCCGATGACAGTGGTGGACAGCCGTCTCAGGGTGCGCGGCATCGAGGGCCTGCGCGTCGTCGACGCAGGCGTCATGCCAAAGATCACCAGCGGCAACACCAACGCACCGACGCTGATGATCGCCGAAAAGGCGGCCGGCTGGATCGTCGCCGATGCGCGCGCATAGAAAAGTCTTGGGGAGATAAGAGCAATGACATCGATCGCACGTTCCGCGCTTCCACTTTCCGGCGTTCGGGTGGTTGATTTCGGGCAATATATCGCCGGCCCGGCCGTCGCCATGATCCTTGGCGATCTCGGCGCGACCGTCGTGCATGTCGATCCGCCCGGTGGTCCGCTCTGGGACACTCCTGCCAATGCCATCCTCAACCGCAACAAGGTGATCGTCACCCTCGATCTCAAATCGCAGCAGGGCTTGGATGAGGCGAAAGCGCTGGTGGCCGAGGCCGATATTATCGTCGAGAATTTCCGCCCTGGCGTGCTTGCCCGACTCGGGATCGATTTTGCCGAATTGCGTAAAGCACGGCCGGAACTGATCACCCTGTCGATTCCCGGCTTCGCCTCCGACGATGAGCTTCGTCGCGACTGGCGGGCCTTTGAGACGGTGATCGCGGCCTCGTCCGGCGTCTTTACGGATATGGGCCTCAATCGCGTCCTGATGGGCATTAACCCGTCTTTCTCGCCACTGCCGCTGTCCTCCGCCTACGGCACCATGCTTGCAGCGTCCGCAACGGTGCTGGCGCTTCAGGCGCGGGAGCGCACGGGTCATGGCGACCACATCGAAGTGCCGCTGGCAAGCGCGGTGATGGAGGGCCTCTCCTACAATTCCATCCTGATCGACGACTATCCGCTGCGCTACCAGACCCAGCGCGAGCGGGAGATCGAACGGCGGCGCAGCGAGGGCCTGCCGATGGATATGTCCTATGACGCCCTCCAGGAGTTCCTCGATCCCTTTTATCGCAGCTATGTGTGCGCCGACGGGCGCATGTTCTACGTCGTCTGCCCCAGCCACAAGAACCATGCGAAGCGCTGCCTGCAAGCCCTCGGCATTTACGACGAACTGGTTGCTGAAGGACTGCGCGAGGAGGAAGACACCTATCTGCCGGTGTCGCAATGGTCGTCGGACGTTTCGCTCGGCGTCTATCCGCTTCCGAAATTCTGGGCAGACAAGATTGCGGCCCGCATGAAGGAGGTTTTCCTGACCAGGACGGCGGCCGAATGGGAGTGCGTCTTCGGGGAAGGGCTGTTTCCGGGTGCGCCGCAGCGCTGGCTGAAGGAATGGATCGCCGACGATCACGCCAGGGCCGCCGGCCTGATGATCGAGGTTGACGATCCGATCCTGGGCCAAATGACCCAGCCGGGGCCGATGGCCTGGCTACAGGAGAGCGCCGAAGCCATGCTTGCGCCACGCCCGCGGCGTTGGGGGACGGCCAAGGACGCCTTGGCGATGCTTGCGGAGATGGAACGCCCTTCCTTACCGGTTCCGACCGACGCCCCCGGTGGCTGGTTGGATGGCGTCAGGGTGCTTGATCTCTGCAACGTGATCGCCGGCCCGCATTCGGTCGCCTATCTCGCCCGCTTCGGCGCAGAGGTGGTCAAGATTGACCCGGCCAAGCCGCTCTATGACTGTTGGAACACCGTGATCTTCGGCATGTCGCACATGCGTGGCAAACAGTCCTTGCTGCTGAACATCGGTTCGCCCGATGGCCGCGTCGTCTTCGAGGAGTTGGTGCGCTCCGCCGACGTCGTCGTCTGGAATGCCACCGACAGGCAGGTCAAGGCGATGGGGCTAGACGCCGAAAGCCTGAAGGTGCTCAACCGCCAAGCGATCTTCTGCCAGCTCGATTGCTTCGGCGGCGTGCGAACCGGCCCGCGCACCGACTATCTCGGCTATGACGACCTCGTTCAATCGGCGACCGGCATCATGCTGCGTTTCGGCGGATCGATGGAAACGCCGGAGGAACATGCCCATGTCGGCACCATCGATGTCATGTGCGGCTTCGGTGCGGCGCTCGGCATTGCCGCCGCCCTCTACCAGAAATCCAGAACCGGGATCGTCGGCCGCCCGCGCACGTCGCTGTCGGCGCTGACCGGCCTCGCGCAGATACCGTTCTGCTACGACTACGCCGGGCGCGGTCCCTTCGACGAGCCGTCCGGACGCGAAACCAAGGGCTATCATGCCCTGTCGCGGCTGTACGAAACGGCGTCAGGGGATCACCTTCTCTTGTGCGCTTCGGAAGCCGACCTGCCGCGCTTCCGCAAGGTTGAAGGGTTGGAGGGCATACCGGAAATGGCGGCATCGGATCGCGAGGCCTACCTCTCGCGGGCCTTCATGACTGCATCCGCTGAGACCTGGCAACAGCGGCTACAGGAAGCCGATATCGGCGTATCGCTTTGCGAGAATATCGAAACTGTCCGGAGCCGCAGCGCCCGCATTGCCGACGCTACGCCGGGGATCGATCGTGGCAGCTATTCCTTCTCGATCTTCCCGAACCATCCGAGTGGCCACACCGTCACCCAGCTCGATCCCTTCGCTATTCGTCCGACGGTCGGCAAGGTCACGGCCGTCGCGCCGGCCGAGAAGTACGGGGCGTCCACACGCGCCGTACTGAAATCCCTGAACTACACCGACGCCCAGATCGATCGGCTGATTGCCTCCGGTGCGATCAGCGAGACCTGGAGCGAGGAATATCTGCCGAGCTAGCAGAAAACGGCGGCTTCGGGTTCTGAGGAGGATACCGAAGCTGCTCGCAGCCCGCCAAGATATGCGATGGCGTTGGCGGGCCTGCAATTTCAACATCGCACATAGGGAGGAAGTGCCATGAAAGAACTCTTTGCCTCGACATGCCTTGCAGCGGCGATGCTGACCTTTGGCAATTCGGCGCAGGCTGCGGATTGCGGCGACGTCACCATCGCCAGCATGAACTGGCAGAGCGCGGAAGTGCTCGCCAGTCTGGACAGGTTCATCCTGACCGAGGGCTACGGTTGTAATGCCGAAATCATACAGGGCGATACGGTCCCGACGATCACGTCGATGACCGAGAAGGGCCAGCCCGACATCGCGCCCGAAGGATGGGTCGATCTTCTTCCCGATGTCGTCAACGCTGGCGTTGCAAACGGAAAGCTCGTCGTTGCATCGACCGTCCTGACCGACGGCGCGGTGCAGGGCTGGTGGATGCCGAAATACCTTGCTGACGCGCATCCGGATATCAAGACGATCGATGATGTCCTTAAGCATCCGGAGCTGTTCCCGGATCCCGAAGACAAATCGAAGGGTGCCATTCACAATGGCCCGCAGGGCTGGGGCGGCACGGTCGTGACCGCGCAGCTCTACAAGGCCTATGGCGGGGAAGCTGCAAACTTCACGCTCGTCGACACGGGTTCGGCTGCCGGCCTCGATGGCTCGATTGCCAAGGCTTACGAGCGCAAGGAAGGCTGGGTCGGCTACTACTGGGCCCCGACCGCGCTTCTCGGCAAGTACGACATGGTCAAGCTCGATTATGGCGTGCCGCACGAAGCGGCCGAGTGGAAGCGCTGCAACACCGTCGCGGATTGCCCCGACCCGAAAAAGAATGAGTGGCCGAGGGACACCGTCCAGACGCTCGTGACCAAGCCGTTCTCCGACGGCGCCGGCGAGGACGTCATGGGCTATCTCCACAAGCGCGCCTGGTCGAACGAAACCGTCAACAAGCTGATGGCCTGGATGACCGACAACCAGGCAAGCGGCGACGACGGCGCAAAACACTTCCTCGAAGAGAACGAGGCCATGTGGAAGGAATGGGTATCGCCTGAGGCAGCCGAGAAGATCAAAGCGGCGCTTTGAACTCGTTCAAGACGCTGCAGCGCGTCCAGAATGCGCTAGCTGTTATCGAGGAGGATAGATTTTGGATTGGCTGTTTAGCTTTCCGCACATGGATGACGCGTCTCTGCGTGATCTCAAGAAGGCAATCGACGAAGGCTTCCGCGGGTTCACGCGGGCCTATGGCGATGGTCTTGAAGCAGTTTTCGAGCCGCTGCAGCACTTTCTGATCTGGTCCGAGCGCTTCATGACCAAGACGCCCTGGCCGATCATCCTGGTATTGATCGCCGCCGTCGCGTGGTTCGCCAGCCGCAATTGGAAGATCGTCGCGGGAACGGTCGTGACACTGCTGCTCATCGGTTATTTCGACATGTGGGACGACACGATG
Source organism: Rhizobium sp. BK661 (assembly GCF_024808825.1). Classification (NCBI taxonomy): domain Bacteria; kingdom Pseudomonadati; phylum Pseudomonadota; class Alphaproteobacteria; order Hyphomicrobiales; family Rhizobiaceae; genus Rhizobium; species Rhizobium sp. BK661. The sequence continues at coordinate 40,360 of NZ_JANTYT010000032.1, read as the reverse complement.
AAGACGGTCTCGATGATCTTCGTCTGTACGGTGCTCTCGATCGTCGTCGGTATTCCCAGCGGTATCGCCATGTCGCGCTCCGACCGGGTGCAGAACGTCATCAACCCGATCCTAGACGTCATGCAGACCATGCCGAGCTTCGTCTATCTTATCCCGGTCGTCATGCTGCTCGGCATCGGCAAGGTGCCCGGCCTCATCGCCGTGGTCATCTACGCCATCCCGCCGATGATCCGCCTCACCAATCTCGGCATCCGCCTCGTCGACAAGGATGTGCTGGAGGCGGCCGATGCCTTCGGTTCGTCGAACTGGCAGAAGCTGAAGAACGTGCAGATGCCGCTGGCGCTGCCCACCATCATGGCCGGCATCAACCAGACGATCATGATGGCGCTCGCCATGGTGGTCATCGCCTCGATGATCGGCGTGCAGGGCTTGGGCCAGCCGGTTCTGAAGGCGATCTCCAACCAGTATTTCACGCTCGGCATCTTCAACGGCCTTGCCATCGTCGGCATCGCGATCATCTTCGACCGCGTCAGCCAGGCCTTCGGCGTGCGCCTTCAAAAGCACCGGGAGGTGGTCCATGGGTAACAAGAAAATTGGCGGCTTCGGCATCGAAATCAAAAAGCTCTACAAAATCTTCGGTCCAAATGGCGCCGACTGCGTAAAGCTCGTTGAGCAGGGTGTTACGAAGGCGGAACTGAACGAAAAACATGGTCATGTTCTTGGCCTGAGAGACATCAACATCTCCATGCCTGCGGGTGGCATTCAGGTGATCATGGGCCTTTCCGGATCGGGAAAGTCCACGCTTATTCGCCACATCAATCGCCTTATCGATCCGACGTCTGGTGAAGTCGTCATCGGTGAAGAGGATGTGGTCAAGATGGACGATGCGCAATTGCGTGAGTTCCGTCGGCATCAGACGGCAATGGTGTTCCAGAAGTTTGCGCTTCTCCCGCACCGCACCGTCCTCGAAAACACCCTCTATGGCTTGGAGATACAAGGGGCGCCACGGAACCGGCAGGTCGACTGCGCCATGCGATGGATCGAGCGGGTCGGGCTGAAAGGTTTTGAGAGCAAATATCCCAATCAGTTGTCCGGCGGCATGCAACAGCGCGTCGGTCTTGCCCGTGCGCTGGCGAACGATGCGCCGATCCTGCTGATGGACGAAGCGTTTTCCGCACTGGACCCGCTCATTCGCGTCGATATGCAGACCGTGCTCCTCGACCTGCAGAAGGAGATCAAGAAGACGATCGTCTTCATCACCCATGATCTGGACGAGGCGCTGAGGCTCGGGGACGGCATTGCGATCTTGCGGGATGGGGAAGTCGTGCAGCAGGGGACGCCGCAGGATATCGTGATGAACCCGGCCGACGACTACATCGCAAGCTTCGTCCGGGAAGTGAACCGCGCGCGGGTCATCAAAGTTGAGACTGTCGCCACCGCGCCGAACGGCTCGTCCGGCGAGCTGAAGATTTCGGTGCCGGCCGGCGCGACGCTGGAGGAAGCGGCAAGAGCAATGACGCTGGCCGGGGCAAGCGAGATCGCCGTCGTCGATGGCGACGGTCAGGTCACAGGTGTGCTGACGCTTCCCCAGGCGGTTCATGCCATGGTCAATGCGCAAGTCGTCTACTCGACATCCGACGCCAAGAAAGTTGCGTAGGAAAAAAGAAATCCAGAAATGGGAGCCTCAGATGTTTGACGCCGTCTTGATCAGAAAGTCCGACAGCGGGCAGGAAGCCGGTGTTTCCAAGGTCGAGACCGCGCAACTGCCACAAGGCGACGTGTTGGTGGACGTCGCGTGGTCGACCCTGAACTACAAGGATGCCTTAGCGATCACCGGCGCCTCGCCGGTCGTTCGCAGCTTCCCTATGGTGCCGGGGATCGATTTTGCGGGTGTCGTGGCTGAAAATTCCCATTCCGACTTTAAGCCGGGCGATCGGGTCGTGCTGAACGGCTGGGGCGTTGGAGAGCGGCATTGGGGTGGGCTGGCGGTCAGGGCGCGCGTAAGGGGAGATTGGCTCGTGCCTTTGCCAGAAGGGGTCAGTCTGCGGAACGCCATGGCGATAGGGACGGCCGGCTACACCGCGATGTTGTGCGTTATGGCGCTCGAGCGCAACGGTGTGCTGCCGGACAGCGGAGAGGTGGTGGTAACCGGCGCGGCCGGTGGTGTCGGCAGTATTGCAACCATGCTTCTGGCCTCACGCGGCAATAGCGTTGCTGCCGTTACAGGGCGGATGACCGAAGCGGATTATCTCACCGGCCTCGGTGCCACCTCTATCATTGACCGGGCTGAGTTCACACAGGTCGGCCGGCCCTTGGCCAAGGAGCGTTGGGCAGGAGCCATCGACGTGGCAGGCGGAGTGGTGCTGGCCAATGTACTGGCTTCGATGCGCTATCGCGGTGTCGTCGCCGCATGCGGACTAGCTGGTGGGATGGAACTCCCCACGACCGTCGCGCCCTTCATCTTGCGCGCTGTGACGTTGGTCGGGATCGACAGCGTTTTGTGTCCCAAACCCCAGAGACTGGCCGCCTGGCAACGACTGGCGCAGGAACTCGATATGGCGAAACTCGATGGAATGACAACGGAGGTCCACCTCTCTGACATTGTGTCAATGGCACCTAAATTCCTTGATGGTCAGGTGCGGGGCCGCATACTTGTGCCAATCAACCTGCAGGTTGGTTGATGTAGCCTTAGATTTTACTGTCGGCTAGGAAGCCTGGCGCAGGCAATAGCAGCGCGCATCTCCGCGCGGCGTCCTTGCGAGCAAAGGCAGCATCCAACTTCCGGAGGCGAAGGCGCTTGCATAGAGCCGCAGTTGTTGTGACCATATGGTGCCGATGCGACGGCAGTCGGACGACCGGGTCGCCTGCGCGCCAAGCGCGGATGGTGCTTATTCGGTTCGCGCCAAAGGAGGCAATCCTCGCGCCGCCTTGCTGGTAGGCTGCGGACTGAACAATCAAGAAGAGAATGTCCATTATTTGGGCAACTTCTCCCCGGTCGATGGCTGGAGAGACTATGCGTCCTATGTTCGACTATCCACGAAGCATAGCCCTAATACGTGGAGAATCGTTATGGTTGAACCAGCGTTTTCGCAACCGGAGACCGATGCTCCCCCCGACAATGGACTTGAGGCTTTGATCCAGCTCCTCTTCGAGGGCGAACGAACTTGATTGCGGGATTGCGGCACCGTGGATGGGCGCCGCACCCGATACAGAGATCACGGTAAATCGCCGAATTTGGAGAAATAAAGCATGGCCCGGCTTGTCTGGCACAGCTTCCCCTCTCGCTCCGTGAAAAATTGACCGTTGTCATGGCCGCGATGTGCTCTTCGTCCAGAATGAGGCATCATGCTAAAAGCCAAAAAAGATGCGTCCATCAGCGATTCCGCCGGCTTCCGGGGCATGTTCTCGCTTGGCCGGCTATCGCTCGGAGTGTTCTTCCCTATCGAGGCTTTCGAGAGGGACGAGCCCAGCATCCGCGATCAACCGCGTCTTGCCCGGCGCGCCGAGGAACTCGGCTTTGCCGGCCTTTGGACACGAGACGTGCCTCTGAGAGATCCGAATTTCGGAGATCTGGGACAGATCCACGATCCGTGGGTGTGGCTGGGCTGGATCGCTGCGCATACCTCGACGATCGCGCTTGCGACCGGATCGATCATTCTCCCCTTGCGCCACCCGCTCCATACTGCAAAGGCGTCCGCATCGGTCGATCAACTGACGGGCGGGCGATTCGTCCTCGGCGTCGCATCCGGCGATCGCCCCGTTGAGTTTCCGGCATTCGGTGTCGACTGGCACCAGCGCGACGTCCTCTTTCGCGAGAACCTGTCGACGATCCGCAGGGTGCTCATGGAGGAATTTCCAAGCGTCCAGTCGAGCTATGGCGCCTTGATGGGAACGGCGGACCTCGTGCCCAAACCCGTCTCTCGCCTGCCGATCCTGATCACCGGTTCGAGCCGCCAGAGTTTTGAGTGGATCGCCGAGCATGCGGACGGCTGGATCACCTATCCACGCGACCTCGCACGGCAGGCGGAGCTGGTCGCGAAATGGCGCGCAGCGGTGGAGGTCATGTCGCCTGGTGTGTTCAAGCCCTTCGTGCAGTCGCTCTATGTCGACCTGGCCGACGAGCCGGCCGAGCCGCCTCGGCCAATTCATCTCGGATTCCGAGCCGGCCGCAACTTCATGCTCGACTTCCTGAACGAACTCGCCAGCGCTGGCGTCAATCACGTCATCCTCAACCTCAAATATGGTCGGCGCGATGCGGGCGAGGTGCTGGAGGAGATCGGCCGGGAGGTCCTCCCGCACCTGGGCAAAGGTGTGGGGACGCCCCCTCTCGAGGCGGCTACTGCAAACTAGGTCGTGTACTCACAAGACCCAGCCTAACGTCCGCGTCAATCCAGGAGCGACTGAATCGCTCTAACGCCCGAAATGACGCGATGGGCCAACAACTGACATCGGAAGCTCACCTACTTTAGTGCAGCTTCGATGGCGTTAACCAAGTCGTTTTCCGTGAAGGGTTTCAAGATTATTCGCCAGTCCTTCAGTTCCTTCAGGGGGCCTCGATCGCTATAGCCGGGAGGATGACTGGCAAAGTTGGCCGCATCGCGCGTATCGCTTTCGCAAGCTCACCGCCGCTCATTTCCGGCATCGCGAAGTCCGCGAGAACGACATCTATTTCTTGATCCCTTGCGAGCAGCCGGAGCGCTTCATTGGCGCTCTCCGCTGACGCCGTTGCATATCCGAGAGCCTCGAGCAGGAGTTGATTGATGGTTGGCAGGCAAGCAGGCCTCGTCGTTCTGAGCGACGCGGATAGAAATTTCCTGTAATCTCAGGTGCGCCGGCATAAAGCGCCGCGCTCCTTGTCGGATCGATGCCGGATGGTCTTGTTGTGCGCGCAGGATCTGCAAAGCAAAGACGTTGCCGAGCGTCTCGGAGTCCACGAGCATACGGTTGGCAAGTGGCGCCGCCGGTTCCTACAAGATGGTATTGAAGGGCTGACAGATGAATATCGTGCCGGTCGACCACGAACTGTCTCTGATGCCCAGGTTGCTCAGGTCGTCGAGCGTACATTGAACACCACTCCCAAGGATGCCACGCACTGGTCCATCCGTTCGATGGCAGCCTCCAGTGGACTTTCGCATACCACCATCCGTCGGATCCGGATAGCATTTGGCCTGCAGCCGCATCGTGCCGGGACATTCAAGCTTTCCTCTGATCTGCTCTTCGTCGATAAGGTGCAGGACATCGTCGGACTTTACATGTCGCCTCCGGACCGGGCGGTCGTGCTTTGCGTGGATGAGAAGTCACAAATCCAAGCCCTGGATCGCGAGCAGCCTGTGCTGCCTATGGCGCCGGGCGTCGCCGAACGGCGCACTCATACCTATGTCCGCAATGGCACGACCGCCCTGTTCGCGCTCGACGTCGCGACTGGCGCCGTGATCGGTCATTGCTACAAGCGTCACCGAGCGACCGAATTCCCCGACTTTTTGAAGCGGATTGACGCCGAAATGCCCAATGGGCCGGACGTGCATCTGGTGATGGACAACTATGCCACCCACAAGACACCAAGGGTCAAGGCATGGCTCGCGCGCCGCCCAGACTGGCATGTTCACTTCACGCCAACGTCGGCATCCTGGATCAATCAGGTCGAGCGATGGTTCGCAGAGCTGACGCGAAAACAGTACACCGTTCCACTGCAGAACTTGAGGCCGACATCGACGCTTTCATCGAAACCCACAACGACAATCCCACCCCATATATCGCACGCAACCAGGGGCAACGGCCATTAGTGCAGCAGGTCGAACAGGCGCCCTGGTGGTCGGATTCCTGAGATTCGGGTCGATGATCCTGAAGGTCTCCGCAAGGGCGAGGCATAGTCCCCCGGCAATCTCGGAGAACCGTGCCTGGGTCTCGTCGCCGATCGTAAGATCGCTCGGCGGCAACCCGATCTGCCCGGACAGGTAATTCGTCAGGTGCAACTCCGCATTGATCAGCCGGAAGCGGTGGATCGTCTCCTGGAGCCCCTTGGTGATCGGGAGATCCCAGGGCTCGACCACGTCGCGACTGTTGGCCTTGGCGTTTGCCTCGCCGCGAACAACAAGGTCCGTGACTTTCCGACGAACGAAAGTCTCAAGCTGCTCGAGGTCGCTCTTGTCGAGATCGAGATCGCCCGCCCGGGGAAACATCTTCTCTGCCTATGAATGGTCGCCATTGCGCACCTCACCTGCTGGACCGCCACTATGAGGCCATCTGCCCGATCGCGCCTTTACGCTCGTCAGGGCGACGCGCCGCCAATTGTTCGACGACCGCGCTGCCAGAGGCTATGCAAAGGCGCCCTCAAGCCCTGTTTAGCGCCTGCTCGACCCAATCGACGATCGCCGACGTCGGCATCGCGCCCGAGGTGCGAGCGATCTCTTGCCCTTTGCTAATCATGATCATGCTCGGAATGCTGCGAATGCCGTAGCGCCCGGCAATAGCGGGTTCCGCCTCGGTGTCGAGTTTGCCAAGCCGCACCCGCGGCTCCAGCCGCGGTGCCGCACTCTCGAAATTGGGAGTCATCATCCGGCACGGACCGCACCATTCCGCCCAGAAGTCGATCACGACCGGCAGGTCGCTCTTGAGCGCGTGCGAATCGAAGTTCGCGCCGTTGAGCTCGACGACTTTGCCAGCGAAGAGGGGGTTGTGACACCTCCCGCATTTCGGGTTGCGGTCGAGTTTTGCGCGGGGGACGCGGTTCACTGATGCATCGACCGGACAGGCGACGAACAGGATCTCGCCAGATGCTTCCGGCCGGCTATCGGTGGTCGATTGGGACATCGGCGTCTCCTTGATAGGGCGCGGCAGGTAGGGTGCAGTCGGAGCGGCGCGCTAGCTTTGGCTGATCTGCACGGGAAGGCGCCGCTTCACGCTTCGATCAGTGCGCCGATCCTGTGCGTACGGCGAATGTCGACCAACTCCTCGGCTTCGCCAACGGATTGGACCATTGCGTTGACAGGGACCGGCATCACCCCCTCACCGTCTCTGGGACCAGACGGATACAGCGCGGTTGTAACCGGCTGGCAACCCCATTGGGCCAACGATCTCCTGGGCCTTATAGCAAGCCAACGCCCATCCGTCATTGACGGGCGTCAGCAATCGAGCGCGACCGGATAGTCGCCGATTCTTCATGCATGGCATGAACGATCGTTGGCCGAGCGCCGTCGTCGGTCTCGGCAGCAAATCGTAAGCCGCACTGACGGGCGTCAGTTGAGGCGGATCGCTGTGCTCCTAACATTCCGCGATGAGGGTCCTGGAGACCTGGCAATTCCAATCTCTGAAGGATGGAATATGGACGAGGCAGCTACCATTAAACAATCCCCCGGTGCTACTCATGCGCCGGACACGGACGTGCTGTTCCAGCCGTACCGGCTTGGACCCTTCAACCTGCAGCATCGCATCGTCATGGCACCGCTGACGCGCTCGCGGGCGCGCCAGCCGGGCAATGTGCCGAGTTCCCTTGCCGCCTGCTACTACGCGCAGCGCGCATCCGCGGCGTTGATCGTGAGCGAGGCAACCCAGGTCTCGATGCAAGGACAGGGTTACGCCTGGACGCCCGGCATCCACAGTCGTGAGCAGGTAGAGGCATGGCAACGGGTCACCCAAGCGGTGCATCAGGCCGGCGGATTGATGTTCAACCAGCTTTGGCACGTCGGGCGTATTTCGCATCCCGCCCTGCAGCCCGACAACATGCTCCCCGCCGCCCCGTCCGCCATCGTGCCGGAAGGGACGGCCTTCATCGAGAACGAGCGCGGCGAAGGCGAGCTGGTCCCGTTCGTGCGACCGCGCGCTCTCGACATCGAAGAAATGCCCTACATCGTGGCGCAGTATGAACGCGCCGCCAGAAACGCTCAGGCCGCCGGCTTCGATGGCGTCGAGATCCACGCCGCCAACGGCTATCTGCTCGATCAGTTCATCGAGACCGGCACCAACCGACGTACCGACTTCTATGGCGGCCCGGTCGAGAACCGAGCGCGATTGCTGATCGAGATCGCCGAGGCCGTGATGCGGGTCTGGGGGCCGGATCGCATCGGAGTGCGGCTGTCGCCGATGGGCACGGCGAACGACATCCACGACGACCAACCGGAGGCAACCTTTGGCTATGTCGCTGAGCGCCTGAGCGACTTCCGCTTTGCCTATCTGCATATCGTCAACCCGGCCATGGAGCAGATGCAGCGCGGCGACGCTCCGGATCCACGGGCGCTGGGTATGGTCGAGACGATCAGGAAAAACTTCAAGGGAACCCTGATAGTGGCGGGCGGCTTCAAGCCCGACACCGCGGCGCAGTGGCTTCGCGAAGGCAAGGCCGACCTGATCGCGTTCGGCCGACAGTTCATCGCCAATCCCGACCTGGCGGAGCGTTTGCGCACCGGCGCGCCTCTCAATGCCGAAGATCCGACGACGTATTATGGCGGCGGCGAGAAGGGATACACAGACTATCCATCACTGGCTCAGGATCGAGGCGAACAACCGAAGGCGTGCGTCGACGAGCGGTGGCGGTAAGCCGCGACGGCTTTCTCTGGAGCGGCAGTTCCCGCGATCGTTCCGGCAAACCAGCTCCTTCGAAACGGAAAAAACCAGGGCTTTCCACTGTGCCTTGAGCACGCTGTGGGTGATATGGATCCGGTCCGCGAACTCCCATACGGGCCCGCAGCCTCCGGTGCTACATCAGAGACCGGACAGATGGCAGCCTCCGACCACGTGCCAAGCTTCAAGAAACCGCTTGCGTCTCATGGGGCGTCCACAGATGGGAAGCGGACTGTCGGCTTGAGAGGGTGTCAACCGCCTCGCGCCAATTGCGGTCACTGGCCGCGAAGGCCTCTCGACGACCTGTGCAACCTTTTGCGTGCCTCCGGAGAGATGCCTTGGGCGGGGCACTGAGCGTGATACAGGTGCTTCACGCCGAGGCGGACGCAGGTGGACGTTCACCGCGGCAGCGGCCCCGCTCGCCGGGCACCGGTGGCGGCCGGGACTTTTTCACCTGTTGACATCCGTCAGGGTCACCAACCGCTCACCATTGCAGTGTGGGGGGCGGGGGAGGCCATCCGCAGGAAAGGAGCATGCATATGTCTAGCGTTGCAAGGACGGTCATAGTCACGTTGACCTTATCTGCGGGTGTCGGCCTTGGGCATGGCATGGCGCAGGACAGCACCCAGGTTTTGACCGGCACGGACGCCTTCGGCAGCTGGGAGCAGGACAAGCCTGGCGTTCGCCGCCAGTTCACGGTTGAGGATATGCCCCAGCCCACCGCCAGCGACACGCAGAATTTTGGCGCGATCGTTCCGATCCCGGAAGGCGCCAAGCCTCTCGTGCCGGACGGTTTCACCGTCGAACCGGTCGCGCTGAATCTCAAGGGGCCGCGAGCCATACGCGTTGCCCCCAATGGCGACCTGTTTATCGCAGAAAGCATGTCGAACGATGTCAGGGTGCTGCGCCTGGCAAAAGACGGCACGACGGCAGAGCCGCAAGTCTTCGCCAGCGGGCTGAACAAACCTTTCGGCATAGCATTCTATCCGCCGGGCGCCGATCCGGAGTGGATCTACATTGCCAGTAGCGACAGCGTCATCCGCTACCCTTACAAGAGCGGTGACATCGAGGCGAAGGGCGAACCTGAAGTCATTGTTCCACGCATCCTGTGGACGCATCACTATACCCGCGACATCACCTTTACGCCCGACGGCAAGATCTTGCTGCTCTCGGTGGGGTCGGGATCAAATGTCGCGCTCGATATGTTTCCAGTCTCGTTCTTGGGGGGCATCGAAGCGGTCAACAAGAACCTGCCGCTCGGCGCGACCTGGGACACGGAGGAAGGGCGCGCCATGGTCCTGGCCTATGATCCGGAGGGCAAAAACCAGCAGGTCTATGCAACCGGGCTCCGCAATTGCGCAGGCATCGCCATCCAACCGGCAACGGGTAATCCCTGGTGCGTCGTCAATGAGCGCGACGGGCTGGGCGACGACACACCATTCGAATATGCCACCGCGGTGCAGCAGGGCGCGACCTATGGCTGGCCCTGGTACTATATCGGCGGACACGAGGACCCGCGTCACGCCGGCGCGCGTCCCGACCTCAAGGACAAGGTGACGATACCGGACGTGCTGATGCAGGCCCATTCGGCGCCACTGCAGATCGCCTTTTACGAGGGCGAGATGTTCCCGGCCGAATATAAGGGCAGCGCCTTCGTTGCGATGCATGGCTCCTGGAACCGCGGCAAGCGTACCGGTTACAAGGTTGTCCGCCTCTTGTTCGATGAGGCTGGCAAGCCAACCGGCGCCTATGAGGACTTCATGACTGGAATGGTGGCTTCGGATACCGATGTCTGGGGCCGCCCTGTCGGCGTCGCCGTCGGGCAGGATGGGTCGCTATTCGTCAGCGAGGACGGTAATGGCAGCATCTGGCGTATCGCTTACGGCGGGTTGGCAAAGTAAATGGTGTCCTCGGCCGCTAGAAGCCAATTTGGGGTGATCGTCATGAGCGAGGCGTGAACCCTAGGAATGCGCGGCCCGTCTCGCAACCCAAGCCAAGTTTAGCGCTCGGAGCATCCAGAACCCGTACAGTCGGATGCGATAGGGCTCACCAATCCACCCGGCAATTTGCCACAAAGGGTGCGTCGCCCACGGCTGCAGCAGATGCAAGTTGTTGGCGGCGAAGATGGGCAACCGGCACAGCTTTGCCCTCAAGTCGAGGCACGCAACTGCCACGTCGTTTCGCCGATGTGCGACCCTCGACTAGTGAGACTGCGGCAACCGTCGAATATCCGTCGACCGAGTGGGGTGTGTTGCTGTAGCAGGGGCGCGGACCTTAAATGTACCTCCTCAGGAATGGGGCAGTCCGGCCCTTCTCGCTAGCGGCCTGGACTGGAGTTCCGTTGGCGACCACCTGCCCCCCATCGTCGCCGGCTCCGGGCCCGAGGTCGATGCCCCAGTCACTCGTGGCAGCGACGTCCATGTCATGATTCAGGATGACTACGGTGTTTTCCGAACGGCAATCGCTTCGCGTGGGAGTTTCGCAAGGACGGTGGGGCCGTCGACTACTGGCCCACGGGCCCTCTCGTCCTCGACGATCACGAGCTTATCGTCCAAGCCATACAGGGTCTGTCGGTTTGGGCTATGTCTGGGAGCAGCGTGCCACGGTCGGCCTGGCGGATGGCAGCCAAGGCAGGTGAACAAGATTGATAGTATCGTATTGCATTTGGCGCTACAAGTCGCTATTTTCCTCGTAAAGGAGATAAGTCATGGCCGCCACTGTCGAACGCAAGGAATACCCGATCTCCATGCGCTTGCCAGAAGCAGACGTCGCAATGATCGATCGTGCAGCAAGCCTGCGCGGCCGCTCGCGAACCGATTTCGTGCGGGAGGCCGCCGTGCGCGCCGCCGAGGAAGTCGTTATGGAGCAGGGACTCATCCGCATGAGCCCGGAAGGCTTTGCCGATTTTATGGGTGTCTTGTCCCGACCGGCCGCTCCTGTTCCCGAGATGGTGGAACTGGCCAGGCGCCCCGCTCCGTGGGAAGCCGACTACAAGCCGAAGCAATAAGCCGTGGCTTTATCGGCTCCAGAACCGCTTACGGCGGCGCATAATGTTTCCGAATTCTCCTGCGGCAAGCCGACGCTCGATCATTGGCTAAAGACGCGTGCGCTTTCCAATCAGGAGAAAGGTTTCACGGCGGTTCTCGTCGTCCACAAGGCGGGGCGCGTCGTCGGATATTATGGCTTGGCGCCGACCGCTGTCGTTCCTGCGATCCTGCCGCGCTCAATCCGTAACGGGCAACCGCCCGATCCGGTTCCCTGTCTTCTCCTCGGCCAGCTTGCGACGGACACGGAATGGGCGGGAAGAGGTATCGGTACAGGTCTGGTGAAACATGCCCTTGAGCGATGCGTCCAGGCCGCTGCTCTGATCGGTGGCCGAGCGTTGATGGTCAACGCCGTCGATCACGAAGCGGCTCAGTTCTGGCAGCGCCGAGGTTTCACGCCCTCGAAGGACGACCCGCTCGTCCTGTTTTGCTCGATCGCTGCAATCGCCGCATCGCTGGCGGAGGCGCGGTCGCAAGGGCAGGGCAAATAATCTGAAGTTTCCCAATCCAGCCAATCGGGCAAAAGCCAATGAACGCATTTGATAAAGGACCACGAAGAGGCTGATCACGACGGTCGGGATGAGATCACGCACCATCGGCATCAACCGCTACTTGGCATGTTCGTCGGCGATGTTGCGTGCCTAGAAGATCAGCTTGCGGATGCTGGTCTCGGCATTGGCGGGATTGAACTATTGAACTGCGCCTTCAGCTTCGCCATATTCTCATGGAAATACTCGACCGGCGCTTGCGAGTGGGCGGGTTGCAGAACCAGCGTCTCCCGCGTGACTCCAGTTCGCCCAGTTGATCATCCAGGATGGCAAAGCCGCAGCCGGCCGTCGGCATGGCGGTCCTGAATGAGTTGCACGAGGCTCGCCTGTTTCGACTTGATCGCAACAAGCTCCGCGTTCAATGGGCCCTTGCGCGAAGGCAGGCTCTTCTGCTTGCCCACCTCATAGGCGGGCGTCTTCTCTGCGGATTCCGACGTGAAGCCGGCCGCCAATCCGATCAAAGACCGGCAAGTTTTCGGCACTGAAGATCACTCCCTGGGTCAGCAACTTTGATATCAAATACCTCACGATGAACGAGGGCATGTAGATGCCGGCAAAGAGAAGGCTGAGTATGAAACATTTGCAACCAATGCTGCGCCTTGCGGCAAGCGAAACCAGCTCGCGTGAGATTGCCGTCGTGTTGGGAATTGCGTGAAGCACGGTGCAGGATAATTTGCAGCGCGCGGCGGCGGTGGGGTTAAATTAACCCCATCCCCGGGACCTAACTGACGATGCGCTCGAGAGCAAACTGTTTGCTCGGAATGGCATCAAACGGGGCACGAGAAGGAGGATCGAGCCCAATGGCTCCGATCTTGCCATCGAGCTCAAGAAGCCCGGCGTTACCGAGCTCTCCTGCGGGAGGAGCATCGTGGGTCGCACTCGACGGTTACGGCTATAGCCGCTTTGTGAACTCCTGCGTGGTTTCCAACAGCGGCTTTCACCGACGATGCGCGAGGAGCATGCGGCCGGCGACAAGGTGTTCGTCGACTATCCGGCAAAAAGATCCCGATGTTGATCGCAAGGCCCGATCCGCGAGGCGGAGATCTTCGTGGCGGTGCTCGGTGCATCGAGCTTCACCTATGCGGAGGCGAGCTGGACGCAAACGCTCCCCGACTGGGTCGGCTCGCATGTCCGGATGTTTCGCGTCTTCGGCGGCGTTCCCCGGCTGATCGTTCCCGACAATCTGAAGCCAGGCGTCCGTCGTGCCAGCTTTTTCGATCCCGAGATCAACCGCAGCTATGGCGCGATGGCCTCTTATTACGGCCTCGGCGTACTTCCAGCACGGCTAAAACGTCCGCGGGATAGATCGAAGTGGAAAATGGAGTGCGTTCGCCCAGTCCGCTGTTTTGGGCGGGGCCGGTTCCGAGAAAGGGGATGTTTCGCCTCTGTTGTCCGGTTCCGGTTGTCATGGCAGCCTACCTCCAAGTTCGTCTTCGATATGGACCCTGATGATTTCGTCGAAGGATTTTTCGGCGGTAAAGCCGAGCGCAGTTGCCCGCTTTACCTCAAATCCCGGTGCCCAGCCGGCGCACATGCGCATGATCATCTCATCAGGCTCCCGCCGGATCAGCGCCACGGCCTTCTCGCCGGCAACGCGGCGCAGCGCCTTGATCTGCTCGCCGACAGTCGCGCTGAGCCCAGGCATGGACAGGTTGCGCCGCGGGCCAACCTTCTCGACATCGATCGCCGCGCCATGGATGAGGAAACCGACGGCGGACCGAGGCGACGCATGCCAGTGGCGCACATCATCCGGTACGGGCAGAACGGCTTCCTGACCGACGAGGGGCTCGCGCAGGATGTTTGAAAAGAAACCGGAAGCCGCCTTGTTCGCCTTTCCAGGGCGAATGCAGATGGTCGGCAGGCGAATTCCGATGCCTTCGAAAAAGCCACGTCTCGAATAGTCCGAAAGCAACAACTCGCAGATCGCCTTCTGCGTTCCGTAGCTGGTCAGCGGCGTGGTGTGGAATTCGTCCGAGATGGCATAGGGCAGGGGGGCGCCGAACACGGCGATCGAGGAGGTGAAGACGACGCGGGGTTTGTAGCCATCCTCACCATGGGCCAGGCGGATCGCGTCGAACAGGAACCGCGTGCCGTCGAGGTTGATGCGATAGCCCTTGTCGAAATCGAGTTCGGCTTCACCCGATACGATGGCGGCGAGGTGGAAAATCACATCTGGACGGAGAGCGACGAGCCGCGCCGCTTCTCGGGGAGTCGAGAGGTCTGCCGTTTCCATCGCCACCTTTCCGCCGAAGCCTTGCGGCGGTTCTGGCGTAACGACATCAACGAGTGTCATGCTCTCGATCGGGCGGCTGTCCAGTGTGCCGTCTTTGGCGAGCCTCTGCGCGAGTTTGCGCCCGACCATGCCGGCGGCGCCGATGATGAGAATGTGCAACTGTTTTTCCTCCCAGCCTACGGAACACCGATCCGATGAGAGACAGGCACCACAATAAAATATATTGTAAGGTTGTCTGATAACCTTATATCATTCGTTTGAAAACAGCATATTTACTGCAGTGCCGGGTCCATCGACAGGTTTTTCGGTGCGTGCAAAAAAGTGAGGAAAACCGTGAACGAAATTGACGCTGGCATGGGCTTCGACCGGCAAAGGCATGCCATCGATGCCCTGAACCGATCCCTCGGGGCCGATATGGTACTATCGGGCGAGGCGGTCGATAAATATTGCCGGGACTGGCATGGAGACGTGACGTCCAGCGCGGTCGCGGTGTTGCGCCCGCGCACGACCGAAGAGGTGTCCGCGGCCGTAAAGGCTTGCGTCGCACTCGGCCTGTCGATCATTCCGCAGGGCGGCAATACGGGGCTGGCCTTGGGAGCAATCCCCGATCGTCCGGAGGATCAGGTGGTGATTAGTCTCGAGCGGATGAGCAAAATCCGCCGCATTGACGCTGACGACTTCTCCGCTGTGGTGGAGGCCGGGTGCATCCTGTCGGAATTCAAGGATGCTGTCGCGCGGGAGGGCATGTTCTTCCCGCTGGCGCTTGGGGCACAAGGGTCCTGCCGGATCGGCGGCAATGTGTCGACCAATGCGGGCGGTATCAATGTATTGCGCTTCGGGATGACGCGAGAGCTGGTGCTTGGCCTTGAAGCGGTTCTGCCGGACGGTTCGATTCTCGACGGATTGTCGACACTTCGCAAGGATAATCGCGGCATCGATCTGAAGCAGATCTTTATCGGCGCGGAAGGGTTGTTCGGTATCATCACCGCCGTCGCCGTAAAATTGACGCCGGAACCGGATCAGGTCGCAACCGCGCTTCTCGGGCTCAATTCGCTCGAGGATGGGATCACGCTTTTCCGCCGCGCGCGTCGCGATTGCTGCGATCTGATGTCCGCCTTCGAGTTCATGCCGCCGCTTGCTTTCGTCCTCGCCCGCGAGGCAATTCCGGACCTTGCGATGCCAATATCCGGAGATTACCCCGCCTATGTGCTTATGGAGATATCCGGGTCTGGCCTTGTCGATATCTACGACCTCATGGAGCGGTTCCTGGGTGCCGTTATGGACGAAGGGCTTGTTCCGGACGGTGTGATTGCAAGCTCAAGGACGCAGGCGCGCAACCTTTGGCTTTTCCGTGAGGCAATGAACGAGGGGCAGGCGAAGCGCGGGCCACATCTGCGGACGGACGTCTCCGTCCCGCTTTCGCGCCTTTCCGACTTCGTGCGCGACGCCGAACAGGCAGTGGCCGCTGCGGTGCCGGACGGTGTTTGTGTCTCCTACGGTCATGTCGGCGATGGCAATGTGCATCTGAACGTGCTGCCGCCGGGCGGCCTGTCCCGCGCAGAGATGGAGGCGCGCATCCAGGATGCGAAGAAGGCGATCAATGCGGTCGTCGATACCTATCACGGTTCGATCAGCGCCGAGCACGGTATTGGCCGTCTGAAGAAGGCGGACTATGAGATGCGTATCCCTCCGATCCAACGAGGATTGGTTGCAGCATTGAAAAAGGCTGTCGATCCGCAAGGCGTGATGAATCCGGGTTGCCAACTGGATTTCTAGCGGCATTCATAGGCGGCAGTGTGTTAAGGCGAAAAAGGCATGTCACTGGATTTTGGACAGATCAGGCGCAACGAGCATCTTCCGGCGCGAATTGCCGCCCAGATTGCCCGCGAGATCACGGACGGCCGTATACCGCCGGGGAGCAAGCTGCCGACCGAACACTTCCTCGCCAGCAGTTTCGGCGTCAGCCGCTCGGTAGTACGCGAGGCGATTGCTCAGTTGCGCAACGAGGGTCTGGTTGAGACCAGACAGGGCGTTGGAGCCTTCGCAACCGAGATCAAGGCGCGCCAGTCGATCCGCATCGAGCAGGATGATCTTCATGACCGCGCGAGCTTCCGGGATCTGTTCCAGTTGCGCATGCCGCTGGAAATCGAAGCCGCCGGCCTTGCGGCAACGCATCATGTCGATAGCGATCTGACAAAGCTTGACGAAGCCTTGGCGAGCATGATGGGGGCGGACAAATGGACGGATCAGGGGATCGTTGCCGACCTGATCTTTCATCGTGTCATTGCAGCTTCGACCCGCAACGAATATTTTGCCCTGTTCGTCGGCTTCATAGCAGAGCGCATCAGTCTTGCCATCAACGCCGCGCGGGCCGCAGCAGTCCTTGAAGAAATTGTGGAACTGACGATTGCCGAGCATGTGGCGATCCGCGATGCCATTGCTAGCCGCGACCCAAAACGTGCGCGCGAGGCGATGAAGCGGCATTTGCTCGGCGCGGCCAGTCGGCTGGATCTCACCCTTGAGGCGGATTGAAATCTTCCGGCGCTGCCCGCTTGCCGTTTTTATCAGGTGATTTTCGGCGCTGGACAGCGCACGGAAGTATGACTACAAAACAGGTCCATCATTGTCAGACATCCTGACAATCGGGCAAGATGACGGGAGATCATCGTGTCGTGGCTGTGAGGAGGTTTGCTTGGGTTCGACTACGTCACTTCGAGCTTCGGATATTCTGCCTACAGATGCCGCTGATGCGCTGCTTGTTGGTCGCGTCTGGTCGAATACGGCTGGCGGCCCTTGCCCAGCCTTAGTGCGGGGCGAGCGGCTCCTCGACCTGTCCTCGGTTTCCGTCACTGTTTCCGAACTGCTTGAAAAGGAGGATTTCGCCGGCGAATTGGAGGCGGCGGGAGAGCTTCCCGATCTCGGGTCGATCGATGATTTTCTGTCGGGTCAGGCTGGTCAATTACTGGCTCCGATCGATCTGCAGGCGATCAAGGCGGCCGGGGTCACGTTTGCCGACAGCATGCTTGAACGTGTGATCGAAGAGCAGGCGAAGGGAGATGCGTCCCGCGCGTCGGATATCCGCGGGCGTCTCGCGCCAGTTCTGGGCGACAGCCTTAGGGGTCTCGTCGCCGGTTCCGAGCAGGCTGCACGAGTGAAGGAACTTCTCCAGGAGATGAACCTCTGGTCGCAGTACCTTGAGGTGGGCATCGGGCCGGATGCCGAAATCTTTACCAAGTCGCAACCCATGTCGGCAGTCGGCTGCGCTTCACTGGTCGGGATCCATCCGATCTCGCAATGGAACAATCCCGAGCCGGAAGTGGTCCTCGTCCTCAGGTCCTCCGGCGAAATCGTCGGCGCCACGCTCGGAAACGATGTTAATCTTCGCGATATCGAAGGACGCTCGGCGCTGTTGCTCGGCAAGGCGAAGGACAACAACGCCTCGTGTTCCATCGGCCCTTTCATTCGCCTCTTCGATGACAAGTTCACGCTGGAAGAACTCGGCAAAGTCCGCGTTGCCTTGTCCGTCGAGGGCAAGGACGGTTTCCGAATGACAGGCGAGAGCCCAATGGAGGCGATAAGCCGCAGGCCCTCCGACCTTGCCCGTCAGTTGCTCAATCGCAATCACCAGTATCCCGACGGCGCTGTACTTTTCCTCGGCACCATGTTCGCTCCCGTGAAGGATCGGCGCGGGGCAGGGCAGGGATTTACGCATGAAATCGGCGACCGGGTGGAAATTGCGACACCGTTGCTTGGCCGTCTGGTAAACTGGGTCGATCGTAGTGATGCTTGCCCCGAATGGACCTTCGGCGTGGCTGCGCTGATGAAAAACCTGGCCAAGCGTGGCCTGTTGTAACGCAGACTGGGAGTAAAGCGTGCAGAAGGTAGTCGACCATTTCTACAAGGCTCTCGAATTCTTACTGATCATCCTGCTTTCGGGCATGGCGATCATGGTCTTCGTGAACGTCATCATGCGCTATACGTTAAACTCCGGCCTGACGGTCTCGGACGAACTCGCACGCTACTTCTTCATCTGGCTGACTTTCATTGGCGCCGTCGTGACGTTCCGGGAACATGGGCATCTTGGCGTCGAAACCCTCGTTGCGCTGCTGGGCCGCAAGGGGCGCATCCTTTGCATGATCCTGAGCAATCTGGTGATCATCGCCTGTGCGGCTATCTTCTTCTGGGGTACGTGGAAGCAACTGCCGATCAACTGGAGCATGAAGGCCCCGGTGACCGGCCTCTCCATGGGCTTCGTCTACGGCAGTGGCTTCTTTACCGGCTTCTGTTGCGCCGTCATCGCGCTGGAGCGCCTTTTCCGCCTGATCACGGGCCGTGTGACGCAGGAGGAAATCGAAGCGTTTGTGGGCGAGAATCTGACGATCGAACAGATGGCGGAGCGGACCTGATGACGCTTTTAGTTTTCGTCGCTTCACTGATTGGTGCCATGGCCATCGGGGTGCCGGTCGCATTCTCGCTGATGTTCTGCGGCGTTGTTCTCATGTGGTACATGGGAATGTTCAATACGCAGATCATCGCGCAGAACATGATTGCCGGCGCCGATACATTCACGTTGCTGGCTATCCCGTTCTTCATTCTGGCAGGAGAGCTGATGAATGCCGGCGGCCTGTCGCGGCGCATCATCGATTTCGCCATTGCCTGCGTGGGGCATATCCGCGGCGGCCTGGGCATCGTCGCGATCGTTGCGGCGCTGATCATGGCCAGCATTTCCGGTTCGGCGGCGGCCGATACTGCTGCGCTCGCGGCCATTCTCATTCCGATGATGGCAAAGGCGGGCTATAACGTTCCACGCTCAGCCGGCCTCATTGCCGCAGGTGGCATCATCGCGCCCGTCATCCCCCCGTCGATGGCTTTCATCGTGTTCGGCGTTGCCGCCAACGTCTCGATCACGCAGCTCTTCATGGCCGGTATCGTGCCGGGCCTGATGATGGGCCTTGCCTTGGTCGTGACATGGCTGATGGTCGTGCGCAAAGACAATGTCCAGCCATTGCCGCGTGTGTCGGGTGCGGAGCGCATTCGGGCAACCGGTCGCGCTCTGTGGGCGCTCGGCATGCCTGTCATCATCCTTGGCGGCATCAAGGCGGGCGTGGTGACGCCGACGGAAGCTGCCGTAGTCGCCGCAGCCTATGCGCTCTTCGTCGGCATGGTGATTTACCGGGAGCTCACGCCCAAGGAGCTTCCACGGGTTATCCTTCAGGCGGCCAAGACCACCTCCGTCATCATGTTCCTTGTCTGCGCGGCGCTCGTTTCCGCATGGTTAATCACAGCCGCCAATATTCCGGCGGAAATTACCGGCCTCATAGAGCCGCTGATCGACCGTCCGACCTTGCTGATGTTCGTGATCATGATCCTGGTGCTGATCGTGGGCACAGCCTTGGACCTGACGCCGACCATCCTGATCCTGACGCCGGTCCTGATGCCGATCATCAAGCAGGCAGGCATCGATCCGGTCTACTTCGGCGTTCTTTTTATCATGAACAACTGCATTGGTCTTCTGACGCCGCCGGTAGGGGTCGTTCTCAACGTTGTCAGCGGCGTCGGCCGCGTTCCCCTGGGCAAGGTTACGGTTGGAGTCTGGCCGTTCCTGCTCACCCAAACGCTCGTACTTCTGCTCCTGGTCCTGTTTCCAGACCTGGTTATCGTACCGGCTCGCTGGCTGCACTGAAGCCGGCTGGTCACTTCTGTTTCCAACATCCATGGGAGGATATCATGCGAAACCTGCTACTTGCCACAACTGCCATCGCCTTCACCCTGTCTGCTTCCGCGCCGGCCTTCGCCGAGTTTACCGAGCGTAACATCCGCGTCTCCAACGGCATCAATGCCGATCACCCGGTCGGTAACGGCATTGAGGCGATGCAGAAATGCCTGGACGAAAAATCAGGCGGGAAACTGAAGCTGACGGCATTCTGGGGCGGTGCCCTGGGAGGTGACCTGCAGGCGACCCAGGCACTGCGCTCGGGCGTCCAGGAAGCCGTCGTGACGTCCTCTTCGCCGCTCGTCGGTATCGAGCCTGCACTTGGCGTCTTCGATCTGCCGTTCCTCTTCTCCACCTCGGAGGAAGCCTACAAGGTGCTGGACGGCAAGTTCGGCGAGATGATGAACGAGAAGCTGGCGGCCGTGGGCCTCGTCAATCTCGCCTATTGGGAAAACGGCTTCCGTAACCTTTCCAATTCGGTTCGTCCGGTGAACAAATGGGAGGACTTGGAGGGCATGAAGGTTCGCGTCATGCAGAACAACGTGTTCCTCGATACCTTCCAGAACCTTGGCGCCAATGCGACGCCCATGGCATTCGGCGAAGTCTTCTCGGCTCTCGAAACCAAGACGATCGATGCCCAGGAAAACCCTTATGTGACCATCGACACGTCGAAGTTCTTCGAAGTACAGAAATATATCACCCAAACCAACCACGCCTACACGCCGTTCCTCTTCCTCTTTTCCAAGGCGATCTTTGATACGTACTCGCCCGAAGATCAGGCCGCTTTGCGGGAATGCGCTATTGTCGGGCGTGACGTCGAGCGTCAGGTCATTGGCGATCTGAACAAGAAATCGCTGGAGAAGATCAAGGCAGCCGGTCTTGAGGTGAACGTGCTTTCGCCGGAAGAGCAGGCCCGCATCCGCGAGAAGTCCATGGTCGTCTATCAAAAGCACAAGGCTGAGATCGGCGCCGATGTCGTCGATGGCATCCTCGCCGAGCTTGCCGCGATCCGCAAGTAAACTGCGGGCAGGCCAGATTTCGGTGTGATCGTCGTAAGAGCCCGCTGCGTCGTCAGCGGGCTCTTGGCTTTCAGGATAAACGCGTCAGGGTAGGTCGAGTGGTGCGTCGGGTTGGCGCTTCTTGAGCTGTTGCTCTCGGAAGAAGATGAACAGCCCGGAGCCGATGATCAATACCGCGCCGAACACCATCGTG
The DNA here is from genome assembly GCF_024808825.1 of Rhizobium sp. BK661. Classification (NCBI taxonomy): domain Bacteria; kingdom Pseudomonadati; phylum Pseudomonadota; class Alphaproteobacteria; order Hyphomicrobiales; family Rhizobiaceae; genus Rhizobium; species Rhizobium sp. BK661. The sequence goes on along the minus strand of NZ_JANTYT010000032.1, from coordinate 19,054 downwards.
AGACGCGGCACATCGCCGAAGAACATCCAGCCGAAGACGATCGCCCACAGGAGTAAGGTGTATTGCAACGGTGCGACCGTGGCGGCATCGGAGATCTTCAGCGCGCGGTTGACGAGGATGTGTGCGCCCATTGCTACTGCGCCGAGCAGGCATAGCAAGCCGACCTCCGGAGCAGATGTCAGGGGCTTCCAGTCCCATGGAGCGAAGAGAAGACCGGCAAGTCCGGCGCCGGCGAGCTGGAACAGCACCAGCGTCTTGTCTGGCGTGGCCCGAAGTCTTCGGCCGGAAAGCAGCATGAAGGCGAATGCGAAAGTGCCAACAATCGAAATGACGGCCGGCACGGTGAACATCGCACTCGATGGTTCAAGCGTGATGATCACGCCGATGAAGCCGATGAAGATCGCCGTCCACCGGCGCCAGCCGACCTTTTCGCCCAAAAGCAGAGGGGAGGCAGCCGCCACATAGATCGGCGCCGCCAGCCAGTAGGTCATGACGTCGGCCAGCGGCAGATACATGACAGCGTAATAGAAGCAAAATACCTCCAGCGTCGAGAACAGCACCCGCGCCGCCTGCATCAGCGGCCTCTCGGCCTCAATGATCGGTTTCCAGCCCGCCCGCCAGAGAAAAGGCGACAGAATGAGCAACGCCGCCAGACTCCGGATAAGGATCAGCTGACCCAGTCCGTAGCTGGCGACAAGCCATTTTCCCATCGCGTCATTCAACGCAAACATGAGCATGCCGAGCAGCATGAGGCCCGGTCCGGCAAGCGAACCAAAGCGCATCCCCGTCACGGCGGTTTCATCGTTTGTGGTCATGACTATCCTCGGACAAATCAGATGGCCGAACAATCGGAGACACGACGGCTGACGGTGAACGCCCGCTCAAGCTCCGGGTTGAGTTCCATTCCAAGCCCCGAGCCCGGCGGCACCGTAATCATCCCGTTGCGAACCTGCGGAAGCGCGGTGACGAGGTCGCGATACCAAGTGTTGTAGAAAGCACGCACGCTTTCCTGAACAAGGGCATTGGGCGCGTTGAGAGAAAGATGGGTGGACGCGCAGAGAACGACCGGACCTGTGCAATCGTGCGGGGCAACGGGAAGATGCCAGGCCTCTGCCATGGCGGCGATCTTGCGCGCTTCCGACAGTCCGCCACACCAGCTGATGTCGAGCATCACAACGCCAGCCGCGCCCGTTTCGAGATAGTCGCGGAAGGCCCAGCGCGATCCGAGGGTTTCCGAAGCAGAAATCGGTGCCGGCGAAACCTCCGCGTAGCGCTTGAGGCTGGCGAGGCTGTCCATCTTGATCGGGTCTTCATGCCAGAATGTATTGTAGGGGGTGAGCGCCTTGGCGATCTGCATGGCGGGCAACAACTGCCACATCGAATGGAACTCGACCATGATGTCCATCCGGTCCCCGACGGCGGAGCGGATTTTTTCGAATGGTTCGAGCGCCTGTTTCAGATCCGGCATGGATATGTAAGTTCCGCGCGATTTTTCGGCAGCGGTATCGAATGGCCAGATCTTCATCGCAGTGATGCCCTCTTCGAGCAGCGACTGGGCGAGTTCATCGGCGCGGTGCAGGAAGCCGTTCAGATCGTCATAGCCCTTCCCATCGGACAGGCCGTAATTGGCGGTCGTCTGCCCTGTCGCCTTCTTGATGTATTCCGTACCGGCGCAGGTGTTGTAGGTGCGGATTTCCTTGCGGGTGAAGCCGCCCAGCAACTGCGCGATCGGCAGACCCGTCGCCTTGCCGAAAAGATCCCAAAGCGCGATATCGAAGGCGGAATTGCCACGCACTTCGGCGCCGGATGACCGAAAGCCGAGATAGCCGACGAGGTCGGCTGCAAGCCTGTCGATCTCAAGAGGATCGCGTCCGATCACGCGCGGAGCAATATATTCATGCACGTAGGCCTCAACCGTTTCCGCGCCGAAGAACGTTTCTCCAAGTCCTGTCAGACCCTCATCGGTGCGCACCAGCACCCAGAGCAGGTTGGCGCGTTCCGCAACGCGAACGGTTTCCAGGCTTGTAATCTTCATCATTCCCTCCCGCCGAATATCTGCTCTGTTACGAGCACCGCCATTTCCTCATCCAACCTTATTGTCATGTTGTCGGACATCTTAGAAGCGTCAATCGGAATTGTCCCGGCAGAGACTTGAAGTTTGGCGGAAATTTTTAAGTTTGGCGGAAATTTTTTCCAGGCTACTAACTGCAAAAGCCAACGACTTGAACGGATCAGGTCAATCTTGGCTGATCCTAGCAATACTCGCCGCATCTCCGATATCGCCGCCGTCGGATTTTTGCGCGGCGATCATTTTGCCCGAGCATTCAAGCAGCGTACGGAAAAACGGCTCGGGACTTTAGAGGGTTAAATTCCGACGGGAACCCGGATACGGATAGTGTGGCGCGGGCCTCAGAGGCCAGCTTCGACGACTGGATAAGGCAACTTTCTTCGTAGCCGCCTTGGCAGACCTTGGCGGGAGAAGTTCCGTATCCACCTTTCGCGCTTTGCGTCTTTCCTCGGAGAGTTCGTTTCCTTCCCCAAGACTGTCATATCCTTCGAAAGAATGCAGGCACGAATATTACAATTCTCCGTGGACTGGCCCCCGCAACTGCCTACGCTACACCATCCCACGATAGCCGCAAACCATGACCCAGTGCGCCAGAGCGCAACCTTATCCGGTTGCTGTTTTATGCGGAGCAGGTGAAGCAAACCCCCCTTAGTCTGGTGCAGACAACAGATCGCTTCCGCGTGTGGCAGGCCGTGGCGTTGATCGCGTGCCCAAAAATACCAAAGACCAGGTAAAAAAATGTCTGTAGGCGCTGATCGAAGATGGTTTGCTTTCGGCTGATGAAAGTGAAGAAATAAGGCATCTGATCGACTACCGGAACATGGCCGGCCACGAGTTTCACGAGCTGGTTGCGGATTTCGCTTAATTGGGACATCGGTTTCAGAAAGATCCTTTGAGGTGAGTGCGTTATCGCAGCCTCACTTGCCAGAGCGACGGTCGCTATTCATTCCCATGGGATCTTGCTGAAATCCTTGTCCGGGACTTTGTGAAACCCGCAAAGCTGGTCGCAGACGTAAGTACCGACCATTCCGTCAGAGATCGGTTTGATTTCGCTATCAATGATGCCCGCGCCTATAATTACGAGCGCTCGAAAGGCTGAAACGCTATCTCGACCTGCTTCAAGAAAGGCAGGTCAGCCACCACCGCCGACGACAATGGCGGAAGCACTGAAGGCGGCTGGGCACACGCTGTTGTGCGCCATTCACAGGAGCAGATATGCAAGCTGATCTATTCTGCTCCCTGACAGCAATCTCTTCATTCAATGCAAACCGCTCAAAGATCTTAATGCGGTTGGCTTCGACCGAAAGGACCTTTTGACCGCATCGACCACGTCCGCAAGTCGACTGCGATTGTTCGATACCGCTGAAATTTTTGCTGGTCATACCTTGAAACCGAAATAGGCAAAAACCAAATCGATTTCCGCCAGCCGCTAGAACAGGGCTGGCCTTGCTGGGAGTGCTGTCTTTCGGCGCTTCATACCCATGTTGCTTCAAGGAGGATATGGCTATGGCAACATCTTATGACTACACGCCACTCTTCCGGTCGAGCGTTGGCTTTGACCGCGTCTTCAATCTCCTGGAGAACGCTCAGCGTGCCCGCTCAGTCAGTGACTGGCCGCCGTATGATATCGTCAAGACCGGCGACGACAGCTATCGAATTTCGATCGCTGTTGCGGGCTTCGCGCGCGATGATCTGGACATTATTTTCCAGTCGAATCTCCTGACCGTGACCGGTAAGAAGCAGGACTCGACTGCGGAAGGCTATCTCCATTGCGGCATTGCGTCCCGACCGTTCGAACACCGCTTCGAGCTTGCGGATCACGTCAGGGTCAACGCAGCAGAGTTGGTCAACGGTCTGCTATCGGTCGATCTCATCCGTGAGATCCCCGAAGCTCTCAAGCCGCGGAAAATCGACATTGAGATCGATCCGGCGCTGCCGGCTCCGGCGGCTCAGATCGAAGGACAGAAGGCTGCGTAATCCAACGCTGAAAATCGAGGCGCCGCTGGAGCGGCGCCTGGCAGCATGGCGGGTTGGAAAGGAGAAAAGCATGAAACCCGATATGTTCACGAAACCCGTATCCGTTCTCGTCGGCCTCGGAATGCCGGTCGAGGTGAAGTCAGTCATGGATGCTTACCGGTATCTCGTTGAGTGGCCAGTCTCGACGAGAGACGCCTCGCATTCGATTGCTATGAATGCCTGCAGAGCTGCATTGCTCGGTGAAATCGAAGCAGAGACCGTCCGCGGCCTCTTTAGGGGGTTCGCCGAGAAGCACGATCTGCTCGCGCCGACGATTGATCCCGTCGTCACATCACGGTCCCGTCGTGACCGGGACCCACACATTTGCTGAGGTTCAACGACGATGGACGCAGTGCTTCAGCAGATAGCCAACGATGCTGTAACGAAAGGGCCGACTTCTCTGGTGCCGCACCACGTAACTCTTCGACGTCCGATCGATATAGTCAATTCGCGCGTCCTGTCGGCGCATGACAAAAGGACGATCCTTGCTGCGTGGGCCTCGGATTACTACGCAGTGGAGTCCGAGCCAGCCCTGAGAAAAATACCGGGCACGCCCGCGCCGGTAACGATAGATGAGGTTCAGTCGGCTCTCCTGGAACTTGATCGACGATTCAGTTTCTAGCTGCAAGAGATTAATTCATACAGCGGCAACATGAGTTTCGATGCTGCCGCTCTATCGCGATCTCTCTCGAAAGCCTTGCGCTGGCACGCGTTGGACAGCGGTTCTCGGGTGCGCGGGGGAGGTGCGTCTAGCGGCTATATTTCCGACGGATGCACCGAGGCTGTGGTTGCCGCGGAAGCCGTGGTGGCGATCGGCAACAACTCCAGCCGCTCCTTCGCGACGAAGAATGCACGGTGTTACCCAGAGGATGCTGACACGCACTCTCCGCGAGGGATGCGCTGGTCACACCGGAACGTCGCTGCAGGACAGCCGGCTTGGAACGACGACCTTATCCGACGATGCCTCATGATGATATTCTCTCGTCGTTATTGTGCCCGCCAAGATTTGAACCCAGCGCAAATTTGTGTGTTGCCTTGATGATGTGTATAGTCCTCAGCAAGTTGCCGGCCTAGGAGGAAAGAATGTCGGACGCACTTCGGATCGCCTATGGCGATTTCGGCCGGGTTGCGCTTCTGGACATGGACCGTCCTCTGGTGCGCCATGCCCATCCTTACTGTCATGTGCTCATCAAGGTTGAAGGCGCTGACAGTTTCTTTGCCGTCGGCGACAAAATCGTACCACTGACGGAAACCCAAGCGGTCCTGGTCAATGGCTGGGAGCCGCATGCCTATGTTCACGATCCACTACGTCCGAAGACGTTGATCCTGGCACTCTATATCGAGCCCGAATGGCTGAAGATGTTTCGCAGCGGCTGGCAGGCGAGCGGCGCGCCGGGCTTTTTCGCGCAGCCCCAAGGCGAGATTTCGCCGCTCATACGATCTATCGCCCGGGATCTAGCCGCGGAGATGATGATGCGGCCGGATGCGCGAGCAAGCCATGAGCAACTGCTGGCACGGTTGATGATTGCCGTCATCGAGCGGTTTAGCGCCTGGCGGGAACATAACGGCTCGATCCGCAGCCTCGCCGCGTCACCGCTCGTCGATTTCCGCATTCGGCGCGCTATGCAAGCAATGCGGGAAGACTACCAGCACGGCGAGAACATGAATGCGCTCGCCACCAGGGTCGGGCTGTCGCGTGCCCATTTCTTCCGCCTTTTCGAAGCGCAGGCACATGTCTCCCCCCGCGTCTATTTCAACGTCATCCGCGTGGAGGCCGCCGTCGATGCCAGCGTGAATTCCGACGACAGCTTTTCCCTGATCGGCGAGCATCTCGGCTTTTCCGCTCCCACGCACTTTAATCGCTTCTTCCGTGATCACCTCGGCGTGTCGCCGGGCGAGTTCCGCAAGGTCGCAAGAGCCTCGACCGGCGTGTGAAGCAAGGCGCTTACCGCGCCGCAGCATATTAAATGATACTGCAGGGTCATGCGCGAGACTGCCGCGTATCGCCAACCTCCCGAAAATTTAGAACCCTGAGGGCCTGAACTGCGCCTTGGGATGAGGTGCGTCCGGCCTAACGCCGGAAGCGCCATGGCTTGTGGTTCGGGCAAGACCGTCTGCGAGCCGGGGACGTTTCCAAAGCCGGCGGGAGGAAGAGAATTGACCATCAGCGACACCACGGCGGGGATTTATCCGGCCGAACGCAAACAGATCGTTAGCGCCATCGTCTCATCCCTGCTGGGGTGGTCGCTGGATCTCTACGATCTCTTCATTCTTCTTTACGTCGCGCCCGTCGTCGGCGCACTGTTCTTTCCCTCGAGCCATCCGACATGGTCGCTCGCCGCGGTCTACGCATCCTTCGCGGTGACGCTGCTGATGCGACCGATCGGTTCGGCGATCTTCGGCCACTTTGCCGACGCGCGCGGCCGGAAGGGTGCCATGTTGGTCGCTATCGTTGGTGTCGGCATCAGCACTGCCGCCTTTGGCCTTCTGCCGACTATCAACCAGGTCGGCTGGATCGCCCCTGTCCTCTTCCTTCTCCTGCGTCTTGTGCAGGGCGTCTTCGTCGGGGGCGTCGTGGCCTCAACCCATACGATCGGAACGGAATCGGTTCCGGAAAACTGGCGCGGCGCCGTGTCCGGTCTTGTTGGCGGCGGCGGCGCAGGCATCGGTGCGCTGTTCGCCTCTATCGTCTTCCTGATCACCTCCACCATTTTCCCGGGCGACGCCTTTGCCGAGATGGGCTGGCGGGTGATGTTCTTCTCCGGCCTGATCAGCGCACTGCTCGGCTGGTTCATATTTAACAACCTGGAAGAATCGCCGTTCTGGAAGGAGTTACAAAGGAAGAAGGCTGCGAGTAAGACCGCAACTCAGGACACCGTCGTCGCCTCGCCCTTGAAGCGCCTTTTCTCGCCCCAGTACCGGAAGATTCTGCTCCTCAATCTGCTGATCACCACGGGCGGTGGCGCCGGCTACTACCTGACTTCCGGCTACATGCCGACCATGCTCAAAGTGGTCAACGAGATCCCCAACAGCACATCCTCACTGATCCTGATGGGCAGCAGCGTCGCCGCCTTCATCGCCGCGGTGGTGATCGGCATGCTGAGCGACCGCATCGGCCGCAAGCCGACCTTCCTGATTGTCGGCGTGCTTGCCGCCATCCTTTTGCCGGTCTGCTATCTCGGCATGGCATCGGCGACGACCATTCCTACCGTTACGCTCTATGCCATGGCGATCGCCTTTATCGGCAATGCCGGGTACGCGCCGGTGCTGATCTTCCTCAATGAGCGGTTTCCAACGGAAATCCGCGCCAGCGGAACGGGCCTGTCTTGGAATATCGGCTTTGCCATCGGCGGTATCCTGCCGACCTTCGTCTCGCTGGTAAGCGCAACGCCGGCGGATATCCCGACCTCGCTGTCGATCTTCGCTGCCTGCGTCTTCGTGCTCTTCCTGATCGGCGCGATCGCCACGCCGGAAACCAAAGGCGCTTTGCGCTGACGCGACCGTTAGCGGCCGGGCCCGCCGGCCGCCCCTCTTTCACAGCCTGAAGGTATCACAGTGAACACCACATCGCAGACATTCGATATCAAGGAGGCACGGGCGATCGCGACAGAGACATGGGTCGGCAAGTCCATCCCCCGCGTCGAGGATGGTGCCATCCTAACCGGGCGTGGCCGCTATATCGATGACCTCGCGATCAAGTCAGGCACCTGTCACGCTGCCATTCTCCGCTCCCCTCATGGCCATGCCCGGATCGAGGCGATCGACACCGAAAAGGCAAGGGCTCTGCCGGGCGTCGTTGCCGTTCTCACCGCCGAAGACATCCAGCGTCACGGCAGCTCGCTGGTCGTCGGCGTCAAGGCGCCGATCGAATGCTGGCCGATCGCCACCGACAAGGTGCGCTATTTCGGCGAGCCGGTAGCGATCGTCGTTGCCTCCAGCCGCTATGTCGCCGAGGATGCGCTTGATCTGATCGAGATCACCTATGCTTCGCTTGCTGCCGTTACCGACCCCGTCGAGGCACTCGGCGAAGGCGCTCCTATCCTGCATGAGGGCCTGAAGGGCAATCTCGCCAACGAACGCAGCTTCACCTATGGCGAACCGCAGGCCGCTTTCGAGGCTGCGGCGCACACGATCTCCATCGATATCCGCTACCCGCGCAGCGCCTGCACGCCGATCGAGACCTACGGTGTCGTTGCCGAATATGATCCGACCGACGACAGCTACGATATTCTTGCCAATTTCCAGGGGCCATTCAGCATCCATGCGGTGATGGCCCGCGGCCTCAACGTCCCTGGCAATCGCCTGCGGCTGCGCACCCCTGCTGATTCCGGGGGCAGTTTCGGCGTCAAGCAGGCGATCTTCCCCTACGTCGTGCTGATGGGGATCGCCGCCCGCGTCGCTGGCCGGCCGGTCAAATGGATCGAGGACCGACTCGAACATCTGATGGGCTCGGTCACCGCCACCAACCGCGTCACCCGGCTGGATGCGGCGGTCGAGGCCGATGGCCGCATCACAGCGCTGCATTGGGATCAGCTCGAAGATTGCGGAGCCCATCTGCGCGCGCCGGAACCGGCGACTCTCTACCGCATGCACGGCAACATGACCGGCGCCTATGCGATCCCCAATGTATCGATACGCAACCGCATCGTGCTCACCAACAAGATGCCGACCGGCCTCAACCGCGGCTTCGGCGGCCCGCAGGTCTATTTCGCGCTCGAAAGGCTGATGCAGCGAATTGCCGTAGAACTTTCGCTCGATCCGCTCGATGTCATGCGTGTCAACATGATCCCGGCTTCCGCCTTTCCTTACCGGACGGCGACCGGCGCCCTTTATGACAGCGGCAACTACCAGGCGGCCATGGACATCGCCACTCGCGAGGGCGGTCTGGACGAGCTTCTGGCGCTGCGCGACCAAGCCCGGGCCGAAGGACGCATCTTCGGCATCGGCTATGCCGCCGTCGTCGAGCCGAGCGTATCGAACATGGGCTATATCACTGCCGTTCTCAGCCCCGAGCAGCGCATCAAGGCCGGGCCGAAGAATGGCGCCCAGGCCACCGCGACGATCGGCATCGATGCGCTCGGATCGGTCTCCGTCCATGTCGCGTCCGTGCCGCAGGGACAGGGGCATCGCACGGTCCTGTCACAGGTTGTCGCCGACGTCCTTGGCCTGAAACCCGCCGATATCCGCGTCGTTTCGGAACTCGATACGGCGAAGGACGCCTGGTCGATCGCTTCGGGCAATTATTCCAGCCGCTTTGCCGCCGCCGTCGCTGGTGTGGCCGATATCGCCGCCCGGCGCGTGCGCGCGAAACTCGCGGCGATCGCGGCAAAGCAGCTGAAAGCGGATATGGTGGCGATCGTCTTCGAAGGTGGCCGCGTGCACGCAGGCGATCCGACGAAAAGCCTTCCCTTCGCCCGTGTTGCATCATCCAGCCATTGGTCCCCGGGTGACTTGCCGCAGGGGATCGACCAGACAATCCGCGAAACCGCCTTCTGGACGCCGCCGGAACTGACAGCGCCGGACGAGCAGGACCATGTCAATTCGTCCCTCTGTCACGGCTTCATCTTCGATATCTGTGCCGTTGAGATCGACCGCAAGACCGCGGCGCTGACAATCCGCAAATACGTCACCATGCACGATTGCGGCCGCATCCTGCATCCGGGCATGGTCGAGGGGCAGGTGACCGGCGGTTTTGCTCATGCGCTGGGCGCGGCGCTTCTTGAGGAGTCGAGCTATGGCGCCGATGGCAGTCTGCAATCTGGCACGCTTGCTGACTACCTGATCCCGACGATCATGGAGACGCCGGCGCTCACCATCCTGCATTACGAGAGCCCGTCCCCCTTCACGCCGCTCGGCGCCAAGGGGGTCGGCGAGGGCAATTGCATGTCGACGCCGGTCTGCATTGCTAATGCCGTCGCCGACGCACTCGGCATCCGCGATATCGAATTGCCGCTTGCGCCGGCAAGGCTCGCCGAACACGTCTTCGGCGAGGAACCGGCGCCGAAGACGCCCCCCAAGGCCAAGCCGAAGCCGAAGACCGCCAAGGCCGGCGAACGGGCTCTGTCGGGGGAAGGCGAGGCGATCGTCCAGGCGCCGCGCCAGCGCATCTGGGACATGCTCCTCAATCCTGACGAACTTATGTCGATCATTCCCGGCGCCCACGGTGTAAAGAGAGTCTCCGCCACCGAATTCAGCGCCGACGTGACGCTCGGGATCGGCCCTGTCAAGGGACGCTATTCCGCCGTCATCAAGTTGTCGGATCTCAACGAACCGGACTCGGTGAGGCTCAGCGGCGGTACCAGCGGCGCGCTCGGCAATGGCGAGGGCACCGGCACCGTGATGCTGACGGAAGATCCGCCCGGCACGACGAAGATCCGATATCAGTACACGGCTGCCGTCGGCGGTAAGGTTGCCTCGATCGGCGGGCGCCTGCTGGACGGCGCTGCGCGGGTCGTCATCGGCCAGTTCTTCGAGGCGCTCGCCGCCAAGGCGGGCGGTAAGCGGCGCGGTTTCAATCCGATTGACACGATCCGACAGTTCGCAACGGCTATGGGGCTGATCCGATGAAACCGGCACCTTTCGACTATCTGCGCGCCGCCGACCTCGCCGAAGCTTTGGACATGCTGGACAAGGAGCAGGGCAATGTCCGTATCCTCGCCGGCGGCCAGTCACTGATCCCGATGATCAACATGCGGCTGGCGCGTCCGGCCGTGCTTGTCGACATCATGGCGGTTGATGCGCTACGCAAGATCGAGGACGACGGGAACAGCATGCGGGTCGGCGCCGCCGTGCGGCAGGCAAAGCTCGAACGCCATGCCGGCCTTCGTGACCGTCAGCCGTTGCTCGCCGCGGCGCTGAAATGGGTTGGGCATGCCCAGACCCGGGCCCGCGGCACCGTCTGCGGATCGGTCGCGCATGCCGACCCGTCCGCGGAACTGCTCACCTCACTGATTGCGCTCGAAGGCACGGTGCACCTGATGTCGCGCAAGGCAAAAAAGGAGCGCATCCTGCCGGCGGAGCAATTCGTCACCGGCATGATGGCGACAGCGAAGGCCGACAACGAAATGATTGTTGCTGTCACCTATCCGACAGCAAAGCCGGGGCATGGCTATTCATTTCGGGAGATTGGACGCCGGCATGGCGATTTCGCAATCACCGCCTGCGCCGCCATCGTCAATGAGCAGCAAGCCTTTCTGACCGTCGGCGGCGTGGCTGATGCCCCGACGCGGCGGGCGCTGCCGCTTCCGGGTACGGCCGATTTCGATGATGCGCTCAACCAGTTTGCCTGGGACCTCAATGCCCGGGATGATCTTCATGCCACGGCCCGCTACCGGCGGGATCTAGTGCGCCAGCTAGGCCGCCAGACTATCGAGGAGGCCGCGTCATGCCGCGCCTGACCGCCGACGGAAAACATCCTGTCACTTTTACCCTCAACGGCCGTACCGTGTCCGGCATGGCTGAGGCGCGCATGCTGCTCACTGATTTCCTGCGCGCCGAGCTTGGTATGACAGGCACGCATGTCGGTTGCGAACATGGCGTCTGTGGCGCTTGCACGATCCAGATAGATGGCGCTATGGCACGCGGCTGCCTGGCGCTTGCCGTGCAGACCGAAGGCTGCGACGTGCGCACTGTCGAGGGGCTTTCGCTCGACGGAAGCCGCCTCTCCATCATCCAGGAGGCGTTTCGCGAACATCACGGCCTGCAATGTGGCTTCTGCACCGCCGGCTTCCTGATGACGCTCGATGCCTTCCTGAAGGAAAAGCCGGAGGCGAGCGAGGCGGAGCTTCGGGAAGCTCTGTCCGGCAATCTGTGCCGGTGCACCGGCTATGCACCCATCATCAAAGCGACCCTCGCAGCCCAGCAGAAACTGCTGGCGGAGCGGGTGGCGGACACGGAGGAAACTAATGCTTGATCTTGGAACGACTTTTCTGGCGAGCCTAGAGCGGGAGCCGGGGGCGCTTGCGATCGTCGACGGGGACGTGCGGCTCAGCTATCGTGATCTTTATAAAAGCATATCGGCGCTTGTCGCCGCCTTCGACGATCTCGGTATGCAGCCAGGCGATCACCTGGTCAGCGTGTTGCGCAACCGCTGGCAGACGGCGACGCTGCACTGGGCCTGCCAGTTTTCCGGCGTGATCCTGACGCCGATCAATTGGCGCGCCAAGGCAGACGAGGTGAGCTATGCGGTTAGCGATTCCGAAGCCCGCGCAGTCGCTTTCGAGGAGTTTTCCGCCGAAGCCTGTCGCAGCGCCCACCTGCCTGACGGCATCCATCTGATTTCTCTTTCGCAGCCGGAAGCCGGCGAATTCTTTTTCGATGCGCTGCTCGATCGCGACGCGGCTCCGGCCCGGCCGCGTGTCGGGGCGGATGCCTGGTCGCTGATGCTCTATACGTCAGGCACGACCTCGCGGCCAAAGGGCGTTCCGCGGCGGCAGCGCGCCGAACGCGCGGCAGCGATCGCCCATGTAGCCCAAAACCTTTATGCCTATGGAGAGAAGACGCTTGGCGTGATGCCGCTCTATCATACGATGGGGGTCCGCTCGCTGCTTGCCTCCGCTATCACCAACGGCACCTTCGTCTGTATGCCGAAATTCGATGCCTCCGAGGCGTTGCAGATGATCGAGCGTGAGAAAATCGACAATCTCTATCTCGTTCCGACCCTCTATCACTCGGTCGTCAATCATCCAGATTTTACCGCTACCGACATTTCCTCTGTGCGCAAGCTCGGCTTTGCCGGAGCACCGATGACGGAAGGCCTCCTTAAAGTGCTCGACGCCGCCTTCAAGCCGGATCTCTTCGTCAATCACTACGGCTCGTCGGAAATCTACACCTGCACCATAAACCAGCGCGCCCAGATCAAGCCCGGTAGTGCCGGACGATCGGGCATCAACCAGATGATCCGCGTCGTCGCGCTCGACACCAATGATCCGGAGAACCGCGTGCCAGCCGGCCAGGAAGGCCAGATAATCGCGCTGATGGCCGGCGACGAGGCTTTCGAAGGCTATTGGCGGCGGCCGGATACGGATGTGAAATCCTTCAAGGATGGCTGGTATTTCAGTTCTGATACGGGCTATTTCGACGAGGACGGCGATCTCTTCGTCACAGGCCGCGTCGACGACATGATCATCAGCGGCGGCGAAAACGTCTCGCCGGTCGAGGTGGAAAGCTTGCTGTCGCTGCATCCGGGCGTCTCGGAAGTCGCGGTCGTCGGCCTGCCGGACGAAAAATGGGGCCGTGTTGTCACAGCCTTCATCAGCCGGACCAATGACGTGACCGACGCCGAACTGGACGCCTATTGCGCCATGTCAACTCTCGCCAATTTCAAGCGACCGCGCCGCTACGTCTTCGTGACGGAAATCCCGAAATCGCCCGTCGGCAAGCTTCTGCGCAGGAAGCTGGTAGACGGCGAATACCAACTTGAATCAATGCAGAAGGAAAAGAGCCCAGCATGAGCAATCCCTTGTCCAATCTCGACGGCTTTCGTGTAGAGATCAATGCCGAGCAGCAGCGCGGCGACATCATCCTTTCCCGCCCACCATTCAACACCGTGTCAATGGCTCAGCGCGACCAGCTGAAAACCGCCTTTGAAGCGCTTGACGCGGACGACCGCGTGCGCGTTATCGTGCTGCGCGCCGAGGGCGAGCATTTCTCGTCCGGCGGCTATATCATGGGCTTCCTCGAAGCGACGCCTGAGCATGTCTCCAAGCTGGCCTGGAACATCGCCGCGCCGGCGCGCTGCGAAAAGCCGGTCATCGTTGCCAATCGCGGCTATTGCTTCGGCGTCGGTTTCGAAATCTCGCTCGCCTGCGATTTCCGCATCGTCTCGGAAACGGCGGAGTTTGCGCTTCCCGAGCAGAAGCTCGGCCAGATTCCCGGCTCGGGCGGCTCGGCCCGTCTCCAACAGATCGTCGGCATCACACGCACCAAGGACATTGTTATGCGGTCCAAGCGTATCAAGGCCACGCAGGCTTACGACTGGGGTATTGCCACAGAACTCGTCGCCGATGGAGAGCTCGAGGCTGCAACCGACGCACTGGTAAAGGAACTTACGGCCTTCTCGCCATTGGCGCAGCGCACTGCAAAAAAGCTCTTGAATGACAGCGAGGACACGTCGCTTTCTGCGGCAATCGAGCTGGAAGGCCATTGCTACAGCCGCCTGCGTTCTTCTGAAGACTTTGCCGAGGGCGTTAAGGCTTTCCATGAGAAACGCAAACCTGCCTTCAAGGGCCTCTGAACTCTAAGATTGAGCGGAACCAATCGGTGCCGGCCATAACCGCGCGCCGATTGCCGTTGGGGTAACGGATCCATGAGCATTGGCAAGTTTGAGGCGAGCAGCATGATGCTCCGCCTCGAGATGGGCCTTCACATTGAAGTGACGCGCTGGGGACCCATGCCGCCTCAACCGCAGATCGTATTACTCCATGAGGGACTAGGAAGCGTCTCGACATGGCGGAGATTTCCTGAGCAACTCGCTCTTGAAACCGGCCTCGGTGTCGTCGCCTATTCTCGCGAAGGATATGGTAGATCATCACCGCTTCAAGGTCCAAATGACGTTGATTATCTGGCAGTGGAGGCGCGTCGGCTTCCCGGAGTTCTTGATGCGATAGGCATCCGTCAAGCATACCTTCTTGGCCATAGTGATGGTGCCACGATAGCTCTACTTGCCGCAGCTCTGCATGGGGATAGGATTCGGGCAGTCTTAGCGGAAGCACCGCATCTTTATGTCGAGCCGGAGACGCAAAAGGCAGTACGTGACGTCGGTCTAGCGTGGGAAGAAGGCGCGCTCAAGAGGGCCCTTTCGTGCCACCATCATAGGCCCGAGCCGATCTTTCGTCGATGGCATGACCTCTGGACAAGCGAGGGATTTGCCCAAAGGTTCGATATCAGATGGTGTCTGTCGAAAATCCGATGTCCGGTCCTTGCGGTCCAGGGAACTGAAGATGCTTTCGCATCGCCAAGGCAGCTTGCCGACATCCAGCGGATTGTTGCCTTGGGAAGGACGTTCTGGCTTGAAGGGTGTGGGCATGAGCCACATCGCTCCTTTCCTGACGCAATCATTCGGATGGCCACAGATATGCAACGTATTTGAAGCTCGCCCGGTGTTGGGTTCCACGTCGGCGAGGCGTGCCCGGTGAAGGTGAGGCGCCGAAATTTTTACTGAGTTAACACCTGTTCGAAAAGGTTATAGGTTCGAGTCTAGTCCAGACCTTCATGGATCAGGCGTCGATGTTCGGTCGCTTCGATCTGTTCGCTGACGCATCCTCTACGAGGGCGCCTACTGCGGCAGAACGTTCTTCCCATATCAGGATGAGTTAAGCGGGCAATGCATAAAACAGCATCCGGGGGACGGTAACATGAATGGGTTCTGCCCACCGCTGGAATTCGGAGTTAGAGCTTGCCAATTGGAGCGTTCCCGCGGGCGGTCTCCACTTTCAGCGAGCCTCCCGGCAGCGGGCGCAACAACTCTTCCTCAGGCTTGTCAAGGTCGATCCACGCTTTCCAATCCCTCGGTCGAAGGACAACGAGCTGACGATTATGAAAAGGCTCCACGTCCGATCCCGGCTCCGTTGTCAACATCGCGAACGCCGAGGGCTGGCCTTTCCTGCTGGGTCGCCATATCGCAGCGATCGCCATGAACGTCGCGTCAACGAACGTCAACCGATGTTTGATCTTTTGATCTTTTTTCTTGGTAGGCTCGAAGAAGGCGCTGGCTGGTACAAGGCAGCGATGGCAATCGCTGAAATGTCTTCCTTGCGATCGAACGTTGAATACCGGGCCGCGCTTGCCGATGGGCGGAAAGCCGAACTTCATCTGCGCTAGCTCAACAATATTGTCGCCCGCAGGTCGGATGACCGGGGCCATGTCGCCGACCTTGATGTGGTCAGCCGGCGGCATGTCCAGTTCCGTTTGGTTTGTCGGCATGCCAAGCGCGAGATCCTGCATGACCTTGCAGTATTCGGCGTAGCTGGCGCGCTGTTCATACTCGTTGCACATTGGCAAGGCCTAAGTGTTCGGGAACCGTTCAGAACATCGCCATGGAACGGGGCCATCGACTGCGCTGATGCTTAAGCTTTCAAGCTTGGATGCTACTGACCCTTACCTTTAACGCCAGCGGCAATTGGAGTATTTATGAGTAGGAAGCTTAGCTCCACGGTTCGCAGTCAGCAAGTCATATGTCATCTGGCTGCTGAAGGGGGCTTACCTCACCGGCTATTGCGGTGCAAAACGGGAGGGCCTTCGCGATGACACATCATTCGATCACAAACGAGATCGGCAAGTTTTCGAGGCATCGGATGTGGGCCGGAAATCTCAAGCCCCTCACACGCGCAACGCAAAGGGGCGCATCGTGCGGCGGCAATCGCAGGCCGTGAATTTCTTCAAGGCCCGAGGCTGTCTCTGCTTAATCGAGAACCTTGGGGACAAGGAAGTAGTTGCGTTCACTGAGAGGTGCATTCGCCACGATCTCTTCGGCATGATTGCCTTCGGTCACCACATCCTGGCGCATTTTCATGGCTGTTGGCACAACCGAGGTCATCGGAGGGATTCGTTCGACATCAACCTCCAAAAGCTGCTCGACGAAGGTCAGAATTTCGTTCAGCTCGCCACTCATTATTTCAGCCTCGTCTTCGCTGAAAGCGAGACGGGCAAGGTGGGCAATACGTCTAATGGTCGCGATATCTATCGACATAGGTTGCGTCCGATTTGATGGCTTCCGTCGCCTTTTGCCGATCTGAGCCTTCTGCCGCTAACACTGACTGCTTAAAAGAAATCTGGCAAGTCCATCTCGAGGGCCCGCTGCGGTCGGTTCGCTTTACGCATCAGCGCCTGACGGGCCGTACTAATGGCGCCGTATTGAAGGCTGCACTGAGATTTGCGAAACTTCTCCAAGGCAGCACTTGAGCCGGGCTTCTCAAATACCAGATCGTCTGCCGTCAGTCGCTGGCACAGGGCTGGCAATGCTGGAAGCGCCGTCTTTCGGCGCTCCTTGACCGAGGCCGCGCGGGCCGACCATTTTCCGCCTTTCCGACGGCGCATTTATATCAGGCGGCCCCTCAAGATATTTGGACCGGAAATTCAATTCCCATCGAAAAAGTGCATTCATCTGATGGCTCGTGCCAGCTTTCGCTCTTCATAACTGTTCCGGCGGCCGCTTTTAGGCTTGGAGGCGCGGTAGGCTGTGTGTTTGAGCCGTGTCCTTTCCTGGCTGACCGTATCGCCCTGGATGCTTCAATTTGCGGCGAACATGAACGCGATGTGGACCCATGTGGTCCCGGTCGGTTCCCGGACTTCCCCAAGACCTCGTGGGCCATGTCTGCATCAACGCCAGGCAATCCGCTCCGGCGGTCTCTATGCGGGGGCTGAAATGTTGTCCACCGACGGGGTGCATAGCCGTTGCCGAGCTTCTTCTGAAGGAGGCTACGCATGACTGTGTGTCATGAGTTACATTCGTCCTTCCAGTCAATCTCATACTCTTCAAGATAACTGTGCACCGCAGCACCAACCGTGGGGTAAAAACACTGCCTCCCTGACGACGGCGTTCATTGCATTGTAGGCGCCGTGATCGTCGCCTCCGCTATCACCACGACGCGGGGCTTTCGCGCGAACGCGTTCCAGCGCGCTACACTCGGAGGGACGTTGCCTTGAGCGGATTGCGGACCTTGGCTCTACTCGTCCTCCTCATCGAGAAGCTGTCTTCTAATCTGCATCAGCTCATTTTTTCGTGCTTTGCTAACCTCCGGCATCCGAAGATCTAGCCTCTCGAAAGCTGCCGAGATCACCTCCGATACTGCTAATCGCGCGAACCATTTGTTGTCGGCGGGAATGACGAACCAAGGAGCCCACTCGGTGCTGGTATTCTCCAGCATATCCTCGAATGCCGTTTGGTAGCTGTCCCAGTATTTTCGCTCTGCATAATCCGCCGGTGAAAACTTCCAGTTCTTTTCTGGCTCCTCTATCCGCGCCAGGAAGCGTTTTTTCTGCTCGTTCTTGGACACATTAAGAAAGAACTTCAAAACGATTGTGCCGTTTTGCCGGAGGTATTTTTCGAAATTATTTATCTCCTTGAAGCGCTTCTGAAAGATATCTGCTTTGTGAGCGCTCGGCGGGAGCTTCTGCTTTTCAAGCAGTTCCGGATGAACTCTGACAACCAAAACGTCCTCGTAATATGATCGGTTGAAGATACCGATCATGCCGCGACCAGGCACCGCTTTTGATGCACGCCAAAGGTAGCCATAATCCAGATCTTCCGCTGACGGCGCCTTGAAGCTGGTAACCTGGCAGCCCTGCGGATTGATTCCGGACATCACATGGCGAATCGCGCCATCCTTACCTGCCGCATCCATAGCCTGAAAGATGATCAACAGAGCGTAGTTATCCTGAGCATAGAGGATTTCCTGCATCGCGGACAGTCGCTCGACGTTTGCCGCCACCTTCTCGAGCGCCCCCTCTTTGTCATCATAGCCGCCGGTGAAATCCGGATCGAAATCCTTCTTTAGCGAAACGGCCTTTCCAGGCTCCACTGCTATGTCCCGGAAGCGAAAGCGTACACGGCCACTGTCGCCGACGGGGATCTCACGTTTCTTATCGAAGTCCAGATCAAGTTTCATCTCATGCTCCTCCATGACATGTCCTGTTTGGGATAAGCGCGGCCTTGTGTCTCCTGACTATGAATCCTTGTATGCCGACCCCGTGATGGGACGTCCAAATATGATCGCTGCTCCCTGCCTAGAGCTGTATCAACCCAATCCACAGCGGTAACAATAAAAATACCGCAATATAGCCCATGCCGCGCGAATGGCGTGAGATGAGTAAGCACCCCGGAGCCCCCGACACGAACCAGCTGAAACATCCGATTCTGTCGTCTGCGCGATCCCCGTTGACCTTGCCCCGTTGAAATAATCCATTTTGAAGTAAGCTCTGGCCCATTGAGAGGACCAGGGAATGAAGCGCAGCCGTTTCACAGACGAACAG
>NZ_JANTYT010000031.1:0-49683 GCF_024808825.1 Rhizobium sp. BK661 | reverse complement strand
CCCTGAAGGAACTGAAGGACTGGCGAATAATCTTGAAACCCTTCACGGAAAACGACTTGGTTAACGCCATCGAAGCTGCACTAAAGTAGGTGAGCCTCCGATGTCAGTTGTTGGCCCATCGCGTCATTTCGGGCGTTAGAGCGATTCAGTCGCCCCTGGATTGACGCGGACGTTAGGCTGGGTCTTGTGAGTTCCGCGCGACAGGCACGCGACGTCAGTCACCGCTTCCGGACGATTTTCGGGAACAGCACCCCCCGGTACAGAGTTTGTCTCCAAAGGAGAAACGCCCATGCGCCGGTTCCACCTCGCAGCCTATCTGATCTTGACCGCTGGTCTTGGCCTTTCCCTGAACGCTCATGCCCAGTCCCTGCCCGATGAGGCCGGGCCGATATTTGGCAGCCACAGTTCTATCCCTTCAGAGGAAGCCATCACCAATCCGGACGGCTTCGGTAGATCTGCCGACAGAAAAAACATCGACGCCTCGCAGAAAGGTTCCACGAACCAGGAAGATTGCCACAGGCCCAAGGATATCAGGACGGACCGACCGACCCTTGGCAGGGGAAAGCTCGACTGCGTAAGATAGCCGTCGCCTAGGATCAGGTTGAAGCATGAGGGGCAGCGTTCCGCGCTAAAGCGTCAAGGCCATGGCGACCCAGGTGTCATCGCCAAGTTTTTGCATGGACCTCACCGCCTCTCGATTGCGCTTCCTGACTTCCCAATCCAGATCGGTTTCAGGCGAGCCTGCAGGGGAAATCTCCGCCGCTCGGGCAGGGAGCTAACAAACCCGACTGAAAAAGGCCCGGCAGCGGGAGCAACCGAGCCTTCTGGCGTCCAAGAAGGATTGGAGCCAGCTTTGCACTGCGCCTGTCAGGACATTGCGAAGCAGAAACCGATAGGATTGTCGAAGGTTCCATAGGCCAAATGAAAAGCCCGGCGGATCTGAAGATCTTCGCCGGGCCTGTCGCGGACCTTCATAATGGGCGATGCAAGGTCCCCCAGCGTGTCGGCGGAGCGCTGCAAAGAGAAAACCAGCTCAATGCCGAAATGTTCCACAGAGGGGTCTTCGCTCTGCGAAGGTGAATCAGCTGGCGAAGGAGGACATCAACCGACCATCGCCCGTCGGAGCCTGACGTCGTCAGCGCTCCGCCTATGGCGCTTGCGAGATGCCTGGCCCCATACATGGCATTGGAATGACCGGAAGCATTGGGCCCGGCAGTCGAAAACATGCGAAATCTCGCATTGACGTTTCGTGTCAGGGCATTATCTCGCGCCGACATTCCTCTTGATCCGACTGTGTGCTCGGCGCGCAAGCTGGGATATTCGGAACCGTCACACATTCGCGAGAGCATTTCATGTCGCATGCCGCAGTGTCCACCAACAGGCTCAAATCCAGCCTTGAGCCCGCCGTGGCGCTCGCCTTGGCCACCGCAGTCGCCTTCTTCGTCATCAGCGGCGTGATCGGGACCTTCAATCTGCGGTCGCTACGCGAGAACAACGCGAGAATCGTGCATACGCACGAGGTCATCTTAGGCCTGAGCAAGGTGCTTTCCAGTATCCAGGATGCAGAAACCGGGCAGCGAGGCTTCGTCCTTACCGGCGATGAGCGGTATCTGGACCCCTACCAGGCGGCCCTGACCAGTATTCCGCAGCGGATTGCCGAGATCGCGGATCTCACGAAGGATAATCCCGAACAACAGCGCCGACTGCCTATGCTGCGACAGCACGTGGATGCGAAGCTCGCGGAACTCAAGGAAACGATCGACATGAGGCGCTCGCAGGGTCTGGAGCCGGCGCTTGCCCTTGTCAACTCCGACCGCGGCAAGATCGAAATGGATGCCGTGCGAGCTCAACTCGGCGCCATGACTGAGGAGGAGACTAACCTCCGTGCAGCACGGCTCGCCGAGATGGAAAGCGCCTACAATACGGCGCTGGTGACCAGCATGCTTGCAGCAGCCCTCGGCATCGTCCTGACCATTGCCATCGGCGTCATGGTCCGCCGGGCAACGATGGCGCGCCGACATGAGGAGTGGCTGAGGACGGGCCAGCTGGGTCTCGCCACCGCCATGATGGGCGACCAGCAGACCGATCAGCTCGGCAACAGCATTCTCGAGTTCACGGCGCGTTATGCGGGAGCTGTCGCCGGAGCAATCTTCGTCGGCGATCAGGATTGGTATCGACGGGCATCCACCTATGGCGTCCCCGCGGGTGTGTCCATCCCTGCACGGTTCAGCGGAAGAGAAGGATTGCTGGGCCAGGCAGCCGCTGAACGCAGGACACTTCTCGTCGATGACGTTCCCGACGGCTATCTGGCCTTTGGATCGGCACTCGGTCAGGACAAGCCACGGCATCTGGTGATTTCGCCGGCTGTTCTCGATGAGACCGTCAACTCTGTCATCGAACTCGGTTTCCTCCGCAAGGTCCCCGAACACGTCCTGTACTTTCTGGAGCATGCGTCATCCTCCATCGCAACCGCAATACGCTCGGCGAACTATCGCACTGAGCTCCAGAAACTGTTGGAGGAAACGCAGCGGCAATCGGAAGAGCTTCAGGTTCAGAGCGAGGAACTGCGCGTTTCCAATGAGGAACTCGAGGAACAGGGCCGCGCGCTCAAGGAATCGCAGGCCCGGCTGGAGCAGCAGCAGGTTGAACTGGAGCAAACCAACTCGCAGCTCGAGGAACAGGCGCGGCAACTGGAAATCCAGCGGGACAGCCTGGAGCAGGTCAATGCTTCGGTGGAACTGAAGGCCCGCGAGCTCGAACAGGCGAGCCGCTACAAGTCAGACTTCCTCGCGAACATGTCGCATGAACTCAGAACGCCGCTGAACTCCTCCCTGATCCTCGCCAAGCTGCTTGCCGACAATGCTGAGGAGAACCTGACGGAGGAGCAGGTCAAGTACGCCCAGACGATCCAATCCTCAGGCAACGACCTGCTCAACCTGATCAACGATATTCTAGACCTTTCGAAGATCGAAGCCGGGCATGTCGACATAAAGCCGGAGCCTCTTTCGATCGAGAGACTGACAAACAACCTTTCACAGCTTTTCGATCCCGTTGCTCAAAGCAAGGAATTGGAGTTCCATGTCGACGTCACCGCAGACGCCCCGAGCGTCATCGAAACCGACCCGCAAAAGCTCGAGCAGGTTCTGAAAAACCTGCTATCCAACGCATTCAAGTTCACCGAGCGAGGAAGCGTGACGATCACGGTCAAGCCTGAAGCTCGCGGTCACGTCGCCTTCGCCGTCCGTGACACCGGCATCGGCGTCGCAGAAACACAGCAGAAAAGCATATTCGAGGCGTTTCACCAGGCCGATGGAACGATCAGCCGCAGATATGGCGGAACAGGTCTCGGGCTGTCGATTTCCCGGGAGCTTGTTCGCCTTCTCGGTGGCAGCATCCATCTCGCGAGCCGGGAGGGACAAGGGAGCACGTTTACAATCGTGCTGCCCCAGTCCTACGACCCCGCGAAGGTCGCGCCGCGCGATATTAGTTCTGCCGCGCCAATCGTCACGGTTTCATCTGCGCCGGTCGACACCACAGCTATCCCGCAGCCGCCGCGTCGTCAAATCATCGAAGACGACCGCGCCGCACCCTTAGACGAACGACACCTTCTCCTTGTCATCGAAGACGATCACAGCTTTGCCGCTATCCTCAGGGACATTGCCCGGGAAATGGGTTTCCGTGTCGTGGTCGCCGGCACAGCGCAGGAGGCTCTTTCTCTCTCTAAACAGTACATGCCGAGCGCGATCGTCCTCGATGTCGGTTTGCCCGATCAATCGGGACTATCGGTGCTGGACAGGCTGAAGCGGGACGTGCGGACCCGTCATATCCCGATCCATATCGTATCGGCCAACGATAATGTGGAAACCGCGTTGTCGCTTGGCGCCGTTGGCTACATGCTCAAGCCGGTCAAGCGGGAGCAATTGATCGAGGTGCTCGCAAAGCTGGAGTCGAAGCTTTCTCAACGAATGCACCGCGTCCTGATTGTCGAAGACAACGAGGTCCAGCGGGAGGCCGTCGCGAAGCTCTTGACGTCGCATGACGTCGAAACGGTCAGCGCCGGGACGGCTGCCGAATGCCTGAAGCTCCTGAAGGAACAGACATTCGACTGCATCGTGCTTGATCTGTCCTTGCCTGACGCATCCGGCTATTCGCTGCTGGAGACCATCAGCCAGGACGGCGACCACTCCTTCCCCCCTGTCATCGTCTATACCGGACGCGTCCTGTCTGCGGACGACGAGCAGAAACTAAGGCGTTACTCGAAATCGATCATCATCAAGGGGGCAAAGTCACCGGAACGCCTGCTGGACGAGGTGACCCTTTTCCTTCACCAGGTCGTCTCAGAACTCCCCGACGAGCAGCAGAAGATGATCCGCAAGGCCCGAAACCGGGACGCCCTTCTTGAGGGACGCCGCATCCTCGTCGTCGAGGATGATGTGCGCAACGTCTATGCGCTCACCAATATCCTCGAACCGAAAGGCGCGGTCATCCAGATTGCGCGCAACGGCCAGGAAGCACTCGATGCGCTTGCAAAGTCCGGGGATGACCCAGCGAAGGCTATCGATCTTGTTCTCATGGACGTGATGATGCCCGTCATGGATGGTCTGGCGGCGACCCGGGAGATCCGCAAGAACGCCGCCTGGAACAAGCTGCCGATCATAATGTTGACGGCAAAGGCCATGCCCGATGATCAGCAGCGGTGCATTGAGGCGGGTGCGAGCGACTACATGGCTAAGCCTCTCGACGTCGAAAAGCTCCTCTCACTCGTACGCGTATGGATGCCGCGGTGACCGAAATACATATCGGCAAGGTCGAGGATATCGAGATCCGGTTGCTGCTCGAAGCGCTATATGTCCGCTATCACTACGACTTCCGGAACTACGCCATGGCGTCGATCAAGCGCCGGCTGAAGCAGGCGCGCGAGCAGCTCGGATTTTCGACCTACTCGGCACTGCAGGAAAACCTCCTGCACGACCCGTCAGCACTTCCGCGACTGCTCGATTACCTCACGGTCCAGGTCAGCGAGATGTTCAGGGATCCCGCCTACTTCAAGGCGATCAGGGAGCAGGTGATCCCGCATCTTCTTACCTATCCTTCCCTCAAGGTGTGGATCGCAGGCTGCAGCGGCGGCGAGGAACTCTATTCGATGGCGATCCTCTTTCGGGAAGAAGGTCTCGAAGAGCGTACGATATTCTACGCCACCGATATCAACCAGGATGCCCTGGCGATTGCGGAGCGCGGGATCTACGATCTCGACCGGATCCAGCTCTTTACCGAGAACCACCGAAAGTCCGGGGGCAAATCTTCCCTGTCGGAATATTATACAGCCGCTTATGGCCGGGCGACGTTCGACAAGACGTTGCGCCGCAACGTCGTCTTTTCCGATCACAGCTTGGTCACTGATGCAGTCTTCGGGGAGATGAACCTCGTTTCCTGCCGCAATGTGATGATCTATTTCGATCGGTCCCTCCAGGATCGGGCGATTGGCTTGTTCAAGGATTCCCTGCCGCGGAACGGCTTTCTGGGTCTTGGATCCAAGGAAAGCATCCGGTTCTCGTCGCATGCAAAGTCGTTCAAGGAGTTTGTGCGCGAGGAAAAGATCTATCAGAGGACGGACTGATGAGCGTTCGGCGCCATGAAGCAGTGGTCATCGGCGCGTCCGCAGGCGCGCTCGAAGCATTGTCGGTGATCCTGCCGGCACTACCAGACGGATTTCCGCTGCCGATCTTCGTTGTGGTGCATGTGCCTCCAGACAAGCGGAGCATTCTCGCCGAACTCTTCCGCACGAAATGTGCCATCGATGTCCGAGAGGTCGAAGACAAGGAAACGATCAAGGCCGGAACGGCATTCTTCGCACCACCCGACTATCACCTGCTCGTGGAATCGGTCGGCTCTCTGGCCTTGTCCAGCGATGATCCGATCATGTTCTCGCGCCCATCGATCGACGTGCTGTTCGAAACTGCCGCGGATGTCTACGGCTCGGGCCTGATAGCGATCGTCCTGACCGGTGCCAACCATGACGGTGCTGCGGGCCTGCGCGCAGTTGTCGACGCTGGTGGAACAGCCCTTGTCCAAAATCCTCACGGCGCTTTTGCTCCGGCGATGCCGGAAGCGGCAATCCGGGCATGCCCGGGCGCAAACATCATGTCGCTTGCGGCGATCACTGAATATCTGAAGAAGGTGTAAGCTCATGGACCCCGTGTCCTTTCTCCTGGTGGACGACCTCGAAGAAAACCTCATTTCCCTGGAGGCGCTCTTGCGCCGTGAGGGTCTCAGGCTCCTGAAGGCGCGCTCTGGAGATGAAGCCCTGGAACTTCTGCTGAAGCACGATATCGCTCTCGCCCTGATCGATGTGCAGATGCCTGGCATGAACGGCTTTGAATTGGCCGAACTCATGCGGGGAAACGAACGGTCGCGGCGGGTTCCGATTATTTTCGTGACCGCTGGTAGCCCTGACCGGTCGTGGCGTTTCCAGGGCTATGAAGCTGGCGCCGTCGACTTCATCCAGAAGCCGATCGAGCCCGACATTCTGCGCAGCAAGGCGGAGGTTTTCTTTGAACTCTATCGGCAGCGCCAACAGCTGGCAATGCAGCGCGATGAGCTTGAAGCGCATGCAACCGCGTTGAAGGAAGCCGACCAGAGGAAGGACATCTTCCTTGCAACGCTCGCTCACGAACTGCGCAACCCACTCGCACCACTTCGCCACGGGCTCGACATTCTGAATCGAAAGCCTGACAGCGCCGAGGCGGAGAAAATTCGGTCGACGATGGATCGCCAGCTATCCCATCTGGTGCGGCTGATCGATGATCTTCTCGATGTTTCACGTGTCAGCCAGGGCAAGATCGAGCTGCGCAGAGAACCCATCAAAGTCCAGGACATCGTCAATCTGGCGGTTGAAGGAAGCCGACCCGCGATCGATGCGGCCGGGCATAGGTTTGTGGCCGACCTGCCAAGCGAAGCGCTATGGGTCGATGGCGATCCCGCTCGCCTCTCCCAGGTCGTCGGGAACCTGCTGAACAACGCGGCCAAGTACACGCCTGCGGGCGGGCGGATTGAGATAACAGCCTATCGGGAGACAACGGAGGTCGTCATCGTGGTGTCCGACAACGGGATCGGCATTCCGGAGCATATGCGCTCAAATGTCTTCCTGCTGTTCACCCAGGTCGAGGATCACCTGACACGTTCCCAGGGCGGCCTGGGCATCGGCCTTTCTCTTTCGAAGCAGCTCGTGACCTTGCATGGCGGCCGCATAGAGGCAAAAGCCGGCCCAACGGGAACCGGCACATCCTTTGTCATTCGGCTGCCTCTCGTTTCCGCTCCGGCGGAAACCACGCCTGAAGCCCGACCGAGCGTGGATGAAACTGTTTCTGAACAGACAGGAAAGGTTCTCATTGTCGATGACAACGTCGACGTCGCTCAGGTGGTGGGCTGGATGGTGGAGGAGATCGGATACGAATATCACCTCGTTCATGACGGACGGGAAGCTCTTCAGGCGGCCCGCTCCTTCCAACCCGACATCGTGCTTCTCGACATCGGCTTGCCTCATATGGATGGGTACGAGGTGTGCCGCGCATTTAGAGCCGACGGCGAATTCAAGGATATTCCGATCATCGCCCAGACCGGATGGGGACAGAGCAAGGATAAGGACCTCGCTTCGGCGGCTGGTTTCAACCACCATCTGACGAAGCCGGTCGATCTGGACGAACTTGGATCGGTTCTTGGCCAGATTGTTCGGGACACGCCAAGAGCTCAGTAACGACGTGCAGCTACCGACGATGATCCTTCGAGGGCTTGTCGGGACCAAGGCCTCCCATTCACGGCATATCCAGTGGCGCCTAAGCGGGCCTGGTCGTTGACGCTTCTGCTTTGAAGGCCCATCTACAGTCAGATGTCAAAGACGAGAAAGAATGTCCCTTCAGACCTGACCGAGACCTGGGCGCTGCCTCCCGCGGCCACGCTGGGGTCATCCGTGCGCGCCAAAGGGATCCTCCTCGAGATCAGAGCCCGATTGCCTTCCGTAAGCCGCAAGTCGCTTGATCTCAGCGGTAGCTTTCTCACCTTGGGAATGCCCGAATGTGCGAAAGCCGAGTTTCGCAGGGCCTCGGCAGTCGTCGCAGAGGCACTTGAAAATATCGAAAGCCTCCCCGTGATTCCTCGCGAAATAGAGGAAATCCTATCCATATCCACAACCGAGAGACATCGCTGGCTCAACGATGGCCGACTGCCGAGCGCTGGAACCCGAACGGTGAAGCTTCGTGGGCGTGCACGCAAGATAACCTTTCATGTCTTCGACCCACGGGCGGTCGAGGACATGCTCGACCGCGGTATCGTCGACGAATGGCGCGAAGACGACGCCGCAACTGCGGCGGAAAACAGAAGGCGTGCGGCCTGGAAGGCGAAACTGACCCGCTCCCTCAAGAAGGGTGGCAAAGCTCCGACGCCGCCCGAGGTGAGCGCCGACGATGAACCGTCGAAACTGCGCGGCTGGGAAGAGTTCGGGCGCGAAGGCTTTCTTCGTTAGGCTGTCAGCCTTCCTCACCCCGTTCGAATGGTCCCGGTTGCTGAGCTTAAACGATCTCAACGGTATTGCCAATTTCGCCCGAATTGCCGAACTGGGCGGCATGATGTCGGAATACGGGGTGGAACCGGACTGACGGCTGCTCGTTGTGAGATAAAATAAAGGAGCCATCAAATGACCTACGTCGCATCGCCCACCTACTCGGACAACCCGTTTGCCCGGCAAGCCAACCTAAAGCAGTGTCTCGAGACCGCCAGGCATCGCCTCAATGAGACGTCAAACGCTTCGGAAGCAGAGAGACTGGAAATTCTGGTTTCCTCGGCGCTAGCCGCCGGCTGGGACGAAGATGAAACCCGCGCTGCCCTCAACAGTGACGAGCGGCCGCAAGCTGTGCTACCCCAGCCCAACCAGATCGGCCTTGTGCCATCGTCGTCGCTATGAGCATTCACAGACCATCAAATCGGGAAATTGGACCCTGGGTTATCTTGCTGGCCAGCGTTATCGCGATGGGATTGGCCATCCTTGCCGGGGCTAAAATAGGCTCGCAGTACGAGCAGCACCGAAATCGCGTCGCGGTGACCGAGCGAGGGTAGCGACTTCGACATGATCGCTAAGCAAGCTGCCGGGTTTGCAGGGCGTGACTGACGAAAGCCATCACCACAGATTGCCAGCCACGTACGATCCACCCTATCAAAGATAGATGCCTGCTTTTCTAGCTGGTCAGCATCGGGTTCTGCGCTTCAAGCAGTCGGCAAAGCGCCTCGGCGTTCTTGACTGCATTGGCATCACGGTCGTTATTGAAATAGGCCCAGACCCGTTTCGCGCCACTCGCTTTAATGCGCTCGACCCATCCGAGCAGCTCCTCGTCGCTATAGTCATGTCGATACCACTGGGTGGTGCCGTGAAAACGTAAATACACGTCGTCCGAAGTCTTGACGAGTTGATCAGGAAGCCGCGGTCCGCTGGTTGAACAAAAGATCACTCCGGCAGCCTCGAACTTCCTAAACACAGTATCATCCCACCAGCTCTTATGCCGGAATTCGACGACGTTCCGTCGAGCCGGGTCAAGCTGACAGAGGATCAAATCCAGCATCTCCGTTGTGTAGCGCACGCGCGGAGGCAGCTGGAACAAAAAGCACCCCATATGGTCTCCAAGCACGTCCGAAATATAGGCGAAGTCCCGCACCAGTTCGTGGGTGCCTTCGAAAGCTTTGATGTGCGTAATTAACTCACATACTTTCACGGTGTAGACGAAGGCGTCATCTGCCTGGCGCAGCCATGTCTTTACGGTGGCGAGCGTTGGCCACGAATAAAACGGGGCATTAAGCTCGACGGTTCGAAAACTTTTCTGATAATGGACAAACCATTGGCTTCGTGAAAGATTGGAGGGATAGAATCGTCCGTTCCAATGCCAGTAATACCACCCCGAGCAGCCGATTTGCATGTTGCTTACGGCCGGGAGCGCTCCGGAGAAGCTGGCCTGTTTCGCACCCATTCTAAGATCGTGCATTTTTGCGGCGCGCTCTTCGTTTTCATCGCGCTGCTTCTGTCGGCGCAAGGCCCGCCGGGCCCTGCGCGCCTCCACCTCTTCTGCTGCCGGGACTGACATCAGCGGATTCCCGGTTTGAGCTCCGGATCCTGCATGCGTTTGGCGGGTCCTGGCTGCGACCGGATTGCATTGGCTATCGCGAGGGCCGAGAAGCAACTTTTCGATCGGACCATGCCCTTTTCGCCTCCAAGAAAAACTGGGACGACCATCATCCCTGGAGACAACATCCCTCGTAAGAAATCGTTCCGGTGCGCTACTCGAACAGCCGGAGCCGGGCAACCCGGCCGGACAGCAACCGAGCGAAGCATCGTCTTCGTCCGGACCTCAAAACGTTGAACTTTCAGGAAAACACGGCCTCCTCGGTTGTCGCTGCTGGCTGGAGTTGAAACCCCTCCCGGGACGCGGAAAGCCCGAAAGCGTCGTAAGAGATGGTCGCGGTCATCCAAGTGTGTCCGCCGTTGAAGTTTCGAGAAACGATCGGTGATTGACGGCGGCGCCTCCCGCTCTAGGTGCAATGAACTGTAGTCAATTTGGATCAGCATTATTTCGAGAGGTTCAACATGGAAGAAGCAGGTATCGGCTGGATTGCAGCGATTATCATCGGCGGTATTGCGGGATGGCTCGCCGAGCAGTTCATGAAGTCGAACATGGGGGTGCTGATGAACATCATCCTCGGAATCGTTGGGGCTATCATCGCCAATATCTTGCTTTCGCTGGTCGGTATCGTTCTGAGCGGTTGGCTCGGATACCTGGTTGCCGGATTTGTCGGAGCCTGCATATTGATTTGGGTGGGAAGGCTCATCCGCCGCTAATGCGTAAGCCCAGACCGGCACTTTCTGCAGAGCGAAACATTAAGCCGGCGCGATCGGTCATCAGGTGGCGGTTCGGACCATGCAGTCCGACCCTGGGATCAAGGAATTGCTGCAGTGGAATTATTGGTTGATGATTTGAGCCACGACGTAAGGGGTGACGCGTACTGCTTTATGGCGCTAAAAGGCTCGGGTAAATACCGTTCTGCCAGAGTTTCAGATGCCAAGCGCTTATCGCAAATCAAAGCTTTTCCGTCGTTCTCGTGTTCTTCGGGGTTCCTTGTCCCTCTGGCGTACAAGGGCCGTATTTTGGTTCGGCGCAATCGCGATAGGCATTGTAAGTGTCATATTTGCCAAACTTGCCGATCTTGCGCAAAAGGCTTTCACCTCGATTGGATCATCGAGTGAGTTCGCATTTTTGTTGCCTCTGTTGATTACGCCACTGGGATTTATGCTGTCTGCTTATCTAGCAGCCAAAGTGTTCCCAAACTCTCAAGGAAGCGGCATTCCGCAAGCGATAGCCGCCCGGCATCTCCAGGAGAATGAAGACCGTCAGGGCTTGTTGTCTTTGAGGATAGCAGTTGGCAAAATCATGCTGACGATTTTGGGCCTGTTTTGCGGCGCTTCGATCGGACGCGAAGGACCAACTGTTCAAGTTGGCGGAGCAATCATGCTCGCGGTGGCTCGCTTCGGAGGCATGGCGCAGGCTCGAGGCCTTATCCTGGCAGGTTCCGCAGCCGGTATCGCCGCCGCTTTCAACACACCGCTCGCCGGGATCGTCTTTGCAATCGAAGAGATGAGTCGGAGCTATCAGTCGCGTGCGAATGGTATCGTCCTGACCGCTGTCATTCTTTCCGGCATGGCGGCTCTCGCTCTTGCGGGTAGCTATAATTATTTCGGCGAAGCATCGGCAACCCCAACTGACATTCGAGATTGGGGGCTGGTCTTGATCTGCGGTGTTGGTGGCGGCGCACTCGGCGCTTGCTTCAGTGGTTTCGCCCTCCATTTCGGTCAGCGCCTTCGCCGTTGGGTCCACCCACAGCCACTCACACGGACGGTCGCGGTTGCAGGACTTTGCGGTCTACTCGTTGCCGTCATTGGGGTTGGATCCGGCAGTGCGACATTCGGCACTGGCTATGAACAGGCCAGAGGCGCTGTCGAGGGTCATGCCCTTCCAATGCTGTTCTTCATCGAAAAGCTTGCGGCAAGTTTTCTTTCGATGCTGTCCGGCATACCCGGCGGTATCTTCGCTCCGTCACTCGCCGTGGGCGCAGGGTTCGGCAGTACAGTTGGATCATTGCTTGGCACCAGCATTGCCCTGGCAGCGATCCTTGGGATGGCAGGGTACTTTTCCGGTGTCGTGCAAGCGCCGATGACAGCTTTCGTTATCATCCTGGAAATGACTGGCGATCACCAGGCCGTGATCCCAATCATGGCCGTTTCCATGATCGGCTATTTAACATCGCGGATATTGTCGCATGAACCACTATATCATGGACTTTCGAGGGTCTTCATCGCCTCCGCGATCCGTGCCCGTCGGTCGGAACAAAGAATCCAAGCTCCGGCTTAGGCAGCAGTTGCGATCGTTTTCGCGCCACCGTGACCTTTGATGAACAGGGCGACGGCAAGACAGTGCTGACGATGCGCCAGCTCCACCCTACTCGCGAGCGGCGTCAGATCGTTATCGGCTTCGGTGCGGGCGAATATGGGCTGCAGACACTGGATGGTCTCGTGGCTGGGCTGGACGGCTGAAGGATTGGATGAGGTTGCGTATATCGACGTTGCCGACTCGCTAATGGACCGAAGGTCATTACTGAACCATCGGACCTTGGTCCGGCTTCCACAACGAACGGACAGGCCTATTTCCTCCTATTTAGTGAGGGGAACGACAGAAGCTGCGGTTCTTGAGAAACGCATCGCGACCTCTCCGCAGAAGGAAAAGCAGGATGCGGTCCTGAAGAGGTGAAGATGATGAGCTTTGACGGCCACGCAACCGATACCGATGAGCATGCATCGATGTCCGACCTTCTGAAAGCAGTTAAGCTCGCTTTCGATGGCCACTCGGGTCAGAAGGACAAACAGGGCGAGCCCTATTTTTCCCACTGCAAACGTGTTGCCGAGGCCGTCACCGACGAGGACGAACGAACAGTCGCCTATCTGCATGATCTGGTCGAGAAGGCACCGGGTTGGAGTCTGGAACGGCTTCGCGAACAGGGCTTCAGCCCGCTGATCGTTGATGCCGTGGACGCACTCACCAAACGCCCCGGCGAAGACGACGAGAGATTCGTCCTCAGGGCAGCGTCCAATCAGATTGCCCGGCCCGTGAAAATAGCCGATCTCAAGGACAACCTTGCCCAGGCTCGAAAGATGAATTCAGATACGTCCAGATACGAACATGGGCTCAGGATCATCGAGAAAAAATTCGGACGCCACTGACACGCCGGACGCGGGTCGGTTGCGCATAGCATCGACCGGTTTGTCGGCTGTGCACTCATTCGCCTGGAAGCACTCGCAAACTTTTAGACAGGATGTTTTTGCCCGCCGCGAAGCGCTATGGGATGGGATGCTGTTGGGCTAGATCGCCGGCCTCCCCGCCGTATTCCGTTCGACCCACTGGTAGACGAAGCCCGCCACCTCTTCCCAACCCGGCTCGTTGCAAATGAAGTGGCTGCGTCCGGGATAGGTCAGGAAATCGGTCACGCTGCCCACGTCCTTGTATGCCTTGTAGTTCTTTTCGTTCAGCTCGGACGGAATGATTTCATCTCTCTCGCCGCCGATCAACAGCAATGGCGAATGCGGACATTCCAGATCAATGCGACCGGCCCCTCCCATGCAGTCGCGCAGCACGTTGCGGCTATCGTGTGTCGCAGTTTCCTCGAAGGCAAGCGCCGCGTCTGCTTTGGACAGCGAATTCGCAAATGACCGGTGGAACGTTTTGGCATCCATGAAAACAGGTTCATCCCCCTTGAGAGGGTTAGCTATGATTGCTGCGTTCTTGATGAAACCCCAGTCGAATTCGAGCATACGATTGGGAGCGACAGAAGAGATCGCCACGCCGGCGGATAAGAGTCCTTTCGCGACAAGGAGTTGCGTGACAAGTCCGCCGACAGAGTGGCCGATCATGACGGGGCGATCGTAGTTGCCAACAACCCTTTGCATTGTCGCGACGACGTCATCAAGACTGAGTTCGCCAAGTCCTGGAGGAGGACTTTCACGCAGCTCCGCCGGATCACCATCGTGTAATGGCCAGGCAGGAACAACGCACTCAAAACCATGACGGGAGAAGTATTCTACCCATCTCGTCCAACTTTTCGGATTCTGAAACATGCCGTGCACAAATACAATGGTTGTCATAGCACTTCCTCTTCTGTTGGAAGAAGGCGAACGACATCAAAGGGTAATCGTTCCAACAGGCAGGCCACGCCCAGAGACTGCAAATGACCGCTCTTGAACGTCCCCCCGCACCAATGCATGCCATCAGCTCTTTCCGATGCGAATCCATGCCCGCAGATAAATCCCTGAAGTTCATCGGTCGAGGTACAAGCAGCACGAAACTGAAGACCGTTCGTCCGTCGACAACCATGGCCATCGCTTACGCAGGCTTGATCGGTCGTAGGAAGACTGGTCTTTTGCGCATAAATATGCTTGCGGCGACGACATAGGTTTCAATAGCAAGAGGATCCCATGGCCCAAAACATGTTCGACCTGACCGGACGGGTTGCAGTGGTAACCGGTGCCAGCCGTGGCCTTGGCCAATGGATCGCACTTTCCCTTGCGCAAGCCGGGGCAAGTCTCTGTGTTACCGCTCGCGACGAAACGTCGCTTGATGAGACGAAACAGAAAATCGAAGCCCTTGGCAGGACATGCCTGACCAGCGCCCAGGATGTCACCGACGTCTCCTCCATCGACGAAACGTTGAACCGGTTTGATACGATTGCAAGCGGGATCGATATCCTCGTCAACAATGCCGGTTGCGAGCAGGTGGCTCCCTCGCTCGATGTCGATGAAGCGATCTGGGACAAGATTATCGGAACGAACCTAAAGGGTGCCTTCTTCTGGTCGCAGGCCGCAGCACGGCGGATGTCCAGTCGGGCCACCGGTGGAAGCATCATCAACCTCTGCTCTCTCACCTCATATGTCGGCATTCCCACAGCCGTGCCCTACGGCTCTTCGAAGTCTGGGCTTCTCGGCATGACACGTGCGCTCTCGGCCGAATGGGCCCCGCTTGGCATCCGCGTAAATGCGATCGCTCCCGGTTACTTCCGCACGGCAATGACGGAAGGCTTCTACCAGGACGGAAACTGGTCGGAGCGGATGCTCGACAAGATCCCGCAGAAGAGGTTCGGTGAACCTTCCGATATTGGCGGTGCCGTGGTCTTTCTTGCGAGCGAAGCCTCTGCCTATGTCACCGGGCAATGTATTGCCATTGATGGCGGTTTTCTTGCGTCCATCTGAGGCTGCCAAACGCGGTCCTTGACCTTGACAGCAACGGGTTCACCATTACAGTCATGCTGTATAGACAACTATAGACAATAACGGCAACGAAGTCGTCGACTTCCTGGGAATCTGCCGGGCTCAAGTCCGGCGTCCTCGCGTGATCAGAAATCCTGCTGGAGGCACCCGTTGCGTTGCGCTCCTGCCGGCCGCATCCAGTTTTTGTCGGCCACGACCTTGTCGTGGCAAAAGGCCGCCTGCGCGGTCTAGAACCAAGGGCCCCATGCAAATGACTGACGTCACCTTCCACGACTATTCGAAACTTGGTGCTGGCGAGAAAGTCGCTCTTCTGCGCCGGTCCGAGACCGATATCTCGGCCTTCATCGAAAAGGTTGCGCCGATCTTGGAAGCCGTGCGAACGGAGGGTGATCGCGCCATTGCCCGCTTCGGACGTGACCTCGACAAGGCAAATGTCACGGAAGAAACCATCAAGGTCACGGAGGCGGAGTTCGATACGGCCTTCACGGCAGTCAGTGAAGATGTGATCGAGGCAATCAACTTCGGCATCGAGAACATCCGCCATTTTCACGAGGAACAAAAGCCTGAGGCCATGTGGCTGAAGGAGATCAAGCCGGGGGCCTTCGCGGGCGACCGCTTCACACCGATCAAGTCGGTCGCGCTTTATGTCCCACGCGGCAAGGGGTCGTTTCCATCCGTTACCATGATGACCTCCGTCCCGGCGGTTGTAGCAGGTGTTCCAGAACTCGCGATCGTCACGCCACCAGCACCTGACGGCAGCGTGGATGCCGCAACGCTTGTCGCAGCACGTCTCGCCGGCGTCAGGACGGTCTACAAGGTCGGCGGGGCGCAGGCTGTCGCCGCTGTCGCCTACGGCACGGAGACGATCAAACCCGCGCTCAAAATCGTCGGACCGGGAAGTCCATGGGTGGTTGCCGCCAAGCGGAGCCTCGCCGGCATCATCGACACCGGGCTTCCGGCCGGCCCTTCCGAAGCGATCATCTTCGCTGACGACACCGTTCATGGAGGCCTGGCGGCACTCGACCTCCTGATCGAGGCGGAGCACGGCCCCGACTCCTCCGCCTATCTCGTCACCCATAGCCGCAGGGTTGCCGAGGAGGCGCTTGGCGCCCTCCCAGAGCACTGGGCCCGCATGACCAAGCAACGCGTAGAATTTTCCAGTGCCGTCCTTTCAGGCAGATGCGGCGGTATCATCCTCACCTCGTCGATTAAGGAGAGCTATGATTTCGTCAATGCCTATGCGCCCGAGCACCTTGAGATTCTCTCGCAGGATCCCTTTGCCCATCTTGGACACATCACCGAGGCGGCGGAAATCCTCATGGGACCTCATACGCCCGTCAGCATCGCGAACTTCTGCCTCGGGCCGAACGCGGTGCTTCCGACGAGTCGCTGGGCGCGGACATTCGGTCCGCTCTCTGTGACCGACTTCGTGAAACGCAGTTCGATCGGCTATGTGACGGCCTCTGCCTATCCCGAGTTTGCCAAGCGCGCCCATAAGCTTGCCGAATACGAAGGGTTCTCGTCCCACGCGCATGCCGTTTCAGCCGTCCGTGATGACTATCTCCCGAAGCGAGGCTAAAGCGATGAAGGCCGTTCGCCTGCACGATGCGCTCGATCTTCGGGTCGAGGAAATCGAAAGTCCCGGCCCTCCACCGGCGGGCTCCGTAACGATCGATGTTCGTGCAGCAGGGATCTGCGGCTCGGGCCTTCATAATTTCCGGACAATGGATCAGCAGGCGTCCCTCGACCGCCGGGCATGAGTTCTGTGGACGGATATCGGCGATTGGAGAGGGTGTCGAAGGGCTTGCCGTGGGCGACCTGGTCGTCGCCGACTCCCGATACTATTGCGGTGAATGCAATGCCTGCAGAGCCGGATGGACCAATGTCTGCGAGCGGCTCGGGTTTGTCGGTGAGGTCTGCGATGGCGGTTTTGCCGAGCAGACCCAGTTGCCTGCAAGGCTTGTCAGGAAGCACGATCCGTCACTCGACCCTGCCATTGCCGCCATGACCGAACCTCTTGCCGTGGCCCTTCATGCCGTCCGTCGGCTCTCCCCCCGCGTTGGCGAAGCGGTCATAGTCATCGGCTGCGGCTCGATTGGCGGCCTTTGCGGCCTGCTTCTGTCGCGTCTTCATGACGGAAAGCTGCTCTTTGCGGACATGAACGTGGACCGCGCAAACATGGTCGCCAGGATCTGCGGCGGAGCCGCGGTTCCGCTCGACAAGGTAAAGACGAGAGACGGTCTTGACGGCGCCTCCCTTCGTTACGCAATCGATGCCACCGGAAACACCAAGGCGATCGAACAGGGTATCGAGATCCTCGATGGAGGCGGCACCTTTGCTCTCGTCGGCATCAGCCACGGGAAGATCGATCTCGACCCGAACACCCTGGTCGAGCGCGAGATTGCCCTTGTCGGATGTCACGCCTTCGAGAGTGAGCTTGGCGATGCCATCGCCCTCTTGCCCGAGCTTCAGTCTTCACTTCTGGAATTCATCGACGTCCGGCCCTCGCTCGACGACATTCCCGATGCATATCGCCAATTGAGCGAAGGGCGGGCAACCAAGCTGAAAACCATTATTCGCATCGCCGATTGATCAAGACACGCAAGGCGTGAGACGGAGCTTGAAATATTGACCGGTCTCTCAAATACCGCGCTGCCACTCTACGAGAAGGTCAAGGACTTCGTCCTCGACAACATCGGTAACGGCAACTGGCCACAGAACGGGAGGCTCCCGTCCGAGCACGATCTGGTATCCTCGCTCGGAGTGTCCAGGATGACTGTCCACCGCGCATTGAGAGAACTGACCGACAAGGGCTACCTCAGGCGCGTCCAGGGAGTCGGCACCTTTGTTTCGCCTCCGAGAGCCCAATCCACCCTGATCGAGATCAGCAACATCGTCAGCGAGATAAAGGACCGGGGAAGTCGACATCGGGCAGAGGTCATCGTCCTGGAGAGAATCGAGAAGCCGGATGAAATGCTGCTCGGGGCATTTGAATTCACAGAGCTCCGACCGGTCGACCATTCCCTCAT
This sequence comes from Rhizobium sp. BK661, assembly GCF_024808825.1. Classification (NCBI taxonomy): domain Bacteria; kingdom Pseudomonadati; phylum Pseudomonadota; class Alphaproteobacteria; order Hyphomicrobiales; family Rhizobiaceae; genus Rhizobium; species Rhizobium sp. BK661. The sequence continues at coordinate 31,308 of NZ_JANTYT010000031.1, read as the reverse complement.
CGTTCATTGGGAGAATGACGTTCCTGTTCAACTGGAGGAACGATACGTCAATCCGGCACTTGTGAAATACTATCTCGATCAGGATTTTACGTCTGGTGCGACCTACGATTACCTACAGCACAGTACGCCACTGACCGAGGTCGAGCATCTGATCAGCGCCATTCCCGCGACGGAACGGGACGCAAAGCTTCTGCATATCCGTGAACGTGACAGTTGCCTGGTCCTCAACCGGAAGACTTGGACCGGACCGACCGTCGCTACAGTCAATACCTTCACCTATGTCGGCAGCCGCTATGCGCTCGGGAGCCGATACCTGCCACCAGCAAAATGACTGGTTAGGGTAGGTCGTGGCGTGGAGGCGCTGAATGGAAAGACATCAGCCTTACCGGGTAGCGACAGGGCGACATTAAAATGTATGCCAAATCGAAAAGCACTGCCATCACACCCGCTATTCCGCCTTGATGTTCGGGCGTGAAACTTGAAAAGATGCAACGCTAACAACGAGAGAAAGAGGGGTTTGAAATGAACTACGCTATCATCAGCAGGCACGTTTACCGCGGAGCGCTGGCACTCGGGATCGTCGGTGCGCTCGCCTTCAGTCCGGTTGTCGCACAGGACATCCCGGCAAAGCCGGAGGCTGGCACCTTCAAGATCGGGATCGAGCCATGGCTCGGTTATGGCCAGTGGCACGTGGCGGCAAGCAAGGACCTGTTCAAGAAAGCCAATCTCGAGAACGTCGAGCTGGTCAACTTCACCGAGGACAAAGACATCAACGCCGCGCTCGCAAGTGGTCAGCTTGATGCCGCCAACATCGCCACCCACACCGCCATGGGCATGGTCGCTGCCGGTCTTCCGGTAAAGATCGTCTCCCTGCTTGATTTCAGCCTGAAGGCCGATGCCATCCTCGCCGGCAGCGACGTCAAGAGCGTTGCTGACCTCAAGGGCAAGAAGATTGCCTTCGAGGAAGGCACGACCAGCGATATCCTCCTGAACTACGCCCTTGCCAGCAACGGCATGACCATCAAGGACATAGAACGCGTGCCGATGCCAGCAGCCGACGCCGGAACCGCATTGATCGCAGGACAGGTTCCCGTTGCAGTAACCTACGAGCCTTACATTTCGACCGCACTTGCCCAGGACAAGAACATCCAGCTCCTGTTTGAAGCAGGCAAGGACCCGGGTCTCGTCTCCGACGTCCTCGTCGTTCGCGAGGAAGTGCTGAAGGAAAGGCCGGGACAGGTGCTGGCGATGATCAAGGCCTGGGATGCGGCACTTGCCGACTACAAGGCCAATACGGAAGAGGACCGCGCCATCATTGCAAAGGCCGTTGGTGCCTCGCCGGATGATCTGAAGACCGCCTTCGACGGCGTTCAGTACTACACCTCCGCGGAGGCTTCGAAGGCCTTTGCCGGTGACTTCAAGAGCAAGACCTTCGCCGATGTTCTGAAGGCAGCCAAACAGGCCGGCCTTCTCACACAGGACGTTTCCGCTGACAGCATGATCGACACCTCGTTCGTTGACGCCGCGAACAAGTGACCTCTGCCAACGGAACCGTAATGTCTAGCTCCAAAATGCCCTCGACATCCAAGGAAAGATCCCGCGCGCAATCGCGCGCGGGCGTCGGCCGGCCGCCAAGCGCGTTCCGGATCGGCGATCCGATCGGCGGCCGGGCCTTCTTCATGATCGCTCTTGCCGTCTTCGTCCTGCTCTTTGCCATCTGGTGGATCACGACCGGCACCGGTTGGGTGAAGCCTATCTTCCTGCCCTCTCCGACAGCGGTCTGGGCCAAGATGGTCGAACTCGCCGTCGATGGCACTCTTTGGACCGACGCGGGCATCAGCATCTATCGCATGCTGGTCGGATTTCTTCTGGCCTCAGCCATGGCAATTCCGATCGGGATCATGATCGGTTGTTTCAAGACATGGGAAGCGGCCATCGAGCCTTTCGTCGATTTCGTTCGCTACATGCCGGTCGTTGCCTTTGTGCCCCTTACCATTCTTTGGGCCGGAACCGGTGACATCCAGAAATTCGTCATCATCTGGATCGGAACCTTCTTCCAGCAGGTGCTGATGGTCATGGACAGCGTCAAACGCGTTCCAACCGACTTCGTCGGGCTTGGCCGCACGCTTGGAATGTCGGAAACCAGAATCCTGCGCCGCATCGTCCTGCCATCCGCCCTTCCCGGGATCTGGGATACCCTGCGCATCAGCCTGGGCTGGGCCTGGACCTGGCTTGTCCTTGCCGAACTTGTCGCCGCCACATCCGGGCTTGGCTATCGCATTGTCGTCTCGCAACGATATTTTCAGACACAGACCATCATCGGTTACATTCTGCTGCTTGGCTTGCTCGGCCTGATCACCGACCAGAGCATGAAAGCGCTCGAGCGCGTCTTCTTCCGCTATTCCTCGAGGCATTGACATGAGCGAACCCAAACTCAAGATCGAGGGCCTCAACAAGTGGTACAGCGGCAGGAAATCCCGCGTTCATGCCTTAAGCGATATCGAGCTTGAACTTGCCGACAACGAATTCGTCTCCCTGGTTGGCGCGTCCGGGTGCGGCAAGAGCACGCTTCTTTCCATCGTCGCGGGCCTGCAGGGATTTGATAATGGCGTCCTTCTGACGGATGGCGCTCCGATTGTTGGCCCGGGGCTCGATCGTGGGGTCGTCTTTCAATCCTATACGCTCCTGCCATGGTTGACGGCGCAGCAGAACGTCGAATTCGCCCTGCAGGCGGCCGGGATGAGTTCCGCCGAATGCCGGGATGTCGCTCGCCATCACATCGAGCTGGTCAAGCTGGACAAGTTCGCCGATGCTTTTCCCTCGCAACTCTCGGGCGGGATGAAACAACGCGTCGCCATCGCGCGTGCCCTCTCCTACCGTCCGAAAATGCTGTTGATGGATGAGCCATTTGGCGCGCTTGACGCACTGACCCGTCACCAGATGCAGGAGCTTCTAACCCAGATCTGGGAGGAACACCGGCTGACCGTTCTCTTCGTTACCCATGATGTCGAAGAGGCCGTCTACCTCTCCGATCGCATTCTTGCGATGAGCATCAATCCCGGGCGCATCAGTACGACCTTCAACGTCGGGCTTGGACGCCCCCGAAATCAGGAGATGATTTCAACGACGGAATTCATCGCGCTCCAAAAGGAAGTGCTCGCTGCCATCCGTGCGGGCTCCCAGGGCGAACTGGAACATTGAACCCCACGGAGGCCGGCTCGCGGCATCGGCCTCCTTCGTCACTATTCACAACCAAACCTTCCCATCAAGTTCAGCATGATGCGTCCGACGTCGTTATCCTGCGACGGGTTTGGCAGCGCACCGATCCAGGCCACGGAGCCCGTCGAAAAGACAACGCCCCCGCCTTCATGCTGATAGATCGTCATGTCTGCCCGCCGAAGGGCAGTTCGCTCGGCTTCGCCGCCTGCGACCCAAAGATCGGGCCGCACCTGGAAGCTCTCGTCAAAGCCATCCGCAACGGCGAGGCGAACGAGATTCTTTGGTGTCTCCTCCGAGCGGATGACCGCATCGATCTCGTAGCCGGCAGCACCTCCAAGCACGCCGCCTTCGGCTCCGAAGGTATTGGATAAAACGCCGTCAAAGAGCCACGCATAGTTGCCATAGTGGCTTTCCTCGAGCCGCCGATAGGGTCGAGACTTGCCGAAGCTCATGATCACGTAGGTGACGCCGACAAGAGCTTGCGGATGATGAAGGCCGCGATCCTCCCAGTTTCCACCGGGCTCGCCGGTCATTGCGAGATGGATTTCGCCCGGTCTGCCCGACCAGATGTCGTTCTTCCCGCGCCGCAGCTCCATTTTGTCGCCCTGGAACGCTACGACCCAATAAAATCCGTTTCCACCGAGGTAAGCAAGGCTACCGCCGGAACTGAGATATTCCTTCAGCCCAGTCATCATGGCCGATGACCAGTATTCCGGATGACTGCCTGTCAAAAGCAGTCGATAAGGCGTGATGGCTGCTCTTCCTTCGTCATCGAGATCATGGTCAGTCAGGATGTCGACATCAATTCCATGGCGGCCGAGAAATTTCAGAAGCTGCAAATCGACCGGAAGGAGATGCGGCGAGTTCGAGAGGGGATAGTGATAGTCTGCGCGAAGGGTGGCGCGAGGCCGCCGACTGCTTGTGAGGCTGACCCCGCTCATGTCGCTGTGGACGTCGTAAAGGCTCAGGAAATTGTTGTCGATTGCGAAAAGGTGGGAACGATCGCTGCCATGCCACGGATACCGGTCCGGCGGCAGCTGTTCATCCGCGTATGCGAGATAGGTGGCGGTCGGCAGGAGCACGGCAACCGATGACGTAGGAGCTTGCGGGCGAACAAAGAATGGAAGCTGCTCAACCCCTCGGTCCGTCTCTATTGCGACGGCATAGACGCCCGGTCGTGCGTCCGCCGGCACCGATATGACGAGATCGGCTGCCCAGTCGAAGCCGGCAAAGTCGTCATCGTGCAGATGGATCGCGTCAAAATGATCGGCGTCGACACGCGGGTCGTGAATCTCGCCGGTAAATCGAGGTGAGGCAACCGCAAAAGTCGGAGCATTGCAAATGCGAAGGTCTGGCCCGCCACCATCCACAGGCTTGAGGCTCTCGACAGGGCCACGAACCGGGAAGCACCAACGCAATTTACCGGATGCGGTCTTAAGACTGATCCTCCCGATGCGTGCGTTGAGCGTCAGTTGCGCGTGTGAGGCCTCGGCGCCAATATGGATGGTGGCTGGTTTTGGCAGGCCAGATGTCCTGCTCTCCACTTCCCTTCCACCGTGATGGGGCGAAAGCCTTAAACACAGTTCCCCGGCATGGAACGAGAGGGATAGACCGTACCAGGTCTCATTGGCGATCGTCGCGACGTCCGTGCCATTGGCCTGTAACCGTCCATCACGATCGATGGTCAGCAAGAAGCCCGGCCAAGTAATGACGGGCTTCACGACATCATTGGAGGTGAACAGAATCTCGACATCAAGGACGAAATCCTGACCGACATCGAACATCGGAATTTCGACCCAGGAGCCGAGGTCGTATGCTTTTACCTCAAAAGACCGAGATGCCTTCCTGACTGTCCAATTCAGGTGCTCGTTCTTATCCCGGTCAATTGTCACGACCGTGGCCTGCGCCGTTGGGTCGGCACAGGAAACATGACACGCTACCCAGCCTCCTGCGCGCACGCTCCACGGCTCAACGTAGCCGACCGCAGGCATCGCGCTATGATTCAATCTTCGTCGCATCGCGTTCCCGTCTCTTCGTGACCGGCTCCTACCAAATCAGACGAGACCAATCCTGCACGAAATGCCTCAATGGCGAAATCAGCGCCTTCGGCATTGCCGGCGGTCAGTGGCTGCAGCTCACCGTACGGCGTGACGTCAGGCGTTTGCCGGAACCGTTCCGTCAGGTGTTAGGCTATCGACAGCTTCCGGAAGAGATTTCGATAGCCGTGAGATAATCTCGTCGCGGTCCAGTCCGGTCTTTCGTTGCAACTCTGCCAGTAGCTCCGGGCCCAGCGCCTGCACCAGCTCCGGGTGATCGATCGGCTGATTTGGACCTTGATTGACCCAGGAGCCCGCCACCTCTCCCTTGCCATTCTTCGAAAATTGATCAAGCAGACTGCCAAGCCCATCGCTCACGACTGATCCAACCGAGCCGCCCTTCAACAAATCTCCAACACCACCCGGCCTGAACAAGCCGCCCAGCAGTCCCCCCAATCCGTTATCAGCGCCGCTCGCCTCGGTGCCTCCGGCAGGTTGTCCCGCGGTTCCTTGCCCGCTGTCGACAAGCTTTCGCAGAATTTCCTGGATTTTGTCCCTGTTCTGGTACCCAGCCACAGCCAATACGCCCAAAAGGGCTGTCAAATTCCTGTTCATGGAGCGCTCCTTGTTTTGCCGCAGGTCCAAGACTTCGAGTCCGGAAATCGAAGTCGGTCCCATAATTCCTGCACTGCGGGTAAGTTCCGAAAATCCAGTCATTGCGGTGTGTGTTGCTCGACGAGGGCCTTTCGTCGTCTCGCGAAGCGAAGCTTCGATAGCCCAGCCGTTCGTGCGGCAAAGCCCGCCAATTTTCGGACATCAGAACGCGGTGCCGTTGTGCCGTCGACCTCGACCGTTGAGGGGTCGCACCGAACGTTCATCGCAGCTCAACGAATGGCCTACGATTGCCAACAGCGTATGACATGCTCCCCAATCGCGGAGATCGCCGTGAGGTACCGTTTCAGAGTCTTTGCTTGGTCGCTGCGCTCTTGCCGTCGGAACTCTTGGAACGCTCTTCGAAGCGATCGGCACCTTTTGCCAGATCCGACCCTTTCTGAGCTTCAACTTTTTTCTCTTCCTTGGCGGCGTTCTTCCGCAATCCGCGTGCGGAGTCTCTACCTTTTTCGGTCTTGGCTTCCTCGATACCCATTTTGGTCTCCTCTGCGTCTCTCGCAGATTAACGAGTGGCCATTGACTTCGTTCCTGCCCACATCCGCCGCATAGAGGCCAAATCAGAGGTGAATTTTCTCAGACCTGCGACAAGTTTGAAACTAGACGAAAACCGCATCGCCAAGACGGATTGCCCCTGGCTCATCCGGTCGGCAATAGACCCCCATATTGCGGTTCCCAAATTTCATCACGTTCCGGAGAATGTCGGGATCGTTTTCCAGACCATCCTGAGCGATGATCGTAAAACCGCATCGTTTGGTTGGCGCGATTACCGTCGCGGCGACATTTCCAAGACGAACAGGCGCGTCGATCCAGTGCAGTTCGGCAAACCCGGAAAGATCGGCCTCAGCCTCCAGATAAATGTTGGGTCGGAACCTACGTCGGTCAGGATTTCCACTGGGGTGGATCTCCTTCAGATGGTCGACCGAAGCGCTTGTCAGAAGATGCAAGGGTGATACCACGTACCGGTCAGCCGCAAATAAAGCGTCGCCGGACGCGGACCCCGTTCTCTCATATGGTCTGACCGCCACCTCGAATTCAAAGAAGCTCGTGAGCGCCTCCAGCAGCCGCGGCGCAGTGATAGGAAACCAGTTGTGGCCGGGCACTTGGACTTCCACATCACCATCCGACGCGGTCCGCGACTTGACAAAGACCGCTCTTTGCCAGCGCTTTTCACGCTCGGGATATGCGACCACACCCGTCGCCGCATCGACCAGGGCAAACTGACGATCACCGACAAGGCCAGTCGCCGTAAGCCTACATTGTTCGATCTGTTCGCCCGTAGTTGAACTGACTGGATATCGCCACAGCTCACGGATCGTTCCGACCTTGCGCATCCATTGAATCCCCATTGCAGAGGCCCGAACCTGTGTCGGTGTCTGGCCAAAGATGCGCTTGAACGTGCGCGTGAAGTGAGAGGCATTCTCGTAGCCGACGTCAAGAGCAATTTCGATCAGCGACGTCTTCGATTGCACCAATAGCGCCCGCGCCCTCTCCATGCGCACGCGTGTGTAAGCCTGTGCGGGAGACTTCCAGCCTTGATCAGAAACAATCGCTCAAGTTGTCGCCGTGACAAACGAACCGAGGCTGCGAGCCTCGGGATCGTCATCCCACCCTCGATGTGCTGTTCCATCATGATCATCGCGGCTTTCACGCACTTGTCTTCATAGTCATCGTGCAAAGGGCGCCGGGCTGGATGTCGCCGGCGGAACGCGCCTTTTCGATCTGCAGGACTTCCAGGGCATTTCTCTCGGCCTCGCGACTGATATACCGGAGCACGAGGACGGCTGCGATATCGGCGGCGCTGCTTCCGCCGGCACAGGAACCGCGTTGCCGATCCAGGTTGAATATCCGATCCGATCGCACGGCAAGATCGGGAAAGCGTTCGCGAAATTCCTTGTAGTGCAGCCAGCTCACGCATGTCTCATGCTTCGTCATCAATCCAGCCTCGGCAAGGATGAATGAGTCGGTGCAGAGACCGATCAACGGGATCCTGGCCGCATCCGCACGCTTGGCGAAAGCGATCGTGTCGCGATCGACCGGATCCATGGCTGTCAGAAGTCCCCCAACAACAACAATGTCATCAAACTCGCCGGATCGACGAAATCCGGGGTCGGGGCCACCTGCACGCCGCAGCTGGAGGTGATCAGATGCCTGGTACTTCCAAGCACCTGCCAGTTTGCGGTCACGCGTCCCGAACGGTCGTGCTCGTCGCTCGCAGGCCTCAGCGTATCGACGAAGAGCGCAAACGCTGAAAGCGTAAAGGATCGAGCGAGCACGAATCCGACCTTCAGACGGCTGGCGGATTTGCCGACCGCGTCTCCCTGCCTGTAGTTGGTAGCTCATCGAGCTCACTCGCGCAGCGCGGTTTGCCTCCAGCTCGATGAAGCCTTCTCCAGCCATCTGGCGCATCAGTTCTCGCACCGGGGGGCGCGACAAGCCGAATTCTTCGCTCAGCGCTACCTCGTCAAGGACAGCACCCGGGGCAAGCTCCATGATCCGCATAGATCACGGCCACCGACGCGGCGGACCGAACCGGACCGATCTCGCGAGGGCGATTAGCTCAGTTGGTAGAGCGCCTCGTTTACACCGAGGATGTCGGGAGTTCGAGTCTCTCATCGCCCACCAGATTCCTCACAAATGTTTCAAAATAGATGCGTCGTATCACAGACGCGCCTCGCGATATCGTGTTTTCTCGTTCCGGTTGGCAAGGTATGCAGTGGCAAGGGGGACAGCCTGAGGAGGCTTAACCCGGAGAGGGTTTCGGCCTGCCATGAGCACCCTGTGACTGCAGTCATCGCGATCACTATGACGATGATTGTGAAGCCGGAGCCAGAAGACTTCTCGGGCCCCGCCCGAGCTTTTTACTCGACGTTCTCCTCGGTCATGGAAGCGATAGAAAGTTCAAGCTTCCATCGAGCTCCTTGCTGGAATGGACAAGGGCCACGCGCGCCTCTCGGCCTCTATCATGAACGGCGTCGTCGCCGCGCCGGTGGTGGTCGGTGACCTGTCGCATGGGTCCCCATAGATCAAGCAATGCATGATCGCGCTACATCACACGATTGATATGCATTTGAGACTTGAGTTGCATTGGCCGTCACGCTGCTTGGGCCGCGTGCCTGGATGCAAGGCTTGGGTCATGCATCCGATCCGCTCCCATCCCGGGGAAAAATCTGGCGCGAGCTCTACAATCCGAGGTCAGAAAGACCAGGATGGTCGACCGGTCGAGGGCCGCCACGGTCCCACCTGTACTTGCGCTCCTGTTCCTTGATCGGCAGATCGTTGATGGAGGCGTATCGGCGTCGCATCAGGCCGTTAGATGCAAATTCCCAATTTTCGTTACCATAGGATCTGAACCAGTTGCCCGAGTCGTCATGCCATTCGTATGCGAACCGCACTGCTATCCGGTTTTCGTGAGCCGACCATAGTTCCTTAATTAGTCGGAATTCCAGTTCGCGCGCCCACTTGCGCGTGAGGAAGCCAACGATTGCTTCGCGACCGGTGACAAACTCGGCGCGATTGCGCCATTGGCTGTCCTCGGTATACGCGAGCGAGACCTTATGGGGATCGCAGGTGTTCCATGCGTCTTCGGCACCCCTCACCTTCAAAACGGCACTTTCGATGATGCAAGGAGGGAACGGTGGGCGTTCTTCATGCATTTGCATACCCCTTCCGCTTCGATCGCCGATTTGCTGCAAATATATTGCCAATGAATTTTTGCAGGTCCTAGGTTCTCAGCCAAATATTGGTGCTTGGACCCCGCTGCAATGGGAACGGTGTTAGGGCTGCCAATCCCGATCGATGCGTGCCTCCTCTGTGAAAGGCTGTGAGCAGCCAACCATCCCTTCAGTGGACGCAGCAACACCATGCAGGCAGCAACTGTCAGGGGCGCAAAATCGAGATAAGAGGCGCCCAGAGCGGTGGATTGAACGAGCAGCCAGGTCCGTCCGCTTGCCACGTCCGGCCAAGGTCGTAACACAAAACTGGACGCTTGGAGGAAGGACGTTTCTGCCGAAACCCGTGTACATTGACCAACAGGCGTGGGAACGAGTATCACAGGTGTCGGCGACGCCTTTCGGGCGAAACAGCGCGCCCGTCCATGAGCTCACGGGCGCGCCTCGAAGAGGAGCAAATGTTGACCGACAGCCTTACGAATTTTCGGGTAACGTTGGCCTCACGCCCTGTTGGCGAGCCGACCGAAGCGAATTTCAGGATTGATCGGCGGCCGGTGCCCGAGATTGCCGAAGGAGAGATCCTGCTTCAGGTCCTGTACCTGTCGCTCGACCCATATATGCGGGGTCGGATGGATGCCGCCAAGTCGTACGCCGCTCCCGTAGCCATTGGCGACGTCATGGAAGGTGGAACGGTCGCGCGCATATTGAAAAGCCGGAATCGCAGCTACACGCCTGGTGAGATCGTACTCTCTCATTCCGGTTGGCAAAGCTATGCAGTGGCAAATGGCGACGGCTTAAGGAAGCTCAACCCTGAGAGTGCGCCCATATCCACAGCTCTTGGGGTTCTGGGCATGCCGGGCTTTACGGCCTACGCCGGTCTTCGCAATATCGGCAAGCCGATGGCCGGGGAAACCGTTGTCGTGGCGGCGGCCAGCGGGGCAGTCGGATCCGCCGTCGGGCAGATAGCCAAGATCAATGGCGCGCGCGCCGTTGGGATTGCAGGCGGCAAGGAGAAATGCACATTCGTTCTCGACGAACTTGGTTTCGATGCTGTTATCGACCACACCAAGGCGGATTTTGCTGACGCGCTCGCCGCCAGCTGTTCCAATGGCATTGATGTCTATTTCGAGAACGTTGGCGGCCCGATCTGGGATGCGGTATTTCCCCTCCTCAACGATTTCGCCCGCGTACCCGTTTGCGGCCTGATTGCACACTACAACGGCGAGGTTTCTGCACGACCGGATCGGCTGACTGACGTCATGCGGACAATCCTTCGCAAGAGCCTGACCATTCGTGGCTTCATTCAGCGCGAATTTGCCGACCAGCGACCGGAATTCTACCAAGAGGCATCAAAATGGATTGCCGAAGGCCGCCTGAAATATCGTGAAGATATCGTGGATGGCCTGGAGAATGCGCCAAGGGCATTCATAGGCCTTCTGAAGGGTCGAAACTTTGGCAAGTTGATTGTCCGCGTAAGCGAGTGAGTGGACAGTCAGCTGTCAAGAGACCCTATGTCCGAGCCGGCCGCCTTATCGCCTTGGCCATTTACGACGAGTGGTCGCGACACAACAGATGGGAGTGGTCGACCAGCATATTCCGCCGTCGCTAGATTTGCCGCCCGCAAATCGGACTTTACCTGTGCCAGCAGAGCAGCCCACCAACTGACTGCGATCGGTACGCTCGGCCGCTCTCGGGCTTTTCGAAGCGGTCAGGCGGACCGCTCTACCTCCGGCAACACCTCGAAGAGATCGCCGACGAGACCGTAGTCGGCGACCTGGAAGATTGGCGCCTCCTCGTCCTTGTTGATGGCGACGATGACCTTCGAATCCTTCATGCCGGCGAGATGCTGGATGGCGCCTGATATGCCGCAGGCGATGTAAAGGTCAGGTGCCACGACCTTGCCGGTCTGCCCGACCTGCCAGTCGTTCGGGGCGTAGCCGGCATCGACGGCGGCGCGCGAGGCGCCGACGGCGGCCCCGAGCTTGTCGGCGACCGGCAGGATGACTTCCTTGAACTTCTCGGCCGAGCCCAGCGCCCGGCCACCCGAGATGATGATCTTCGCCGAGGTCAGTTCCGGACGCTCGGAGGCCGACAGCGCCTCCTTGACGAAGGTCGAGAGACGAGAAGAAAGGGCTGCCGTCGAGATCTCCTCGACGGCAGCAGTTGGGCCTTGGGGACCGGCCTGGGAGAACGAAGCGGTGCGCACGGTGATGACCTTCCTGGCGTCGGTCGCCTTCACCGTCTGGATGGCGTTGCCGGCATAGATCGGCCGCTTGAATGTGTCCGCCGAGACCACTTCGATGATCTCCGAGACCTGGGCGACGTCGAGCAGGGCGGCAACGCGCGGCATGACGTTCTTGCCGGTCGAGGTGGCGGCGGCAATGATCGTATCATAGCTTGCCGCGAGTGAAACGATCAGTTCGCCGAGCGGCTCGGCCAGATTGTTGGCAAGCGCGTCGCTTTCGGCGAGCAGCACCTTGGAGACACCGGAGAGCCCGGCAGCCGCATTGGCCGCTGGTTTGGCGCCCTTGCCGGCGACGAGCACGGTGACGTCGCTACCCTGCTCCTTGGCAATCATAGTTGCTGCCGTCAGCGCCTTGGCGGTCTGGTCGGAAAGGTGGCTGCCGTCGTGATCAGCCAGAAGAAGAATGGCCATGGATATGTCTCCCTTTCTCGAACCCTAGAGGACGCCGGCTTCGGTCTTCAGCTTCTCGACCAGCTCGGCGACCGACTTGACCTTGACGCCCGCCTTGCGGCCGGACGGCTCTTCGGTCTTCAAGACCTTCAGGCGCGGCGCGGTGGAGACGCCGAAATCGGCGGGGCTTTTCTTGTCGAGCGGCTTCTTCTTCGCCTTCATGATGTTCGGCAGCGAAGCGTAGCGTGGCTCGTTGAGGCGGAGATCAGTGGTGACGACGGCCGGGAGCTTGACGTCGATGGTCTGCAGGCCGCCGTCGACTTCCCGCGTCACGGTTGCCTTGCCATCACCGATTTCGATCTTCGAGGCGAAGGTTGCCTGCGCGGTGCCAAGCAGTGCCGCCAGCATCTGGCCGGTCTGGTTGGAGTCGTCGTCGATCGCCTGCTTGCCAACGATGATGAGGCCCGGCTGTTCGGCGTCGGCGACGCCCTTCAGGATCTTGGCAACGGCGAGTGGCTCGACGGCATCGTCGGTCTCGACCAGGATCGCCCGGTCCGCGCCCATGGCGAGTGCGGTGCGCAGCGTCTCTTCAGACTTGGCAGGACCGATCGACACGACAACGACTTCCTCGGCCTTGCCGGCTTCCTTCAGCCGCAACGCCTCCTCCACCGAGATCTCGTCGAACGGGTTCATCGACATCTTCACATTCGAAAGCTCGACGCCTGTGCCGTCCGGCTTCACGCGGATCTTCACGTTGTAATCAACCACCCGTTTCACGGGGACGAGAATTTTCATGAATGCACCTGTTCGTTAGAGTTCGGAAACGAGCCATCGCTTGTCTTCCCTGCGGTACCGAAAGATTCGACAAGTCGCATTCTTGGTCTACAGATCCTTTGCTATGCGCAGGCCATCGTAGATGGCCGCATGGGTATTGCGCGCCGCCACCGCGTCGCCGATCCGGAAGAGCTGGAAAAGTCCTTCCCTATTGCGGACCACCGACTGCGGCTTGCCTTCCAGGAGCTCGTCATAGGAGGTCTCTCCGAGATTGCTCGAAAGCGGCTTGAGGTCGAAGTAGAGCTGATCGAGCGGGATCGTCCCGTGGTTGACGACAATCTGGTCGACGATGCGCTGTTTCGACACACCGCCGTAATCGCTGCCGACCATGGCGACAATCTGGTTTCCCTTCCTTTCAGCGGATTCGAGGCGGAATGTAACTGTGAAGGTCACGTCCAGCTTCTGAAGAGATCGCATGTAAGGGACGAGGTTCATGGCCATGACCTCGGGGGCGAAAGAACGATCGGGCGTCATGATCTCGACCTTCGCGCCCGCCTTGGCCAGGAATTCGGCGGCCTGGAGACCAGCGTGGTCTCCGGCATCGTCGAAGACGAGGACATTCGTGCCGGGCTTCACATCTCCGGAAATGATATCCCAGGACGACACGACAAGATCGTTGCCCCTGGTCAGAACCTCGGTGTGAGGCAGGCCGCCTGTCGCGATGATGACGACGTCGGGTTTCTCCGCCGTGATCGTGTCTGTCTCTGCCCACGTATTGAAATGGAAAGTGACACCGAGTTTTTCGCACTGGGCCATGCGCCAATCGATGATGCTGATCATCTCGCGGCGGCGTTCGCTCTGGGCAGTCAGCCGGATCTGCCCACCCGGATTGCTTGCCGCTTCAAATACGACGACCTCGTGACCGCGCTCGGCGGCGACGCGAGCCGCTTCGAGACCAGCCGGCCCTGCGCCGACTACCACCACTTTCCTGGGGACATCGGTCTTCGGGATCACGTGGGGCATCGTTTGCTCGCGTCCGGTTGCCGCGTTGTGGATGCAGAACGCCATGCCACCCTGGTAGATCCGGTCCAGACAGTAGTTGGCACCAACGCACGGCCGGATGTCTTCTTCCCGTTTCTCGATGATCTTGCGGACGATATGGGGATCTGTCATGTGCGCGCGTGTCATGCCGACCATGTCGACCTTCCCGGCCGCAATGGCGTAACGCGCCGTGGCAACATCCGGGATCTTTGCCGCATGGAAGGTCGGAAAGTTTGTTGCCGCCCTGATTTCGCCGGCGAAGTCGAGATGGGGCGAGTTGGCCATTCCCTGGATCGGAATGACGTCAGTCAGACCCGGATCAGTATCGATATGCCCGCGAATGACGTTCAGGTAGTCGATGAGGCCGCTGTCGCGAAGTCTGCGGGAGATTTCAAGACCTTCCTCCTTGCCAGTGCCGCCGGGAAGGCGTTCGTCAGCGGTGTAGCGGACGCCGAGGATAAATTCGTTCCCGACCCTTTCTCGCATCGCCCTGAAGACGTCGAGACAGAAGCGCATGCGGTTTTCGAGTGACCCTCCGTACGGGCCATCGAGTTCGTTGGTCAGCGGCGATGCGAACTGATCGATCAGATGGCCGTAGGCCTCGAGCTCCACGCCATCCATGCCGCCAGCCTTCATGCGCTCGGCGGCGTCGGCAAAGTCCTTGATGATGCGCTCGATATCCCAATCTTCAAGCTTCTTCGGAAATGCCCGATGCGCGGCTTCACGATGATGGGATGGGGCAACGACCGGGAGCCAGTCCCCCTTATCCCAACGCGTTCGCCTGCCAAGGTGGGTGAGCTGGATCATGATCGCAGCACCCTGCTCGTGGACGGCGTCCGTCATCTCCCTCACCCAGGGTACGATCTCGTCCTTGTATGCCAGAAGATTGTTGAAGACAGGCGGGCTGTCCTTGGACACGGCTGCAGAGCCGGCCGTCATTGTCATCGCAACGCCACCCTTGGCGCGTTCGACCGTATAGGCCCGGTAGCGCTCTTTCGGCATGCCATCCTCTGGATAGGCTGGCTCATGGGATGTCACGATGATGCGATTGCGCAGTCTGAGGTGCTTGAGTTGGTACGGCTGCAGGAGGGGATCGTTCGACATCTGTCGTGCTCCGAATTAGCAATCGGTCAGGACGCTAGGTGGAATGTACATATGTGTCAACATTGAAAACATGAGGGTTAAATTTTATTGACAGTAATGTACATTTTAATTGTGTTGACCTTAACCATTTGCTAGGAGTTGCTCATGGACCAGAGTTTGAGCGACAGTGGCTGGCGTGGATCGCAGGAGGGATGGCTCGAGGCAGCCTATGACGTCCTGCTGGAGTCTGGCATTGATTCCGTGAAGATCCTGCCTCTGGCAAAGAAGCTCAACCTGTCTCGCACGAGCTTTTACTGGTTCTTCAAGGATCGTGAAGAACTTTTGGCCGGACTGGTTGCTCGCTGGCGCGACAAGAATACAGGGTCGATCGTAAAGCAGTCCGAAGCCTATGCGGAAACCCTGGCGGAAGCGATGCTGAATGTCTTCGACTGCTGGCTGGACAGCCGACTGTTCGACAGCAAGTTCGAGTTTGCCGTGCGCAGCTGGGCATTACAGTCCGACGAGATCCTGCGGGAGGTCCAAGAGGCGGATCGAGCACGGATGGATGCGCTTGCCATCATGTTCAAACGCTTTGGGCATTCCGAAATCAGCGCTGATGTTCGCGCCCGGACGACCTACCTGGTGCAGATTGGCTATATCTCGATGCAGTCAAACGAAAGCATCGCACTGCGCATGAAGCGCATCCCTGAATACATCGCGATCTACACGGGCGAAGTCCCTCAGCAGCGAGAGCTTGACCGGTTCTTCGCCAGACACGGCTACAAACCAGGCTAGGGAACGAGATGAGCGGAAAGGTTAGGATCGGGATCATTGGCGGCGCCGGATGGCTTGGCGGTTCCATCGCAGAAGCGATCCTAGCCGCCGGCCTCGCCGATCCCGATGATCTGACACTGTCTTATCGCCGCTCGCAGCCAGATCGCTTTTCCGCGTCGCACTGGACACAAGACAATCAACGTCTCGCGGACAGCTCGGATGTCTTGATCCTGTCGGTACGTCCGCAGGACTGGGGCTCCGTCCCTGTCACAATGCGAGGGAAACTTCTGATTTCGGTCATGGCCGGCATCCCCCTCTGCGCGCTTTCAGAACGGCATGCGACCGAACGGGTTGTCCGAGCCCTCCCCAATGCCGCTGCCGAAGTCTCCCTATCCTATACGCCCTGGATCGCCTCAGCTGGCGTCGATGCCGTTGATCGCAGCCTCGTGCGCAAAATCTTTGGCGCGTGCGGCGTCGAAGATGAAATGAAAAGCGAGAGCGACCTTGACTACCTCACGGGCATGTCGGGCACCGGACCGGCTTTCCCTGCGCTTCTTGCCGCAGCCATGATGGGGCATGCGATTGATCAAGGTTTGCCAGCGGATGTTGCTCGAAGAGCCGTCCTGACGATGCTGATTGGCACGGGGCGCCTGCTGGAACGACGGCAGGACTGTCCGACCGAAATCGTCAGCCGCTTTCTAGAATACCGCGGGGTGACCGCTGCTGGCATCGACGAGATGCGAGCATCAGGATTCGACCAGGCTGTGTTCAATGGACTGGCCGCAGCCTTCAGGAAATCGGTGAGTATGGGAGACGCTTCCTAACGACCGTTGAGGTGGGTTCGCGGCGCCCCGCCCAAAGATAAACGCCGCTAAAAAAGGAACGATAATGAACAAGTTATTGGCTTCTACGTGCATGGTATTCGGGCTGCTGGGAGCGGCCTCCTACGCAAATGCGGCGGACTGTGGCAGCGTTACGATCGCGAGCATGAATTGGCAGAGCGCGGAAGTTCTGTCGAACCTCGATAAGATCATCCTGAACGAGGGATATGGTTGCAGCGCAGAAATCACCGTTGGCGACACCGTTCCGACCATCACCTCAATGGCCGAAAAAGGCGAGCCAGACATTGCTCCCGAAGCCTGGATCGATCTTCTTCCGGATGTCGTGAAGAAGGGCACGGATGAAGGGCGCATCGTCAAGGTCGGCTCGCCACTTCCCGATGGCGGCATTCAGGGTTGGTGGATCCCGAAATATCTGGCAGACGCCCATCCGGATCTGAAGACGATCCCCGACATGCTGAAGCACCCGGAACTGTTCCCGGACGCCGAGGATGCGTCGAAGGGAGCAATTTACAACGGACCGCAGGGCTGGGGCGGCACAGTGGTCACCTCTCAGCTCTACAAGGCGTTTGATGCTGAAAAAGCAGGCTTCAAGCTTGTCGACACCGGTTCTGGTGCCGGTCTCGATGGCTCGATCGCAAAGGCCTACGAGCGCAAGCAGGGTTGGGTCGGCTATTACTGGGCCCCGACTGCGTTGCTTGGCAAGTACGAAATGGTGAAGCTCGACGCCGGTGTTCCAGCCGATGCCGCCGAGTGGAAACGCTGCAACACCGTTGCAGACTGCGGCGATCCGAAGCCGAACGCTTGGCCGGTCGACACGATTGTCACGCTGGTTGCAAAGCCCTTCTCCGAAAAGGCGGGACCTGATGTGATGTCCTACCTCGAGAAGCGTTCGTGGAGCAATGATACGGTCAACAAGCTCATGGCCTGGATGACCGACAATCAGGCGAGCGGGGAGGACGGCGCCAAGCACTTCCTGAAGGAAAACAAGGACATCTGGACAAAGTGGGTGTCGGAAGACGCTGCGAAAAAAATCGAAGCCTCGCTTTGATTGGTTGAATGGGCGGCGCGTTTGGACACGCGCCGCCACTTCACAAGCCGGAAAGTAACCAGGAGACTTGTCACGGCTCTTTCAGAGAAAAGGGGAACCGCATGGAATGGTTTTACAAATTTCCGCACATGAACGACGATAGTCTTCGTGACCTCAAAAAGATGATCGACGACGGATTTCGAGGTTTCACGAGGGCATATGGCGACTCCATCGAGACCTTCTTTTCTCCGTTGCAGCACTTTCTGATCGCTGTTGACCGGTTCATGACCCAGACGCCGTGGCCGATCATAACACTGATGGTCCTCGTGATCGCATGGCTGGGAAGCCGCAGCCTGAAGATTGTGCTCGGCTGTCTCGTAACGCTGCTGCTCATCGGCTACTTCGACATGTGGGACGACACCATGCGGACCGTCTCGATGATCTTCGTCTGTACGGTCCTGTCGATCGCACTTGGCCTGCCGATCGGCATTCTGATGGCACGATCGGACCGGTTCCAGCGCGTTGTCCATCCAATCCTCGACGTGATGCAGACAATGCCGAGCTTCGTCTACCTGATTCCTGTTGTCATGCTGCTCGGGATCGGACGCGTGCCGGGTCTCATCGCTGTCGTGATCTATGCGATCCCGCCGATGATCCGATTAACTGACCTCGGCATCCGGCTGGTCGACAAGGACGTCCTTGAGGCCGCCGATGCCTTTGGCGTTTCGAATTCCCAGAAGCTCTTCAAGGTGCAGATGCCGCTGGCCCTCCCCACCATCATGGCCGGGATCAATCAGACCATCATGATGGCGCTGGCGATGGTCGTGGTGGCCTCGATGATCGGCGTCCAGGGCCTTGGACAACCGGTGCTGAAGGCGATTGCCAATCAGTACTTCACCCTCGGCATTTTCAACGGCCTTGCCATTGTCGGCATCGCAATCATCTTTGATCGAGTCAGCCAGGCATACGGCAAGCGGCTCCAGAAGCATCGGGAGATCGTCCATGGCTGATCATGTTTTTGGCGGCATCAGGATCCGCCATCTGTTCAAGATCTTCGGTCCGAACGCGCGGTCCCATATTGAGGCGGTTCAGAAAGGCCTGACCAAGACCGAATTGAACCGGAAATACGGCCACGTGCTCGGCCTGCGCGACATCAATATCGAAATGCCGTCGGGCTCGATCCAGGTCATCATGGGCCTTTCCGGTTCGGGAAAGTCGACGCTCATTCGGCATATCAACCGGCTGATCGATCCGACCGCCGGCGAAGTGCTCGTCGACGGTGTCGACGTGGTCAAGATGGATGAATCCGAACTCCGGACGTTCCGCCGGCACCAGACGGCTATGGTGTTTCAGAAGTTCGCGCTCCTGCCGCATCGCAACGTCCTCGACAATACGCTCTTTGGTCTCGAGGTCCAGGGTGTAGAGCGTTCGAAGGCCGTCGACGTCGCCATGCGATGGCTGGAGCGTGTGGGTCTGAAGGGCTTTGAGGAGAAGTACCCGAACCAGCTTTCAGGTGGCATGCAGCAGCGCGTCGGCTTGGCTCGCGCCCTTTCGAATGACGCGCCGGTGCTCTTGATGGATGAAGCCTATTCGGCACTCGACCCGCTGATCCGCACGGATATGCAGACTGTTCTCATCGACATCCAGCAAGAGATAAAGAAAACCATCGTCTTCATCACACATGATCTCGATGAGGCACTGAGGTTGGGGGATCAGATCGCCATTCTGCGCGATGGCGAAATCATCCAGCAAGGCACAAGCCAGGACATCGTGTTGCGGCCGGCCGATGAGTATGTCTCCAATTTTGTGAAGGAGGTGAACCGCGGCCGCGTCGTCCAGGTGAGTGCCATCATGAGCCCCTTGCGGGCCGGTGCTCCCATCGGTGGCTACACCATCGACGCCTCGACGACCGTTGAGGAGGCCGTTCGCCAGCTTGCGTCGGTTCCCGAAGGCGATGTGACCGTCATCGGTGAAGGATCCCGTCCCGTTGGCGTTGTCACGTTCCGCCAACTTGCAACTGCAATGGTCAACTCGGACACTGCCCAACCGCACGAGGGTGTCATTGCCCTCGTCCGGTGAGGCTATAGCAAAATATCTGACCCTCGTGCTCGCCGAACGCGAGCATGAGGTCTCGTGACCGGTCAATTTCAGTGGATCGCGGTTTTGCGATCGAGATCCCTGGAAGCAAGTTCTCCTGAAAGGCGTTCTGGGTGTGCTCCACCAGGCTCCCATCTCCCTGCCCTCTAGCCCGTTGACACCCAAGACCCCTCGTTTAACCCAAGCAGTGACCTGCCTCCGGGAGTGGCTATGCCCGAAACATTTCCCCGCCTCTTCAGCCCGCTTCAGATTCGTGGGCATACGCTTCGCAATCGGATTGTCTTTGGCGCCCATACAGCCAACATGGCCTTCGATGGGCTGCCGACGGAGCGCCATGTCTCCTACTACGCTGAACGTGCAATCGGCGGCGCTGCAATGATCGTCGTCGAACCGATGCCGGTCCATGCGTCAGCCGTTCTGACCCGAGGAAACTTCCGGCACTCTGATGACAGTGTCATCCCGCATTTCGAGAAGGTTGTCAGCGCCATAAAGGACAATGGCGCAGTGGCGATCCAGCAGCTCTATCACGTCGGAGCGCACGGTGATTCCGACAACTCCTTCCACCCGCACTGGTCGCCATCAGGTCTGCCGAGCTACCACGACAGTGACGGCTCGCATCCGATGACCGAGGCCGAGATCCTCGAGACGATCGACGGCTTCGTCCAGGCCGCACGACGATGCCACGAGGCCGGCTTCGATGGTGTCGAGGTCTGGGCAGCCTATCTTGGCATGGTCGACCAGTTCTGGACGCCCTGGAGCAATCGACGCGACGACCAGTGGGGAGGTTCGCTCGAAAACCGAACGCGCATGTCTCGCGAGATTCTTGCGCGGATCAGGGAGACCTGCGGACCGGACTTCATCATAGGCATTGCAGTCAGCGACGAGCCGGATGTCAAGGCGGCCCTCCAGCGAGACGAGCTTGCGGAGATTGTGAAGCTTCACGACGATCTCGGTCTTATCGACTACGTCACGTGTGGATCGGGCGGCTACCTCGATTTCTACAAGCTGATGCCGACGTTCATCTATCCCGAAAAGCTCGGCGCCGATCTTGCCGCATATCTCAAGAAGGTTGTCAAAAACGCCGTCGTCATCGCCGAAAGCCATATCCGGACCCCTGAAAATGCCGAGACCGTCCTTGGCGAAGGCGCATCCGACCTTGTCTCACTCGTTCGTGGGCAGATCGCCGATCCCCATTTGGCGCGCAAGGCAAGCGAAGGGCGTGCCGACGACATCCGGGGCTGCATATCCTGCAATCAGATGTGCTGGGGGCGCCGGTCGAGGGACTACTGGATAAGCTGTCTGATCAACCCTTCAGCGGGGCGTGAATTCGAATGGAACGGCGATCGCTTTAGCAGGACATCAGACCCAAAACGCGTCCTTGTCATCGGTGGCGGGCCGGCAGGTCTTGAGGCCGCAAGAGTTGCGGCGGAACGCGGCCACAAGGTCGTCCTCTCCGAAGCCGGAACGCGTCTGGGTGGCAACTTTCTGCTTGCAGGACTGCAGCCGAGGCGCGCGCAGATCCTTGATCTGCTCGCCTGGTATGAACGCCAACTGGAAAAGCTCGGTGTTGAGGTCAGGCTGAATACCTATGTGGAAGCCGATGACATCGACCCATCAAAGGTGGACGTCGTCATCGTTGCGACCGGGTCCTATTCGCCGGAGACCGGATTTCAGAAAGCCTTACCAACGATGGAAAGGATGCCCGGCTTCGACAAGAGTGGCGTTTTCACCGTCGAAGCCGTCATGGCCAGACAGGCAAGGCCGGGCAAACAGGTGCTTCTGCTGGATGAGGCCGGTGGTTGGCGCGGCTGCGGAACGGCCTGGAAGCTTGCGGAGGACGGCCATCGCGTTACCATCGTCACACCCGATCCGCTTGTCGGGAAAGAGCTTCAGAGAACGGCTGTCGATGTGCCGATGCGACAAGCCCTGAAAAAGCTTGGGGTTCAATGGACTACCGAAGTCAGCATCGTCGAATGGCACGGAAACGGCGCGACTGTTCTGGACCACAACAGCGGTGAACACAGCTTCATGGAAGCGGACGCACTTGTTATCGCGACGACCAATCACGCAATGGACTGGCTGATACCTGGCCTGACAAAACTGGGCGTCGTCGTTAGACAGATCGGCGATTGCGCGGCACCGCGGCAGGCTCCCTATGCGTTCTACGAAGGCAGGAAGACGGGATTGGAAATCTGACATGTCCGACGACGTCGTGCTCAAACGAAGGGATGCCGAGGAACTCGCCATGAAAGCTTGCCTGGCCTCCGGCGCAGACAAGTCGAGCGCACGTTCGCTCGTCGAAGCCACACTGTCGGCAGCAAGTTACGGGCCGCCAACGCTCGGCTTTCCACACCTCGTGGACTATCTCAATGGTTTCCGTCAAGGACGGATAAATTGCAACCCAACACCACGGCTGGACCGCGCCTTTCCTGCCTTCCTCGTTTCAGACGCAGATCGCGGCATCGCGCAGCTGGGCTTTGATCTCGCTTTTCCAGATCTGCTCGACGCGGCCCGTAAATTCGGGATTGCCGTCTTGACGCAGACGAACAGCTATACCGCTGGCGAACTCGGATACTATGTCCGAAGGCTTTGCGATGAAGGCATTATCGGACTGGCCGCGACAAACGCAAATGCCATGATGGTGGCCAAGGCCGGGGGCAAAGTGGTCTACAGCACAAATCCGATGGCATTCGGATTTCCGCTCGGCGACCACACGCCGCCGCTCATTATTGACCAGGCATCCAGCGCGACTGCTTTCGTCAACATTATAAGAGCTGCCGAAGAAGGAAAAGCGATCCCCGAGGGCTGGGCAGTGGACGAAGACGGTCACCCGACCGATGAAGCCTCAAAGGCGCTGATGGGAGCCCTGTTGCCGTTCGGCGGGCGCAAGGGCGCCAATGTCGCGCTTCTGGTGGAGATGCTGGCGGCTGGTCTGTCGGGCGGCCCCTGGTCGCTGGACACGCCAGATTTCAGGTCGGGAACTCAGTCCCCTGCTGTTGGTTTGACCGTGATCGCAATTATGCCAAGGGAAAATGCAGAAACGCAAATTGAGCGTGCCCGCGCCCAGGTTCGTCGTCTCCAGGACTACGGTGTGTTCGTCCCGGGAGTGAGCGGGAGGGACCCAGCACCGCTTCCATTGGAACTCACCATCCCTCATAATGTCTTCGAAAAGATCGGGGCCATCATCGCCACGTAGAGGAACGTTAACGCCAGCATGTAGTGGCTCGTCATGGATTGGTCCGGGTTGGTTTGCCATTCGCCGCATTTGCCTCAATTGGTAAACGCGGCTCTCCACGTGCCTTAAGCGGAGGACGAGGCACTGGATCCGATCAGGTTTTTCAGTCCGCTATGCATCAGAGAAGCGGGGGTATCAGCGACACCCGCGAAAATCTCCCGCAGCAAATCAGCCAGGAGGTTCACCACCAGTGGCGAGTGACGCTGTTTGGGTTTCAAGAGCCAAAGGTCAACTTGCCCGGCTGGCTGCAATGGCTTTCGAACCGCCCTCGAACTGTCGAGATCTAGCCCGACATACCATTGCGTGGCCCCCATTGAACAGAAGGTCATTATGTTCGACAGCTCCATGCATGATGTGAGCCTTCCTGATGCGCTTAACCACTGGTGTTTCCTCTTCCGTTGGTGATCAATGAATTGTTTCGGGCGATCTCCCCGAACTATAAGCGGCAAGCCGACCGAGTTGCCGTTAACCGCATTTTCGCTGACGAGTAAATCAACCTTTCACAATAGGCCGCGTCGAACGTGCGAAGGCCTTTGCTAGCCGTGAACTCGACCAGGAATGGAGGCCGGACCCGTGAAGTCTGCGAGAAGCTGGAAGCCGTGCGCGGATGACGGCTCGGACAAACAACACCTGCTGCAGGTCCGCATTTACATTACCGACATGACCAAAAGGGAAGAATGCAAAGGCATGGTTGGCTTGGTACGCGGAAGAAGATCTTCCTGCGCGCGCCACTATTGGCGTCGCTGACCTCGGTGATGCTCGCCGGTTGGTCGAAATCACGGCAAGTGCGGCCGTAAAGGAGGCCTAGCCACGGAACCACCAGGTATCTTCCGCCCGGAGCATGCTTGCGGGGCCACTCACCTGTTCGAGGTGTGCCCCTCACCATTAGTATTAGCGGCTCTGGAAACAATCCCCTGCGACACCAAATTACATGAGGCGCTCGGCCATCGACCCCCCGATGACCAGCGCAGGTCGGCTCGCACAGCAGCATTAGCCCCGGCACGCGAGCCGGCCACCCTCTCAACCAAAGCGCGCTGATAGAGCAGAAGCCCAGGTACTCTTCCTGCAAGAGTCGCCGCTACTCCATCAGTCTTCAAAAGAGCCGCCTTTCCGTCCTGCGTACTCGCTTTCCTCCTTTCTCACTCTGCCGGTTTTAACTATTAGTGATTTGTAAAATACCACATAAAGACGAACTATAGGACTTTAACGCGTTCAGGTTTCGGAGCCGACCCCAGCCCCTCCGAAACCAAACAAGCGTACGGCTTGGGCCTAGGCGAATTGGTCCAGCCGTACGCGTCTCTGCCTTGTGGCAGCCTAATCGAAAGGCGAACTCGCCAATAGCTGGCAATACTGCTAGGTTTGATATAGCCGCAACGTCGACGTGTTAGGGGGAGGCATGGCAAGCATCTCTACCAAACCGGATTTCGTCTCCGAACTCGTTCGGGCCGTAAACCAAATCCACCTGCTCACTCCCAGCGAGCGAAAAGATCTGGTCGTCCGCGGCGTTGCCAGCATCCGCGAGCTGCAACATACACTTGATGCCAGTGGAGTGGATACACCGATGGCATCCCGCACATTGCGTGATGTTGAGACGTTGATTGCCGAGATGGACGATACTCCCAACGAACTCGTTGCCGCCGCTTTCGTCGTTTTATGTGACCAAATAAACAGGCTCCTGAGGATCTGTGAGACCACATCTGCGAACGAAGACGGTGAAGTGCCTGCCTAAGCGGTTTTTTCGTTATGGCATTTCAAATCTCCTTTCATCTCCGCGCGCCCTGGTCGCACTCAAAATCCTGAGAGCTCGCGCTAACGCCATCCAAAAACCGGCATCACGACATGCCTGATACCTAGGCAAGGTCCCGCCAGACCTGATGGGAGCCTCACGCTGTCTTTCAGTGTCTACAGATAAGTGTTCGATCCAAGGTCGCACTCAGGCGTTCATGTCGTTTAGTAATACGCATCGAGGTGGCGATATGCGAGATTTTGAAAACAAACGCGAAAACGACGAAACGCCAACGCCTGCACCGCTGCCTGAGGGCGAGGAGTTCTTCGACCCTTGGGAGGAAGAATTCCGCAAGAGCTTCTCCAAGGACGATAAGGACTTCGATTTTTCCTAATACCGCTATTTCTGTCCAATGATCCGGGACAAATCGATCCTCATCCCGGCCCCGGCGGCGTTTTGCCGCGCGGCCGCTTGTGAAGCGTCGGGTATCCATGCAGGTGGAGCGACGAAGCTAAGGGAAGATTGGATGTTGATGCCTCCAATGCTTCCCAGAAGGTCGCCATCCGCCGGCATGTGGGAACGACTCGCGTCATCCGGGATTTAGAGTGAGCAAGCATCATCCACCCAGCATCGTTGGTTGCGGTCGTAGAAGGGTTAAAGCGATGGAAGTCCACACGAAACTTCTTCCGAAAAGTGAGTGGGTGCCGAATAATTCGCTGCTGCCTCTCATCGTCTACAAGTCAGCAGTCGATGCAACGGGCGACGCCGCGCAACGGTTCGAGGCCTTGTTTCAGGAAAATGGCTGGACTGGAATCTGGCGGAACGGGATATTCGATTATCAACATTACCATGTATACGCGCATGAGGTCCTGGGGATTGCGAGGGGGAAAGCTTCCGTCCAGCTCGGTGGACCTGCAGGGATCAGTTATGCTGTAAATGCCGGGGATTGCCTGGTCTTGCCCGCTGGGACGGGGCACTGCCTTGTCGCGGCAAGCGACGATTTCCTGGTGGTTGGTGCTTATCCGCCTGGCCAACATGCGGATATCAAGAGGTCAGGCGCAACTGAGGAGGAGCTCACGGCTATAAAAAACTTGCCTCTTCCCCCAACCGATCCCCTGACGGGCCATCCCGAGCCCTTGCTGAAGCACTGGCGATCACCGAACGCGGATCAGATCTGAGGCAAAGCCCGGTTCGCTTTCCCCAGTGCGTGCAGGTTCGGTCATTCCCGAGAGATTTGCTTGATGAACGTCAGTGGTTCAGGAAAGCAGACTGTCGATGCGAATTGGCAACTGCCTGACACGCTTTCCTGTCGCGTGAAACACGGCGCTCGCGACCGCTGCAGCGGTACCGACATTGCCAAGCTCACCTAGCCCCTTCACGCCAGCGGGGTTGACGTCGTTGTCGGTCTCGGGGACCAGGATGACCTTAACCTCCCCGATGTCGGCGTTCACTGGTACGAGATAATCCTGCAGGTCGCGATTGACGACACGCGCGCTCCTATGATCGAATTCGGTCGCCTCGTGGAGGGCTGACGAGATGCCCCAGATCATGCCTCCCATCAGCTGGCTGCGTGCGGTTCTGGTATTCATGATCCTTCCGCCCGCAAAGGCACCAACAATGCGCGGGACTCGGATTTCGCGCGTGCGACGATGGATGCGCACCTCGACGAATTCGGCCCCAAAGGCATATTTCATCATCTCGCCCTTCTCACCGCTCACCATCTCCATATTGCCCTTGTAGAGCTTGGAGACGGCCTCCGGAGAAGCTGTGTCCGGACGAAATTCCGTGTATTGCTCGATAACGCCGCTTCCGAGATTTTTGAAGGCATCCCTCAGGTCCTGCGAGGCGTTGCCGGCAATCAACCTGCCTCCCTTGAAGCCTATCGATCGCGGATCGCTTCCTGCCAGGGGTCCGTCGTTTGCCGTGACTACGGCTCGTGTGAGCTTGTCGCGGATTTCGCCACATGCCTTGATGATGGCTGACGATACGCTTGCAGTCGTATTGGATCCGCCAGCGACCGGGGCAGGCGGTAGGCGTGTGTCACCCATCTCCACCTCGACCACGACTGGATCGAGACCCAACTGCTCGGCGACAAGCTGAGCCGCGACTGTGCGGATGCCCGTTCCAATCTCGTGAGACGCCGTCTGTATCCGCGCGTGACCGTCATCGGTCAGCGTGATCCGGACCGCGCATGGCGCGACGTTGGAGGGATAAACTGCCGTGGCGCAACCCATGCCAATCAGCCAGTCACCATCCTGCGTGCTGCCGACCTGCGGATTTCGACTGGACCAGCCAAATTCGCGTGCTGCCTGATCGTAGCACTCCATTAGGGACCGGCTTGAAAATGGCTTGCCCTCGATCGCATCCCTGCTCGCATCGTTAATCCGGCGAAATTCGACCGGATCCATGTCGAGAGCGACCGCCATTTCGTCCATCGCACTTTCGAGCGCGTAGACGTAAGGGGTCTCCGGTGGCGATCGCATGTAACTTGGTGTCGGTCGGTCGGCCTTCACCAGGAAGACCTTGGTCAGGACCGAGCCGTAGTTATAAATGCGTCCAGTGGTTTTCGTGCCGCCGACGACATAAGGATCGGGACGCGATGTCACCTCCCACCCCTCGTGCTGAAAGGCCAAAATCCGGCCGTCGCGCGCAGCGCCCATCCTGACATGATGACGGGTCTCGGCGCGATATGTTTGGGTCGTGAATGCCTGCGGCCGCGTCACGACGCAGCGTACCGGCCTGCCCAACCTTCGCGCCGCCAGCGCGACGATTGCCGTGCGCGGCGTGATCGGTCCCTTTGAGCCGAAGGCTCCACCAATATAAGGGCTAACCACTCGCACGCGGTCGGGTTCGATCCTCAGCTGCCGGGCTATTTCCACCTTCCAGCCATAGACATTCTGCGACGGCTCGTAGACGGTCAAATTATCACCCTGCCAATAGGCGGTCGTTGAAAACAGCTCGATCGGATTGTGGTGGTGCGTCGCCATGCCGTATTCGGCATCGACCTTTACATCCGCCTTGGCAAAATTGGCGTCGAAATCGCCGGCCTTTACGTCTTTGCCGAATTCCTCGCTTGCCTGCGCTGCAGCAACCGTTTCCGTTCCGTCCGACCCGAAACCTGTACTCGGTTGCTCTTCCTCGTAGTCGGCGTTGATGCGCATTGCCGCTTCGCGGGCGACCTCGACCGTCTCGGCCACCACAAGAGCGATAATCTGGCCGTCATGCCAGATCTTCGTATCGTGCAATGGACCGATCGATGTCGATCCGGAGGTTCCAAATTCCGGCGGCTCCAGCTCCTTGCCCACGTCCTCGTGCGTTAGCACGTCGAGCACGCCGGGAATGGCACGTGCGTCTTCGAGGTGAAGCCCCTTGATCCGGCCACAAGCGATAGCGCTCGTGACGAGATACCCATGAGCGATATTGTTGAGCGGGATGTCGGCGGGATAGGATGCCTTGCCCATGACCTTGAGCCGGCCGTCCACGCGCGCAAGCGGCGGTCCCATGTTTTCGCCTGGCGTTGGCGCAGCTTCACTCTTGCTCATAAGCTCATCTCCCGGACTTCCATCAGAGCGCGCACCAGCGTCTGCTTTCCCAATTCGACCTTGAATGAATTGTGTTCCCGAGGCTTTGCTTCCGCAAAGGCCGCATCCGCCGCGGCATTTGCGGCTTCCTCAGTCAGCGGTCGCCCCCGCAGCACGTCCTCGGCTGTTACTGCACGCCAGGGCACGGTCGCCAGTCCTCCGAGACCGATGCGCACGTCACGCACATTTTTATCATCGAGATCGAGAGCGACCGCGGTCGAGGCCAATGCAAATGCATAGGATTGGCGATCACGGACCTTCAGATATGTGGACCTTGAAGCCCATTGAGGAATTTGGACGATGATGGCGGTAATCATCTCGTCGGGCCGCAGGACCGTTTCAATGTCAGGCCGGTCCTCCGGCAGACGATGCAGTTCAGAAATCGGGAGGCGACGGTTGGCATCCCGGCCCTGGATCTCGATCGAGGCGTCCAGCGCGATCAGGGCTTGTGCGAAATCGCCATGATATGTTGCGATGCAAGAATCGCTTACACCGAGGATCGCATGCTGCCGGTTGAAGCCGTCCATCGCCGAGCAGCCGGAACCTGGAAGGCGCTTGTTGCAGGGCCAGGAGATTTCGCGAAAATACTCGCACCGTGTCCTCTGCAGCAGGTTGCCGCCGAGCGTCGCCATGTTTCGGATCTGGCGACTGGCTGCAAGCTTCAGGCTCTCGCTCAGCATCGGGCATCGCCGGTTGATTTCGGCGTGGTCCTCCGCCTCACTCATCCGCACCAGGGCGCCAAGCCGGAGTTCCGAACCCTCGAGTGCGATCGTACGCATGGCGGTTTCCTGGATCGGGTTGATGTCCACAAGTCGAGAGGGACGATTGACTCCGAGCCGCATGTAGTCGGACATGTTCGTACCGCCAGCAATAAATTGCGACGGGGCATCGGTTGGGGGCTGCTGATTGACCTCTTCCATTGCTGAAAGAGCTTCGTGCAGCGTGTCGGCCCTCTCGTAGATGAAGGGTAGCATCAGACCTTCTCCATCTCTTCACGGGCCTGTTTTACGGCTTCAACGATGTTGGGATAGGCAGCGCACCGACAGATGTTACCGCTCATGTATTCCCGGATATCTGCGTCGCTGTCTGCATGACCCTCCTTAACGCAGGCAACACCAGAGATGATCTGGCCGGGGGTACAGTAGCCACACTGAAAGGCATCGCAGTCGATGAACGCCTGTTGCATCGGGTGCAGCGTTCCGTCGGCAGAACAAAGACCTTCGATGGTCGTGATCTCGCGACCCTGGTTCATCGCGGCAAAGCTTATGCAGGATAACGTCCGCTCACCATCCGTCAGAACAGTGCAAGCGCCGCATTGTCCGTGATCGCAGCCTTTCTTCGTGCCGGTCAGGCCCGCGTGGTCGCGAAGGAGGTCCAGAAGCGAGGTGCGGCTGTCGACATTGAATTGATACGACTGCCCATTTATCCGCATGGATATCGCCACAGCCTCGTCTGCATTGCGCCTCTCGGATTCCTGGGCTTGCCCTGAAGCTGCGGTGGCTCCTTTGAGCGGGATGGCTGCAGCGGCAACCGTGATTGTGCCTGTCATGAGGGTTCGCCTGGTAAGGCCGGCACTTCCGGCGTGCGTGGGTGAAGGCATGCGGTCGTCCAACGTTCTTCAGATTTCGTTTGCCCGCCCCAGCCAACGAGGCTTGTCGACCGTGCGCTAACCTCTCCTCGGCGAAAGAGTTCCAAGGCGCGGTTGGTTTTTCCTGGCTTGCTTGCCCTGGCCCGAAGCCAATTTCGCTGAGTTTGCGATCTCCCGATCTGAAAACATTCTCAAGACCGACAGCGGGCGATGCCGATTGCACCTGTGCCGGCCCGATACCACGAACTCTCCACCACTTAGAGTGAGGCTTTGTGAGTTTCGATTACTATCGAGACGTAAGGCGATCAAGCGGACGGCAGCCGCGTCGGGTTCGCGGCGTCAGCTGGTCTTGCAGCTTGCGTGCTTCTACATCAGTCTTCGCAGAAGTGCGCGCAAGCCCGGCTGGCCCGCTTCGACCGCGGCATCGTTAATTGGAAACCATCTGGTTATCCGTGTCGCCTGCTCAGGGAAAGTATCGGCGACCGACGTCACATGGATGATGTGCGAGGTCACCTTGTATCGCTGCCGGTTGGTGTCCTTGACATAGGTGAAAGCACCGAACGGTCGGACTGCCACCCGGCCGCGTATTCCGGCCTCTTCGAACGCTTCCCGCTCAGCGGCCGCATGGGTCGTTTCGGTACCTTCGATATGACCTTTCGGCAGACCCCAGCGCCCATTTCGCTTGCTGCCGACAAGCAGAATCTCAACGCCTTCTTCAGTGCGCCTGAGACAGACCGCACCCGCCTGTTGAATGTCCGGGAGCCGGTGCGACAAAATGGATTGATAGTCCGGGGTGCTCTCTAACATAGCATCGCCTCAGCTTGGCAATCACCGGCATCCGGGGACCCTCTAGACCGGTCGGGGCTGGAGTGTCCACTGAAATGGGTTCATAGTTCAAGCGATGAAAAGTTGAATTGTTTGCCGACTAAAAACGTTCCAGGTTTACGCTGGAAAGGAGCGGGTCATGGCGGAAGTTGAACCAAAGCTCGAGCTGGTGACCTCGGACAGAGACAAATTGCTTGCCTGCGATCTCCTCGGCAAGCCGGATGAGACAATTACCCAGAACGCGGTCTAAAAACTCGAAAGTCGAAGCCGTGCTCGACCGGGGAGATGTGTCCGCCGGCGAGCACTGAAAGCTGCCTTCAGCGCTTCCAAGGCCAGTGCTTCTGCCTTGATCTCCTCAAGCCTGGCTTCCAGCTCCGCCAGCTTGCCCTTCGATCGTGCCCACTGCAGTGGTGTAACTGGACGGCTCTGGTCCCATGCTCTCCGGCGTGAGCCGGACTGATCAACGTGCCACTGCCGGCAAGCTG
>NZ_JANTYT010000030.1:0-58001 GCF_024808825.1 Rhizobium sp. BK661 | reverse complement strand
GAACCCATGGGACGAAATCCCGGACGAACGAAGCCGTCAACCTCAGTGCACTTCAAAGTGCGTGGATGTGATTTAGCTCCTCGTTCCGCGGATCTCATCGAGGCCAGTGGTCATGTACCGCATTCAAAGGCCGTACATATGAACGCACCGTCCGCGTGGATAAATCGGTTGAGAAGCACCTTGCACCGCGGGCCGTTCCACATATGAGGTTGTATAGGTTCGAGAACGGATCGGTAGTTGCTATGGGCTTAGACCATGGATCCGCCCACATGCCACTCCAATGATCCATTTGACAAAAGACCTGATGTGAAGGGAATTGAACCTGAGGCCTATCCGTTATCGAAACTGTATATCTCAAGAATGCTCGGGTCTGAAGACTGACGCGTAATTCTCACGCGCTAACGCCACAATGCCGATATTGGAACAGCGGACAAACGCTCCCCGAAAGGGATAACCTTATGGTGGTCATACAAGACCATGCCCGAAACAAACCGTTCTCCGGATGCCTTGGCTAAAATTCGCAATCCCGAAAAATCGGAATTGGAGACGGATGCTGCCGCCTTTATCTCGATACCGACGATCCGCCCCCTTCTATCTTCGATGACGATATCGACTTCGTTCTGCTGCTTGTCACGAAAATGCGAAAACTCGAAGCGGGTTTGCCCGCCGCTGGCGAGTTTAAGGATCTCGGCAAAAACGAAAGTCTCCAGCAATGCCCCGAACTGACCCCTGTCGTCGTGGAGGCGGTCGAGAGAGAGGTCACGAAGGGATGCAAGAAGGCCAGAATCGAGGAAATGTACTTTCGGTGTCTTCGTGAGACGTTTCAGTTTGTTAGAAAACCAGGGTTGTACGGTGCAAGCGAGGAACAGGCTCTCGAAGATACCGACATATTTTTGCGTTGTGATGTGGTTCATCCCAATGGCCGCACCAATCCGGGAATAGTTCACCAGCTGCCCCGAATGCTCTGCCAGAATGCGTAGCAGGCGCGGCATTTGAGCAATCTGCTCGATTTGCGCGACATCACGAACGTCGCGTTGAACGATCGCCTGGATATAATCCGCATACCAGTCCTGTCTACGGCTCAAGGTTTTGCGGCCCAGCGCCTCGGGATATCCACCGGCCAAAACTGCAGCCATAAGGTCGTCTCCGAAGATTGGCTCTCCGGCCTTGGCTTCGTTTCGAAAGGCGTCGCGCAGGAAGCTGCTTCCGGCGGTTCTGATCTCGCTTTGCGCAAGCGGCAGCAATCGAACGACCTCCATGCGCCCTGCGAGCGAGTCTGCCACGCGTGGCAACGTCATGAGATTGGCTGAACCCGTCAGAAGGAAGCGCCCTGGTCGCTGGTCGGTATCCACGCTTTCCTTGATGGCCAACAACAGCTCGGGCGCGCGCTGAATTTCATCGATGATGGCGCGATCCATACCTCTTACAAAGCCAACTGGATCCTCTCGCGCGGCGTCCAGAGTCGTTGCATTATCCAGCGTGTAATACTCCATCCCTTCATTGGCCATCTTCTTGGCCAACGTCGTTTTTCCTGATTGTCTGGGACCGACGATCAGCACGACTCGCGTGTCTGACATGGCGTCGGCAACGCGTTGCTCAGCGAGCCTTGGATACAGCGCCACAACTTCATTCCTTTGATGACTGTTTGAAATTACGGCGATGACCAATTGAAAGTCAACATGTGACTATTTGAAATTTGCATGGCGGCAGATTGAAATGAGAAACCAAAAAGTGGGTGGCATGTTAGATGGCGGCATGGGGCCACAGCCCACGCAGGCGCCGCTGAACCTTTCGCTGACTGGTCGCCGGAACTGGCCTAGCTGATCCTCAATGGAGGGGTATCTGCTCAGAAGCGAAGCGAACGCAAATTTGTGCATATTGCTCGAGATCAAGAACCTGAAGCTCGCTTACGCAGCACCCCGATCCTGATCGGCGTCGATCTTTCGGTGAAACGAAGCATCGCGTCGATTGCTCCGTCGATGCAACCTATGAACTCTGGACCCAGGTCGATTCCGAGCGCAGCGGCTTCGTCTTCGGTGGAGCCCCCAAGACAGCCGGCAATTCAATCCCCGACCTCATCGCACTTGGCGGTAGCAATGATGGGCGCACGCCAATCCGTGGATTGATTACATCAGGCGCAGCTCCGGGTGAATACAACCCCATCCTGGCCGTCATTCAGTCATTGGCAATTGCTGGCAGCTTCGACCGCCCGGCCGTCACCATCGGCGCGGAGGCTGGCCAGGGTCCTGGCATCGACGTCGTCGTCGGAACGAGAACAGTGATCGCTCCCGCGCTCGGCGCGAACAGGGCCGCAAGCCTGAAGGACGGCATCAGTGTTCTCGCCGACGGTGCCAACAACCGAAAGACTCTGGTGATCACCGGCCAGACCGCGGCCGACGTCGACGCTGCCGTCGCCGAGTTCCAGCGGTCAGGTGAACAGCAGCGAAACGACGGCACGCCGCAGGGCTTACGGGCGCTTGCTAACGCCAAGGGTCGAGCGCTGACGCCGAACTCCATCGTGCCGCTCCAGAACCTCGGTTTCATTGCTCAGCCGTTCTCGGGTCGCCTCTACAAGGAGCGTGTCAACTTCTCGATGCCATCAGACTTCCACCCCGGCGACTATGGCTCGATGGTCCTCCACCTCAACGCCCAATATGCCGCCAACCTGTCCCGCGACGCCGAGTTGATCCTTCGGGCCAACGGGGAAACGGTTGCGGACATCACGCTTGGCGCAAGCCCCACTGGCTTGATCGACGATCAGCGGCTGCCGATCCCGCTCGGCAAGTTGCGTCCTGGTGAAAACACCATCGAGTTCGAAGCGCGGCTGCCGACGGCGGCAGACACTGTCTGCGATCCCATCACCGGGACAAACGAGGACCGCGCCCGCCTGTCGATCCACGGATCGAGCTTCCTCGAAACCCCGTCCTTTGCCCGCGTTGGTCGCTATCCCGACCTCGCAGCGCTTGTCTCAGGCGCATCGTTCAGCGACCGCACGGATACGGAAAACACCTCGGTCTATGTGCCGGGCCTCAATGCGGCTTCGCTCGACGCGGCTGGTTCCTTCCTTGCCAAGATGGCCTACTCCTCCGGACACGTCCTGCCAGTCGATGTCACCACGGCGGTTCCGGCTGCAACTCGGCGCCGTGTTATGGCCTTCGGCAGCTTCGGCAAGGTGCCTGCCGAAATTCAGACCGAAGCACCTTCGGTACGCAGAAACTCGGTCGCCGCAATTCTATTCCGGTTGTCTTCGTGCTAAGAGCCGCTCCTAGCACCGACGACGATGGGAACTGAGAACCTCTCACTCGAGACGACCCTCGCTTGCGCCGTGCCCGAATATCGGCCCGCCAAATTCCAGTCCCAACGTCACTCGTATTGGCATTCATTCGCCAGCATCAGCGGAACCGATAGCCAGAGCGATTAAGCTCATTGGGCCTTGTGAAAACCAAACCGCGCATTCCAAATCGGAAGTTTACCACTGGGGCAGTAGGTCTCCACCAATAGGCTCTTAGCGTCTTTGCATTTTCTGTTTGGATCTATCAGAACATCTATTACATCTGCGCAGGCGCGTGGACTTGCGAAACTTGTGCCAAACTCCGATCCTAAATACGCTAGATGGGCCATCAAAGGGACCTCCAGCCCCCCATTTGCCGTGTCGTATTCGGCAGCCGGGCCTCGGGAAGACCCCTTCCAAACGTTTCCGTTTCTGTCGAGGCCGGCGACACTGAGAACAGCGGGATCGCTCGCAGGAACGATTACGTTTCCTTGGGCACCGCCTTCAATGAAGTTGGTCGCGGCCGTCAACGGGTCCGCCTCAGCTACCACAATCCAGCCGTTCACGGCTGTCCGGGTCGTTGCTGGTGCGTTCTGCGCCTGAAGCCGCAGCTTGATGTCTAGGACTGGCAAAGCAGCCTTGTTTGTCGATGTGATTGCAAACGAGATGCAGTTTAAACTATTGTGACAACGTGCTCCAAATAGCGACTGCATTATCATTGTTGTAGGAAGCCCTGTGGGGGTCACCGACAAAGTACCAAGAGCTGATGAATCGATCCGCAAGGTAGCGTGATTTGTACGAGTGCCGACATTATTGGTAACGTCGGTTTCCCATATGTCGACGTCGATAGACATACTGATCCCAGCGGAGTCCTCCCACCAGAATTCGACCAGCATCTCCTCACAAAGTGAGCCGGTCCTAATACTAAGATAATCCGGCTCGTCTCCCTCCAGCGTGCATTTCGCGGAGTGACCCGCGCCACCTTCGTTGCCGGCCGCAACCACTAGATACCGATCATTTTTTGTCAACTTTGCTGCAATGTATTCTTCCAAAGGAGATTCGCCATTGTGTGGTCCGACGTGTGTTCCGAGTGACAGATTTACGGCAACTGGAAGGCCGTCCGCGTCGAGTTGCGTTTTCAACGCTTCGATGGCGGTCAAGATCTCGGGCGAGCATGCTTGATCGAATGCGGACAAGCCGGTGCCTATGAATGCGGTTGGCGGTCGCACCAACGCGCAACTCACCGTCGTTTTGTCCAGCTTGGAGTTTTTGTCCAGGCGCTCCAGAAGAACGGATAGGACCTTCTCAGCGTGACCGGACAGCTTTATGTCATTGGTGACGGCATGTCGTAGCTTGTTGCCATAATCGTCGGGCTGGCAGCCTATGTCTTCCTCCCCCAGATCAACGATCGCTGCGGCCACCGTCGCCGCTGACAGTGTTGCGGCATGTTGAAACAAGCTTCTGCAGGTCTGATCATGTGGCGAACCGGAGCCGAGTTCGAAGAGGGGCGTGCCGATATCCAGTAGTTCCTCGGTGGGATCCAAGTGGTGAAATTGAGTGAAATAGCCGACGAGCCTGTCCAAACGGAAGCGTCCCCAAAAGACAGAAAATGGATCTAGTTGGTCAAACCTAAAGCTCTGTGACCCGATTTCCTCGTTGGAGAAATACTCTTTCATTAGCGAGATCGGTTGGCGCGTCCGTGCAACCACTGGAATAGTTGTGCGCGAACATTTCACCTTGCCCGCGATTGCATTTAGTTTGTCAGCTATGTCTTTGGCGGTCACATAGCTTGTCGGATTGGAAGACCAAGGCATCTCCCTATCGAAGCTGTGGAACATGATCGATACCAGGCTCGGACTGAACATTTGGGCGTTCCCTAGCCAGCCAATTACTCTTCGCCACGAAGCGTGAAATTGCGCTCTTGGAAAAACCAGAGCTCCCCGCGTCGCTCCGCCATGTTGTCGGACGAGAGTTTTTCCATGGTAGTTGTGATCCAGTTCGGCTGCTCGATCACCTGCAGTGCCTGTGCCGCTTTGGCTTCGGTCATGCCGAGATGCCAGGCGAACTGGAATAGCTTGGGATCACGCACGAACTTTTCAACGTTTTGCTTCAGCGTCGCCTCAGTAACCCCATTGGGCGATTGTGCTAGCATCACATAGGTTATGTAGTTGATTGCCGACAGTTGTTGTACCAGCGCAGCGACGACCGTTTTCACAGCAGCAACGGCTTCTACACCTATGCCCAGCCATGTGACCGGGTCAAAAGTGGTGTGAGCGGCCGCAAGTACCTTCACCGCAACACTTCCCGTTTCCCAGGTGGCTTGCAGAGCCTTTATAAGGTTGATACGAAGATTGATTCCAAGGAAAGGTGCCTTAGCCGCGGAGGGCGACGCCGGAATTTTCTGCGCTGCCTCTTTCCAGATCTCGCGGATCCGCGCGCCTTCGCTGCTCTTTGAGAATTCAACCTGTTCCCCCGGCATTGCCAAGCCCTCCAGATCCTTCCACAATTTCAAATCTGTTATTAATATTAGAACTAGCTAATAATTAAACTGAAGTCCACGACTTTAGATTGCTCGAAAGGAAAAACGTCCATGACGCGGCAGCGCGGGCTGGACGTCAAACCAGCTGTCAGCGCATGAACGTTGTCTCGGCCTGGGCGATGATTGAGTAGTTGCTCAGCCCTCAATTCTCTTGTGTCCCGCAACGCAGTGGGGTTTCCCTTCGACAAACGCCCGTCCCGAATTGCCAATAAGGAGTATCGAGTTCGCCCATCAGATAGCCAAGAACATCAAGGTGGACCGGTTCCCGCATGACCCGAATGGGGCAAGGCGGGCCCGGTTTATTTCTCGCGGATCGCCTTTGAGACGCGGTCGCGGATCGGCTGCCACAGATACGGGCGAACGTCCTGCTCGAGGTTGCAATGAACACCTCGGCAGGCATTCCCAGCACGAGCCGAACGCCGTCCTCGTCGCTATTCCTGCGATGTCAAAGCCTACTCATTCTCCGCGAAGCTCACCATATCTGACCTGACTAGATGCCCTGCGCTCACG
Source organism: Rhizobium sp. BK661 (assembly GCF_024808825.1). Classification (NCBI taxonomy): domain Bacteria; kingdom Pseudomonadati; phylum Pseudomonadota; class Alphaproteobacteria; order Hyphomicrobiales; family Rhizobiaceae; genus Rhizobium; species Rhizobium sp. BK661. The sequence continues at coordinate 51,681 of NZ_JANTYT010000030.1, read as the reverse complement.
ACGCGATATGAGGGTTTGGCCGGGATATACTGAAGTGTCCTGAGCGGCGATTTAAGTTCTTCTGCAGGTGTTTCACGGCGAATGGCACGCCTGGAGGGGTCGGGCACAGGCACTGCATGGATGAGTCTTCGGGTATATGGATGCTGAGCGTTTTCGAAGATGGCGGATCTCGGTCCAATCTCGACGATTTCGCCGAGATACATCACCGCCACCCGGTGGCTAACTCTCTCCACGATAGCCATGTCGTGTGAGATGAACAGGAATGAGAGGCCAAGCTTCGCCTGCAGTTCCAGCAAGAGATTCACGACCTGTGCCTTCACCGACACGTCGAGTGCAGAGACGGACTCGTCAGCAATAATGAGCTTGGGTTCCAGAGCAAGCGCCCTGGCGATCGAAATGCGCTGTCGTTGGCCTCCAGAGAACTCATGCGGAAACCGCTCTGCCATATCGGGTGAGAGCCCAACCTGCGATAGCAGTTCGGCCACCCTCGCCTTCGATTGCAGCCGGTTACCAAGGCCATGAGCAAGGTAGGGTTCAGCAATTGCATCACCGATCCGCATTCGGGGATTGAGGCTTGCATATGGATCCTGAAAAATCATTTGGATGCTTCGGCGAATGCTCCGCATCTCTTGCTTGCCAAGTGTAGAAACGTCCTGTCCCTCAAACAGGATTGCCCCCGATGTCGGCTTCACCAACCCGATGATGGAGCGACCGGTCGTTGATTTACCGCAGCCGGACTCCCCGACAAGCGACAGGGTTTCGCCCGGTCGTATCGAAAAGGAGACATCTTCCACTGCATGCACGCGCCCTGAAAGTCGCCCGAAGGAACCGGAGTGAATATCGAAACGCGTTGACAAGCTGGATACTTCCAGGAGCGCGCGATGTTCATGAGAAACGGTAGTAACCACGGTGGACTGGGGCGTTTGAATTCCGCTTTCCATATCAATAATCGGGAACTTTAGAGGTTCTGTATGTCCACGCATTGCTCCTAATCGAGGAACCGAGGCGAGAAGAGAGCGCGTATAGGCGTGATTTGGAATGTTGAAAACCTGCTCGGTCTGGCCGGACTCCACGCACTGGCCCCTGTACATGACGATCGTTTGATCAGCCATCTCAGCAACGACGCCCATATCGTGCGTGATAAACAGCACCGACATCCCGTCTTCGTCCTGCAACGATTTTATGAGGTCGAGCACCTGTCCCTGTATGGTAACGTCAAGTGCTGTTGTCGGCTCGTCAGCGATGAGCAGTCTCGGGCGGCTCGCAAGGGCCATGGCGATAACGACACGTTGCCGCATGCCTCCGGAGAACTGGTGTGGAAATTCGCTGTAACGACTTGCCGCGGCTGGAATGCGGACCTTATCCATCAGTCGCAGGGCCTCGGTCTTGGCTTCTGCATACGACATGGATTTGTTGTGACACAGCAAGGCCTCCGAAATCTGGTCTCCGATGGTGAAAATCGGATTGAGGCTTGTCATCGGCTCCTGGAACACCATTGCAGCGTCCCGACCGCGGACCTGCCGCATCTGGCGGTCAGTGAGCGATAGAATATCGGTGCCACCGAGGACGATGTTCCCCTCGATACGGCAGGATTGCTTGGGCAAAAGTCGCATGATTGACAGCGATGTGACGCTCTTGCCGGATCCGGACTCACCGACGATTGCGAGCGTTTCCTTCGGAGCAATCTGGAAAGAGACATCCTGGACGACGGGTTTCCAACGTCCCTCAACCAGGAATGAGGTTGTAAGATTGGAGACGGAAAGAACCGATTGCTCAGCGGCGATCTGGCGCGACGTTGCGAGTGCGATCATGATGTCTTTTCCTTCGATCAACTCTGGCTGCTACGGGTTATTTGCAAGAGGAAGTCAACGACTGCCCTGACTTTCGCCGGCGTCCGGCGATGGGCCGGGAAGACAATGGATATCGGATCAGCCTCGATCTCGAAATCTTCGAGCATCGGGATCAACGCGCCGTTATTGATGTCATCGCGAAAGATCCACCAGGTCGCCTGAGAAATTCCGAGACCGGCGACTGCCGCTTCACGCAGAATGTCCCCGCTATCAGTGACCAGTTTTCCGGCCACTCGGATGACCTGGTCTTGGCCATCGAGTCCGCGAAAATGCCAGTTGGCACCAAAGCCTCCGACTATGCAGTTGTGCTGCTGGAGATCGGTTGGGGATTGTGGCATACCGTGTCGCGCAAGGTAGCGTGGCGATGCAACGGTCTTTTGGGAGCCACGCACGAGGATCCGGTTAATCAATCGGGAGTCGGCAAGGCGACCGGAATGAACAACCAGATCGTATCCGCCGTCAATTGGATTGGCAGTCTGGTGTTTGAGACACAAATCTAGCGTTACTTCCGGATAACGCTCGTAGAAGGATTCAAGCGCAGGGATTACGGTCCTCCGCCCAAAGGATGGCGGTAAGGCGACACGGACGCTACCGCGCGGCTGAAGGTTCTTCTCGCGCGCCGCATTCTCGGCCGTTTCGAGATCTTGGAGGATATCACGACAACGTTCATAGAATTCCGCGCCGGTCTCGGTGAGATGCATTCGCCGTGTTGTCCGATGAAGTAGCTGTAGTCCAAGCCCTTCCTCGAGGCGTGTTACGCTCTTCGTCACCGCAGATGTGGTCAGGGAGAGCGCACGAGCCGCCGCCGTGAAGCTGCCGAGTTCGGCCACGCGGGCGAATGCCAAAATATCCTGGAACTTGTTCACGATGCCGTCACGTTCCCTGCCTATTTATGTTGCGCACCGCATAAAAACCCGTCATTCAGCAGCAAGTCGACTGGTTTCCCGACCAATACGCGGACAGCATAGCAATTGATGTGCCGTGGGAAGCCTAAAAATGCGCTGCGGCACCTTGATTGTGGGAAAATGATTTTTTCCAAAATGCCGTATTCTCCTAATTCGATACTCTGAAAGACTTAGGACATAAGAGCCCGCAAGCGGCCAAGGGAACATGCCGATAGGAACCCGCTTTGTCCTCGATGTATTTCAGAAATGCATTATGCCTTACACAGGACTCAGGTGCCTGGGTCGCAAAACGGCATTCAATCGAAATTCGCGATGGAACAATCTCCGCGCTCGAGGTTGATGAAGACCGGGTATCGAACTCCGACAAAATGGAGATGATTGATGCATCAGGGATGCTCGTTGTTCCCGGCTTCGTCAATGCGCATTCTCATTCACCAGATAACCTGGTTCGCGGGACTGGAGACAACCTGCCACTCGAACTTTGGTCATTGTCGTCGTCAGCGGGTCGTGAAAACCGCAGTTTGAGAGAAGTCTACCTCTCTGTCTTGCTGGGCGCGATCGAGATGATGCGAAACGGCACCACTACCGTACTCGACCACGTTCGAATTTCTCCCGATATCAATGCGGACGCGCTTGATGCGGTCGCGTCGGCTTGGTTGGACAGCGGCATGCGGGCGACGATCGCTCCGATTGTCTCAGACCGCGCCGTTGTAGACACGATGCCCTTTGAGGCAAGGGATTTTGATGGCGTGGACCAGTCGGACTTCGGGACACGCCTGCCCTTGCCAGCCACCGAACAGATTGCGATCGTCGAGGATTTCTACGAGCGATGGCATGGAAGAGGAAATGGCCGGATTCGGGTGGCTATCGGCCCTTCAGCGCCTCAGAGATGCTCCGACAAGTTGTTGGTGCAAGCGGCGGACTTCAGTCTGCGCAAGAATGCTCTCCTTCACATGCACGTGCTGGAGACAGACGTCCAGCGACACATGGGGGACAAGCTCTACCGGAATGGCACGATTTCGCATCTTGCAGACTTGGGGCTTTTGAGCTCGCGCACACACCTCGTCCACTGCATCTGGGTCAACGAAAGCGAAATCGAGACCATTGCGCGCCACGACGCCTGCATCGTCCACAATCCCGTGTCGAACGCGCGGCTTGGCAGTGGCTATTGTAAGCTTCCCGCCATGCTCGATCGGGGAGTCCGGGTCGCCCTGGGAACTGACAGCACCTGCTGCAATGACGGAAGCAGCATGCTCGAAACCATGAAATGGACTGCAATCTTGCACAATCTCGCGTCGACCGATCCGTCCCATTGGATTGGGCCGGACCGCGCCCTGGCAATGGGCACGGCAGGCGGTGCAGACGCAATTGGTCTCGGCGACAACATCGGCAGAATAGCGAAAGGCCTTTCAGCCGACCTCACGCTTTACCGTCTTGCCTCACCATCTTTCGTCCCACTTAGGGAGCCTGTCCGTCAGCTAGTGCTGTCAGAGACGGGAATGTCTCATGGCCTGACCCTGTGTCACGGCCGCGTCCTCGCAAGAGATGGTCGGGCGACAGTCATCGATGAGAGGGCGGTCTGGCAGGAAGCCGAAGACCTGGCTGCCCGTCGCAAGCGCGACAATGCCAGCGTCTACGAATCTGCCAACAAACTTGAGAGGCCGATCATGCGCATGCGCGCTCGGCTGATCGGAGGATGCGCATGTCACTAGAATGGACCAATAACCCTATCCGCTTCTTCCAGCACCTTTTGCGGGAGTCGGATGCCAAAAACCTTGATGTCAAGTCCCTGATCTCGGAGGTGACAGAGGTCGGCGCTGGCGGCTACATTGCCATGGGCGGTGGCTTCTCGGCCTGGTATCCGACGGCGCGGACTTCCCAGACGATCAATCCCTATCTGGAGTTTGATTTCTTGGGCACCGTGATCGATGCCGCCAAGCAGAATGACATCCGAGTCCTGGTTCGGATGGATATCTCAAAGGGACGCGCGGGGATGGACAGCAACCATCCAGACTGGTTCGTCAGGCGAGAAGACGGCAGTGTTTCGAAGGTATGGGATATGCCCCAGATCTGTGCGACGGGTCCTTTCTGGCAGGATGAGGTATTCGCCATTCTCGATGAGATCATCACCCGTTATCCCCTACTCGACGGCTTCTTCTTCAACTACCTCCATGTCCCACGCTGTTTTTGTTCGCGTTGCGTCAAAATCGTGTGGGACTCGACAGGTGGTTCCGTTCCAAGCTCAGGTGTTCGTATAGTCGGATACGAGCGTTGGCGGCAAAACTTTCTCGCTGACCACATGGCAGGGGTTAGGAGGTTTATCCGTGCGCGGCACCAAAGTGCTGCGCTCGTGCCCTATCACCATGTGCATGACGGTTGGGACATCCGACGGATGGCTGAAATCTCTGACGTTATTAGTTCGCAGGTGTCAAACCCGGTCATTCCAAATCCTGTTGATCCGCAGCCGATGTGGAATTTTTGGGCTGCGGAGGAAGCCTTGACCGCCAAAGCCCTGAAGGCTGAGACCGCGCCAATTCTCATACAGACGAGCTCCGAGGTCTTTGCGAGCCGCCAAACCTCAATGCCATCGGCTCGTCTGGTCCATAACCTCATCCAGGCGGCTGCCCACGGGGCAAACACTGCGCCGGCAGTGAATGGACTACTCAGTCAGTCAGATACGCGGTTCGTCCCCGCTCTGAGGGATTTCGGTGACTATCAGCTTCGGGCGGAGGAATGGTATCGCGACCTCCAGTCTGCAGCAAAGGTCGCGATCGTCAAATCGGAAGACAGCCGTTTATGGGGACGCGACGACGGGCGCGCGGCCGGTGCGGTTGATGGACGTGGCCATGTCTCCGAGTTTCGCGGGCTGTTCGAAATTCTTGCCGATCTTCGATACCCCTGCGATGTCCTCGTCGCTGGCAACTTGGACCGAAAGAAGCTTGCCGTTTACGACGCAATCGTCCTGCCCGCGGTCGAGGCGCTATCGCAAGATGATGCAGAACTGATCGATGCTTTCGTTGCAGCTGGCGGGCAGATCTTCGTTACGGCCGATACAGGCCGAACTGACGACAACGGCAGAGCGAAAGTGACCGCGGCACTGAACTGCCTCCCAAGCCTGCCGGGTGATGCGCTTGATGTAACAGGCGCCTATTTCAATCTCGACGCGCCGCAGATTTCTCAGGCGTTCGGCGGGATTCCACATATTGCAGCTGCGGGCGACTTCTGGCCGGTCGATTTGGTGCATGACAGCGATTGCCTTCGGCTGATTGGGCCCTATGCGAATAACGCACCTGAATTCACGGTTGTCGAAGGTCCCGGGAAAGCACCAGGCGTGATTGCGAGACGATTTGGGAAGGGTAGAGCAACCTGGCTGCCTTGGCGCATCGGGTCGTTGTATCACCAATTCTCCATGCCGGAATATCGAACTCTGTTTGCGGCTCTGGCAGAACCGGCCATAGGGGAGCCCCCGGTGAAGACATCGGGATCATCGGCTGTTGAGACAATCCTTTATCGTCGCGGTGAAACGGACATTCTTCATCTTTTAAACGGTGCGGCTGCCCGGCAGAAAGTTCTGACGGAACTTACGCCGCTGGCTGGCTTCGACGTGGCAGTTACGACTGGTGCGCGCCGCGCCGTCCAGATCGGCGACGGTCGCGAAGTCCCTTCGAGGCGGAATGGAGACCAACTGGTACTTCACATCGATCGCCTTGAGGGCTTCATGGCGATTGCACTCCTTCCGTCCGGTTCCTAGCCAAGGCCAAAGCGACACCGAAGATCGCAGCCAATTCCGAGATAATAACCAAGACCAAAATGAGGTGAACCATGAACAAGATACTGAGACGAACCTTTCTGACAGCAGCACTTGCGACGACATCGCTGGCGATCGCTCCTTTTCCAGTGGCTGCTCAAGAAGCTGATACGCTTGTCGTTGCGCAACCGGCCGACGCCTATTCGATGGACCCTGCCAAGCATTCTGCCTTTCCGACCGCAAACATTCTCTTCCAGATTTATGATGGGCTCGTTACGCAGGGCGACGACGGCCAGATGGCTCCCGCTCTGGCGAAATCGTGGACCAACCCCGATCCATTGACTTGGCGCTTCAAACTTCGCGAGGGCGTTAAGTTTCAAAATGGCGAACCCTTCAATGCCGAGGCAGTAAAGTTCACATTCGACCGTGCGCTCGATCCGAAGTTCAAGGCCCCGTACTATTCGCGTATTTCGGCGATCAAATCCGTTGTGGTCGTCGACGACTACACGGTAGACTTCAAGACTGCAAAGCCGTTCCCGACGATGCTCCTATCGCTCTATGAGGCTTCTTTTGCGGCGCTTATTGTGCCTCCGAAGCATACCCAGGAGAATGGCGGCAACGCCCTCGCGACGACCCCCGTCGGAACCGGCCCCTATAAATTTGTCAAATGGCTGAAGGACGAAGAGGTCGAACTCGAGGCGAACCCCGACTACTGGGGTGGCAAGCCAAAGATCGCCAAAGTGGTTTTCCGCCCCATAAAGGAAACCCGCACCCGTATAGCTGAACTCACAAGTGGTGGGGTCGGTCTTGCTGCCGATATCCCTCCCGAGGATGTCCCGTCACTCTCCAGCGGCGATACCAAGATTGAGACCGTCCCAAGCGACTTTCTATATTTTCTCGCTTTCGACACAACGCGCGATACCCCTCTCAAGGACAAGAGGGTTCGGCAGGCAATTAACTATGCGGTTGACGTCGATGCGATCCAGCAGGCGCTCCTGAATAGCATGGGCAATCGCATTGCGCTGACACTGCCCGCCAATGGCTTTGCCTACAATCCAGACTGGAAGCCCTATCCCTACGACCCGGACAAGGCCAAGAAACTGCTTGCCGAAGCCGGCTACCCGGATGGTTTCACGATCCCGCTAATGACGCGAAAGGGACGCTTCCTCAAAGACGCCGAGATCGTGGAAGCAACAGCTGGATTCCTCGCCAAGGTCGGGATCAAGGCCGAGATCAAATATCTCGAGCCGGGTGTCTGGGGTCAGATCTCCGAGAAAAAGGGCCGAGAGGGCATTACGTTCCCGGGTTGGAGCGGACGCGACCCCAACCTCGTTTGGGATCCGCTCCTCAAGACCGGCCAGTATCAAAGCTACTTCAGCAATCCCGAGCTGGACGCTTTGCTGGATCAGGGCGCCTCGACAATCAATCCCGAAGAGCGCAAGTCGATCTACGAGAAGGCCGCCGTGATCATCAAGGATGAAGCTCCGCACCTGCCCATGATCCAGCCGCCGCTGATTTATGGGCTCAGTGCAAACCTGAACTGGAAGCCGCGCACCGACAGCATCATCGACCTGCGCAAGGCCAGCTTCCAATAATGATAACCGCCATGGCTGGAAATGAACCAGCCATGGCGACCCGTCAAGCACAAGGGAACCACCTGTTGTGAGCGCTTTCTTGTTGTCGCGAATATTATACGCGATCGCCGTAATCTTCGGGGTTTCGATCGCCGTCTTTTTCCTGATCAGGATTGGCGGCGATCCCTCGGCACTCTTTCTCCCCCCGGAAGCTTCGGCGGAGGAAATTGCGCGCTTCCGTCACTTGATGGGGTTCGACCGTTCATTGGGGGCACAATACCTGGACTTTCTGGGCCGCGCGCTCCGTGGTGATTTTGGCATGTCACTCCGTTACGAGCAGCCGGCCATGCAACTGGTGCTCGACCGCGTCCCTGCGACGCTGGAACTCAGTGGCATGGCGCTGGGGCTGTCTCTTGTGGTCTCCATTCCATTGGCTATCGTGGCAGCTGCATGGCGGGGTTCGATCGCGGACCGCGCTAGCCTGTTGGTATCTCTGATTGGCCAGAGCTTTCCTGCTTTTTGGCTGGCGATCATGCTGATCCTGCTTTTCTCGGAGACATTTCACATCCTGCCACCGTCGGGTCGTGGTGGTGTTAGGCATCTGATCATGCCCGCAGTTGTGCTGGCGACATACTCGACAGCAATCATCACCCGCCTGCTCCGCTCGTCCATGATCGAAGTCTTGCAGTCTGACTATATTCGCACAGCACGGGGCAAAGGCGTCAGCGAACGGCGCATCGTCCTGAAGCATGCCCTTCGCAATGCCGCGATCCCAACCCTCACCGTGATTGGTCTTCAGGTGGGAGCGCTACTGGGCGGGGCCGTCATTACCGAAGAGGTATTTGCCTATCCCGGCATTGGTCGTCTTGCCATTCAGGCAATCTCAAACCGTGACTTCACGGTCGTACAGGCCTTTGTCCTCGTCATGGCCACCGCGATCGTCTCGATAAACCTTCTGGTCGACCTCTCTTATGGCTTCCTTGATCCACGTCTGAGGAAAGGCAAATGACCGCATTTCTGAGACGCTACGTAAGAAGCGCGCTTGCCGCCCTCGGGCTTGCCATCGTGCTGCTCATCGTCTTCCTCGCCGTTTTTGGCCACTGGCTCATGCCCTTCGACCCTGACGCGCAGGAAATTCTCCAGCGTTTGAAACCTCCGCTCTGGTCAAACGGCGATGGAATGCACTTATTCGGTACCGACGCCCTTGGCCGCGATGTTCTCAGCCGTGTTATTGCAGGAGCTCGCGTTTCGCTAATTGTCGGAGTGACGTCAGTCGTCATCTCTGGTGCGATCGGTGTCACATTAGGGCTGATGGCTGGATATGATGATCGCCGTTCCGGGCGCGTGATCATGGCCGCTACCGATATACAACTTGCCATTCCCTTTCTCGTATTGGCCCTTGCTGTCGCAGCGGTCGTTGGTCCCAGCCTCTGGAATATCGTGGCCATTCTCGGCATCACCAATTGGGTGCAATACGCCCGAGTTGTCAGGGCTGAATGCCTGGTCTTGCGGGAAAGGGAGTTCATTCAGGCAGCACAAACGATGGGGATATCAACTCCAATGATCCTGATCAGGCACCTTCTGCCGAATGTGATGTCCTCCATCATTGTCATATCGAGCTTGCTTGTCGCCAAGATGATCCTGTTTGAATCGTCCTTGAGCTTCCTGGGACTTGGGGTCCCACCGGAAACCCCAACATGGGGCACGATGATATCTGAGGGCCGGAACTATATCGGCAATGCGTGGTGGGTCGCGACCATTCCGGGCTTTGCAATTTTCCTTACGGTCGTCGGTATCAATCTCATTGGCGATCGGCTTCGCGACCTCCTCGATCCTCGCCTGCGGCAGGTGGAAACCTGATGACAACACAATACGACATTCTTCTTTCAGGCTTTCCAGGTAAATGCAGCCGAGGCTTCCTCGGCTGGAGCACGACGGTCTTGCTGAAGACCAGGGCAGGATATGCGTTGTTCGACACCGGCGGCGCGGGTGATCGGCCTGGCATTCTTGAAGGACTGGCCAAACGTGGGGTCGACGCTGGCGACATTCGCACAGTCATTCTGTCTCACCTGCACTTTGATCACATCGCCAACGCTGAGTGCTTCCCGGACGCCGAAATCGTTATCCATGAGGCAGAACTCAGTTACTTCGATAGGCATTGGGCGCACGACAGGGCTGTTCCCAAGTATCTGGTGGAAGGACTATTGCGCAGACCGCAACTCTCTGTGGTTTCCGGAGAGCTGGATATCCTGCCGGGAGTTCGAATGATCAGAACGCCGGGACATACTGGCGGTCACATCGCGCTTGTCCTCCAGATCGACGGCGAATGCGTTGTCCTGGCGCAGGATGCCTTGAAGCATCGTGGTGAAGTTGCCACCAGCGTATCGGCTGGCTCGTTTGACGCAAAGGCCGCATCCGCGAGTGTTCAGCGCATCGTCGGTATGGCCGATATCATTGTCCCTGGTCACGATGCTCCCTTCCGCATCCACGACGGAGCCGTCGTACTGCCTGGCCGTCTGCATGAGGAGATCCGGATCACGATCGACGACAGACTATATGAAATGGAGATCGGATAGATGAAGCTGCTATTCAATGCGTTTATCTGCACTGGCCTGCCTGGTGGATTTTACGCAGACGGCGCGATCCTCGTCGAGGGCAGCACCATCAAATGGATCGGCCCATCGAGCGACTTGCCGGACGTAGCGATTGGGGCAACAAGAGATGATCAAAATGGGAAAGTGGTCATCCCCGGCCTCGTCAACACCCATGCCCATGGTGGGCTTTCCACTCACCGTGGCTGCTGTGACGATGGCGACCTTTTCCAATGGGCAAAGGCACTTGCTCCGCATACCGCATCCCTGACAATCGACGACAACCGGCGGGGCTCCACCCTCGCTGCGATGGATATGATACGCGCGGGCATTACGACCGCATGCGACTGTACACGGTACGGTGCAGGTGTCTTCGCATCGGTGGCGAGCGAAATTGGCATGAGGTCGTTAAGCGGCGCTCTTGCAAACTCGCCCGAACTTCGACCCAACGGCCGCCCCAATTGGCCGCTTGCGCTTGAGGAGACACGGCAAGCGATTTCGGACAATGCGGGCAACGGACTGTGCCGCTTTTATCTCGGGGCCCATTCTCCGTACAGCTGCACGCCAGAGCTATTGAGGGCCGTCAAGCGCGGGGCCGAGGCGCTCGGACTTCCCTTCACGATACATGTGGCGGAGAACCTCGCTGAAAACGATCTGATTGCGGAGCGCTATGGTCGCTCACCCGTCGCCTGGCTCAACGATCTCGGCGTGCTCGATGGGACCTCTATTCTTGCCCATTGTGTATGGCTCGATGACGCCGACATGGACATCCTTGCTGCGACCGGAGCTGGCGTGGCTCATAACCCCGCGAGCAATGCAAAGCTTGCGAGCGGTGTCGCACCCATCCCGGCGCTGCGGCGGCGCGGCGTGCCCGTCGGACTGGGTACCGATAGCACCCTTTCGAACAACAGCCTGGACATCTTTCAGGAGATGAAGCTGTCGGTCCTTCTCCAGCGCGCGACAACTCTTGATGCTTCGATCCTCGGCGCTGCGGACGCCTTCTCGATGGCCACCATCGAGGGAGCGCGGGTCCTCGGATGGGATCGCGAGATCGGCAGTCTGGAGCCCGGAAAGCAAGCCGATCTGGTCGTCCTCGCCTTGGAGCACCCGTTGGGAATGACCTACGAGAGAGCTCTTTCTGACATCGTCTACCACGCCGGTCCGCAGCACGTCCGCAAAGTGATGATCGCGGGGGAAACCGTGTTCGACGAAGGCAAATTAACAAGGATCGACGAAGCCGCGGTGCGGTCAACGATCCATCGTCACTATCAATGCAATTGAGGGAATCGAGTATGAACAGAGCACCAGTCGGACTGCTTACGAGCGCTGCCTCCGAAAACCTTCTTCAAAATCGTCGGTCGGAATCCGTTTCGACCCCGTGGGGTGAAGCCGAAGTCCTGCTCGGAACCATTGGCGGGCGCGAGACGGCGGTCATTCTGCGGTATGGCGAAAAGCTGACGGTACCCAGTCACAAGATAAACTATCATGCGAACATATGGGCGTTTCGCGAACTGGGCGTCGAGGCCATCATTTCCCAGAACGCCATCGGCTCCGTCAATCCGGCCATTCGGCCCGGTGATATCGTCATTTCCGATGACTTCCTCGACAAGACGAAGTCGCGCGCCCAGTCCTTGTTCGACGAGAGCGATTGCTGGGTGCGCGTCGACTTCACTGATCCATTTTGCCCGCGTCTTCGCACGGAACTGATCGCCGCCGCAAACAAGTACAGTAATCGCGTCATCGAGCGTGGCACCTTTGTTTGCACCGAAGGTCCCCGTTTCGAAACGCCCGCAGAAATTCGCTCCTATCAACGCGACGGGGGTGACATAGTCGGCACGCCGCTTGTGCCAGAGGTTATCTTCGCGCGCGAAGCGGAACTGTGCTTCGCGTCGATAGCACCAGTTATCAATTTTGGTTCGGGGATGGCACCAGCGGTGGTTCACTTTGGACCCGGCAGCATGAACGAAATCTACTACAAAGAAGGTCTCCACGACCTTATTGAAAAGACACTGATAGAAGCAATTTCAGGGCTTTCAACCGATCGGACATGCGGTTGCTCGCACGCTCTCGACGGAGGCTTTCATGGAACCCCGCCGACATGGCTGAAACGGAAGATCGCTTGAGTTCACCTCGGGCGTGACCGTCGCGTTTCAGCAGCGCTCTCCAATCTTCCTCGGATTCGAGGGCTTGTCGACGATCCCGCCTGGGGGTTCGTCAGTGATCGGTTCGCGCCGCTCTTCGACCTTGGCGACGCCACGACTGGCCATCGCACCCCAGATGTTATGCCTCAGATGGTCAAATTCGCTTGTAGCGCCGTTGTGCCCTTCAAAGTCAATGCCGCGTCTCAAGCAATCCCCGTGCAGTTCGCACCATCATTGCCAGATGCGCCGGATCGCGCACTCCCTCGCGGTAAAGTGTCACAAGGATCGCTGCTATGCGATCCGCTTCTTCCGACCCCTTTTCTAGACCACCTTCTGTAAGCACCTGGTTGAACACCGGCTGACAGGCGGCAAGATCCCGGGCGTCAAACGTATTTGGCTTTCGAACGTCAATCGTCTTCATCGCTGCAAAGGGAGCGCCGCAATCGCGACGCTCCCGCCCCCCCCAGTTACGCGACTTGCTTTTCGGCGTCGATCTGCAGCGAGTGAGGCGCAGTTTCTGCGCCAATCGCAATCTTGCGCGGCTTCATGGCCTCGGGAATTTCTCGCTTCAGGTCTATGCTGAGGAGACCATTTGTCAGCGTTGCATTTTCAACGCGAACGTGATCGGCAAGCTCGAAGCGTCGTTCGAAGGCGCGGCCAGCGATCCCTCGGTGGAGGTATTCGCCGCCACTGTCTTCCGCCTTCTGACCCTTCACCACGAGAACGTTGCGTTCCTGCGTGATGTCAAGATCACCATCGGAAAAGCCCGCGACCGCCATCTGGATCCGGTAGCCATCCTCGTCCGTCTTCAGGATGTCATATGGCGGCCAGGTTTCTATCCCCTGAACGCGCTGCGAGTTGGCAAGAAGATTGAACACCCTGTCAAAGCCGATGCTGGATCGGAAAAGCGGTGTAAAGTCGAGTTCGTTTCTCATAACCAAAACCTCCGTAAAGCGAGTTGGAATGGAGACGCGCAAGTCGGGCGCCTCCGACGCTGCCGGCCCCTTTCAGGCGGCCGGCGAAATTGATCTGGTTTGGGGGATTTGCAGATTCAAGATGGCTCACAAAATTTTTTTTACAACGGCGAAACCGACCTCTTGAACGATGAAATCGTTGAAACAATCTCAGTTCTGCCTGGAGATTTTCACTCCCTTGATGAAGGTTTTTAGGAGAAACGAAGATGACGACTGAAAGGAACGATCAACTCAACCCTCGTGCCTCGGAGAAGCCGGGCACAAATCGGATCCTTGACAGGAAACAGTCCTATGATCACCCGCGCGACATCCTCGCAACCGCGCTATGCGACAGCGAAAAGCGGGCCATCCTTGCTTCCTGGGCTTCCGATCTCTTTGCTGTCGACTCCTCGCCGCAACTGCGGCGCCCACCGGGGGTCAGGAAACCTGTGCGCTATGACGACATCCTCAAGGCTCTCAAGGCCCTCGATGGCGGCTGGAAACGGTCCCCGTGTCGATGAGATCGGCGGCCGAATGATTGTCGCGTCCCGCTATGCGGATTGCCTGTACCGTCTTGCCCGACAAGCGTACCGGTTTGATATGGCCGACCTTGGCGCCAAGCTAAATAATGTCGCTCGAGCAATCGAGGCCTTGGCGGACCGGATCGGCGTCGACCAGCGTGGAGTCGTTGTCCTAAGACGGGCGAGCCGCCTCATCGGCGCGGTAGAAGCAATCGTCGAAAAAACGTCCAAGAGGACCTTCCTTCACTAGGAGCACTCGTATTTAGGGGCGGCGCAAGATCTTGAAGGCCGCCCTTTCCTGAGGCGCAAGGCAAATCGATCGCGAGGCTAAGGAAGCGCTTCAGGCTCTCCAACGCAGCGAAGCTGCCGATGGCGGCGGTTCTACGTGAACCCTAGTGGATGGCGTGACTGCGCATGCGGTGAGGGTGGACGGCCTCGAACTGGCGGACGAGTTCCCTCGCCTGTTTCATGACATGAAAAGGAGTATGACTTTCGTCGCGGGCCAGTTCATCGGCGCTGATGAAGATCGCATCGGCCATGTTCTTCGAGACCATCGCGAACTTCCGGTTGCCTTCCACCATAGATTCCAGGGCGGTACGATCCAGCTGCCGCGCGATATCGATGAAGATTTCCTCGCGCTCCTCGACACTGAGCGCCCTCATGTCGCCTTCTGTATTCATGCTTGTCTCACTCCATTGACGTGAAGCCGCGCGGCCTCCCGTGAAAACCGCGGCCACAACCTAGGAACCGAGAATTTACAGATCAAGAGGGCGGCTGGCACTCGTTGGACATGAGTGCCAAAATTTTTTCGAGACCATCTTGAAAGCCGAAAAATAGCAAAATAAATCTTTGCCGCGAGGTGCTCTTCGAGGCTTCGCACCCGCCCGGACTGGCCATCCGGTCCGGCAAGGGTTTCAAAACATGATCGTTTGTCCAAGGAGGAAAACATGTCATTCCGTCCACTGCATGACCGTGTCCTGGTCCGCCGCGTCGAGTCTGAAGAAAGGACCAGGGGCGGCATTATCATCCCCGACACAGCCAAGGAAAAGCCCCAGGAGGGAGAAGTGGTCGCCGTTGGCACCGGCGCTCGCAACGAGGCAGGTCAAATTCAGGCACTCGACGTAAAAGCGGGGGATCGCATCCTGTTTGGCAAGTGGTCCGGCACCGAGATCAAGATCAACGGAGAAGACCTTCTGATCATGAAAGAAAGCGACGTTTTGGGAATTATCGAAATTCACAGCGAGCAGAAGCAGGCCGCTTAAGGCGCAGTTGGGTCAATTGCTATCTGGGAGTTAGAAAGATGGCTGCAAAGGAAATCAAGTTCAGCACTGATGCGCGCACCCGCATGCTGCGCGGCGTCGATACACTTGCAGACGCTGTCAAGGTGACCCTTGGTCCCAAGGGACGCAACGTCGTCATCTCCAAGTCGTTCGGCGCGCCCCGCATCACCAAGGATGGGGTAACAGTTGCCAAGGAAATCGAACTGGAAGACAAGTTCGAGAACATGGGCGCGCAAATGCTGCGTGAGGTAGCATCAAAGACGAACGATCTGGCGGGAGACGGAACGACGACCGCAACCGTTCTCGCACAGGCCATCGTTCGCGAGGGCGCCAAGGCTGTCGCCTCCGGCATGAACCCGATGGATCTAAAACGCGGCATTGATCTGGCTGTCGATGCGGTGGTCAATGAGTTGAAGACCAACGCGCGAAAGATATCCAACAACTCGGAAATCGCTCAGGTCGGAACCATTTCCGCCAACGGCGATTCCGAAGTCGGTCGCTTCCTCGCAGAGGCAATGCAGAAGGTCGGTAACGAAGGTGTCATTACCGTTGAGGAAGCCAAGACTGCCGATACCGAACTCGAGGTCGTTGAGGGAATGCAGTTCGACCGCGGTTATCTCAGCCCCTATTTCGTCACCAACCCTGAGAAGATGCGTGTTGAGTTCGAGGAGCCTTACATCCTCATTCACGAGAAGAAGCTGTCGAACCTGCAGTCCCTGCTCCCGGTCCTCGAAGCCGTCGTACAGTCGGGCAAGCCGCTCCTCGTGATCGCTGAAGACGTTGAAGGTGAAGCTCTTGCGACACTCGTCGTCAACAAGCTGCGCGGCGGCCTGAAGATCGCTGCCGTCAAGGCTCCGGGCTTCGGCGATCGCCGCAAGGCCATGCTCGAGGATATCGCGATCCTCACCGGCGGAACGGCGGTTTCGGAGGATCTTGGTATCAAGCTGGAGAACGTCACCCTGAACATGCTTGGTCGTGCGAAAAAGGTCACCATCGAGAAGGAGAACACGACGATCATCGACGGCGTCGGATCAAAAGCCGAGATCGATGGGCGCGTCGCACAGATCAGGGCTCAGATCGAGGAAACGACCTCCGACTACGACCGGGAAAAGCTGCAGGAACGCCTTGCAAAGCTTGCCGGTGGCGTTGCCGTCATTCGTGTTGGCGGTTCGACAGAGGTAGAGGTCAAGGAGAAGAAGGACCGCGTAGACGATGCTCTTCACGCGACCCGTGCCGCAGTTGAAGAAGGAATTCTTCCCGGCGGCGGCGTTGCACTGCTGCGCGCCGTCAAGGCTCTCGAGGGCCTTGAGACAGCCAACCGCGACCAGCGCGTGGGGGTCGATATTATCCGGCGTGCCATCGAGGCTCCCGTCCGGCAGATCGCAGAAAACGCTGGCGCCGAGGGTTCGGTCATCGTCGGAAAACTCCGCGAACAGACGGGCTTCTCCTTCGGCTGGAACGCACAGACGGGCGAGTTCGGCGACCTCTATGGCCAAGGCGTGATTGATCCGGTCAAGGTTGTCCGCACCGCGCTTGAGGATGCCGCTTCGGTTGCGGGCCTGTTGATTACGACAGAGGCAATGATTGCCGAGAAGCCAAAGGATGAAGCCGCTCCAGCGCTGCCCGCAGGCGCCGGAATGGGCTTCTAGGAGAGCTGCTCATGCCGTCGTTAGGCGAGCGTCCTGGAGGAAGGAATGACGACGCGTCTTCTGACTAGAGAAGAACTCCGCCTTTGTGTAGATGCCGTAAAGACGGTCGCACGCGAACGCGGGGTGGAAAAGGATGGGGCTGCGGTGGCCAGGATCATGGCAACCGTTGCCGATCTTTTCAACAAAGGCATGCGCACGCATGAGGATCTGGTAGCGGCCATGAAGGCCGAAACCACCATATGATCGGGAGCGCCCGGGAAATTGTCGGGCGCTTCCACCTGAAAATTTTCATAGCCACTGAAGGTTTTTGGGACAGACGAAATGAACATGAACGGCACCAATTGGATAAGTCGCAACGTGCTGACTGATGCGCTTTCGGCCTCCTACATCCTGGACCATTACCGCTCCATTATCACCAAAAAAAAGATAGAGGTTCCTTTCAAGGCGCAGAAATTGTCGCAAAAGGCCTGCAAGCCTGGTGTTCACTGGCCCGCGGCTCGCCCCCGCCATCCGGCAAAAGCGACCTCCAAATGCGAGGGTCGATCCCGTTAATCGACAATGGTACCCTCGGCCGACAGCTTTCGAAGCTTGGTCCTGGAAGGTATGATAGGCCAACATTCGACGGGGGCCTTGTGTCGACGACCGCTGGCTTGATCCTTGCCGTTTTCATCGCGATCGACCCCAGTTCAGCGTTCGCCCACGGCGGTGGGGTGGGAAATGGAACAATATGGGATTGGCAACGCTTGCCTTGCAGGAGCGCAACGTCATTGGCGGCAAGCTGCCGAGCGACAATTAGCACCGAGAGAAGCTGAAGCGGAGCATGGAGAGAAAAGGTTGCACGGCTGAAGTCGATTGAGGCCCGCCGCCAATCAGCCGGCTGCCCGGCGGATTTGGCTCCTCGAACGTCAGTCTGGTTACTGCTCGTGTTTTAGTCGCTCGATCGCTTCGTCGGCGTCCTCTTCGAGAAACTTGATGCGGGTCCAGAGCTGTTTTGGATTGACCTGGTGGAGCCTTGCAAGCTCCAGGACAGAGACATCGGCGCCCCGCGATCTCACCAGAATGTTCTCATAAGCCGCCGGCTTGCGTTTGGACGCCCATATGCAGTTGGCTGGCTCAAAGTCTCCCGTATTTTTGAGACGGCCGAGCACCGTACCGGGAGGACGCTCACCCATGTCTTCAAGGAAAGCTGAAAATGAAGCCCAGCGCGGGCACAGTTTGACACCTGCCCCACCGAACTTCCCGTAAAGCGGATCGGCTCTGTTTTCACATCGGCTTTTCACCTGCGTGTACGCACGTCTCGTCGGAGTGACTTTATGGCCAACCGCGTGTCCATGAACCAGGGATCGCTCCCGGTTGCGTTCTGCGCGCAGGCATCCGCAACTTTTGCTGTCTCCCTTTTTTACGGCAAAAAGAAACATAGAACGCTCGTTGCCGCAATCGCACCGAAAGATCCAGCGCTTGTGACGGCCAGGCACGCTATCGGGACGGAGCCCTGTCAGGCGGCCGTATCTTTGACCGGTAATATCGTCAGCGCGTGGCATTCCCTTCCATTCCTGTGTTCTCAACCGACAAAAGCATCACGAGGTGGCTTTCAATGCCCGCCGGACGGAGGACAGAGAGCTTGCTCTCAGGAATTGATGCGACCCGGGGCAATGCCCCTTGCGCCGGGCCCCACCCATTCAGCGGTGTTGGTCCGTGCAGCAGGCTGCCCAGCGCTGACTGTTCGCACCACCGCAAACTCAGGCGTCGTCAACAGGTGGAGTTCCCTGCGATGACCTGGAAGATATCATCATCTCGACGGGGTCGGGGTTTCGCTTTTGAGAGCAGACGGTATTGTTTCCTGTCGTCGGCCGGCCGTAACAGCTTTTACACGCTCGCTGATCCCGAGACGATACCTTTCCTGCGATGCCTATCGACTCAAAACGCTCTATCGGAAAACGATTGACAGAAACCATCATGAGAAAAAAACGCGGGCGTGCGATTTTCTCCCCCTGCCGGCGTTCCGAAGAATCTGGGACGCCCTGGGCCACGTCGAGGGCGGCGTGAATCGCGGCCAAGATTGCCCGATTGAAAGTTAACAGTCCGCGAATTAGTTCCTTCAACTTTGAAATGTAATAAACTTCAAGCGGTTACCAAGTATCTTTGGCACATTTCAACCGCCGTCGCCTATTGTCACATCAACAACAAAGGAGAGGCGTTATGCGTAACTGTGTCGTAGCTGGGATGTTCGTATTGATGGCTGGAGGCGCGTCGGCATCGGAATTAATGTCGCCTGCTTACATTCAGCAGGCTTCCGGTACGTCGGGCTCCTACTCGTCCACCGCGTCCCTCCTTGAGCCCGCTTACGGAGCAGCAAAGCTGCTAACCGCCCTGCCCTCTGCTCCGTCGTCGGGCAACCTCGCCAGCGCGATTCAAGTCGGTGTGTTGAATTCGGCGACGATCGATCAGACAGGCTCCGGCAACGTCGGACTGATCATGCAGTCTGGCTCGATGAACACCGCGTCCATCGAGCAGTTCGGTGGCGGACATCGCGCGGTCGTCGTGCAACAGGGCCGCAACAACGTGGCAGTTATCCGCCAACGCTGATTAGTTGCCCGTACCGCTATTGTTGTTGGTGTCAGGCAGCGTTGTGCTAGGCGTCTCGGTCGTGCTTCCGAAGTCCGGAAAATCGATCGAGAAGCTCGGGCTGGAAGAGCCTTCGGCAGCCTTACCTTGTGCACTTGCCTGCGACAGCAGCCAGCTTCCGTTCTGCGGGTTGCCCCCGAAGGAAGGGTTGATCGGCTGGTAGTTAAGCTGTGAGGCGGCCGCGAAGGAAACGGACGAACACACGAATGCTCCGACCAGCAGCACCTTGGAAACACGCATAAAATTTCTCCGCTTCTCGGTGATGAATACTAATCAATTCTTGGGGAAGACATACATTCTTCCCGGGACAACCACAACGGTTGCGTTCTTTATTCCGTTCAAACCTGTGGGCATCAGGTAGCGACCGCTTTGGGGCGTCTGCAGAGCGACCACCGTGGTGTTCTGGGCGTTGCGAACGTCGAGAGCTCCGGCAAGGTTGTCTCCTACTTGAACGTAGGCAACCTGGTTGTTCGAACCGGAGACGCCAACAAGCTGGAAGTCGTTGTCGCCTTTGGCAGCTTGGACGACGGAGTTGTTCTTGCCACCCTGAACGAGCAGAAGCGCCGAGTTATTGCCTTCGATGCTCTGTATGGCGCGGTTGTTTTGACCGGACTGCTGGATAGAGGAGAAGTTGGCTGAGCCCGAAACGGAGATGTCGGCGGCATTGCCGTCGCCCAGTTGCAGGATGGATGACGTCGATCCGCCGTTTCCGGCGACGTACGGCTGAATTGGCTCCATCAGCGACCCGACGATAGGCGCTGCGGCTGACGAATCCAGCAACAGCGGTTCCGCTGCGGCTGCAGATCCGGCCCAAGCTGCGACGGTGATCGCGCCGGCGGCCAACAGAGCAAGAGGTTTTGCAGTGGAGAGCATGCTGTTCACCTGAATCCTATATTTTAAGAGGCTTGGCGCTGAAATCGAAGGTGTGTTCGAGAACACAGGCACTTTGCCCGCTACGATCGCGTACCGTCATTTCCAACTGAACTTGCGAAGGCACGTCTACGGCAACCTGTGCCGACCCAATCGTGCCACCTTGAATGCGATTCGCCTGACGGGTCTGAGACGATCCGGAAGACGATCGTTTCGTCACCGCGATCTCATACGATCCATCGAAGTCGGATGTCGCCTTGAGAAACGGAACGATCAGGGCCGACTCGCCCGAGAGGACGCGAACTCCGCACTCGGAAATGCGGGTGTCAGAGATTTTCCCATTCACAGTTTCGTAGCTCATCGATGCTGCCCAAGCGAAAGTCGAACTGAGGAGTGTCATGCCAAAGACGGAGACGATGTTTTTCCCGGACGTGAGCATGTGACCCCCGACGAAGGTGGCGCGCCCGAGGGCGCGCCACTGTTCTTTTAGTTCTGCTTGACGATGGCGGTGTTGCCGCGACCGACCTGGACAACAGCCGAGGCATTGTTGCTGCCAGACTGCGAGACGAAGGCATTGTTCGCCGCGTTGCCGGAACCGACGCCAAGCTGGAAGACGGCCGAGTTGTTGCCGCTGCCGGACTGGCTGATCCAAGCGTTCGAGTAGTCACCAGCCTGCGCGACGAGCGAAGTCTGGGTGCCACCCTGCTGGAGAACGCTTGCGAGCGAGTCGCTGCCGCCCTGGAAGATCAACGACGACTGGCTGTTACCCGACTGGATGGTGCCAGCATTGTTGCGGGTGCCTGCCTGGATGGTGCCAGCGACGTTACCAGAACCAGCGCCCTGAGCCGTGACAGACGTGTTGTCGTCACCGATCTGGACCGTGCTTGCCAGCGACAGCGTCGACGGTGCAAGGCTCAGAAGGTCTCCAGTCTGCGATGTAGCGGAGCTATTGCGGTTCCCCTTCTGAAGGGTGACCGCAGCATCACCCGCAACAACGGTTTGGGAAGTCGATGCCGTATTCAGGTCACCAATCTGAACCGTTCCCGAGATTGCGCCGATCGAGGCGATCTGGACCGTTCCGGCGTTGTTGCCGTTACCGTCCTGAACGATGCCGGCGACCGATGCAGCGGTCGGCAGTGCAAGAGCAGCGCTAACCGGACCGATAGAGCCGAGCGATACTCCTCCACCCTGGACGTTGGCCGCGGTGTTGTTGTCGCCTGTCTGAACAATCGCAGCTGCCGAAGCAACTGCCGGGGCATCCGCTTTGGTCGAACCGAAGGGGGTTGTCAGGGTGGCAACCTCAGCACCCTGAACGTTGGCGGCGTTGTTGCCGTTGCCGTCCTGAACGATGAGAGCTGCGACGTTCGAGCTGCCGTTCTGCTGGAGGTTGGCAGCCCTGTTGGCCGAACCGCCGAACTGAAGGGTGGACGCAAAGGCATTCGAAACGCCATCCTGGGTGTTCGCCGCGGTGTTGCCATCGCTCAGCTGAACAGCAAGAGTGGTCGAGCTTTCGCTGTCCGTCTGAACGTTAGCGGCCGTGTTGGCGTCGCCAACCTGAACAACACCTGCGTTAACGTCGGTGGTACCCGTCTGGACGTTGGAAGCCTTGTTCCAATCGCCAACCGAAACCACAGTCGCGCTAGACGCAACCGTCGCAGTCTGCGAGTTCACAGCCGCGTTGCCATTGCCAACCTGAACAGTTGCAGCATTTGAGTCCTTGGCAGCAACCTGCTCGTTGTCAGCAAAGTTGCCATTGCCGATCTGAAGGTTTGCAGCCTTCGCACCGTTCGTCAGGGTCTGGTTGTTCAGTGCTGCGTTGCCGTTGCCAACCTGGATGGAGGCGGCGTCCGTGCCGTTGGTCGCGATCTGGGTGTTGGCAGCAACGTTATTGTCACCGAACTGGCCGACAATTGCGTTGGAAGCAACCGTTGGAATGTTCGAGCCTGCCGAAGCGTATTCGGCCGGGACTGGAAGGGTAACCGGGCCACTCTGTCCTGCAACAGGCCTTTCAGCATAATTGCTCGGGATCGCCCTACCAATAATTTCCTTCAATCCACCGGTCGGGCCAATGTAGGTGACCGCGGTCTTCTGATGGGTTGTAGTGTAGGTCGAGATTGCCGGCGTAAATTTTCCGGTTTGCAGGTTGGACGCCTGATTGCCATTACCGATCTGCGCGACAGCGGCATTCGAATCTACGGCGGCGGCTTCGCCGGAACCTGATATCGTAGCCGCAGCGAAGTTATCCCAAGCAACCGGCACCCCAAGCAGCCGGTCAGTGACGACCCTCTGTTTCTCGATGTCGATAGAATATGGGACTATAGAACCCTGCGTGTTGCTGGCGTGGTTGTTTTCGCCAACCTGCAGAACCGCCGCCTTCACATTGTCGCTCTGAGCTTTTTGCGCATTCGTTGCGACGTTGCTTTTGCCGAACTGACCGATGAAGGCATCGGAGTCAGTTACTTTTGCCTGGTCGTTGGCCGCGATGTTGCCGGAGCCAGCCTGCAGGATCGATGCCGAAGTCGGATCGACGTTGGTCTGCGAGTTGGAGGCAACGTTCCAGTCGCCGAACTGTGCGATGTTTGCCGTCGCATCGCTGCCGGCGGTCTGGGCGTTGCTGCCCCGGTTGCCAGTGCCGCCCTGGAGAATACGAGCAGTGTTATGCTCGCCGTCGATCTGCAGGTTTCCAGCATTGTTCTGGCCGCCGACCTGAAGGACGCCCGCGGAGTTGTCGCCGCCGAAGCGCTGGTCGTTGAAGGCGGTGTTGCCATTGCCAAACTGGCCGATTGCAGCGTCGCTGGACGGACCCGAGGTCACGCCGACGGTATCGGTCTGCGTGTTGTATGCGACGTTGTTGTTGCCAACTTGCAGTGTGGCGGCGTCGTTCGCGTAGCCGCCGGTCTGCGTATTGCCAGCGGTGTTCAGATCTCCGAACTGGGCAATGCCATCCTGGTTTTCGTAGCCATCCGTCTGGGAGTTACTGGCATGGTTGGCTTCGCCATCCTGCAAGATGCCTGCTTCATTCTTGTGGCCCGGAGCGCTGCCGCGGATCTGAATGTTACTAGCAACGTTGTTGGCACCGAGCTGGAGAATTCCAGCGTTCGATACACCTTGATCCTGGGTGTTCGATGCCTGATTGCCCTTCCCGAACTGCGCAATACCAGCATCGCTGCCGCCCGAGTTCTGGCTGTTGTAAGCTGTGTTGTAGTCACCCTTCTGGAGGATGCCAGCGTTGAGATCGCCGCCGACCTGAGTGTTGCCAGCGATATTGCCGTCGCCGTCCTGGATGATGCCAGCGTTGTTTTCAGCGCCGAACTGCGTGTTGGCCGCAACGTTGGAGTCGCCGAACTGGGCGATGCCTGCGTTCAGATCGCTGCCCGGATAGCCACCAGAATGAATAGTCTGAGTGTTCGCAGCTACGTTCGCGGTTCCGTCCTGGATGATACCGGCCTGCTTGTCGTAACCGCCAATTTGCGTGTTGGTCGCGACGTTACGCCCGCCGTTTTGGAAGATGTTGGCTTCGTTGTCTTCACCGCCGCTCTGCTGGTTGAGAGCGCCGTTCTGCGACCCGAACTGGATGACGCCGACGCGCGAGGTCTTCTCGTTCTTCTGCGAGTTCACGGCCGAATTCTCAGTGCCAAACTGCAGAGTACCAGCGTAAGAGCCGTTCGAACCGTCCTGCTTGTTGTAGGCAAAGTTGCCAGCGGCGGCGTCTTCCGGGCTGAACTGAACGATACCGGAGTCGTTGGTGCCGTCGAACTGGTCGGTGCGGGCAAGGTTTTTGCTGCCGCCCTGGAAGATCGCAGCGCGGTTTGCGCCCGTCTGACGGAACTGGTCAACCGAGTTGCCGGAGCCGAACTGTGCGATGCCTGCGGTGTTCTTGCCTTCCTGATAGAAGACGCCGCCGACGAAGTTGCCCGTGCCGAACTGCATCACGCCGAGGTCGTTGTTGCCGCGCTGCGCGTCACTGGGCGACCCGTTCACTACAGGAAGGAATACGTTGCCGTTTCCGTACTGATAGATGAAGCCCTGGTTCGTGCCACCAGTTGCGCCGTTTTCGCCTGCCTGGGAAAGGTAGGCATAGTTGTTGCTGTCAAGCTGGCCGATAAATGCTTCGTTTGCCGTGACGTCTTCTGCCGCCGCGCCGCTAGCCAGTCCAATAACGGCGACCCCAGCCAGGAGTGCCGATCGCTTTAGTCTAAACGCCATGAGTAACTCCCCAAAGACTCGAAGCAGCTTCCCCAGCTCCCCGAGATACAATTGATTAACGCAGCGTTAATTAGCGTGCCAACATTGTATGAGCAAGGCTCTTGTCAGTGCTTACTTACATTTGGTTAAGATGTACGAAGAACAACCCAAATTTGGTCGGCAAATACAACCGTCTCGGCAGCAAGCTACGGCAAATTGTATTCAGACCTTACTATCTGAACCAAATTTATACTTCCACTTCCGGAAACGACAATACCCGCGAAGCAAGTGATTCGCGGTTACAAAAGTCTGAAACTGGCGGGCAACAAAGCCGCCCGCAATCATGACTTATGTCATGAACTCGAAAGCGGCCGATCGAGATACTTCTTCTCGAATTCGGCGAGGAATTGCGCTTCCTGTGATCTGTCCCTGAGGTGCCAGAGGCCTTGACGAACACCGTCGACGGCAAGCGAAACGACAGCGAGCTCGATGCCTTCGCGGACAGCGAGAGCGCCCGGATCATTGCGAGCCTGACCCAGTTCGACTTCAAGCAATTCGTTAGCCGTCGCGAACTTATATGCGCTGCCCCTGACCTGAACCGAATAAATCTGCTTGGTCGTAGTGGTGGATGCGAGCACCTCACCCGTCTGGACGCTGACTGCGCGCAAGCTGACGGTAACCACGTCGGATCGGTATTGAACATCGCCGCCAATACCGAGGTAGCGCGCGCCCGCACCGCCCGTCAGTTCGTTCGAATCGTAACCAACGATGCCGCCTTCAAGAATAAGGCCCGCGAAGCGTACAGGAGGCAATCCGACCGGCTGGCGATACGACTTCTGCGTGTTTTCGATGAGCGTCCGTTCCTGGACCAGGTTCTTCAGTCCCGATCGCTCGACAACGCGGAACCACTGTCCGTTTCCGGTCTTTTTCAACACGTCGATAAGGATCGATCCGCCGCCTTGAGTAACCGCTCGGCTATACTCGGCAAAGCTGTCGTTGGGCTTTGCCTGACCCGTCAGATCTGGGAAATCATAGACCGCGACATCGACGGGAGTTTCTGGCAACGGCAATGTGACGACCTTGGCGGTTGTCTTGGTGGCGGATGTCAACGCGGCTGCCGGGGTATTCAGATGCTGGCCCGTCTGACATCCCGCCAACAAAATGCTGCTCAAGAGCAGCGAAACCGCTTGAACTTTCATATTCCCCTCGCCCACGTAACGCGACTGCAGTTTGTTCGGATATGCTTATTCCGTTACTCTTCGAACAAGCAAACCGAATGTTTAAGTGACGTTAACGTGTATAATTAACGCACCGCGTTGCAGTGATTGTATTTCGCTATCCTTATGAGATAACGGACTTTCGTCGGCTATTAACGGAAAGACAGCAAAAGACGGAAGATGATTTTTTCATCTATTAGTCGAAAAGATAAGCAAGGTGCAAAAATACCTCACCAGAAATGGTTGGTAATAACCTGCTTACTGATTAACGACGCCGGCACCAACGGTCGGCCATTGGCTGATCGCCGTGCTCATGACCACCGCAGACGTGCCGCGCCCCACGGAAGGGTACGGATTCGCACGTGCTGGGGCGGCAGCGCGCTTTGCGATTCGCGGCTTCGGTTTCCGAGGAATCTCAGGGGGACGAGGCCGCGCATCTGCTGGAGCTTGGGGCACATATACGCCACGTTCGCCAGGCGAAACCTGATTGATATAGGCCTGCGCCATCACGGTATTTTCCGCGTTTGCGGCGAGCAGAAATACCGTCGCCGATATGCACAGGATGGCCTTGGAAGTCATGCGGGTTTCTCACTCAGTAAAACGCAGTTCGGATCGCAACTTAAAACTGAAGAGGCGATTTGACTCAAGAAAAGATCCATGGAACACACACTGTCAATACAGCAGGAGGATTTTCCCATGAACGCGGTTGCGAAAGCGGCAGCAGGTCTTGCGCTCATTTCGTATGTCTTGAGCACAGGTGCGTCGTCTGGGCAGGATTCGGCACCCGGTCCCCTTTTCTCCACGCCAGCATCGCGCTCGACGATAGGAACCCCAGTGCTGGAAAAGCCGGAATCACAATCGAACGGCGACATTAACAGCCGACGGCCGAAGCCTGCACAGGCGGCACCCGCGCAGACAGCCGCCCAACCGAAGCAGGCGGCCGCTGAACCCCCACGGTCAGACCTGTCCGTTTCCAGGACCGGGGTCTGGGAGCTTCAATGCACACAACTGACGCCACAGCAAAAGAAGTGCCAGGCGAGCAGCAGCGTAATTTCGCCTGACGGTAAATCTATAGTTCTCGTGACGAGTCTCGCCGTCGCGGCGGATGGCAAGCAGATCGCTGCCCAGATCGCGGTCCCCCTTGGTATCGCGCTTTCGCCCGGCGTAAAATTCGATCTCGACGGCTACACGACAACGCTGCCGCTTAGCCGATGCACTCCGCAGGGATGCCTTGTAGAAGGTATGGTCCCGGACAAGCTTGTTGCAACGATGAAGGAAAAACCCGAAGCAACGGTCAGCGTTGCGACACCTGACGGCAAGGAGATCGCCATCAAGCAGTCCCTTGATGGCTTCACCAAAACCTTTGACGAGATGTTGCGCTCAGAGCGTGCGCGCTAAAGCGCTGGCCCTATCAGTTTCTGTGCGGCGGTACGACGTCGGTCACTGCACTTGCTTTATTCGTCTGATCGCTTCATCGGCGTCTTCTTCTAGAAACTTGATGCGGGTCCAGAGCTGCTTAACATTGACCTGGTGGACCTTTGCCAGCTCCAAAACAGAGATATCGGAACCCCGCGACCTCACCAAAATGTCCTCGTAAGCCGCAGGCTTGCGTTTGGAAGCCCACATGCAGTTGGCGGGCTCGAAGTCGCCAGTCTTTTCGAGACGGTCAAGCACTGTACCGTCAGGGCGCTCGCCCATGTCTTCAAGGAAAGCTGAAAAGCTGTCGGCCCAGCGCGCGCACATCTTGATGCCTGCGCCCCCGAACTTTTCGTACAACGGATCCGACTTATTTCTGCATCGGCTCTTAGCCTGCGTATATGCACGTCTCGTCGGCGTGAGTTTGTAGCCGACCGAGTGCCCATGGACCAAGGATCGCTCGCGGTTACGTTCTGCGCGCAAGCATCCACAACTTTTGCTGTCTCCCTTCTTTACTGCAGAGAGGAACATCGAACGCTCGTTTCCGCAATCGCAGCGAAAGATCCAGCGTTTGTGACGACCAGCTACGCAATCTGGACGAAGTCCGATCAGGCGGCCGTATCTTTGACCAGTGATATCGTCAGCGCGTGGCATTCGCTTCCCAGTTCTACGTTCTCAAGCCGTTGCAAAGAACCTGGTCTGTCTGAAAAAGACAGAAGTAACCGACCTTATCAACGCGCGCCAGACGGCGAGCAAAGTCGGTTGATGCTAAGAATAGATGCGGCCCGGCGCCATGCCCCTCGCGCCGGGCCCACCAAGTCAGCGGTGTTGTCGAGGCAGCAGGCTGCCCCGCGCTGACTTTTCGCACCATCGTAGACAAGTACGAAATCGACGAAGCGGCGCTCCCCGCAATGACCTTGAACCTATCATGATCTCCACGCTTGGGACTTTCGATTGCCTCCCGAGCACGGAAGACAGAATGGATACTAACGTCGGTAAATTAGAGTTCAATAAATGATCCCGTACGCCAGCGTACGCTAAGTGCATAGCGGTGAACGTCACCACCAGTTCGACGGCAGATCGCGTCTTTTTGGTGTTCAGGAACGAGAACTGCTGCAAAGGAAGCGAAAACGCTAATGGGAAAGATCAGGCCGCTAGAGTGCCGCGTTGCGCGAGTGGTTTTCGAAAACGCTGTCCAACTGCAACCTCCGTCCGTTACCGTACGCTGGAAAACTTCGCCGACGATCTATAGCCATTCTTAACAACCCCATGATGTCTTCGTCAGATCAGAGGGGAAGATCATGTTCGCTTGTTTCCGTTTTATCGTTCTCGCATTTTTACTCGTACCGGTGTCTTCGTTTGCTGCAAATGATGACTGGCGGGTAGCCAAAGCCACAAAAGAGGTTCGATATTCACTCGGGGACGCCAAGTGGATCGATTTGCATGCCGGAGACGTCTTGCCGAACCACGCATCGATTACCACAGGTACCCGGGGACGGGCGCTGTTGGTTCGCGGTGTCGAGAGGATCGAATTTCAACCGAACACAACTGCGTCCATCACGACGACGTCAGGCTTCTTGTCGCCGCGCAAGACGGAAATCAAGCAACAGATTGGGTCGCTCGAGCTGGAAATCGAGAAGCGGAGCCAACCGCACACAACAGTCCAGACACCCTTCCTCGCAGCCGTGGTAAAAGGGACGATCTTCCACGTCTCCGTCAGCAAGACGGCGGCATCCGTCAAGGTCGACCGAGGTCTCGTTCAGGTTACCTCCTTTGCCAGCGGCCAGCAGGCAAATGTCGGCCCGAAGCAGTCCGCCAGCGTCGGCGCCAAGACTGGTATGAGTGTCGCTGGGCAGGAAGCAAGACCTTCGATCACGTCGGTCCCGGCGTCGGCAGCAAAGCTTCCGGCCGCGGGAAGCAAAAAACTGGCGGGCGAGAAGCAGGCCATCAGCAATGATAGGCCTTCGAAGGCCGATGATGGATCTAAGGCTGCCAACGGCAAGAGCCACTTTGGCGGAAGCAGCATTGGCGGTGATAGATCCAGCAATGGAAACAACAGATCGGATCGTTCCCGTGGCAGCGGCAATGGCAATGGAAACAGCGGCGACACCGGTCAT
The DNA here is from genome assembly GCF_024808825.1 of Rhizobium sp. BK661. Taxonomy (NCBI): domain Bacteria; kingdom Pseudomonadati; phylum Pseudomonadota; class Alphaproteobacteria; order Hyphomicrobiales; family Rhizobiaceae; genus Rhizobium; species Rhizobium sp. BK661. The sequence continues at coordinate 22,039 of NZ_JANTYT010000030.1, read as the reverse complement.
GGAAACGGCGGGAACAACGGCGCGAAGGGCAACAACTCTAACAGCGGAAACCATGGCAATTCCGCTAGCGGAAACAACGGCAATGGGCATGGCAGAAGCGGGAACAACGGAAACGGCAAGGGGGGCGGCGGCAATAACGGCAACGGAAAAGGGAACGGGAATGGGAATGGCAAGGGGCGGTGAGGAAGGCAGCTGCGAACTTACTGCGGGTTGCCAGCAGTTTCGCTGAAGCGACCGCATCTCGCTGCGTCATCATAGCCGCGATGCTGGGTGTCGCGGCGTTTTGCGCCGACCTTCGTCCAATCGTACAGTTGGACGACGCGCTGATTGCAAAACGGTTTTCCTTGGCCGACCGCGCTGCCTCCGGAAAGATCGTTTTTGTCGCGATCGACAAACGTAGCCTCGATCAGGTTGGTACATGGCCGTGGCCGCGGGGTCTTTATGGAGAGTTGCTGGACAGGCTCGTGTCTGCCAAGGTTGGCGACATCGTGCTGGATATCGATTTTTCGACGCCCTCCACTGCCGAAGAAGACGCGCTCCTTTCAGCTGCGCTGGAACGCGCAGGCGGAGGCGTCTTGCTTCCCCTTTTTCGCCAGCAAGCGTCGGCAAATTCGTCGGAAACCGAGATATCAAGACCTATCCCTCAACTCCTCGACAAATCCTGGCCGGCCTTCGCGAATGTTTCACTTGACCTGGATGGATTGGTCAGACGGTTCTCGCTTGGCGACATTGATAACGGTATTCCCACGCCATCCGTGGCCGCCGCACTTGGCGGCGCCTCGGCAGCGATCGAAAGCCAGTTGGTGGATTTCTCGATCACCCCGCAAAGCGTGCCAACCTACTCCCTGTCGGACGTTCTTGACCGTACGGTCGGAGCCGCTGAGCTTGCCGGCCGCTCGGTCGTCGTCGGTGGTTCGGCGACCGAACTCAAGGACATTTTCCCCGTCCCTGTCTACGGCGCGCTAGCTGGGCCTTTGATTCACGTCCTGGCGGCCGAAACACTGCTTCAGGGCCGCACACTCAAGACATTCGATCAACGACCGCTCGAGCTTCTACTGGCGACCTGCCTCATCGCGGCCCTGCTTTCCTTTCGCTACATCGGCGTGACAAGAACGAGCGGTTTGCTGGCAGCATTCGGATTGATCGGCGAGATCGCCGCATATCTTCTCCAGAGGGACTTCGCGATCGTGATCCGAACCGCGGTACCGTGGATGCTGCTCTCCCTCGCATGGGTTCTTGCATTGAACGAGCGCATCGACCTCGGCCAGGTAGTCGCAGCTATCGCCAGGACAAACGCCAGCAATACACGGCGCCTGATGGTCCGCATCATCTCCAATAGTTCGGATGGGATCGTGGCGTTCGGCGACGACCTGAAGATTGTGGAGGTCAACGAGTCGGCAAGATCGATCCTGAAATCCGATCTTGGCGCCGATCTTCTCACCGCCGCAAATGAGCGCGTCTCCCGAGCCCTTGGTGAACTGGTCCATCAGTTTGCCGCAAGTCCTGGTTTGGTTCGCTCAGTGACCGTCCAGTTTTCCGAAAATGAGGCAGACAGCCATTTCGACTACGAAGCAATCATCACTCTTTCGCCGCTCGAGGACGCGATCTCGAAGTCCGGAAAAAGATTTGGCGGCTGCATCATCATCCGTGACATCACCACCCGCAAGCGCTACGAAGCCAGGCTGAAGCGGCTGTCCGAAGAAGATCAGCTCACCGGGCTCCTCAGTCGTCGTGAGTTTCTCGCGCGTATCGAAGGGTGCGATGGCATGGTCGCGGTCCTCGACGTCGATCGGTTCTCTCGCATCTGCTCGACACTGGGAAGAGCTGTCGGTGACAATATGCTCAGAGCAATCGCCAACCGCCTTTCTGAAAACGTGGAGGCAGTGCCTGCGCGTATTGACGGTGACCTTTTTGCGATCGCATGGCTCGAGGAAATCCAGGATAAAGCGGTCGTTGCTGAACATCTCGTTTCGCTTTTCGACGAGCCCCTCTTCGCGAACGATATGCGGACGAATGTCTCTGTTCGACTGGGAGCCGCACCGCTGGGGCCGACAGATCCGGAGGAGGCCTTGCGCGCCGCTGAATCCGCGCTTTATGAGGCCAAGGCAGGGTCGACGCGCTGGGCGATGTTTGACCCGGCCACGGCCCAAGCTCAGGCACGTTCCCGTCGCCTTGAAGCCGACATGCGAACAGCAATGGCAGGGCGTCAGTTCTTTCTGCTGTTTCAACCGCAGATCAACCTTGCAAACGGCAGATTTGTTGGCGCGGAGGCCCTGTTGCGGTGGCGACACCCTGAGCTCGGCCTCATATCGCCAGCTGAGTTCGTGCCAATTGCCGAGACATCAGGGCTGATCTGCGAAATTGGCCGCTGGGTCCTCATGGAGGCTTGTATCGAAGCTTCAAGGTGGCCCTATGGCATAGTCGCCGTCAACGTCTCGCCGATCCAGTTCGAACGCTCAGACGTCGAAGCGGAAGTGAGGCTGGCTCTTTCGTCAAGCGGACTGCCCAAATCCCGACTCTGCATCGAAATGACTGAATCGACGTTTCTCGACAATAATGCGCGCTCCACCGAAAAAATGGCCGCATTACGTGCTGCGGGCGTCGCTCTGGCATTGGACGATTTTGGAACAGGATATTCCTCGCTGAGCTATCTCGCCGACCTTCCGCTCGACAAGCTCAAGATCGATCAGTCCTTCGTGCGCAGGTTGACGCGGGACGCCGGCGTCATGGAGATCGTAAAGGGCATCGTGTCGATTGCCCATGGTCTCGGCCTGGAGATCGTTGCGGAAGGCATCGAAGGCGAGGCTGAGATGGAAGCGCTCCAAAACCTGCGGTGCGAGACAGGCCAGGGATACCTGTTTGGCAAACCGCAGACCGCAAGCGAGATGCTGGCAAATCACGTGCTACAAGAGGTTTGAATAGGACCGCCGCTTTCAGATGGACAGTTCGCTACAAATCTGTCCCTACGCCAATCGAATTTCATCTCAACGTCAGGACGGCCCATCGGTGCTGTTTGAGATCTTCTCCATCGTGTCGAGCACGTCTTCCGGAGTGACGTCCTCTTGCAGTTCCTCGATCTCGTCCTTTTGCTCAAGCTGCACTCCGAGCTTTTCCGCAATCGCTGACACAATTGTCAGAACCTCAGTCGCCTCATGCTCGGCCAGTAGCGATATCTGAAGGTTGAGGTCGGCTCGTTTGTCGTCGGCGTCAGCCATCCGATTCTGACTGATCATTACGAAGGTGGAGATGAATATCGCTTCGACCGAGGCAACCATGGCAAGGATGACGAGCGACGGGTCGAAAGCGGGAACGAAGGGTAGAACGCCGATATTGATCAGGATCCAGCTTCCGAACACGATGGCATTAATGTAGACGAAGGTCATCGAACCCGCAAAATGCGTCATAGCTGCTGCAACCCTGTCCTGAGCCGAAGCCTTTCTCTCCTCCTCGCGCCTTCTGGACAGTAGCGCCTCGATATTGCGATCGAGGCGGCTTGAAACACTCGACTGAGACGTGGAATTGGAAGCTGCCATGTTGATGCTCCGGGCTTGCGAACAAAACCCCGTCCTGTGCGTGAGGTTCCAATGCGTCACAGCGGAATGGATGCGACGGAGTTGTATTGAACGATAACGCGCAGCACTCCCTGTCGATTATGGCAGGTCTGTTCCAGGCGGAGCTCAATGCCCGGCTATGGTCTCGGTTTGATTAAGTCGTTGTGATGACAACTTCAAATTTGTGGCGTGGCCAGACCAAACCTCCATACACCGGGTTGGGAGATGCATTCGCTTCAGGACCCAATCGCCCTTGGAACAGTCAGGACTTCTCCGCCAACCTGGCGGATCTTCCGGGGCCGTCCGCCTTTTGCACCGTTGGCACGGCTCGCCTCGATCTTCGCAGCAGATCGGGATTGACCGCCTCGGCGCTGCGCGTCCAGGAACTTTGCAGTTCCGAAAATGCCGTTCATCAATCCCGAAATTGTAAAGTCCACGTCCAGACTTTCCCAGTGCAAACCTGTTTCGCCTAGAAGCTCGACTTCGGCCAACTGGGCAACCGTCGCCTTTTCAAGACCTTGTATCGAACGGGCAGGCAGCATGAAAGCCGCACCGTTCGTAAAATCAACGACGATACGCCCGGACGCTTCATCAAAGCGAACCGTCGCTGGGATCGGCGCATGGGCTCGTTCTGCGGCCCCTTTCAGGGTAGCGTCTCGATAGTGATGATCGTCGAAGATAATCTCACCCATGAATACTCTCCCATTTCTCGGTGAACAGGCGCTGGTTTGCTTGAACAAACGCAAGGGCCACACTCAAGTCCCGCTTCATCATTCTACGGTTCGATAATACCGTGAGGCGGAGAATATTGATTCTGGCCTCGGCGTTTCCATAAACATGCACATGCGCCGGTTCATGATCATCCGTGTAAATGACAAAACGCATGCCAGCTTCGCGGAGAACTGTGACCATTGTCATTTAACCTAACAAGTTGGGTTTTTTCAAGGCCGAGAAGCGCCTGCCTGCCATTATGGATGCCAGCTCTTGAGCGCGGGTGGAGGTCAGTTCAAGTCGAAGTACACCCTTCTGGACGAGGCATTGCCATCATCGACAATGTCGAAGTAGTATGGCTTTTCCCGTCTCGGCCGCGCCATGTAGTCCACATAATCACATCGCCAGCGGCTGTGATAAACGCGGGTGACATCGCCTCGCTCCACACTCGAAAGACGCCCGCCTCTCGTTTCTCCGACAATCCTGCCCTCCCAACAGTCGCTTCCTTTTCGAATGCACTGCGACAGCTCACCCGGGTGGTGTCCACTCATGAATCCGCCAGCTGCTGGTGACCAGCCTGATGGACAATCTTCAAACTTCTCGAAACCCGGTTTTCCAGCACCGCCCTCCGGACATGTCGGCCAGGAAAAGCCCGGCCTTTTCATGGCCGAAATCAACCGGCTCATGGGGGGACGGCATTCTGCAATGCCATGCCAGGATGGATCAGACGAGGCAGCGCAAAGAAGGACTTCGCAGCCCCATTCATCGGCTGCTGCATGGTTCACGGCGCTCGACAGCAGTAGAACGGAAAGGAGGGTAGACTTCATCTCAACGGTCTCCGGTAAACGATCAACGGTCGGTACGTTTCGGCAATCGCTTGGCATCAACAAATGGCGTTGAAATCTCAGCGCGTCGTTGGCGCAGTAAATTATAATCGGCGATAGGCCGTCGGCTGGCCGTGCGATCGATGGCCTTCTGCCCCCACTCGTTCATGTCGAGGACATACGTCCCCCACATGCCATAACGGGCGTCCATGGCGCGCCTTTGCGCCAGCCGGTACGCCGGCAACGCCGGTGTTCCAAGGCGCAACTCTTGCCCAGCCAACCCTCAAAAGCTCGAAAGCAAGGTCACGATTACCGGCGCGACAACGTCCGGTGCGAAGATATCCTCTCCCCTCGATCCGGCATTCGACGCCGTGGGCTCCAATCGACCTCTTCAGCCAGGCTTTTGCGAAGGCACCGCAGGGCACCGGTTTCAGGCGATCGCCAGCTGCGTTACGCACGTCGCCATTGAATGCCCATTGCGCAAGGTCGCACCCGTCGATGCCCGCGAGCGTTACCCTTAGTCCATGTTCGGGAAAGAGCAGCGTGCGCCCATCGATGACGGATGCCCTGCCGGCAAGTTCGAGTGAGCCCGAATGCTGTCGCGACGACAATGGCTGTGCGTTGATCGCGTCTGCGCTGTGAGAGGTAGTCGCGGTGGTGATGGTAACGACCACCATCATACCGACCGCCCCTAGTGGCGGCACCGTTACGTTCCACATCGCGCCGCAGGCGCGACAGTTGAAGTCTCCGAAACAATTCGCGATTGTCATGGCCGCGTCCTCGGATCGGCCCACATTCCATAGCCGTGGCGTCCGATTTTCTCGGCATCTACAAGATCCGGCCGCATTGGGGAGCCGTCCTGGTTCTTTGCCAGTCTGAGCGCGCCGATAGAAAGCAGCTGTTCCTCAAAATTGTCGACGCTGTCGAGCACGCCAGGGAAGTAATAATAACCGAAGCAGGTAACGTCCTGCCGCGGCGCATTTTCCTCCGAAACGAATGCCCGGCAGAGGATCACCTTCGGCGACTTGAGAAGAATCTGAAGATGCTGCTGCCCAAAGTCCGAGCAACTGCCGGAAAATCCTTCCCGTCGGTTTACCATCTCGCCTTCGCACGGCTCTACGCCGTAGAGATGCAGGGTCGTTTCGCTATCGACGCGAACGTCGAGGGCAGAGACGGCACGAAAACCGGCGGCAGACGCATATCCCTTTCGAGACGCCACCGTGTTGGCTCCGTCGTAGTACTCGATCACAAGAACTGTCTTTCCAGGGGCCTCAAGTGACTTGATGTAGGCGCGGTCGACTGGGGTCGCAGCCAGGACCTGCGATGGGACCACAAGCATTGCCGCCAGCAGCGCGAAGTTTTTCGATTGATGAACCAAAACCGCTCTTCCCATCCCATCCCCCTTCACATCGGGCCGGGGGCAGTTTGCAAACTATAACAGTTCATTTTCGGGATTGACAAGTAGCAATTTTTGATATGTTTTCATTTTACATTGAACGCAGGGGTAGTTTCATGCCACGCAAAAGCTGGATCCCTATTGTGATCACACTCGCATCCCTGCAATCCGTCACGGCCTGGTCCCAACCTACCGAGACTGCTGATAAAGCCGGCGCTTCGGGTGAAGTGAACCGACAAGCAGCACCTGGAGTCGTTGCCTCTACCGATACCGAGGGGCGGGCCACTCAAACACGCACGGGCATGGCGACCGCCGCAATCGACCGCCTATGGGCCCCTTCCATTTTGAACTATATTGGTTCGCTTTCTGCTGCTGCTCACGTCGATCCCTCGATCGAGAAGCATGACAAGTCGGCAGGTCCGGATAGAACCAAAACAGTCCATACTCGGGCTCCGTCCTCTGCCCCCGCACCCTGTGGCCCATCGTCGATGTCTGTTGACGACGTCAAGGCCCTGGTGGTTGATCGTGCCGGCAGGTACGAGGTCAATCCTGACTTGGCGCTCGCTATCGCCTGGACTGAAAGCCGCTTTGACAGGGTTCGCAACAGTCCTGGGGGTGCCCGGGGACCAATGCAACTGATGCCTGACACCGCACGGCTCCTCAACGTCATCGACGTTTGCGACCCCGTCCAGAATATCGATGGCGGGATACGCCACCTGCGCGCCCTTCTCGACGAGTTCAGGAATCCGATCATTGCTGCTGCCGCATACAACGCTGGTGCAAAGGCCATCCACGACAATGGTAGGGTCCCAGCCTATCCGGAGACCGTCCGTTATGTGGCCTCCGTGATCAATCACCAACTCGGTCTCACCTTTACCACGGAGCCAACAAAAGGCGGTTCCGGACGGGAAACCGACGTCATCGGCCGCACCATCATTGGCGCTCGTCCACCGCAATTCAAAGGCGGGGTCATGCAGTTCTGAACCAGAAGGAGAAGGTTATGAAGCCCGTCCTGTCTCATCTTCAAGAAGTCTTTGCGCGAGCTACAGCCATGACGTGTGCAGTTATCCTGGTGCAGTTGACCTTTGCAGACGCCGCACTGGCGCAAGCGACCAATCAGGCGTTTGCTCCCTTGCAGACAGTGGTACAGGCGGTCGTCGACTTCATCACCGGTCCCTTCGGTCGGCTGGTTGCCATCATCGCCGTCATTGGTCTCGGCTTCCTCGCCTTTGCGGGGCGTCTGAGCTGGTTCACCGCCGGTGCTGTCGTCCTTGGGATCGGTCTCGTCTTCGGGGCGCCTGCCATCGTCGACCAATTGATATCGACCGTCGGGAACTAGGATCATGACTAGCGACGACGACAAGCCTCACCTCACCCCCTTGGTGATCGGTCTGACACGCTCACCAACCGTTTGGGGCGTTCCTTACATGGCCGCGGTCATCGTCATTGGGCTGACAATCATCGCCTGGCTGATAAGCAATGAACTATGGGCGCTGCTGACCGCGCCGATTGCCTTTGTCGTTCTTTTCACGCTGTGCAGTCGGGATCAACGCGCTCTCGATGTGCTGCAGGTCATAACCCGTCTCACCCCGAGAACACCGAACAGGACGTTCTGGGGCACCAACTCCTATGGACCATAACCTATGCTTGCCGTCATCAGCCAGGAACTCGGCTTCGGTTCGGTCCGCCAACGCGAACGATCCATGGCTCGCCATATCCCCTACGTCAGGCATGTGGCGGATACCGTCGTCAGTCTTGAAGACGGTACCTTGACGAGCACGATCAAGCTGGACGGGCTCTTCTTCCAGACGGAGGACCAGGCTGAGATCAACATGCGCTCGCTCGTGCAGAACACCTTGATCCGCGCGCTTGGGTCAAGTCGGTTCTCCCTTTGGTCAACGGTCGTCCGCCGCCGGCTTGATACCGCGCTTGATGGCGCGTTTGACGATCCGTTCCTCACAGAGCTCGACCGGCGCTATGCCGCGTCACTTGCCGGCAAACGCATGTTCACCAACGAGCTCTATCTCACTGTTTTGAGGTCCGACACGCACGGCGCGCTGGCGCTCGCTGATCGCGCCCGTCGTATGCTCCGGCGGGCATCCGGCCGCAAGTCGCAGGAATACCTGCGCGAGGCAGTTGGAGAGTTGGAAGAGCTTGTCGGCAATATCGTTCGCGATCTCGGCAAATATGGCCCAACAGTCCTTGGTATCTCAAGCATTGACGGCGAGCCCTATTCAGAACCAGCCGCCTTATTCAACACGCTCCTGACTTGCGGCGTTGCGCGGATGATGCGGCTTCCCCGCATGGGTCTTGCAACCTACCTTGGGACATCCAGGCTGCATTTTTCCACGCGCACCATGCAGGCGCAGGGACCGATCAGGGAGGATGACCGCTTTGGCGCCATGCTCTCCATCAAGGAATATCCGCCCTTCACTGGTCCCGGGATGCTCGACGGGCTGTTGCAGGTGAACCACGAGTTCATACTCACCCAGTCCTTTACGCTCGTCGACAAGCCAATCGCCCAGGAGAGGATCACAAGGCTGAAACGGCAGATCGGCGCATCCGACGAGGCCGGCAGCGATGTCGAAACCGATGTCGATTTCGCCTTGAACAGTCTGCTCAACCAGGAAGCTGTCTTCGGTTTCCATCATCTCTCCCTGCTATGCCTGTCGCGCGACATGACAGGGGTCAACAAGTCAGTCGCAGATCTCGGCGCCTGTCTGACAGACATGAACATCAACTGGTTGCGCGAGGACCTGAACCTGGAGGCTTCCTTCTGGGCACAATTGCCCGGCAATCACGCCTATATTGCGCGCCGCGCACTACTCTCGAGTGCCAATTTCTCCGGGCTTTCCTCGATGCACAATTTTGCCGCTGGCAAGAGGCTGGGTGTGCATTGGGGTCGTCCAGTCACCATCCTGGAGACCACGAGCCAGACACCCTACTGGTTCAACTTTCACCAGCGTGATACCGGTCACTTCCTGGTCACAGGCCCCACCGGTTCGGGCAAGACCGTGGCTCTCACCTTTTTGATGGCACAGGCTTTCCGGATCAGGCCCACGCCTCGAGCCATCTTTTTCGACAAGGATCGTGGCGCAGAGATCTTCATTCGGGCGATGAATGGTGCCTATGAGATCCTGTCGCCGGGAACCCCGACAGGTTTCAATCCACTGCAGCTTGAAAACACCGGACAAAACCGGGAATTCCTGCTTCGGCTGCTGAAGGCGATGCTTCGCAATCACCGTGATGCAGTGTTCGACCAGCAGGAAGAAGATACACTGGAGCGCGCCATCCTGCGGCTCATGGAAGAGCCTGCGGCAGAGCGAACCTTGCCGAACCTTGCCGGACTTCTGACCGGCCGATCACGTGCCGAGCAGAACGACCTTCATGCCAGGCTTCGTCCCTGGATCGACGGCGAAAAGGCCTGGCTGTTCAACGCAAGCCAAGACGTCCTGTCGTTCAGCGACCGTCGGATATTTGGGTTCGACATGACGAGCATCCTTGACAATGACGAGGTGCGCACACCGGCGCTGATGTACATTCATCACCGCCTCGAAGAACTCTTCGACGGCACGCCGGTCATGATCTTCATGGATGAAGGCTGGCGCCTGTTGAGGGATCAGACCTTTTGTGACTTCATCGTCGACAAGATGAAGACCATCCGTAAGCTGAACGGGATCGTCGGCTTCGGCACGCAATCAGCCGCCGATATCGTGCGCTCGCCAGCTGCCCACACACTGATCGAACAGTCTGCCACCAACATCCATTTCCCCAACCCGCGTGCTGACGAAGAAAGCTATGTCGGCCGCTTCGGTCTGACGGCAAAGGAATTCAATTTCATCCGCACCACCGCGCCTGAAAAGCGCACGTTCCTGATCAAGCACGGCAATGACAGCGTCATTGCCAGGCTCGACCTCACCCTCATGCAGGACCTCGTCAAGGTCTTATCCGGCCGCAAGGAAACCATCGAGGAATGCGAGCGCCTGCGCACTGAGCGTGGCAGCGCTCCGGCAGCCTGGCTTGCCCGCTTCTGTGGCTGGGAGGATCAGCCATGAGAGGCTGCGATGCACCGAGGTCGCCTTTGGCAGTGATCACCTTTGCGGCAGCAAGCTTCGTTGCCGCACTCGACGTTGCCAAAGCCGATGTGCCGACGATCGATCGTTCTGAACTTGGCCTGCGTCAGCATCGCGAGCGGGTAACCGGCAATCTCGAAGAGATCGAGCACAATCGCTACATCATGAATACCTCGGTCACCTGCTCCATGTATCGGCCCGGACGCCGAAATGATCCGGTTGGCGCAGCTGAGGCAAATCCTGAAATCGCGGGCCTCGTTCGTCGTATCGCCCGTGAGGAGCACGTGGACGAAAACCAGTTTCTCGCGCTGGTCTACCAGGAAAGCCGCTTTAATCCATGTGCCAGGTCAGCAGCCGGAGCGACCGGCCTTGCCCAACTCATGCCGGAGACCGCCGCAGCCCTTGGCGTCGATATCAACAATATCGAAGAGAACCTGCGTGGTGGCGCACGCTACTACAAGGACCAACTTCAAGGTTTTGGAGGCAACGTCAACCTGGCGCTTGCCGCCTATAATTCAGGGCCTGGCAATGTCAGCAAATACGGCGGTATTCCTCCCTTCAAGGAAACACAAGGCTATGTCGGTCTCATTACCAAGGCTTGGCTGCCCGCGTTTGGCGGCTCGGACAAATCGGCAATCCCCCTGAACTTTGGTGGAGGCGAAACCGCCTTCACCAACATGCGCTCCTCCACGTTGCTCGCCATGGGAACGACTGCTTCAACATCGGCAAGTCTTGGCGACGTGTCGAGCTGGTACAGGCAGCTCAGCGCCGCAGCACCTGGAACCGTGCTGGAAAGCTTCGATCAGAATTCCGCTGCGCGCAGCGCCAACCTCGAGATGATGAATAATGTCATCAAGTTGACGGCCGCAATGGCCGAGCTGATCAATTCCCGCAATGCCGTTTCCGCCGCCAGCCTCTCGGGCTCCTCGCAGTCATCATCAATCAGCGAGGTCCGGCAATCCCACGACACCATCCAACTGTGTGATCCGCGACAAAACCTGACGTGGAGCGACGAGGCCAGGGCTTGCGTCGAGAAGAGATCCGACGAGAAACAGGTGCAGCTCCTGCTGCACCCTCAATGACGGGAGAAGATGCAATGAGACATGAACTTGTAGCCGTTTGCCTCCTGCTTGCCTCTGCGCCGGCAGCCCTTGCCGACGTGCCGGTCATTGACAGGACCAACTACCAGGTGGCGAAGCAGACCGCCGAGACCACGGACAAGATCCTAGATACCAACAAGAACATTCTGACGACCGTCCAGGACACATTGAAGGCGGTCACCGGAGATCGCGGTAGCACGGCAGCCCCCTTGAAGGATCTCGCGGTCGGTAACGGCTTCAGTGCTTCATCGATCCCATCCCTTGACGGTATCCTGAAGCAGGGGGCGCCGAATTTCGGATCGTTGAACGGTGATGTCGCAAGAGCAGCAGCAACCTTCGTCAACGGGCTGCAACTCGTCAAAAGCCTGTCGGGAAAGGATGAAAGCGGCTTCTCCGGCGATAAATCCTATGAGCAGCTCGTCAACACGGTGCTTGGCGTCTCAGCCCTCATCAACGGCTCCCAGACGGCACTTAAGACCCGCCGCAATGCTTTTCAGCAGGCTGGAGCGCAAATTGGTGCGGCCGAGGACATCAAGGGATCGATCGACCAGAACACCCAGTTGCAGGTGCAATCCGGCCTGACCCTTAACGAGATGATCGGAGTGATGAATGGCGCCGTGTCATCGTTGCAGGCCGAAAACCAGCGCCGGCTTACCGATATTTCGAACACCAAGAAACTTCTGAGCTTAGGCAAGTAGAATGATCCAAAAGCTTTTGGTCATTGCCGCAGCCTGCGCTGTTTTCCTGACGGGCTGCGGCAGCGCAAGGGAAAAGTCCGCTCCGTGCAAACGGCCAGGCCCGCTTGCCTATGCCCCCGATCCAAGAAGCGATTGCGGCGCCATGCACCGCCTCAACGATCCAATGGCCGCGTTTGACGCGATCGGTATTGTCGATCCCGCCCGGAAGGACAGCCGGTAATGCAGGACTTCCTCGGCGCCCTTCTTCAGCGCATTGAAGAGACAGGATCGAGCTTTTCGGCGCAGGCCTATACTGTCGTCGGTGATGAACTGATGCCGCTCCTTCGTGTCATGTTCATGGCCTACGTCGCCTGGTACGGTCTGCAGCTCGTCATGGGCACGTCACGACTTTCCGTCGGCGAGGTCATTGGCAGGCTCGTCAGGATGATGCTGATCCTCACCCTTGTCAGCTCCTGGGCAAATTTCGACAATCTCTTCTATCGCTGGCTCAGCGACACGCCTGAGGATGCCGGTCGCGCCATTCTGGCTGCCTCAGGCACGGGGATTACCGAGCCGACAAACGGTCTGTCGCAGATCTGGAACACCGCCAATGAAGCAGCATCGGTGTTTGCGGAACAGTCCGGCTATTTCTCCATCCTGCCAAGCATGATCGGTATCCTGATCATGGCGGGTGCTGGCATCTTCATCGCCATAGCGCTTGCCATCCTCATCCTTGCCAAGGTCATGCTCTGGGTCCTGATCGGCACCGCTCCGATCTTCATCGCCTGCCTGCTGTTTGACCGGACGCGGGCCTACGGCATGGGCTGGTTCAACCAGGTGCTGACCTATGCGCTGATCCCGCTCTTCATCTACGTCATTGCTGCCTTCCTGATTTCCGCGATGGACCCGGAGCTGACGAAGATCGATGCAGCAAGCAATTCCCGCACGCTGACACTTCCCGACATTGCCGGCTTCCTGCTGCTCAGTCTCGCCGGCGGATTCGTGATGCTTTACATCCAGTCGATCGGGCAAGGGATCGCAGGCGGTATCGCCTATGGCGTCGGGAGCGCTGCAACAAGAACGTCGGCCCTGCTTGGGTTACGACTTCCGATCAACGCAGCAGGTGCAACGACAGGCGGCGCCAGGCGCGCCTATCGCGCTGGCCGTTCACTCTCAAGCCGCTTCACCACGAACGATAATAATCCCGCTGCTTCCGGCGCGCGTGACGCCATGCAAACAAAAATTTCCAGACAGGGCCTTCCCGGCTGAACGATCACAAAGAGCTTGAACGATGGCTGACAAAAGAGAACTTGATCTTCGCACCTATTACCAGAGCGGAGACATCTGGGAACAGGAAATCGTCAAGAAGGCGAAGCGATCGCGAACGCTTGCCTGGCTGGTGACCTCGGTCTTCGCAGGCATTACGGTGCTTGCCCTTTCGGCGCTCGTCCTCATCGTCCCGCTCAAAAGCTTCGAGCCTTATATCGTCGAGGTCGACAGGAATACCGGCTATGTCGAAGTCAAGAGTGGCCTGACACGGCCGGCCAGTCTCACCGACAAGCAGGCGATCACCCAGGCCAACATCGTTCGCTACATCCGCTCCCGCGAGGGTTATGATCCCTACGCCATCGAAGAAAATTTCGGGGTTGCCGCATTGCTTTCTACCGGCGATGCCGCGCGCGAGCTGCAGGAGCTTTATAGCGCCGCCAATGCGAAGAATCCCGCAAGGGTCTTTGGCAAGAACAGGAAGGTGACGACCGAAATTGCATCGGTGACGTTTCCGAACAGCTCGACCGGGATCGTCCGTTTCTCGACAAGTGAAATTTCCGACACGGATACCATCACCCGCCATTGGATTGCCGTGGTGCGCTATCGCTACACCGATACGCCTGCGACCAATGAGTGGCGCTTTGAAAATCCGCTCGGCTTTCAGGTCTATGACTACCGGCGCGACCAGGAAACCGTGACGGAGAATAACCAGTGAGAGGCTATAGAATGATTGCCGCGGCTCTCGCCGTTCTTGCGCAAGCCCTGCCTTTGGCAAGTGCGGAGACACCATCCGCCGGCCGGCTTGATCCGCGTGTGACCCGTGTCGTCTACCAGCCCGAAAACGTCGTGCGGGTCTCCGCCACTTACGGGATTTCGACCATGATCATCTTCGACGAGGACGAGACGTTCGAGACCATCGCTGTTGGCGACACCGAAAGCTGGGACGTGGTGCCGACGGACAAGGGCAATATTCTCTTCGTCAAGCCGAAGGCAAGGAATGTAGCGACCAACCTCAACGTCGTGACCACGAAAAGGATCTATTATCTGGAGCTCGACGACTTTGCGCCCGAGGACAAAAGACAGGTCTTCGGCATCCGCTTTGTCTACCCGGACCGGGACCTGAACAGGTCTCTCTTGAAAGAGGCAGAAGCCCGCGCCTCCTATCCGAACATCTCAGGCATCGACAAGGCCAACGTCAACATAAACTATTCGTTCTCCGGCAATCCCGGCCTGAAGCCGCTGATGGTCTTCGATGATGGCAAAAAGACCTTCTTCAAGTTCGGTTCCAAGGTGCCGGCAATCTTTGCCGTCAACGATGATTTCAGTGAGACGCTTCGCAACATGCGGCGCGAAGCAGACTACCTCGTCGTTGACGGCACGGCGGTCCAGTACACGCTGCGCGATGGAAATGACTGGACCTGTATTTTCAATTTGGGACAACCGGACTTCGGCGGGCCGGATCCGGCAATCCTTGGACCCTCCCCGGAGGACAAGGCAAGCATTCGTCGAAGGAGCGGCAACTGATGCAGCGCTCTCCGGAACTGGAAGCAATGCTTGCCGCCGATGAAGCCGAAGTGCGTGACAGGCACGTTCGAGGAAAGCGCATGCTTGGCGGCACTGCCCTTGTGCTTGGCGGAGCAGCGCTTGCCTATGTCTTCGTTCTTTCGCCGCAAAAGCCGGCTCAAAATGCCCTGCAGGAAGACGAGGAGTTTTCCACCACGACGTTCAGGCCACCGTCATTCCTGCGCGAGGAGAAAAAGGAAGTAGCACCCCCGGCCGACAACATCATCCAGATCCCCGAGCCACCACCGCCGCCCCCCGCACCCGAACCCGAGGCGAGCGAGTTCAATGTCCCTCCCCCTCCGGCGCCAGCGCCGGCTGTCGACGCGGCTCCTTCCGAAGCGGATGTGTTCCCGGAACGATACCGGTCAAAGCAGATCGTCGCCGACATCGTGGCAACGGCAAGCGATGCGGCATCGGTGAACAGTAACGAGGCCGGCGGAGCAATCGTTGCCGGCGAGGACCGCAACAGCAAGTATCTGGCTGCGGCATCCGCCATTGCCGACCGATCGGCCAAGGCTCGCCAGATTGCCCGCATCGATGCGCTGATCCCCGAAGGAACCCTTATCCCTGGCATTCTCGAGACCGCTGTAAACAGCGATCTCCCGGGACAAATCCGCGCCATCACATCTCAGGATGTCTATTCCTTCGACGGTCGCCGGGTGCTGATCCCGACCGGCACGCGTCTGATCGGCGAATACCAGTCGGATATCACGCGCGGACAAAAGCGGATTTTCATAATCTGGACGCGTTTGCTGCGCGATGACGGGGTCTCGGTTCGGCTGAACAGCATAGGAGCCGACAGTCTCGGACGTTCCGGCCTCACCGGCCGGGTTGACAACAAGTGGCGCGAACGCTTCGGCTCCGCGATCCTGCTCTCTGTCGTCGGTGCAGGGTCATCCTATCTGACCGGATATGGCAGCAACCAGTTTGCCACAGGCAGCGATGGGGATTCCCGGTCGGGCGAGGCGGCCGACCTCGCGCGGCAGACAATTGCCCAGACATTTTCCGACATGGCCAACCAGGCGCTTTCCGAAAACCTCAAGATCCCGCCAACGATCAGCGTCCACCAGGGCGAGCGTATCTTCGTCTACGTCCGCCAGGACCTCGACTTTTCCGCCATGTATCCGGATCCGGTCCAGGAAGCGCTGAAGGAAATCAAGCATGAGCGAGGCCTTAATCAGGACCGTTTCCGGTAACGACCCACACTACTTCCTGCGCCGCGCGCTTTCGCCGCTGGCAGACTTTCTTGGCGATCCATCCGTCATGGAGATTTCCGTCAATCGTCCTGGCGAGGTCTTCGTCGAACGTCTCGGTGCCTCGGCAATGGAATTCCACGCGATCCCGGCACTGACGTGCGCGCAGATCGAGCATATCGGAGAGCGGGTTGCGGCTGCCAGCAGCCAGTTCATCAGCCGCGCCAATCCTTTGTTGAGCGCTGCATTGCCGTCCGGCGAACGCATTCAGATCATACTGCCGCCAGCAGCACCCGACGGCGGAGCACTCTCGATCAGAAAGCAGGTCATCAACGACCTGAGCCTCGCCGACTACCGGAACAGTGGCGGGCTGGACAGGGTTTGCGTAACTGTCGGTGGTCCGAGCGAGACTGAACATCACCTGACGGCACTGCTTCAGGCCGGCTCCATCCACGACTTTATCGAAACCGCTATTCTGCGCCGCGTCTCCATTCTGATCAGCGGCGGCACCTCGACCGGAAAGACCACCTTCCTGAATGCCTGTCTGAAGTCGGTGGATGAACACGAGCGCATCCTGACACTCGAGGATACACGGGAGCTTTTACCGTCGCAGCGCAATCGCGTTCATCTTCTCGCCTCTCGCGGCGATCAGGGCACGGCTCAGGTGACGATCCAGTCGCTGCTTGAGGCAGCACTGCGCATGCGGCCCGACAGGCTGTTTGTCGGCGAAATCCGCGGTGCGGAGGCATTCGCGTTCCTTCGTGCCATCAATACCGGTCATCCCGGTAGCATGTCGACCGTGCATGCCGATACGCCGATGGGCGCCTATGAGCAACTCGCCATGATGATGATGCAGGCAGGCATGACGTCCGGTTACTCCAGGCAGGATCTGATGTCCTATATCCGCATGGTCATCCCGATCGTCATCCAGCTTCGGCGTGACGGAGGTCGTCGCGGCGTTTCCGAAATCCACTATGCGCCACAGTCGACATGAGCCGCTCTTACCTCGTTACCTATTTCTGTTTCTGCCTGCTGATCGCAGTCGCCATCTGGATGCTGAGTTACAGTCTTATCCTGCAAATCGTCTGGAGGGATGGCCGGATCCTGAGGCTGATGACGACAACGGACCCGCTTGCCCCCATGCGTCAGTTCATTGCCTATGCAGATAACAGGTCGTTGCAGGTCGCAGCCCTTTCCGCATTGCTTCCTGCAGTCGCCGCAGGGGCGGCGGCGGCCGCCTTTGGGATAAGACGAACATCGAACCCGCTTGGTGATGCCGCCTTCCAGGACGTTGCCTCACTCCGACGCGCCGGCTGGTTTCGTCGCGACGGCCATATCTTCGGCCGACTGGGCGGGCGTATCCTTCGACGCAAGGACGACCGTCACCACCTGATCATTGGGCCGACCCGCTCCGGAAAGGGTGTCGGTTACGTGATCCCGAATGCCCTGATGTTTAAAGGCTCGATGATCGTCTCAGACCTGAAAGGCGAAATATTCGAACGCACCGCCGCCTACCGGAAGGCAAGAGGCAACCAGGTCTTCTTGTTTTCGCCAGGTGCGTCGAGGACCCATCGCTGGAACCCGCTGGATTTCGTGCGGGCCGATCGCGGCGAAAGGACCATCGACATCCAGAATATGGCGGCAATTCTCATCCCCGAGTCCGCCGGATCCGATAATGCCGTCTGGCAGGGACTGGCGCAGCAGGTAATTGCCGGCGTCATCAGTTATGTCCTGGAGAGCCGGCATTATCGCAACCGGCGCAATCTCGGCGAGGTCAACGCCTTCTTCAACACCGGTGAGGACCTGCAGGTCCTGATGAAATCGCTCAAGGAGAAAGAGAAAGATCTGTCGCGCTTCACGGTCTCCAGCTTCAACGCATACATCGCGCTCAATGAGCGGGCAGCCCGCTCCGCCCTCCTCGATATCCAGAAAGCGCTGGCGCCGTTCCGTAACGAACGCGTTGTCGCAGCGACCGCCGTCACCGACATGAACATCGTATCCCTCCAGCGCCGACCGGTGACGATCTATCTTGCACCCAACATCACCGACATGACCATCCTTCGACCGTTGCTGACCCTCTTCGTGCAGCAGCTGATGGATCTCCTGACACGCGACCATGATCCGAATGCCGTGCCGGTCTATTTCCTGCTCGACGAATTCCGGCAGCTAAAGCGCATGGACGAAGTTCTTAACAAGCTCCCCTATATCGCAGGCTACAACATCAAGATGGCTTTCATCGTCCAGGATCTGAAAAGCATCGATGAGATCTACGGAGAAACTACCCGCCATTCACTGCTTGGCAACTGCGGCCTGCAACTGATCCTCGGTGCCAATGATCAGGCAACAGCGGAATACGCCTCGCGCTCGCTCGGCAAACGGACAATCCGTTACCAATCGGAAACGCGCACGATCGAGCGCCTCGGCCTTCCGCGTCGAACCAGGGTCGAACAGATCCGCGAACGCGACCTGATGATGCCGCAGGAGATCCGGCAGATGCCGGAAGATCGGGCAATTCTCCTCGTCGAGGGTCAAAAGCCGATCCTGGCAGGCAAACTGCGCTACCACGCGGTCGAGCCGTTCAAAAGCGCTGCAGCCCATGGAACCTACGCCAGCGTCGAGATCCCCGAAATCGATTTGCCGCCGAACTCCACCGTGCCGGATATGGTGGCAGATCGCGAGGAACTAGCGACCGATCTCCAGCAAGAGCAAGGACCTGTCGTGGACGAACCCGTCCCGGCGCCCGTCGTCATTGCAGAAGCGGTCAACGACGAGACATCCGTTGCATCGGCACGGTCCCGCTCCGTCGTGACCGCAGGCAGCCCCGGTTCCGAAGCAAGACTTTCGATGACCGCATTGCGCCTTGATGCAATAGTGGCAAGAACTCTTCGCGACACTGCTCTGACGGCCGAGCAACGCGCGAGCATCCAACATATCCTGGCAAACACCGTGCCGGACCCCACCGATGTCGGTCTCGAATCACTCGACGATGACGTGAGCTGAACAGCTGAGAAAACCTGCCGCCTATTGGTGCCTCGTTTTCCGCGAGGATGCCGGCCCGGAGCCGCCGGCGGATTACTGACGAACTTACGTGTCGGTCGCGGTCTCCTTCGCTCTAAATCAAGGACCTCGGAGAACCACGCCCGTGATTTTGCCGGCCACATCGCACACTCCGGCAGGCGGTGTGCAACACGGGAAGCGTTGTCCACGACCCGCTGCTTCAGCCGTGGCATCGTGTTATCGGCACGAACAGCAGCCGACACGAGCAGATCGACGCAGTGCGAAGTGACGCGGATCCTGTCCTTGCCGCAGCGCCAGCGCGACAAAGAGGCAGTACCCGTCAAACCTAGAGTCTCCCGAAGTTTGATGCGATGAAGTAGAGCCCTGAATTACGGCCGGATCGATCGGGCAGCGAAGGCATCGTGCGAGCGTTTCTCGGTGATTGCCTGGCTGTGTCCCCCGTTTTGACAGGGCGCTCCAGCGCGATCTCGATGAGGCTTGTCTGACCCAAGACCGCCTCGCCTTGCTCGGCTCGTTCGGCATGGCGCAACGGCCGGCTCGTTTTCTTCCCCTGCCGGCCAGGGCCGTCATTCCTCGCGATGACAAGAAAGCCTCGACCAGGCCGTCCTCCACTTCGTTGCGGTCTTTGAAGATGCGCGCCGCCCGTCTTCGGTCTCATCGACAGCCATCGAGACCGCGATGGGCGCGGCCCGATCAACAGAAGGAAGACAGCAATGGCAACCATCGGCTCTTTCACCGCTTCCAGCGACGGCTTCACCGGCACGATCAAGACCCTCAACCTCAATGTCAAAGCCAAGATCGTTCGCGTCGAACGCTCGTCGGAAGACGCCCCGGACTTCCGGGTACTGGCCGGAACGGTCGAGTTCGGCGCCGGGTGGCAAAAGCAGGCCCGCGAGAGTGAACGCGACTACATCTCGGTCAAGCTCGACGACCCATCGTTTGCAGCACCGATCTACGCGACGCTGGCCGAAGTCCAGGGCCAGGAGGGACTTCAGCTCATCTGGTCGCGCAGCGCCCGCAAATGAGCCACTGCCACTGAATGAGGCCCCGCCCGAACAGGGCGGGGCATTTCCCATGTCACCTGTTGAGCGCGCCGTTCAGATTGCTTTTGTGAAGCCGGTTATTACCGGCGGAGGCTCGATCGTCGCGTCGCTCCCGACTAACGCCCTGCGCCCCGCCGCCTCCTTCGCCTCGAACTTACGAGAACCCGGCCAGCGCTCTTCGCAACGTTTCACGGCCCCTGCGGTGATCATTGCAGAACCCCCGCTTCGACGGATTCCAGGTCCGGGACATCAGACGGCATTCACCCCTGGATCTGCAGCGGCAGCGAAGGCATCTCGCCATCTGCAACTCGCCAGATCCATGCCGAGAGGTCAGGTCTTGCGACGAGCATCTCCTTAAGCCCCTCTTCGAATGCCTCGTCGGCCGACGGCGGCACGATATAAAGCGCGACCGGCTGCGGCTTCATCTCAGGCAAGGTCGCATTGGCAAAAGGCTGACCGCGGCTAAGATCAAAGCGCAAACCTTTCACAGATTTTGTCCGCAGGCGGGCCAGACGTTCGACGAGCTGTCGCTCGTAGGCACTCTCGATCGGCAGCCATTGTTCGCTCACGCTCATCAGTGCGATTTCGTTGACGGTAAGGATGCCAGCGTCTCCGCTCGCAATTGTCGCGATCATCATCAAATGCGAAGTCTCGCCAGATTGCCAAAGTTTGAGCTCCGGCTCGAAGCGGCGCTGAACGTTCTTCCAGGTTTCCTCCTCGAGATGAAGACGAAACCCGGGCATATGCCTGATCACGATCTGTCGACCATTTCGCGCCCCCCCGAAATCCTTGACCTCGCCGACAAGGATCATCAGCCGCCCTGATCCCGCTGATGGCTGGAAAAGGCGCCGGAGCTTGTAGGAGCGTCGCTCTTCGATCGCAAGCTTGTCCTCGGTCTTGAAGGGCTCGGGTATCAATAGGCACTCAGAAAGAGCCTCGCCGCTGACTGTCATGTGGCCGGCCGCGTCGACCAAATGATGATAGACCTGCCACCAGTGACGCCTGCCGCTCCAGTTTGCCGTCCATTCCGTCAGCCCGCTTTCATGCCACAGGAAATGCAGGAGCGCGCGCAGCGACAGTTTCTTCCCCTTGATCTTAACGCTTTTGGCGCCCAGCGAGGCGGTCGCTGCACGTGCTGTCGCTGCCCGCTTTGTCAGCGCGAAATCCAGCTTCAAAGACGCCAGTCCGTCTGCCCCGTCCAGCTTGATCGCGCTACCCAGCAATGGACCCAGTCCTGACAGATCGTAGGGCAGCTCGTAGGATGGGCAAGCCGGATCATGGCGGCCACCGGTCAGCGGCATGCGCTTGACGACGAGCTGTCCGCCGACATCTGCGATGTACATTT
The DNA here is from genome assembly GCF_024808825.1 of Rhizobium sp. BK661. NCBI lineage: Bacteria > Pseudomonadati > Pseudomonadota > Alphaproteobacteria > Hyphomicrobiales > Rhizobiaceae > Rhizobium > Rhizobium sp. BK661. Next base: position 276 of record NZ_JANTYT010000030.1, on the reverse strand, counting down.
CCACTCCGGGATCCCGGCAGAGGCAGAGGGGGCGGACGCGTTTGCTATAGGCATCGCCCAGAAGTTCCGCAAACGCCCTATGATCTTCACTGCACTCGACACAGTCGAACCGATAGCGCCTCGTCACGACAGCACCCTTGGCACCCGGACGCAAGGGAAAGACTGGTGCCACACGAGAGCCAAAACTGTCAGCTCAGACCGGGCCAGTGTGCCGGGTGGGTAAAGCCAGCTCAAGGCCGCACGGCCCCTCCGATTTTCTCTCCGCTTCGCTGCACT
>NZ_JANTYT010000029.1:0-62393 GCF_024808825.1 Rhizobium sp. BK661 | reverse complement strand
GCTCCGCACCGCAACCCGCCGCTACCGCCCCAAATACAGCAACCCAAAACCGCCGGAGCGAACTTAAAACTGGATAAAACTTGGGGGCAAGGTCAGCGGCTGGAGAAACAGCTGTTGGAATTGCGGAAGGGACATGCTCGGGTCTTCCAATGCGCGCTGAATTGCTACCAGGCGCGTCATTGATGACGTCGAGGGTCTTGTCCACCGTTGATGGTTCGTACACGCCTTCGCTCGAGATACGACCGGGCGTTGATGCGGGCCGAGCAACAAGGTCGCGTAGGAACCCGAACGGTCCAGGACGGTTACATTCTGTGGTAGCGCTATGGGAATTCTGCAAAGCGCAGCGACTGCTTGATTTAAAGTGTGGCACGTCTCGAGAATGTAGCGGATCACCAGGATAATGGAAAAGCCAACACCCTGAGTGCGGCCCCCGCCAAGAGTGACACTCGCGACGAGTCCTTCCTCGTTCATACCATCTACACAACCTCCCCAAGGTCTTTGCGCCTTTCCAATGACCCTCAGATTCGACCAGGCGGTCATTTCGAAGCGATCGGAAACAATCGCCGGCGGATAGTCGAAGTTTCGCAGTAATGCCGGGCCTTCCGACCCAAGCCAGACCGCCTGACTACAACCGTAGCGTTCTGGCGCGGGTCGGTAGTGACTCAGCATTCGATGCGCCACGTCGTCATCTCCGACGAGGGAGCATGCCTCGTCATAGGCGGGTGCCAGCTCCGGCATGAACCGAAGCAACGCTGCACGGCATTCCTTTGCAGTTGGGACTGGGGATCGGGCTTGCCCGAAGTACCACTTTTCCGCCTCCTCGCGACCGGCAACAAATCTGGAAAGCCAGGCCTTGCCGGGTCGGTCTTCCTTAACGGCCGCAAATGTCTTGTCCATGGCTGGATTATAGGAAGTCACACGCGTTGCTGACAAGGCGTGGGCGCCGGTATAGGCGTCGAATACAGAAAAGAACCAGCAAGGCTCGACTGGAACTTAGGAGACCATGCCCGGCTGGCATCGTCCATGGAGCAAGCCGAAGATGGGTTGTCGACCATGGGAACGCTGGGGCTCGCTGATGCGAGAGCTTGGCTCATTGAACCCAAGCGCCCCGTATTCGCCTCAGGTGACGATGTTCAGACCGGATATGGCAACAGCGTTTCACGTCTGCCAAGCGCCAACGAATAACAAACGACGAGCCCTATTTCACCTGACGAGCGCTGAACGGACGACGCAGCGAATGATCTCGACGACGAGCAGTACACGGAAAGTCACGGGTATCAGGTAATGATCGTAATGCGGGCGTTTCAGTCAGCCAAGCCGCGGCTGCTCCAATCAAGCAACGCGAGAAGACCGGAAAAACCGGCTTTCTCGTCCAGGTCCCCCCGAAACGCCGTCCTATTGCCTTCGAGGCGCGCCTCGTTTTGCAGACAAGGGTGAAGACATGTCAAGAATATGCGGAAGACCCAGGCGACCAATGGGTTTCACTGCCGTTCCTCAGCGTGCTTGCGCTTTTCGTTCTCCTGCTCGTATGGGTATTGCTCGAGCATACGGTCTATGGTCGTCGCTCTATGCGTTGGCGGGAACGCCGAAGCTCCAAGGCTCGTCGGTGTGCGTGTGCGGCTCCTTCGATTTTCGGCGGTTGGCCTGACCGGTCTCGGGGCGGCAACCGCAGGTCTGATGATGCAAGCCGGGTCGCCTCCGCCAACCCGACCCAAGGAAGCGGTTTGATGCTTTCTGCAATAGCGGCCGTCTTCCTGGGAATGACCATGAGTGAGGAAGGCGAGCCCGCGTCCTGGCGACGTTGTCGGGAGTTTCATTCTCGGCGGCTCGACAATGGCCTGACGCAGATGAGCGTCGATTCCTACGTGCGCGAGATTCTCGTGGGATCAACTATCATCCTCGCCGTCGCCTCCTCCAGCTTGAGCAAGCTTAGCCAAAAGGAGTGGCCACTCCCCATACGGACTGTTCTCAACAGCATCCGCAGGAGGGGATCATAACGGCTCCGTTATGGCTGAGCCGGCGCCAGAAATTTGCGCGGCATCCAGACCGTGGCGTAACAAGCGCTCTCGGGACCGACACTATCTTTCTGTGAATAACGTGACTGAAAGGCGGCCTCGACAGTGCCATGAGGTCAACTACACCGGCTTTTTTTTACAACGAGCACGATCACTTCCGACAAGACCACGAATCGCCTGCAATCAGCCATCTCAAGAGGAGATTTCGCTTTGCCAGTGATCAAGCTGTTCACCAGGAGGTGTCTTGTTCCGTGCCTGCCTTTTTGGCGCAAGCACGACCGCGCAGTCGGCTGAAAGACCCCAACGACGTTGTAAGTCGATCGGTCGGCGACCGCTTCCACCATAGTTAAAATCGTCACTGGACCACTCGACCTTCCATTGATAACCGCGCGGCGGGGCGAGCAGAGGATCGGGCCGACTGTGAATTGCAAGGTCGTGACCGAGATTGACTAAAAGCAGACGCTGTTCGTCCGGCTTATCAGAAAAAAACCGCAACAGGAGCGCGGACGTCTCCAACACACTCCCGTCAACAATGAGCTTCCGCCCTTCGTCATATCCGGAGAAGATATTATTTCGCCGAAGCGCGAGGAGATCCCTATGGAGCGCAACGAGGTGGTCATTCCGCTCATATTCATCCCACTTTAGTTTTGATCGTTCAAACGTTAGCGGATCGGACGGCGCAGCCATGCGGTTTTCGAAGTCGGGATCCTTTAGGCTTGGGAACTGTTTCAAGAAGGCAACTCTGCCCTTTCTTACGAGATCAATCATCTCCCCACGACTATCAGCGAAGTAAAAGAAAGGCGTCGTCGCGCCGAACTCCTGGCCTTGAAAAAGCATGGGGGTCTGCGGACCGAGGAGGAGCAGGGCGGTTAGTGCTCGAAACCGCGCCGGCGACGTCAGCTCAGTTATCCGCAAGCCTCTTGCAGAATTCGCGATCTGGTCATGATTTTGCAAAAAGTGGACGAAGTGTTCGTGGTGGAGGTCAAAGCCGGGTGTGCCACGTGGGGCGTCCTGCCAATCGTAACGCTGGCCCTGAAACAGGTAGCCATGTTTCGCGGCCGATACGAACTCTTGGGCATGACCGCGGTGATCGTGATAATAGGCTTCCCTCCTTCCGGTAGCGGCCACCATGGCAGAGTGATGGAAGTCATCATTCCACGCAGCGTCCAGACCCAAGCCTTTCGCATCGCTTGCGCGGAGAAGACTTGTGTCCTGCGGTTCGTTCTCTGCCAAGAGGTAGATCGATCGCCGGCCTCCTGCTTTCCGTGCCTCACGAGCGATCAACGTGACGATGTGATCCTCACTGGCATCGAAGAGCGCCTGGGTGGCGTCCAATCGTAGGCCGTCCAAATGGTACTCATCGATCCAGTATGCGGCGTTCTTAGCTATAAACTCGCGCACACCCTGGCAATTCCTTCCGTCGAAGTTGAGAGAGCTACCCCACTCGTTGGAATAGCGATCGGTAAAGTAATCCTCTGAAAATGCTCGAAAGCTTTCGCCAACGCCGAAATGGTTGTAGACGACGTCGAGGATGATGCCGATTCCCGCCTGATGGGCCTGATCTATAAACGATCGCAATTCATCCGGGCGGCCGTACAAGCGTGTAGGCGCATAGGGAAGTACTCCGTCATAGCCCCACCCGAACTCACCGAGAAACTCGTTGAGTGGCATCATCTCCAAGCATGTGATGCCGAGGTCTTTGAGGAGCGGTAGCTTTTGCGCTGCGGCTTCATAGGTTCCCTCCGGCGTGAATGTCCCAATATGCATTTCGTAGAGGACCTGCCCATCTGGAGATATACCTGGCCAAGCCGTATCCTGCCATCGAAAGGACCTGTAATCCACGAGCATTGACGGCCCCGCTGGGCCCCCGGGTTGAAAGCGCGATGCGGGGTCGGGCAGACATTGTGGCGTCTCCCCCAGGCGGAACTGGTAAAGTGCGCCAATCTGCAAACCCTCGACGTCGACACAAAAGTAGCCCCCTTCCTCTCGGCGCATCGGGTATTCTCCTCCTGCCATGAGAACGACCGACATGGTTTGGTGAGATGGTGCCCAAACGCGAAACGACGCAACACGATCAACGATCTCGGCCCCAACCGGGTATCGTCTTTGTGATCCTCCCGTCGCTCTTGATTCGCGATCGACTTGCATTTGCTTGACGTCCTCTGCTGCGGTCTGGCCATTGAAAACGTCAGCAACAGGGCGTTGTTCCGGCGGAGGATCTTACTCGGCGAGGATCGCGAAAGCCTCATAGGGACAAAAAACACCATCGAAGTCCGGTGGCATGTCCCAGCGTCTCCTGGCGTGGAGATTAAATTACTTTGGAGCCCGGCGATCCCCTGATCACACTTCCTTTTTGTTGCAGGAAGGGTGAGGGAGGTTGCACCATGTCACTGGAACCCGGGTGTGGCTTTTCTGCGTGTCCGCGTGGTTTGCGAAATCGATTAGCTGCTTTGAAATCGATCGCTCACCACCGTTGCCATCTCCTCCCATCGCGTGCGAGCAAGGCTCGTTAATCGTTCTTCGTCAACTACACCTTCCTTGACCAATACCAAAAGAAGCGTCGCAATCTCAACGCTCGCCTTTCGATCCCGAGTTACGCCCTGTTCTCGGCAAAGAGTCTTGAACGCATTCTTGATGAAAGAAAAATCGACGATAAGCCTCGAACGAGAACCGTGTACCGCACCGATGAAGGCATCGTTGTCGACTCCATAGTGATTACCAAATGTGCCGGCGTCGTCTTCGTTTATGGCGACTTCTTGCAAGCTGCTTCCCTATTTCTAATGCCTAGTGTAGCGATGAATCAGTGGAGGGTAGCACTTCAAGAGAAGCCTAATCAACCTGAGTAATCAATGTGTTCGCACGCCTCAGTTGGGGCCGCGCTCGAATACAATCTTTGAGAGGGGCCGGATCGCCATGCCGCGCGAGCGGGCGTTGACGTATTTGAAGTTAGGATCAACCAGCTATTAATGGAGATAACGACTGGTCTGCCGAACAGTCGGGCCCAACGCCTCAGCATTGACATGCTGGATATCGACGACTGTCGTACCTGGTTCCCCTTGCGCGCTCCCGTTCGTCACGTCGCAGGGCTGGAGGACGAAGCCTGCACCCCGTGAACATGCTTTCTGTGTCGCCGCCGCCTCAAGCGCTGTCCTCGCTACACCATGCTACGCTGCGGAAACGCCAGACCCGGACGTCGGCGTGCCCAACCCGAAACGATGGTGCTAAAGGACACTAACGGCAAGACCTAGGCCATTTTCGCTGGAGGTGAAGTATGAATAGTTGCCATGTTGTACGTCCTTCGTTCGGGCAGCGCCCATCACGGTCCCGAAGGTGTCACAAGGATGGCGACGATCGGGCCGCACCTGATGATCCTCAAGAAAGCCTGGCGGCAACTCGCAAAAGTGCGAGTCGCAGGGGAATGGCAATTGAGGCGCACAAGCTGAAGGGAAAGTGGGTGCTCCTTCGATCCGATGAGCCTGGCTTTCGGTGAGTTCTGTGATGAAAACGGAGGTCGCATCTGGACTTGGCTCGGTTCGCGCGGGCTTACGGTTGCATCCCTCGTCCGGTCTTCTAGAATGACCTTAGCCGAATTGACGAGGGTAAGGGGAATATGACTTTTCGTGTCCCGGCGCTATCTTTTGAGCATGAACCTCGCTGACCACTTTACCCACCCCGACCCGCGTGAAGCGGAACTGTCGCAACGCCTTCTTGAGTTGGGACTCGACGTTTGCCGTCTTGACGTAATGTCGCGAAGCGCTCTCGAAAGCGAGAAATGTCTTGCGAGCAACGCAAGGCTAACGCCGGCGATGCTGGCCGTCCGGCTGTTCGTATGGTACGTCGCAGAAAGCAAGCACTTTGATCCCAACGTTCTTTCACGGCCCGGCTCTATAGGCCGATCCATTTTCACCATGAGGAGATGGGCCGCCGGAGATCCCATATTCGCGGCCAATGTTGAAGTTGAAATTTCGTCGTTGAAATACTTTCTCTATGAACTTTTTGAAACCGTCCAAGTGCCTCCCACGATGATCATCGCGGCGCAGGAACGTCTCCTGGGTGCCTGAGCCGATGAGTGAATTGGCAGACGTTGGTTTGGCCACTATCGAATCGGAAGAAGTGCTACTGCCTTTCGAGCTTCGCATGTAATCTCCAGCCGCTGGCCGGGTTCGGGTCGGCTGTTTGGAGGTTTGTTGAGAAACAGCCCTTGGCCCCAGTACAGTGCTGCTGTGATTGCCGCATCGACGTCGAGAAACAAGGCGCCTTCAAGTTTTCGCTTCTTTGCCACCGTACGCAGATCGAACTCGATTGCCGAGGGGCAAATCGGACAAAAGCACTTCGGCCTTCCTGGCCTAAAGATCGTGTTTTGCTGAAACTGTTCGCCGCAAATATTGCTCGCCTCGCTGGCGACGCCGCCTTTCAATGGTTCGGACGCTTTTCATCACTGCCTCCAGACAATGACCGCTTTCTTATGATTTACGATCCGAAAGGTTCCGAACACGGCGGCCCCCGGCGAAACCAAACGCAGATGCCTGCAACTGACATGTGAAGCGTCCGAAAATCTCATCTGGAGCACTCGTTTCAGGCGCCCTGATCCGGAGTTTGACGTGGCTGGGAGGCCACCGACCAATACCAACCCCACCCGAGTGGCCTCCCTTATCCTTCCAGGAGATGAAGGATAGAAGGAGAGTAGGATTGCACATGGGGTTGGCAATCGGACCTTGGTCTGACCACGGGTTGCGTACGCTGGCGTACTTTGAAGCAGTAACCACGCTAACGTGAGCAGCCTGTGCCCGTTTCCTGCTGGAAACGCACCAGTAACGGGAACCCATCAGGCTGGATCCGTCGGTTCCTGGGCCCGAGACTTATCCGAGCGCAGAGGTCCTCTTGGCTGGCCAAAAGCACATTGGCCGGAGACATCGCGTCTGTGGCGCGCATAGCTGCTATGCCGGATTTACGGTTTTCGCCCGCCATCTCACAGTTTATTAGAGCTGCCTGGATCGATCCACCGGTCCTTTCTGTGATGCGCGGTTGGCCCTGAACGGAGACATGATGCAAAACATAATCATAGCGGATAGCCATATGGAGTCCGTTGAAAGTGGCGCCAAAACAATTGCTGTTCGGGTTGGATACTGTTCGGTTGAACCAGGTCCGCTTGAGATCCGCTCCGCGAGCGGCTGCTGGTCAACAACGAAGGTGGACGTCGTTTCGGTTCAGCGGAAGGCAATTTCAGATTTGAGCGACGAGGAACTCAATCAGAGCGGCGTTTCGACAGTCGACGCGATGGTTAGGCTGTTCCTCCCGGCTCATCCATGCCTGTCGACAAACTCGGATGTGACTGTCATCGGCTGGAAGGCGGCTTGATTAACGCGCAACTCAGACCGGATCTGAGACTCGCCCGACCAACCGGGAGGTTGGGGTCAACACTGACTTGCTGTGGTCGTTTTTTGAAACAGGTCGATGAATCGGGACGATGCAGCCTTCAAATCTCTTGGCGCTGCCTACGCTCGACCGGGCTCGCGTCGTTGCCCCTGCCATTGTCACGGACCACACGACAGTGAGCCATTGTGCCGAATAACCCGGCATTCTCAACGGATGTGGGATCTGATGATCCGTGTTAGCCGTTCGAAACCAAAGGCGCCGGGAACGTGATGCCGGATCGAACAAGACAAGCTGGTCGAGGTGCCGCCCTTTTGTTCAAGAGGCCACTCGCCTGAGAGGACGGGAAGAGTCCAGAGCCCTTCCTCGAAAGGTTACCGGCGATGCACCCATGATACGTTTGAAAGCGCGGCTGAAGGACGCTTCTGACTCGTAGCCGAGACGCTCGGCAATCGCGCCCACGCGCTGACCCTCCAAGAGCCATTGATGAGCCTGATGCATGCGCATTCGAGCAACATACCGGGCTGGAGTTTCACCGACAACCCTGGAGAAGCGCTCCGCAAACGCGGACCGTGACGCCCCCATTTTTCTTGCAAGTTCTTCCACCGTCCAGTCATGTGCCGGATCGAAATGAATAGCGGCGAGAACGCGGCCCACCTCTGGATTTCGGACAGCAGCCAGCCAACCGGTCGCGTCTCCGCACCCATGTTCCACCCAAGTTCTGATGAGGGTTGCAGTCAAGACGTCGGCAAGCCGAGCCAGAATTCCACCAGCTCCTACGCGGTTCATGTCGGCCTCACGCATCATTGCCTCGAGGAGGGCGGGGATTGATGGTTCATTGGCAGCAAGGTCACTTGTCCGCATCATCTTTGGCATCAACTGCAACAGGGGATGATGCTTGTCGACGTTGAAGCGCATGACCGCAAAGAATAGGAGATTTCTGTTATCGGCACAGGGGCATTGCAAGTCGACAATACCATCACAAACCGGTTTGCGAGGCATGCTGTCGACTGGCGTCGGATCTAGCCCGGGCTCACTGGCAATTACATGAGCGTCGCCTCTCGGCAGCAGCACCGCGTCGCCCGGCAGCATTTCGGTCCACTCGCCATTCGGCGATTGCAGATGAGCTCTGCCTGCCGCTACAAAATGAAATTGCGCTTCTTCCTTTGCTGGAAAAGCTGTCGCCCAGGGTGCTGACGGCTGACATCGCCCGTATTCGACGCCATCCAAGCGCAACCCTCGCATCATTTCTGTCAATGCATCGCTCATTGCTGTATCCGGAATTTGGACGAATTATCAAATAGGTCGTTTTTTCTAGCATAGAAACACCGGGGTGCCACGTCTAGCCTTCAACGACCAGAACTTTAGAGATGACATTATGAACGTCAGACCTGCGCCAATGCCTTTGAGGCGGCAGGACAATCAGTCACGATGACGGCTGTCACTGGCGCAATCGCCGGTCCGGGGGTTGTCATGGGCAGCAGCCGGCTAAATGCCGGCTCGCTCTCCGGGGGCCGACTACGCTTCTAATCAACGCAGGAGCATTGATGCCGACCACTTTTCAGATTGCCATTGCCAGCGGCGCCGCGATCGGCGGCCTGATTGTCGAAACGCAAGGGCTGGAAGGTGTATTCTCGCGGCTCTTGCTGCGCTTTGCTGAATCGCGGTCATTGGCATCCTCGGTCGGAGCACCGCTCGGGCGATCCCATGGATGTCTGTCCTGCTTAAGGTTTCTCGTAAGACAAGAGAGGCCTGGCAATATGGGCGGATATCCCTCATACGCCAAGCCTCTCTCGTTTCCTCGGTAGAGGATGGAGGGAAATTATTCGTGCGGCAAGTTGGTTTCGCACCTCCATTCCCCCTCAAGTTGAGAATATGAGTATCAGCGCATACAATGGAAGTGGAGTCACGTAGTATGTGCTCTGCGATCAGCCAGGGCAGCCGCCTAGGTGCTGCCCACCGTCCCGAGGTGGTCATTATCGGAGAAAGCAAAACTTCCTTCGGCCCTCCATGGCCCTCCCCTGTAGGTCCATAGGTCCAACCCCGTAATCGACAAAAGGCGAGGTTGAAAAGCTGCCGTGACCGCTGCGTACGATGCAGCGACTCTCGCTCTATCGGCTCCGTTTTGGATAGTGATGTGGGGCCGCCAACCTTGCTTGTCCTCGGGGCTGAGCCATGGTTCGAACTTCTCGCGTAAAACACCACGAATCCGCTCCAGCTCCGGAGAGTCAAGCGTAAACGCCACTCCGGATCCGAGATGCCAGATGCCGGTCGTCGATGCTTGCATCGGCGAGTGGGAGCTCGCGACGACTTCAAGAAGTTGATGTATCGTTGAGAGATGCCAGTCCGATACCCGGTAAAACACGGTGAGGTGGGCCGTCACGTGGTTGCGACCAGGTGGAAAGTGGATGCGGCGCAAGCCGTCGAAGAAAGCGAGATCTTGCTCGGGAAGACGCGCGGTTAAAATCATCCGTCCAGTCTAAGTCAGTAGGATTCAGAATCTACCCTTTATCGGACGATGAGTGGGAGGCATTGATCGTCGTGTCGATCAGCGCGGCAATGATCACCCGCCTGAGGCGCGACGGACAACAGCCGTCATCGCGGCGACGGTTATGCCTGCTTAATGGGGAGTGATGTCAGAAGATGTGATCCATACTCGCCCATCATATGCCAATTGGCCCTCTGCGAACTTGCGGTCGGCAATGCCCTCATACAAGGGGAGGTCACGAAGTATGCTTTGGATAAGGTCGCTTTCGCCAGGGGGCAGTGCATCGTCGGAGATGCATACGGTCTGGTGCAGGCTGCCTTCCGTCATGACCAGTATGGCATGAGTACCATATAGCCGGATTTTGCCGGGCACGGTTGCGAGCGACATGGCGTCCTCCTTGAAATTCTCCGGAGAGTGTTGTTTCGCTTTCCGGACGCTAGGGACATATGGTTAATGAAAGGTGAAGGCTTTACAATCCGGCCATCAGGAGAGGTTGCACCCCAAAAAGGTGCATTGGGCGTCCAAAGCGGGCAGAGATATTACGGTCGCGAACCTGGCCGAAATCATTGCCGTCGAGGAGATCACGTCGATGACCAAAGACAGATGCGTAAGTCCTGTCATCGTATTCCTTACGTCATCGGAACGTCCGCTAGCCTATTATACCGCGAGGGCGGCGCTCTTTGGCAGAGTGACCGGGAATGGCAGAGCTTGCCAACAATGCGCGTCGATTCCTTTGCCAGCCCCTGGATAACCAGGTCGCCCGCCGCATGGCCACAGGTATCGTTCACATGCTTGAAGTGGTCGATATCACACACGATAAGTGATCCCTCGAGCACCACGGGAATTGGAATCGAGGTATCCACCGATACTGTAACGTCGCCCGCTTAACGCGATCTAAATTGCGCACGCGGCCCTGAACGGTGTTGGCTGCCTTGACCTGCTGTGAGATCAAGGCGCGACAATCACATGACCCCAGTCGCCAATTTGCGCATGCAGGGGCGAGCTCGGTCCGGGCGGGGATTGCGGCTATGTCCGACTAATCTGTGGAGAAAAGAACAAAACGGGAATTGGCTGTCGCGGTGAATCGGTCTCTATCGTAACAAGACAGGTCAATGATGAGGTATTGATTTGGCCTATCGCTTCGTGCACACCGCCGACATTCATCTCGACTCGCCCTTGAGGACGCTTGCCCTGCGCAATCCGGAACTGTCCGATTTGATCGGCCTGGCGACGAGACGTACGTTCATTCGGATTGTCGACCTGTGTCTGGAAGAGCAGGTGGATGCGCTTCTTTTGGCAGGGGACCTCTACGACGGCGAACAGACGTCGATGAAAACGGCTCGCTTTCTGGCAGAGCAGCTCAGGCGTCTTGATGAGGCCGGCATACAGACCTTCATCATCCGCGGCAACCACGACGCACTGTCAAAAATCACGTCCGAGCTCGTCATGCCGGAGTCTGTCAAGATTTTCGGTTCCCAGGCGGAAGCGGTAGCAGTGCATCGGGGTGCCGGGCAGTTCCCCGTCGTCATCCATGGCCTGAGCTTTGCGAAGCCGCATGCTCCCCAGAGCCTGTTGAGGCATTACCCGATGCCTGTGCCCGATGCGGTCAATATCGGTATCATGCATACGAGCCTTGGAGGCTCTGAGGGGCACGACCGATATGCTCCATGCAACCTCGCTGACTTGCATCAGAGCGGTTTTCGGTACTGGGCCTTGGGCCACATCCACAAGCGGTCGGTAGCCGAAGGGGCTGCCTCTACCGTTGTAATGCCGGGAATGCCGCAAGGCCGCGACATAAACGAGGACGGACCCAAGTCGGTCTCGCTGGTGACAATCCGAGATGATCGGTCAGTGATCGTGGAGGAGCGATGCATCAACGTCGCTCAATTTGAGCGGCTGTTCATTGACGTTTCAGACGTTGCTGACTGGAAGGCAATGATTGGTAAAGTTTCCGGGGGGCTTGAAAGACTGCGCTCAACGATTCCGGCAGATCATCTGGTTGCACGGATTCAGCTTCATGGTTCCCATGAGATGGCATGGCGAATTCGCCGGGAACTCGATCTCATTAGAACCGAATTGGAAACGAGAGGCTCGGGCAGCGGCACCATCTGGATCGACAAGGTCCACACCTCGTGCATCGGTGCGGAAGATACGGAAGGCAACACCGGAAGTGCGCTTTCGGAATTGACCTCCATCATCAATGCGGATGTCCTTGGGTCGGCAGCCTATCAGCAAGAGATTGCTGCCATTGCGGACGAACTGCGCGGACAGCTCCCTCCGGAGCTCCGAAATATCTTCGGCACCGATGAGACAGCCTTCCAGGATGTGCTGGCCGGTTTCGCCCAAGAAGGCTCGGCCAACATCGTGGCACTGCTGCGCAATACGCAGGGGGAATGAATGCGTATCAATCGGCTTGATCTGACGCGATATGGAAAGTTTACCGACGGCGTGCTGGATTTTGGCTTCCGGTCTCTGGGAACGCCCGATCTTCACATCATTTACGGTCCAAATGAAGCGGGAAAGTCGACCACATTTGATGCGATTGTAGACCTCATTTTTGGAATTGGCACTTCAAGCCGATATGGCTTCCTGCATCCCTATCCTACGATGCGCATTGGTGCAGACGTAAATGTCGGCGGAAAGAACCGAGAGTTCGTTCGTATCAAGCGCCCGCAGAACAGTCTTCTCGATGACCAGGAGCGCGTCCAGCCGGAGATCGACATCAAGGCTGATTTGGGCGGTATTGATCGGGACGCGTTCGCCACAATGTTTTCCCTGGACGACGAAAGTCTGGAGAAGGGCGGTGAAGGCATTCTCGCAAGCAAGGGGAACCTCGGCGAATTGCTGTTTGCCGCAAGCGCCGGCCTTGCGGACCTCAGCAGGCAATTGACCGTAATCAGAAGCGACGCCGACACCTTCTACAAGTATCGCGCGAGAAGTGGGGCGCTTGCCGAACTGAAAGGCCGCCTCTCTGATCTGAAACAGCAGCGTGAGACGCTCGATCTGCAAGCGAGTGAGTTTTCCAGGCTCGTTGTCGAGCGCGACAGGCTCGCTGGGCTTTACGAAGAGGCGATCGGCGCGAGGGCGCGAACGCAGCGCAGGATCGAGGAAGTCAAATGCGTCCTCAACGCGCTTCCAGTCATGTCACGGCGCGGCTCGTTGAAGGATCGGCTCGCTGACCTCGACCCCGTACCGCAACCGCCAGAAACCTGGCGGCAGGAGCTGCACGAGCTGAGACGGAGCGAGATAGAGGTAAGGGTAAAACTTGAGGACCATTCTGCATCTGTAGCTTTGCTCGAGACTGAGATAGCCGACATTTCAATTGATCCTGCCGCGCTCGCCATAGCAGCGCAGGTGGAGGAGCTTTCCGAACTTCGAGCGCGGTATGTCACGGCTGAAAAGGACATTCCCAAGTTGACGGCTCGAGCATCGGAGCTGTCCATCGAAAGTATCCTTGCACTATTGGGCAGGGCAGGGGAGACAGCTCCCGCGGATCTGCTTCTGGACGCGGTTACAATCGGATCTCTGCGCTCGCTCATTGGGTCGAAGTCGGGTGTCGACGCGAAGTATTGCGCCGCCCGAGACGAGTTGCTGAGGGCGGAACGGGCACTCGCGAACCAGGAAGGTGAAGAGGTCGACCACACGTTGACCTGTGGGGAGCGCGTCCGAGCGATCGAGACCCTTCAAGCTGTCATCAAGGCAGTCCCGAAGTCAGACCAGGATATCGTTCTCCGATCATTGGCCCGTCGCGGGGACGTGGCGCGCGCAAACCTGACTGAAACGTTGAGGGCACTAGCACCGTGGCATGGAGAGGTGGAAGCTCTTTTATCGCTGGTTCCACCTACAGGTGCACGTATCGAATCCTGGAAGAAGAGCTACTCCGCTCTGGATGATCAACAGCGGATATCGCGCGCTGAGTTGCAGCGTCTCGAACTCGAGGCAGCAAGGCTTGAGGCTGAAATCAACACGTTGCGTGCTCAGGCAGGAAACATCGAGGAGCAAGCCGCAGCGGTTATCCGTGCGGAACGCGACCATGCCTGGGCGCTGCATCGACAGGCAATGGACAACGCATCCGCGGATGGGTTCGAGATGGCGATGCGCCGCCACGATCATGTGATATCGCAGAGGCTCATGCACTTTGCTGATATTGGCAAGCTTAGCCAGCTTAACCAACGGCTTGCGGTGGTGGCTGCCGATATTCGGAGCCAGGAAAAAATCCTCGCTGACGCACGGTCTGAGATGGAGGTGCTTCGGGCTGAAGTCTGTCAGGGCCTTGCGCAGTCGGAGTCAGATCCGGCCGTAACTGGAAACCCCTGGGAAATGGAGGAATGGCTACGCAGACGGGAAGCGGCCCTGAGGGCGAGAGACGATCTTGCTGAGGTCGAGCGGGAAATCGGTGATGTTCGCGATCAAATCGAAAAATCCAGACGATCAATCGTTCAAGCATTGACCGGTGCGAAAATCATGATCGACCGGCAGGCTGATGTCGGCGCGCTGATCTCGATTGCAGAGACGGCGTTGAACGCCTTCCATACGTCTGTGAACAAGGCGGCGCAGATCGAAAGGCTTCGCAATGACATCATCGAGCGCAAGCATATCATGGAAGCCGCTGACGAAGCCTCAAGGACATGGCTATCCCAGTGGAGCGCTCTTTGTGCCGGCTGCTGGCTTCGGGACCTTGGGCATTCTCCAGGTGTCGGTGCGGTGACCGAAATCCTGACCCTTCTTGAGCGACTGGCCTCGACTTTAGATGCCCGGGAGAGCCTCTTTGATCGCATTCAGAAGATGGAAAAGGACAAAGATTCCTTCGAGGAGATAGTACTGCAGTTGAGCGCTTCGCTTGGTTTGGGTTCCGAAGGTTCTCCCATTGCTCTTTGCCAGGCAATTTTTGAAAGGATCAAGACCGTCGGTCTTGACGCCGAACGCGACCGGAAACTGAAATGTCAACTTGACGGAGTGCGGCACGACGGACTTGCTCTACGAGCGACACAGGGCCTTCTTATGGCTCGGATGCGGGAGATGATGGATTTTTTTGGGGTCAGCTCGTTCGAAGCAGTCGAGGCCAGCATCGATCTTGCCTACCGAAGGCGAGATCTCGAAAACGCCATTCTTGAATCCGAGCGCGAACTTTTCGAAATGACTGCTGGCTCCCCAATGCTCGAAATCGAAGCATTGACAGCTTCCGCTGACAGATCGGCACTGGGCAACGAACTGGCAAAACTGATGCCGCTCCTTGACGACCAGGACGCCCGCTGTCGCGATGTATTTCACAGCCGATCGAAGGCGCAGGATGCCTTGGACGCAGTCGGTGGGGATGCGACGGTAGCCTCAATTGAGGAGCAACGCAGGACGGTGTTGATCGACATCGAGGAAAGTGCCCGTCGCTACATGGAGATCCGTGCCGGCGTTGCTGCTGCAGAGCACGCCCTTGCAATCTACAGAGATCGTCATCGTAGTGGAATGATGGCTCGTGCATCGGACGCGTTCCGCACGATCAGTCGCGGTGCCTACCAAGGGGTCGCCGCGCAACCTGGAAAGGATGGCGATGTTCTGATTGCCGTCTCTGCGGCCGGTGGTTCGAAAGCTGCCAATGAACTTTCGAAAGGTGCAAGGTTTCAGTTATACTTGGCATTGCGTGTCGCCGGATACCATGAATTTGTGGCCAACCGGACATCGATTCCGTTTATCGCTGACGACATCATGGAGACATTCGACGATTTTCGGGCCGAGGAGGCTTTCAGGCTCCTTTCGGAGATGGGCCTGCATGGCCAAGTCATTTATCTGACCCATCACAGGCACCTGACCGATATTGCCAGGAGGGTGTGCCCAAACGTCCGCGTATACAATCTTGAAGACCTTAGCCGGCCATCGGGGTTCCAGGTAGTCGCGGCGGAATAGGGCCGGACGCAGCGACCGAGCGTCCAAGAAAGTTCGTCGCCAGCGCGATTGGAATTGTACATTTCGGGCATTCCTTCGTGAAGTTCGGCTGATCCTATCGGTTCGACGTTATGTGCTTCGTGTGAACGGCTAGCCCTTCCTGCGGTCCGTTCGCTTTGATAAGCGAACGGACCCTCCCTCATTTTCCCAAGCTGAAACAGCCGCAAAGTCCGCGTTCAGTCTTTGCCGTTTGGAGGCCGGATAATTGACGGTCGGGATAGTTGCAGCCTCAATCCGACGGATCACAGCGACCTCCTCCAAGTGCCGATCACCTTCGGCCGCTTGCATCTCAGACGTAGCGTAGTCGGCCCGCTTGAGGACGCGTCTAAGTGTTTTTCGTTCCTCGGGCGTGGGGCACATCGATTTTGATCCTTAAACTGGGGCAAAGCAAGTATTGAGATTCACCAGGCATCTCTCTCCATCTGGACTTGCATGAAGTTGCCGACGCGATAATCATCGAATGCACGTTTGTGCATTCTTCATGAAGGGTCCCCGGCGTGGTTCAGCGGCCTTCTTCCGGCGTTGAGCAGAAGCTGGCGTTCTGTCGCAGTTGGCCCCAACAGCTTCAGCAGTCGTTTCTCTTCAAGGCGGTCAAGCCGGAAGCGCTTGGCAAAATCACTTATTGTCCAGACCCTGGCCAACCTGGACGAACGAGACTGGTGAGCCTTCGTGGCAGTCATTTGCTGCTCCTCTCAGTTGCGGCCGTCATTTGAACGTCGCGGTGGCTGTGAGCTGTCCTATCGCACGCGAGGTCCAAGGACTGCGCCATTGGTTTCTCCATGAGCATCGAATGGGCAGCTCAATCCATAAAGGACCGCGAGAGCGAGCCCAATTGCCAAAGCGGCCACCATTATCCGTCGAGCAGCCCGAGAAACCATAACGCGACTATCTTTTGTAAATCAGATACCGGTCACCGGGCCGCTCGCTATTCGTTACCCTCGGCATCCTTCTTGATTGCGGACTCCAAGTCCCGCGGATGCACCTGCAACAATTGCCTTGTCCCGATACTGACGCCAAGGGCCGGTATTTCGATATGCATCGCAGTTCTTCGGTAAGCGGGAAATGACAGTCCTTCTATCAGTTCTTCATCTACTATCACTCGGTAGGTGCCCGCATCGAGCGGAGCAACCAGAGCGCTTAGGGCAAAAGGACGAGAAAAGGTAATCTCAGATTCTGTTGTGCGTTCTGACATAGGGAACTCCTATTGGTCGATTGGACCAAAGCTCAGCGGAAACGACGCGAGTTCTGAATCAGGACACTACCAGAACGTGCCTTGCAGTATGAGGTAGAGAATGAATGCTACAGCCATGTACGGCATCGATTTCATTAAGAAATCCCCGTATTTTAAGCCGCTGAGGGATCGCATTGCGCGTTCGTGTCTGGAAATTCTTGCTGTGGAAGACATCGCGTCCTCCCGCTTGGGGCTAGAGCTTTTCGTTGCCCTAAAAGCAGTGCCCGTTCCATGACTGCTACTATCTCTTAAGTGGGGAGGCTGGACGCAATTGCAAGGCGAGAAAAGACTCCTGTGATAATAATGGATAGAGCCTAATGAACGGGAACTTCGATCATGGCCAGTTAGCTCGCTGCTCCACCGAGTCGCCTGAACATCTCGTTGACACCCCCCAGCGTCAAAGAGCTTGGTCAGCCCGCTAACTTGGCTGACGCAGTGCGGTGACGCTCTCCTCCTTACGAGACGTATTGCGGCAAGAAACGCCATGCAACTCCAGGCAGACGCAGGTTCCCCCTGGCGCTACGTCTATCGTAGCGTGATTTGCTCTAAATGCCTGCAAGTGGGCAGCCTATTGAGCCGCTAGCGTGCCAGGGTATTTGGCGGGGTGGGCCGATTACGAGGGGCTTCGCTACCGGGCCGAGAGGATCGTCTCCAATGCAACAGGTCGCAATGCCTGAGCATCGACGCCGACGTCGAATTGGCGGGGAAACGGTTTGAGTCTCCCGTGCGAGTGGCCGTGCAGGTTGATCGACTTTCTTCCCATCTTGTTCCAGGTCCGAAAGGGATAGTGACACAAGATCAACAACTGGCTGCCGACCGATATTTCGGCATAGTGTTGGACACTTCCCCACCCTCTTGCGCGAACAGTCGTTTCAGGATCATTATTGCCAACAATGAGATGTTTTCGGCCATTCAAATACGATAGAAGTTGATCGCAATCGCCTCCTGTCTCTCGCATGAAATCTCCCAGATGCCAGACGTCATCCTCGGGTTTCACCATCGAATTCCAGTTTTGGATGAGGGTTGCGTCGTGAGAAGCCAAATCCGGAAACGGCCGACGATCGATCCGCAGGACGCGTGGATCGCCAAAATGCGTGTCGCTGGTGAAATAGATCATGCTCCGTTTGCTCGCTGGATCAAAAATGTCTAGGTTGCACGGGCACGCCGGGAGAATCCATCTGCACGCATTTTGGTTGAGATGCGTCGAGCAAAGCAATTCCCTCACCCGCGACGGGTTACGAAACGAGATGTTTACGGCTGGCTCTTGCGCCCCCACCATCCTCGGCAGCAGGACCCGCTGGAAGGCCCATCAAACGCTCGTACTCAAGCTCCGGTGCTCCATATACTTCACTCGCGGCGTCGATTAAGCCCCGCGGATTTACAATCTCGATGTTGTTGCGCGTCGACCTGATTAACCTGTCGCCCTCCAGAAGGTGAAGGGCGTCCGTTACGGATGACCGCCTCACCCCTAGCATGATTGCTAGATCGTCGTGAGTAAGATGGAAAATGTTTTGGTCGACGCGATCATGGACCATCAGCAACCAGCGTGCCAGTCTACGCCGGATATCAAGTCGACCGTTGGCCAACGCCGTGTAACTGACCTGTACACTCATCGAACGGGCAAACCGGAGGGCGAGGGTGCGCAAACCGGCGCTCGTTGACAAAGCCTGTTTGAAATCGTCGGCGGCTATTGCCAAAGTATATCCTGCGATCTGATTGATCAGCTCGAAGGGTGTCTCTTTGTCGCCCTCGGCGATGCCGTACCCCGTCATGCCCTCGTTGCCGATTAATCCCGTTTCGATCCGGCTTCCTTCCCTGGAGACGGCGACGAGTGAGGCTACGCAATCGAGGGGGAAATAGACACGGGTGACGATTTGTCCCTGCATCTCCTGATCGCGCCCCGGGGTAGAAATATCGTCCGAAGCAGGGGTAGCAGGTCGTTGAGTTCGGATGGAGGCAATCTTCGAAGGATGCCGTTGCGCTCCACATCTTGCGCTGTGGCGCCTCGCGGGTGAAAAGCAGCAAGAAGTGCCCCGGCAATGGTATCGTCATCAAGCGGCTTCCTGAGAAGGATCTTGTCGGCATGGCGTGCCGGCACAACATCAGGTTCGTATCCGGTTGCAAAAATGAAAGGGAGCCCTCGACGTTCCAACTCATCAGCCACAGGAAACGCCATTTCACCGCCCAGATTGATATCCAGGATTGCGCCCTCAATGTCCGGACTTGATCGGAGTTGTGCAAGCGCACCAGCGACGCCTGCAGCAGGACCGGCAACTTCCACGCCGTGAGCCGAGAGTTTGGATGCAAGATCCGTTGCGACGTAGTAGTCGTCCTCCACAACGAGGATGCATCTTCCCTGCAGCGTCTTCTCCACCGGCCCTTCCTTCCTTCCTTCCTTCTTTCCTCGCGAACGAAGAGCCATCAGCACGTAGCAAGAAACGTATACCGTTCAGCAACTCAAACGATCGCAAATACCCTCCGGGAGCGAGGAATTAGAATCATCGACGATTTTACCACGAAATTAGCGGAACTCATGGCGACAGTAACGCGGCATGGCCCACGGCGGTTCCCGACATTTTGTTCCAAAGCTCGCCAGTTCCTGTTACAGCCAGCGAGAGGCTGCAGCCAAAGAGATCGCTGGCAAGGTGGCTAATGTGTAGATACTCATCGTAGAAGACGAATTTCTGATCGCCATGAAAATCGGGGAGATTGTCAGCGCTCTTCTCGTGGGGCCCTGGTCGCGTCTTCCGCAGCCAGACAGATGGATTGCGAATTCGCTTTTGTGGATGTTTGGCTTGCGGATGGAGAGACCGGCCCAGCCCTTGCGGATGACCAGCTTACCGAAACCGGGATAACCGTCATGTTTCCAACGGAAAATTCAGATTTCGTCACGTCGAGCGCGTCAGCGGTGGTGTTTTCCCGAAGCACTTCGACACGAGGAGATCGCGAGCGCGATCACATATGCGGGGCGGAGCAGCGGAAATACGGAGCCATCACGCAGACTTCTACCAATTTTTGCCGACCAAGGAAGAGCGACACTTTGCACGCACCTTCTGTGCAAGTGTGTGTCTGATCGAGCGTACACAGCGCATGGGCTGTTCCATTCCTGTCAGGCGGCCGTTGGCCACCTGACAGAGAACTTGCGCACGTTCAGCCCCTCATAGATGGCTACGATAACGCTGGCGCTCCGCCGCGATCTGCTGGGGTGTATAGGGCTCAGCGGCCTCGTCGAAACGCGTCCAGCCCTCTTCGTGATAGCTCGCTCGTCGTGCCGCGTAATCCACGGCTCGAGATCCGTTGAGGATTGCCTGCGCTGCTGCAGCTCTGCTTTCGTCTACTCTTGCCGTTACCAGTGAACCGCCACGGCGAACCCCTTCGGCATAAAAGTTTGCCTCGTCTTCCGGCACACCTTCATTGATCATGGAGCCGACGATCCCACCCACGGCACCACCCGCAACGGCGCCGGCAGCCGCACCGGCTGCAGTAGCCACGAGCCAACCGGCGGCAACGACAGGACCGACGCCCGGGATTGCCATCAATCCGAGCCCTGTTAGCAGTCCCCCGGCCCCGCCTGCGACCGCGCCGACCCCGGCTCCGGTGCCAGCGCCTTCTGCCGTGTAACTACCTTGACCTTCAACGTCCACCCCGTTTGCTTTGTTCGTGACGATACTGATGTCATCAGAAGGTACGCCTGCGTCTTCCAAAGCCGCAACTGCGGCGCGGGCTTCGTCGTAGCTGTCATAGAGTCCTGTGATCGTTCGCATATTTTTTCTCCTGGAGCTTTGTTATTTCGCCATCGTGACGTTGCCCTGGAAGTCCAGGGAGACTCCGGCTTGCTTGCCGTCCTTCTTGGCGGTTGCTCGCCACACCCCCTGGTCATCCAGCTTCAGGGCAGTGACATCCGTGTAGCCAGCGTCTTCGATGCGAGATTTCGCCTGATCCTCAGTAAAGCTGTTTTTGCCGGCTACTGGAGCGGCGGGATTGTGTTCCGTATTCACGGCTGGCGTTGTTTGGGATGTTGATGGCGTTTCGCTTTGCGCGAAGGCAGCCGTGGCCGAGATTAACAGCCCCATCGAAATTGCGGTGATTTTATTCATCGTTTTCTCCTTGAAGTCCGACGATCAAACCTAAGACAAAGCGATTTGTTCCGATGCTTTGCGAAGAACGACGAATTGCTGTCGATGTCACAAATCTGGAAATCGTGCTGGTGGCGTGCCCCGGAATTGCTTGGCTTGGTCTAGTTTTGAGCGTTGTGTTGAGGAGATGAGAGACGATAGCCGCCTTCACGCTAGGCCATCCCGATATGCGGAGCCTGTCTATCCGGTCGGAAGCTCTGCGGAGGATAATTGCGGCCGCCCCGAGGGGCAGCGCTGTTAAGCCGCTCTAGCAGGGTCAAACTGGTGGCTCAAACTGCAGTGAACATTAACACGTAAAAGTCTTGTATAATGAGGAAACCTCGCAGCGTCAGCCAACTGCGAGGTCCCTTCACTGGCGCCGTTTGCGCGCCCCTTGTAAAACCCCTGTGGCTCGCCAGGCGACATTGCTTACCGTCAAGCAGGGGACCAGTCGCCTTGGGCCGCGCCGCCGACGACCCACGAGGATCGCAAGATGCGGGGATTTCTTCATCCTGAAACGCTGAAATGGACGACGCTCGGGCGCCAGATACTTTAGCTTCCCCGGAGCGGCATTAACGACTTCGGAAAGATGCGGAGATTGGACTGCGGGGGCAACGCGCTGCCCAGGGAATGCCAAGCGGGACTAGCGACAAAAACACAGTCCTCGATCGAGGTACCGGGCTGAAAGATCCGCCAGCAAGCCGAAACCTACTTGATCACCCTCCCGGTACTGTAACTGATGCCGGGTCAAGCGCGTGAGGTCTATCTTCCCGGACAAACAAAAAAGGGCCATCCTACCGGAGGCCCTAAGGTGTGAAGGATCTACCTTCAGAGGGGAACAACGCCGCTCGGAAGCCGGGGAGTGCATCCGAAAAGTTGTAACGGCTATACACGATATACGTGAATTTCTCACCGATGCCAAGTCATTTATTCGCATCAGATCCAAAAAGCGGATAGTGCGCCGCGGGACGGTCAGTGGTGGTCTTATCCATTCAATTCATTGCCTTCCGTTACGCTTCCGATGGCAGATATAGAGGTCGGCATTGTGATAGGGGTAGCGCTAACAAACAGCGAAGTATGTGAATTTATGATGCGGCCCGACAACAGCTTCAACAGCGCGCCGTCGATGTCAACCACCGCTTCTTCAAACACAAGCTCCCACCAGCCATCCGACGCTCCGACGCCCCCTATATCAGACGAACTTGTAGCTCGAACCCGAAATCAAACGTTTGCTTTCCCCCCAAAATATGTCCAGCCATGCTTGGCTCAAATTGCCGAGGCAAGGCATCATTTCGAACATGTACCAGTTGCCACGTCTGGCCGCAGCTAGGCAGGTCGGTATCGGAGACCAATCAACCCCATGGCTTTGCCACCTGTTGGCGCAAAACGGCCGGTGCCAAGTCGAATAGGGCGTAGGCTGCGCCTGCGACGATCGGTGTCACCGATCGTCTCAATTCACGGACCACCCGACTCGGCGACAATGATCAATATTCAAGCTCTTTGGCTCGCGTATTGATCGCCTCGCAGGCGTCCCCGAATGGATCGCACATCGGCACTAGAGGCGAAGCGCCAAGCTGAAGAAGCGCCTTCAGATGCTTCCAACCACCTTCCTCGCCCACCACCGTCGCGTAGGATGTCATCACGGTGCGCTCCTCTGCATAGAGGCGCTTGTACTCCGCAAAATTGGAGAAGTTCTCGTAATTGCTCTCCGACGGATGGAAGGTCTCGGCCGCAGCACCTTCGGCAAGAATGACCTCGTGGGTACTGAGCAGGACAGCATAATACTCGATCGAGGTGTCATCGGCAGGAACGACCGGCGCGATTGTCGTGCCGTTGACGAGATCCCTCACGCGGATCAGCACGCCGTTCAGAAACAGCGCATGGCCTGGCGACAGGTAGAGATCGGAATGTGGTGTGCGGCTGTCCAGCGCGTGGCGGGAAACGCGGATCGGCACGACACCTTCATGCCAGCGCGCACCGCTCTTCTTGAAAACCTGCCGGCCGACCCATTTGACTGGACGGGCGCTCCCGTCCGGAAGGGCAAGGTTATCGCCGACGCGCAGATCCTCGACAGGCTTTTCGCCGCAATCGGTGAGGATCGCCGTCCCACGCAGGAAGCACTGTGCTCCGCCACCACCGCCGCCTCCACCGGAGCCTCCCTGTCCGCCGGAGCCATTCCCGCCTCCGCCGGAGTGACCACGCCCCCAGCGCCGCCCCATTGCACTCGCGGGAGACTTGGAAGCTGCCGTCGCCAAAGCCGCAACACCAGCGAGCCGCGCACTGGCGGCAGCGGCAACACCTAGAAAATGTCTGCGCGCGGTATTGCGTGGCAGACTGTCATCTTTTTTGTAAGGCATCCTGGCAATCCTCTAACAATAGATTTAGGGTCCAAGCCGCCGACGAGTATCGCGGTACTTGGCATGTTCAAGGCGTCGGAAACCGATGCAACTTTAATAAGGAATTCTATTTCGGTCCACGTCGCCAAAAGTATTAGGCATGCAACCTGGAAGGAAAAATGGATAAATAACAACAGTTAAAGGTTAAGTTTTTAGCTAGGGCATGGCGGAAAAACTCCAACTACTTCAACTTAAAGGTTTTGCACGCGAGGTTTTATTGTACGGTTTCGTACGGGACCTTGGTCCGACTTACATGTCTCACCGAAGAGGAGGTAGTCTCGTTGCGCAACAGGTATTGGAGGCTCAGTACTGCTCATGCATCGAACCCTGCATGGCCTCCACTTATTGGGAGGTAAGAAATGTTCGTTACAGGTTTTCTGGAATCCGATCTGGCCGTGCTCTCGCAGGCCGTTCAATCCTGGTACCGACATTTCAAAGCGAAGCCGGATGAGAAGACATCGGAAGTAATATGCAGCGCGGCGATCGTTCTTTTCAATCAGGGCCACCGCACTCAGGAGGACCTGACGCGCATCCTGATCGCCCGGTTTCCAAACCTGGCCGGGAGCATCGCAAATGCTCCCACGTCGATAGCCATCCACTGAAGAATTGACAAGGCGAGAAGCGCCCGAAGCAGGTGACAATATTGTCTGGTGCTGCGACACGCGGATCACCTTTGTGTCAGCTGCAAAAACGCTTGAAGCTCGGTCATTTAGACAGGGACAGAAGTTGGATCGTACCGAACCGTAGTCTGTGACATTGCGTAGCCCTTACCACTGCAACTGACCCTCCGTCCCCATTGGGGGCTTTAAAACTTCGCGCAGGGTTAGCCCCCATCGATTGCCTCGCTAATGCGCACGATCGCCTGCTGGTAGACACTTGCGGAGTTCCAACTAGCGATGGCGCTCATGTTGTCCTGATAGCCTCCATCGGCCCGCCAGCCGTGCGCCCTTAGAAAGTTGGCCGTGGACATCAGCGCAGTGCTCTTGTCACGCATATTCCTGCTGCCGACGCCGTATTTCAGAACGTTCCCGGGAAGGAACCCTGTTTGGCCGATCTCGCCGTGCATGGCCCCGACCGAGCCGGCGCTAAGGACACCTCTGTCCACAAGCTTGAGCGCCGCGACGGCATGTGGCGCGAAAAATTGCGGGCGGCGGCAATCGTAGGCGAGCGTGAGGATTGCAGAAACGGTGTTCTGGTTGCCCATGGAGGTGCCGAAGGCGGTTTCCATGCCCCAGATGGCGAGCAGTACACCTGCGGGCACACCGTAGTTGCGCTCGATATTGTGGAAGAGTGCTGTATTCGCCATCTTGAGCGACCGGCCCTTCGAAATAATCGCGGCTGCGCCACGTCGTCGCATAAAGTCGGCGACCGAGCCGGAGAAAGTCTTGTTGACGGAGCGGTCGGCCTGGATGGTCCCTCTCGCGTACTTTGCACCCGCAAGCGCTGCAATACCTTTTTCCTTGACGCCAGCGGCCTTTGCCGACCGGGCAAACTCCACTTTCCACTGCTCAAACCCGGCAGCGCCATTGCCGCACGATGCCGCCTGAGCAACGCAAGCGAGAAGGCAGAAGGCGAGGGCGCCCGCCGCCACTATTGACGTTTCTTTAGCAAAGAATGCCATGTCGCTCTCACCCACGCAGGGGTCATTCCTCATTTGCGGAAAGCCAAAAGGTTGCCTGCACGCTCGAGAGGGAAACCACATTAGTAATAATGGCAAGAGTGCGAAATAAAGCCAAGCTGGGATCTGCGGAGCGGATTATGGGCAGGATGATGTGGTGAAGCCCCAGTGACTGAAAATGCGATGCTCGCTGCGTTTCCCTCGCAGCAGGAATTAGAGCGTTTGGGAACGGGATTGTGGTGATAGGCGGCCGCTCGCTTTTGGGCTCTTTATGGGCGTGGGGTGCGGCGATCGGCTTTTTCGAGGGCTGCTCTGGTCTTTCTCCCTGTGTTTCACGTTCTCGCGGTGACGCCCCAGTCTCAAGCCATTGATCGTCATTCGTGAGTTTTGAATCAAGGATCGGCAGCGTGAACAAAAACGCTGCCGTGACAGGCAGGGAAGGAGATCGGATTGGCGCTCACATAAAGGTCGAGCGTTGTTAACGTCCGGGTTTAGCTTGTTGAAAGTTAAAGGGAACGTTATTCCTGGAGATCGCCCGGCCAGCTCTGCAACGGGATCGTTCGCTGTTGGGCATGGCGAGCGACAAACTAGATCCGGCGTGAGGAAGCCAGGGCATTGCCATTTAAAATCAATGGTTAGGTCGGTGGGCACAAGCATCAGATTAACGTGTGGGCAAATAAGGGCCACACCGATCGAATTTTGGCTGGAACGCGGTGCGGTCCGTTGGGTTAGGGGCGATCCAGAATCGAGCCAGAAAATGAATATAAAGAGCGATAAATCGAAAGGTTATGTACGGGCCGAGCCGGTCAGACAATTCGGAGCGCTTTGCCTACGTACTAAGTCAGATGGGCCCGAGGTCCTTCTCATTACCACAAGAGAGACTAAGCGTTGGATGATACCAAAGGGTTGGCCCATCCGCGGGCTGAGGCCTCATAAGGTCGCAGAGCGTGAGGCCTGGGAGGAGGCCGGTGTCATTGGAAAGGTAAGCAGAAAGCTCTTCGGACGGTTTCGATATTCCAAAATTCTTTGTAACGGTCTTGAGGTTGAGCCGGTCGTGGATGTTTACCTTCTGAAGGTCCGCCGCCGGAAGAAGCAATTTCCGGAGATGACCGAGCGAAACGTAGCGTGGATGAAGCCTAAGGAGGCGGCGCGGCGCGTTAAGAATCCAGAGTTGAAGAAGATACTCCTAGGGGTGGGGTCTTGATTCTGACGTCTTTCGCAGCTGTTTCGCAAATCCAAGCGCAGCGACTGGGTCATAAGCCATTTTCAACAGATGCAGCCATGGGTTTCAGGGGGTCTACGCCGCGACGCCGATCGATCCATCGCATAACTGGCGTGACGGTGATTCCGTGTACCACGATCGACATCAGGATAATAAGAAAGACAGTTGCCCACACCGTCTCGATGCCCTCGAATCTTGCAATACCCGACGCATAGGCCAGATAATATATGGATCCCAGTCCGCGGATACCGAACACGGAAATGATAATCTTCTCGGCTTGGGGATGTCGGCATCCAAGCAGGCTTATCCACCCAGCCAAAGGTCGAGCAATTGCGAGAACCAACACGGCGACGAGGACAACCCACCGGTCGACCAGAAGGAACAACGTGCCTTCTGCCAGTGCCGCGCCAAAGAATACGAGGAGGAGCATCATCAGTAGGCGTTCGATCTGCTCTCCGAAATCGTGCAATTCCGAATGATAGTCGCTGTGCCGTTCAACAGCGCGAAGCGTGAGCGCGGTGACAAATACCGCAACGAAGCCGTAGCCATGAATGAGTTCGGTTGCGCCATAAGATATGAAAGTGAAACCTAGCGCGGCAAGCCCGTCTCCTGTCTTTGCGATCCGTCGCGACACCGGCAGCCTGAACGTGAAATAGCCTAGGATGCGACCGATCGCCCAGCCGACCGCGAGGCCTGCGAGAAGTCTCCACAAGACATCAATCGCCAGCCATCGTCCGATCCACTCGAAATTGGATCCGGGGTTGGTCGCGAGTGCGATCGCCGCCATTACGAATGGAAAGCTAAGTCCATCGTTCAGGCCGGCCTCTGACGTCAAAGCGAAGCGAATCTCATCTTTCTGGCCGGTCTGTGGCGGTCCGACCTGCACGTCCGAAGCAAGAACCGGATCTGTCGGTGCGAGGGCAGCTCCCAGGAGGAGGGCCGAAGCTGGCTTCAACCCGAGAATATACCACCCGAGAACGGCAATAGCCGCAATTGAAAGAGGCATACCAATCCCGAGGAGCCGCCACGTTATGATCCAGCGCTTCCAGCCGATTGGCCGGTCGAGTTTCAGGCCGGCGCCCATCAGGGCGACGATGACCACCACCTCTGTCATATGCTCAGTGAGGCGAAGGTTTGCCAGCGGATTTGTCCGGGGAAGCATCGTAAGGTGCAACCACGCCAACGAAATGCCGATGATGATACAGCAAATGGGAAGGGAGAGTGGCATCCGCCGAAGGACGAGTGGCAGCCACGTCGTTAGGAGCACGACGCCTCCAAATATAAAAATGGTCACGGCATAACTGTTCAACGACGCTGTGATCTTTTCCTGAATGTCAACGAACTGCCCATCTAACGCGCAGCGATGTGGCCGCGTTCCGTGTCCATCGACCGGCGCGACGCGCACCCGCCTATACGAACCTCGTCATCGCCATGCATGCCGCTGGCGAGCGGCAGGGGGCGTTCCCGGCGGTGCATGTCCGGTTTACGAAGGACAAAAGTCGGACACGTATTTCTAACCCTAGGCTTCAATGGATCTGCGTTGGGTCGGCCTCGCCAATCGCCTCACCGTTGCTTTCAATTCGACAGCGGCCGAACTTGACAAGGCTTCACGAATTGCCTCGCTTATCGAACTTGAAACAAAGTCGGCGTTGAGTTCTTCGGCTGCCACCTTTGGATACTGATCGCCATCGGCAGCCGGCAGTAGCACACCGACGCGGAGGCCGGGTTTGAGGCGTTTTAACCGGCGAACCACTTGACGGGCATGTGATTTAGAGCGGCCGTTCAGAAAGGCCACGACGGCCGTGTCGGCGGATTCGATCGCCGAAAGGGCGGGCACTCCTCCGGGAGACGCGCCATCTGGCTCGGTGACGACGCCAGCTCCCTGGATAGCAAGGACCTGAGCGAGCATCGAAGCCGCGACCCGATCAAGTGCGCTGCGCCCGCCGACACATGCTACAGTTCTGCCTCGCCCGTCAGGAAGCTCCTTTATCTCGTCCGTCGGCGTGTGCTCGGACTCCTCATCACTTTCTTCGTCGTCGGCGATCTCTGCGAGATTTTCCACGAGAGTAAGGGCGGTGGAGGCGACGAGTGCAATCTGCCGCTCTGTCATTACACCACGCTGTCGGTCGGCTTCGCCAAGTATTAGGGCCGGCAACGCAACCGACTCATAGTAGTCCACTAAATACTCCTCCATGAGAAACTCCTCAGCATTGTCGGTTGCCTCGTTCGGGTCACCGGCTAGAAGGCGTTGATAGAGCTTCTCGTGGGCTCTTAAGACCGGTTGGTTCCCAAGGAGAACGTCCAGAAAATCAAATTGCGGCACGTAGCGTCCGAGAACCATCAAGCAGACGGTGAGGGGAGTGGACAGCATCAGCCCTACTGGGCCCCAGAGCCACGACCAGAAGATGGCCGATACGATGATCGCTAGCGAAGACAAGCCGGTGTGACTACCATAGAGCCACGGCTCAACAATGTTATTGCTCGTCAATTCGGTTACGATGAAAAGTCCTGCCACCCACGCGACCAGCGACCATCCTGGTGCAATGGCCAGTGCCAGGAACAGCGGAAGGATCATGCCGATCAATGGGCCGATGTAAGGCACGAACCGGAGGACGAGTGTTAGTAAACCCCATAGGATCGCATTGGGGATACCCAGCAGCCACAGGCCGATCGTGATCGGAATGGCGTAAAGGGTATTCACAACCAGTTGCATGAGGAGATATTTACCGACGCGCTTACCCGCCTCCTGAAGCGCTGCAGTGGTCTTGTGTAGATCACCCAAACCGACGAGCCTAATGAACCTGTCCCGAAGATCCTCTCGCTCCAGCAGCATGAAGATTACCAGGACGACAACGAGTCCGGCGGTGGCGAATGGGCCTATGAGCGGTATGATCAGGTTGCCCAACGTCTCAATAGGGTTTGAGCGCGCTATAATCTCCACCGGCAGCGGCTGTCGCTGGTCGATTGCCGGGACGGGGGCTTCCTTCTGACTTTCCGTTGCATTAAACTTCAACTCCTCGCCGACGCGTTCAACCGCCCTCTGGACCTTTTGAAGCACACTATTGTCGGATCCTGTGTGGGCGAGGGCGTCTACCTTCGCCACAATGTTGCGTTGGTAGGTGGGAATGTTTTGCGCGAGGTTGGCAACCTGCGTGGCAACGACGAAACTGAAAACGGCGATGGACACGAAGGCGAAGGCGACAGCTAGCAGCACTGCAGCTATTTTGGGAATGCGCCGCGATCGAAAGAAACTCACGATCGGAGCGAGCATGAAGGTGAGTAAAAGTGCAAGCGCGAGGGGAACGAAGATCTCCTGGCCGACACGTAGGATGACAGCTACGCCAATGAGAATGAGAACGGTGCGGGCAGAGATGGTGGATGTTATTCCATTCTCCTCCGAGGGCGGCCTTGCTCCGTCGGCCTTTTCAACGCTTCCGACGATCACTTAAGCCTCCGTGGTTCGATGCGATCATGTCATCATCGATTGAAGATAACGCTGCTTCGAAGTTTATCGAGCGGCACTTGCTCGAAGAGAGGATGGGAACGGCTTGGCCCGGACAGCCGACAAGGGCTACCCATACTGGCCTCTTCGTCTCATGAGGTTCTTTCGTCCTTCGGCAGACCTACGTCTTGTCGGATATCCACCGTCGCCCATCTTTCACGGTTCACAACCATGGAGGAAGTGGTGCCTGACTGGTTTGACAATATCGGCGTTCAAGGCGACTTGCTGCGAAACCTTACCGCGTTGTTGGCTGCCTATATCCTTGCGCTACCGATTGCATGGGATCGGGAACGGAACGAGCGTAGTGCCGGCCTGCGTACCTTCCCGCTTGTCGCCATCGCAGCCTGTGGATTCATTCAGGCGGCCGAAACCGTGACCAAAGAAAATGCGGAAGCGACAGCCCGTATCATTGAAGGGATCATCAATGGGGTCGGATTTATCGGTGGTGGCGCGATACTGGTCGGAAAAGCTAGTATTCGCGGCACGGCAACGGCCGCAAGCCTATGGGCAACCGGTGCGATCGGTGCAGCAGTGGGATTGGGCGCCTACGAGACTGCCATCGTTCTCTCAATCGCGACTTTTGCGACCCTGCGGGTAATGGCGAACTTCAAGGTTGAGGCCCAAGTGAACGAAGTTAGCCCCAAGAGCCTGTCCGAGGATTTTCAGGCAAAGGAATAGTTTCCAAAGCGATGCTCCGCAGCTCGGCGGTGGTACGATAGGTGTCATGACGGCAAGCTCCATGAGTCTCAATTCGTAGGATCAAACCCAGTTCTGCGTTTCGTTTTCGAGGGATGCCATGAAGAGCGTCTCGAATGACGCTGGGATGCTGCTGTCCCGCGCGAGGTCACGCTTTCAACGATCTACACACCGATGGCGGCTATCAAATGCGATGGCCGCGCAATTCAGATCCCAACAGGCGAGGGACTTCGCATGCCTGCTCGATCTCGATCCCGATGTCGTTCGATGGAGAGCTGCGCCGCCGCCGCCGCGTGACGGGGACGACGAATACCAGCTCGACTCCTAGTGCTGACCGTCGCGGGCGGATCCTTCCTGATCGACGTCGGCCAGGAGGAGCCATCGCCGCCGGTCTGGCTATCCAGCGCGATCGAATCCATGGGGCCCCGTGGCGATGATCGAATTCGCCGACAGCTTTCGACTCCGGAATGCGCAGGATCTTCTCCGATACGGCTTTTACCGAGCGCCGCTCGGTGACACGATTCGCCTCGTGGCCGGCCTCGAGGAGATGGGATCGTTGACAGTCGCCGAGTGCATGTCGGGTGAGGGAAGGGCGACCTATGCCGACGGTGGCCTCGCTTGTCCTCCGAGGATTCTTGGAGATCGATCTGGATGAAGCCCTGATCAGCCCGGAAACGCGGGTGCGCCGGATACGGGATGACGTGACGCGCCATCGGGCGCCAGCCGACATCTTCTTCAATCCGGAATCACACAATGAAAAATATTTCTCGCGACGGGCACGATTTCTCGCTGCCCGAATTCCTCGCATACGCGTCCATCAGCGGCGCCATCCGACCGTTGAAGCGTGCCACTCGCTACGCCATCGGACTAATCGTTCCCGACTGGGATCGCAGGGTCACCTACATGCGGGCAGCGCTCGTGGTGATCGACCGGGAACTTGATTTCCGCTTCCGGGATCAGGTCAAGGCGTTCGATCACGAAAAGGCGGAATCCTCAACCGACTCCGTGTTGGACATGCTGCAGAACACGAAGACGATCATCCTCTTCAAGTCGGCAGAAGCGTCCCATCGGATCTCCGGCACGCTCTCGATGCAATCGTCCACGTTCCGTCTCCCGACAGTCGCCTGATGCGCGGCGTGGTTCGGTGGGCATACGGTATCGGTGTCACCGATCTGCAAGCGAAGGCGCTCGCGAGATCCAACTGGAAACGCCTGAAGCTTGCGATGACACGAGGCCGGCCGATCTCGCGCGCCTTCGCAATCGTTGAAAAGATGGCGCGGGAGGAACCCTCGGCATCAAAGCAGACCAAGGATCCCGAAGCGCTCTCGCAGGTGCGCCTCGAAGACATGGAGGGGCTACGGCGAAGCGAAGGAGTGGGGGCTCGATCTTGCGCGAGAGCTCGCCGACTGGCGCGCGGGGACGATCTCCTGGGAAGACGTCGACAAGGGAATGCTGCTGTCGGGTCCGCCAGGGACGGGCAAGACAATGTTCGCCCGCGCGCTCGCCGCCTCATGCCATGTCAAGCTGATCGCCACTTCGTACGCCAAGCGGCAGGCGAAGGGATATCTCAACGACTTCCTGAAGGCCATGCAGAAGAGCTTCAAGGCAAGGATGCTGCGCCAGCGATCCTGTTCATCGACGAGGTCGACGCTTTCGGATCTAGGGATGGCGCTCAGGGTAGCAATGCGTCCTACGACATCAAGGCGATCAATGGCCTCCTAGAGTAACTCGACAGCATCGACGGCAGGGAGGGTGTTATCGTCGTCGCTGCCTGCAATCATCCCAAGATGGTCGATGCTGCGATCCTGCAGGCAGGATGGCTTGACCGTCACGTCGAGATCTCGCTTCCAGAACAGAGCGCGCGTGAGGCCATCTTCAGGATGCATCTGCACGACAGCCTTGGCGCCGAGGACTATTGAGACTTTGCGGCGGCGACTTCTGGCCTGTCCGGTGCCGAGAGGGGCGATGGGCTACCATCGTCGCTACCGGGACCCGTGCTGAGCTGCAGTGCGGACGGGTTGGCGAGTTCGCTCACAGTTCCTCGGGGGGCGGAGATGCCATAAGACCGTCCGAAGCAAGCAAAGTGCGCGATATCTTTATTCCGAACCTCCATATCGACACCGTCAAGGTCCAAAGCCGGAACTTCCACTAAAGCTGCTGGCGAAGGGGAGGGCGTTTTCCTTGAGCACTCAGGAACTGGGCTGATCGGACCGTCGCGTGACGAAATGTTGAGGAGCCATCGGGACCGTCGACCACCGTCACCATTTCAGATTCCGCAATAAAATCGAAACAACTGGCGCAATTGTGAGCGCCCTACGCTTGCGGCACTATCCGCCCGTCAGACGAACTCAGCGTCGCCTGATGCCTCAACGAAGAAGCCGCAGGTAGCCGAGAATGACGCAGACCTTTTCTTCCATGACGCGCAGGAGCGCACTCCTTTCCGCCGGTGCCGCCGTCGCAGCCATGGCGATTTCACCGTCTCTCAATCTTGCAGCCGAGGCTGCATCAGCATCCAGCTCAACCGAAGGAACCAAGACAATGGCATATTTAACCACCAAGGACGGCGCCGAAATATTCTACAAGGACTGGGGTCCGAAGGACGCGCAGCCGATCGTCTTCCACCACGGCTGGCCGCTGTCGTCGGACGACTGGGATGCCCAGATGCTGTTCTTCCTGTCGAAGGGTTATCGCGTCGTTGCGCACGATCGCCGTGGTCACGGACGTTCCGCTCAGGTTTCCGAGGGCCATGATATGGATCACTACGCCGCGGATGCCTTCGCCGTGGTCGAAGCGCTCGACCTTAAGAATGCCGTCCACATCGGTCACTCCACCGGCGGCGGTGAAGTCGCTCGCTACGTCGCCAAGCACGGCCAGCCAGCCGGCCGCGTCGCCAAGGCGGTTCTCGTTTCCGCCGTACCTCCACTGATGCTCAAGACTGAAGCGAATCCTGAAGGTCTGCCGATGGAAGTCTTCGACGGTTTCCGCTCGGCGCTTGCCGCCAACCGCGCGCAGTTCTTCCGTGATGTTCCGGCTGGTCCCTTCTACGGTTTCAATCGGGATGGCGCGACAGTCCAGGAAGGCGTGATCCAGAATTGGTGGCGCCAGGGCATGATGGGCGGCGCGAAGGCGCATTACGACGGCATCAAGGCGTTCTCTGAAACTGACCAGACGGAAGATCTGAAGGCAATCACGGTTCCAGCCCTCGTCCTGCATGGCGAAGACGACCAGATCGTGCCGATCGCAGACTCCGCACTGAAGTCTTCCAAGCTCCTGAAGAATGGCACGCTCAAGACCTATCCCGGCTTCTCGCACGGCATGCTGACCGTCAACGCCGATGTCCTGAATGCCGATCTCCTGGCCTTCGTGAAGGCCTGATCGGTCCGGCGGCGGGTGCGGCCTCCCACGCATCCGTCGCCTCCATGAACCACGAGTGCCCACTCGGCGCGCCATCATTCGATGAAAGGAATCTACGATGACGAACAGCAACCCGTCCAAGAAAGTAGAGAACCATGGCGTCGCCTGGGAGCGCGCCTTCGGATACGTTCAAGCCGTGCAGGTCAAGGACACGATCTATGTCTCGGGCCAGTTGAGCCACGATGGCAACGGCAATCTTGTCGCTCCGGCGGAACTCGATGAGGATAAGCGGCCTGCGGACTTCTCGCAGATGGAGAGCCAGATCCGCCAGACCTACATCAACGCAAAGACTCTGCTCGCCAGATATGGTGCGACCCTCGACGATGTCATTGAAGAGACACTGTACGTGCTTGATGTTCCTAGCGCGTTTGCGGCTGGATCCAAGGTCCGCAAGGAAATGTACGGTACGGATGTACCTCAGTGCGCCAGCAACCTAATCGGGGTTTCGGCGCTGGCTTTCCCCGAACAGATCGTCGAAATCACTTTCCGGGCAATCATCAACCGTTCCGCTGATTGATCGGGCGGCAGCTACTCCATGAAGCGCCGGAGACGATGGGCCTCCGGCGGCAAACCCGTTGAAACGGTTCACACGATGCCAAAAACACCGGCCGCCAAGGCGCCCGCACCTGCTACCATGGAACTCACCCCCGACCTCGTCGCCACGACCATCAGAATTGTCGAAGACGAGGGACCGGAACCCAATTGGAACCCGATCTCGCCCGAGCAGCTCGACGACCTCGTCAGCAGGGTTGAGGAAGAGGCTGATGACGAGGAGATATGGGTGTTCGCGTACGGATCCTTGATGTGGAATCCGGGTTTCGAGGTGGCCGCCAGCGAAGAGGCGGTCGCTTACGGCTGGCACCGTGCGTTCTCGTTGAGGATTGAGCGGCTCAGGGCCACCTCCGACGCGCCCGGTCTCATGCTCGCGCTTCGGCCAGGAGGAAGCTGTTCGGGTCTTGTCCTCAAGCTTCCGTGCA
This sequence comes from Rhizobium sp. BK661, assembly GCF_024808825.1. Taxonomy (NCBI): domain Bacteria; kingdom Pseudomonadati; phylum Pseudomonadota; class Alphaproteobacteria; order Hyphomicrobiales; family Rhizobiaceae; genus Rhizobium; species Rhizobium sp. BK661. Next base: position 27,409 of record NZ_JANTYT010000029.1, on the reverse strand, counting down.
CTACCAAGAGGGAGAATCTGCGTACTCTTCTGGCGCGAGAGATTCGGTATGCCGAAGTGTGCGATATGGTGCGTTGGGTTGCGGTCAAGACACCGACGGGTGTGCGGCGCGCGCTCACGTTCTGGGCGAGCGGCAGGCAATCTCCGCTCACGGAGAAGATCCCGCTCGAAGAGGCGGCAGGGTTGATCGCCCAGGCATGTGGACCTGCCGGATCTTGCGCGGAGTACCTGCATCGGACGGTTTCAGATCTGGCGGATCGCAAAATCTATGATCGAAACCTGTGGCAGCTACAGCAAATAGTCGCAGCTAGGCTTAGAGCATTCCAACAGCATGATCGAAGCTGAAAGGCGTGTGCCAGATCATGGTGACGGGCATGTGCGTGCGTCAGTCCAACATGACCATCTTTGCCGCGACCTGATCCTCGAAGAACTTGGAGAATGACGCAATCCTTGGCGGGAGGGCTTGGTAGGGCGGGTAGAACAGCGTCAGCCACAGGTTCGGCGGCGCCCATCCCTTGAAGACGTGGACAAGGCGACCGCTACTGATGTGATCGGCGATGTTGAATCCTGGAAGCAGCGCGACACCCGCGCCGTCGGCGGCCATGTCCGCCAGAACCTCTCCGCTGTTGGCGCTGAAGGCTCGACCTGCCGAAATCGTGATGCTTGACCCGCCGTCGGACAGCACCCAGTTCTCACGCCGGCTTTCGCCGCTGTACGCGAGGCAGTCATCGGGCTTCAGTTCGTTTGGGTGCTGCATGTCGGCGAATCTGCTTCCGGGAGCGGCGACCAGGATGCGCGTCACCACCCGGATCTTCCTCCAGATCGTGAACTTGTCCGAAGGCTGCGACGAGATGCGGATCGCCAGATCGTAGTCGTCGTCGACGATGTTCACCAATCCATCGGACAGCGAGATCTCGAAGCTCATCTTCGGATAGCGCTCCTTGAATCCTGAAAGGATCGGCGGGAGCACGGTCTTGCCGAACCACGTTGGCGCACTGATCCGAAGCCGTCCCTCATCGGCCTTGTGCGCGTTCATCATCTCGCACCGCGCGTCTTCGAGCGTCTTCACCGCGGGCTGGATCTGCGCGGCAAAGATCGCGCCATCGGTCGTCAAAGAAACCTGCCTCGTGGTGCGCACAAAGAGCTGTACGCCGAGTTCTGCCTCGAGCGCGGCGATGGCACGCGTTACGGCTGCGGGTGTCATGTCCAGTTCGCGGGCTACCTGCGCGAAGTTCCGCTTCTCGGCGGCAAGGAGGAAAGTTCGAAGGGCTTTGTAGTCGTTCATATCATTGTTTCAAATTTAGCAATTCAATCACAATGAATATTGCAATTCCGCGCTGTGATCAACGGGTGTACATTCATATCAACACTTGAACACCAGCGCTGATTGAAAGGCACAGACATGATCCAGGACATCAGGGGACTTCACCATGTGACTTCGCTGGCATCGGACGCGCGGCAGAACAATCGCTTCTTCACCGACACGCTGGGCCTGCGGCGCGTCAAGCAGACTGTCAACTTCGACGATCCGAGCGTCTACCACCTGTACTACGGTGACGAGAATGGTTCCGCAGGCACGGTGATGACCTACTTCCCATTCCCGAACATGATGCTTGGTCGTGCGGGCGTGGGTGAGGTCGGTGAGACGCAGTTCTCGGTTCCAAAGGGCTCGCTGAAGTTCTGGCAGGATCGCTTCGCGGCTCAAGGTGTCGACGGTCTGGAAACGGATACTGTCTTCGGTGCCAACCGTCTTCGCTTCATGGGCCCGGATGGCGACGGTCTTGCGCTAATCGAGACCGCCGACGACAACCGCTCGCCATGGCGGGCGGGTGGAATTCCCGACGATGCGGCCATCCGCGGTTTCGCCGGCGCTCGCTTCAGCCTGCACGATACGGCTGCGACGGAAGAGCTGCTTGGCTTCATGGGGTACCAGCGCGCCGAAAAGGACGGCGACGTGACTCGCTTCATCATTCCAAACGGAAACGGAGCGGACACGATTGATCTTGCATCCCTGCCGAAAACGCCCTTTGCGCGTCAGGGGGCGGGATCAGTTCACCACATTGCGTTTGCCGTCGACAACCGCGAGAAGCAGCTCGATGTGCGCAAAGCGCTGATGGACACGGGCTATCAAGTCACACCCGTCATCGACCGCGACTACTTCTGGGCCATCTACTTCCGCACGCCGGGCGGTATCCTGTTCGAGGTCGCCACCAACGAGCCTGGGTTCAACCGTGACGAGGACACCGCGCATCTCGGAGAAGTTCTCAAGCTCCCGAGCCGATACGAGGACTACCGGGATCAGATCCAGGCCAACCTCGTGCCGCTGGCAGCCTGACGCGCTCTTTCGTGCCATGAGGACCTCGAGCGCCGCGAACCACTGTGATTGCGGCGCGTTCAGTGCGTCCTGCTCGAACGGCCATAGCAATGGGCGATGTGGGCGTTCAGGGCGAGTGCGATATGTGCGACGAGCGACTGGTCCACCTCATACTCGCCAATCAGGGGAAGTAGTGCCGCGCCGATGTCCCGCACGGTCGGATCGTCGATGCCACGACAGACAGCCAGATCGTCGACAGGGGATTCACCCGTCTGCTCCGCAAGCTCGGCCAGATGCTTGCGTGGGAGATGGATCACGAGTGCTTCGAAATGTCCGCGGACGGCGATCGCAGCGCCATTTTCCAGGTTGACGAGACAGATGGATCCTTCGGGATAGATCCTAAGCGGAGATGGCGGTCGATCCTGCCAGATGTCCGAATGCTCGACATCGGTTAGATAGAGCACGATGAGAAACGCCTCGTCGGCCGGGATTACGACTGCAGGATCATGCTCGGCGTAGTCGCGAACGACGTGGGCCATCGTCATCTCGGTATCGCGGAAAGGTCTCGTCACGAGAGTGCGAGCATTGCCTGCCTGGAACCATTCGCCTATCTTGTCGGCGACCGACGATGCTTCACTCACAATGAACTCGTATGAAAAGGGCCTGAAAGTCGGATGGATGTTCCGGGCCGCTGGTTAGCAATTTTCCGTTCAATCCACCGTTGTGGCGCGCCCGGCCGCATTAGGATAGAGAAGTACCTCGATCTTTCCGGGAGGTGATGGGGAAAGAAACAGCTTAGGCGAACTGGAAGGTAGCGTGTTTGCTGAGGAAATCCACCACTCCCTTGGAAAATCCCGGCAACGAATCGACCGACAGCTTCGGCTGCCCGTTCGACAAGCTCTACAGGAACCAAACAATTCGCGGCGCGGGTCTCACCGTCTTGCGCAAGGGGTCACGTGACGCCTTCCTGCAGCAGGTCTCCACGCCCGCCAGCGACCGTGGATTTGCCGTCGGTGTCTCGACGCTTCCAGGCCATACCCGCCGCATTTTCCATGAGCACCACGCGACAACGCATGTCTTCGACCACGACTCTGTCTACATCCGCAGCCTGGGAGAGGACTACAAGGCCGATCTCGCGGCTCCCTTCGATTTCCTTCTCCTCGAGATTTCTCCCGACTCGCTTGCCCTGATCGCCGATGAAGCCGATCTCCCGACAGTATCGGCGCTGAACACTATCACTGCCCATCCGGATCCCGTTCTCGCCAACCTGGCACGCGCTCTGATACCTGCGCTCGAAAACCCGGAAAAGGCCAGCAGGCTGTTTGTCGATCAACTGACGGCAGCCATTGGAACACACGTCATCCAGCAATACGGCGAGCGTGCCGTCTCAAGCGGATCGAGATCGCGCAAACTCTCCCGCGCCCAGGAGAATGTCGCCAAGGCGCTCATCCTCGACAATCTTCACGGCAACGTCTCGATCGCGGAGCTCGCGGAAGCTTGCAGTCTTTCCCGCGGTTACTTCATCCACGCATTCCGCGAAACGACGGGCGTGACACCCTATCAATGGCTGCTGCGCGAGAGGATTACCCGGGCACGGACGCTGTTGCTTGAGACGGACGCCTCTCTCTCCGAAGTGGCGATTTCCTGCGGCTTCTCGGATCAGAGCCACTTTACTCGCGTGTTCGCGAATGTCGTTGGCACGACGCCCGGTATCTGGCGGCGAACCGCGTGACGCGCATGGAAGCGCTTGGCGCACGCCAAGATTTGCCTGTCTTTTGTTCTACGCATCTGACTATCTGACAAGACCTTCCTCCAATGTCGCGCGAAAATCCGTTGCATCGGGTGAGCGGCGGGCGCTTCCCGTGACCAAACGGGGAAGTGGACCTAGTGGGAATTGTTGCGAAATCCGTAATTCATTCACAATCAATATTGCAATTCCGTGCGGTTATCCGATGCGTTAGGTTTCTGTTCAGCAGCCAATGACAACGAGTGAGCGGAGCCACACCGATCCGCAAACACTTCAAGGATTGCAGAACGAGCGCCGTGCGCTCCGATCGACGCTGCTGCCCATTTCTGACACCGCAACAGGCGGTACAGCAACCGAAGAGGAATTGACCCATGTCGAAGCTCGAAGTCCTGACCCCCGCGAACACCCAGCTCATCTTCATCGACCAGCAGCCGCAGATGGCGTTCGGCGTCCAGTCGATTGATCGCCAGGTACTGAAGAACAATGTCGTCGGCCTCGCCAAGGCCGCCAAGATTTTCAACGTCCCCACCACGATCACCACGGTCGAGACGCAATCCTTCTCGGGCAACACCTTTCCGGAACTACTTGCCGTCTACCCGGAGAACGACATTCTCGAGCGCACCTCGATGAACTCCTGGGACGACCAGAACGTCCGTGACGCGCTGGCGAAGAACGCCGCCGAGGGCCGCAAGAAGATCGTCGTCTCCGGTCTGTGGACGGAAGTGTGCAACACAACCTTCGCACTCTCGGCCCTGCATGATGTTCCAGATTATGAGATCTACATGGTCGCGGATGCTTCCGGCGGCACGTCCTCCGACGCGCACAAATACGCGATGGACCGGATGGTTCAGGCAGGCGTGATCCCGGTCACTTGGCAGCAGGTCCTGCTCGAGTGGCAGCGCGACTGGGCTCGCAGGGAAACCTACGATGCTGTCACCACCCTCGTGAAGGAGCATTCCGGCGCATACGGCATGGGCATCGACTACGCCTACACGATGGTTCACGGCGCAGAGGAACGTGTCAAGCACGGCAAGCGCATCGGCCCGAACCCCGCCAAGTAAGGGCCTGATCAGGCCGCTCCGATAACCCCGTCGGAGCGGCCTTTCTCTAACCGTGGAGGGCATCCCGTGAAAATCTATCTTCTTTCTCTCGGTGCAGGTGTGCTTGTGGGCATCGTCTACAGCCTCCTGAACGTCCGTTCGCCGGCTCCGCCTGTCATTGCCTTGGTCGGACTTCTCGGCATTCTGGTCGGCGAGCAGATCCTCCCGCTCGCGAAGTCGCTTTGGACAAAGGAGCCAGCAGCCGTTTCATGGCTCCATCAGATCAAGCCGCACGTGTTCGGCCACCTGCCTAAGGGCGGCGATCTTATCGACCTCGCCCATCAGGCGGAGGCGAAAGCGGAGGAGCGGAGCTGATGACGACGCGTCGATCCTTTCTTGGAGGCGCGTCGAGCCTGGCGTTCTCGAACCTCTTCTCCCCCGCGAAAGCCGCCGATCCAAACCAGACCGGAGTAGACACCATGCATCCCGACCTGATCCTCCACAACGGTCGCGTGACGACCCTCGACCGGACCAATCCGAACGCCACGGCGATCGCCATCAAGGACGGCCTGTTTCTCGAAGTCGGATCCGACAGCGAGATTATGGCGCTGGCTGGTGCCAGCACGAAGATCGTCGACCTCAGGGGCAAGCGCGTCCTGCCGGGTCTGATCGACAACCACACCCACGTCGTGCGCGGCGGCCTGAACTACAACATGGAACTGCGCTGGGATGGCGTTCGATCGCTCGCCGATGCGATGGACATGCTGAAGCGCCAGGTGGCGATCACGCCCGCGCCGCAATGGGTTCGCGTCGTCGGGGGGTTCACTGAACATCAGTTCGCCGAAAAGCGCCTGCCGACGATAGAGGAGATCAATGCGATCGCTCCCGATACCCCCGTCTTCCTGTTGCATCTCTACGACCGGGCACTCCTGAATGGCGCGGCCCTGCGCGCCGTCGGCTACACCCGCGATACGGCGAACCCACCCGGCGGCGAAATCACGCGCGATGCCAACGGAAACCCGACGGGCATGCTGCTCGCGAAGCCGAATGCGGGCATTCTGTACTCGACGCTCGCCAAGGGGCCGAAGCTTCCTCTGGACTACCAGGTCAACTCGACCCGTCACTTCATGCGCGAACTGAACCGCCTCGGCGTGACAGGCGTGATCGATGCGGGCGGGGGCTTCCAGAACTATCCGGACGACTACGCGGTCATCCAGAAGCTCTCCGATGAGAACCAGATGACGGTGCGTCTGGCCTACAACCTCTTCACCCAGAAGCCCAAGGAAGAGAAACAGGACTTCCTGAACTGGACGCGGTCGGTCAAATACAAGCAGGGCAACGACTACTTCCGTCACAACGGTGCCGGTGAGATGCTGGTCTTCTCGGCTGCCGACTTCGAGGATTTCCGCCAGCCCCGTCCAGAGATGGCTCCGGAAATGGAAGGCGAGCTGGAAGAGGTCGTCCACGTACTGGCGGAAAACCGCTGGCCCTGGCGTCTCCACGCCACCTATGACGAGACCATCTCCCGCGCCCTCGATGTGTTCGAGAAGGTCAACAGGGACATTCCGCTCGAAGGACTGAACTGGTTCTTCGACCATGCCGAAACCATCTCGGATCGCTCGATCGACCGCATCGCCGCACTCGGCGGCGGCATCGCCACTCAGCACCGCATGGCCTATCAGGGCGAATATTTCGTTGAGCGCTACGGCCATGGAGTGGCGGAAGCCACGCCGCCGATTAAGCGCATGCTCGACAAGGGTGTGAATGTCTCGGCAGGGACGGATGCCACCCGCGTCGCTTCGTACAATCCGTGGGTCTCGCTCTCCTGGATGGTGACCGGCAAGACAGTCGGCGGAATGCAGCTCTACCCGCGTGCAAACTGCCTCGATCGCGAGACCGCGCTGCGCATGTGGACCGAAAAGGTCACATGGTTCTCGAACGAAGAAGGTAAGAAGGGCCGTATCGAGAAGGGCCAGTTTGCCGACCTCGTGGTGCCGAACAAGGACTTCTTCTCCTGCTCCGAGGACGAGATTTCGTTCCTCACCTCGGAACTGACCATGGTCGGCGGCAAGATCGTCTATGGCGCGGGCGACTTTAAGACGCTCGACGAGAACGACATCCCGCCAGCGATGCCCGACTGGTCTCCCGTACGCAAGTTCGGCGGTTACGCGGCGTGGGGCGAACCTGAAGGCGCAGGCGCTCGCTCATTGCGCCGCACGGCGATCTCCACATGCGGATGTGCCAGCAATTGCGGCGTGCATGGCCATGACCATGTTGGAGCTTGGACATCCAAGCTTCCGATCGCCGACCTCAAGGGATTCTTCGGCGCGCTCGGCTGCTCCTGCTGGGCGGTCTAAACTCAGCTTTGCGCTCGGGCGGCCACGCCGCCGCCCGAGCGACCCATCGGATAATTTCAAAAACAGCAATTAAATCGAAACGATTGCTGCAATTGTTGGTAAGATGTTAACCAGCCAATATCGCTCCATCAAACGCAGCCGCTCGAACAGATCGGCGAACGCAGGAGCAGATATGACCCACCAATCCCCTATGTCGAATCCAGTCCGGAGCAGTCTGGCACGCATCGTCGCCTCTCCGGTCACGCGAACCGTGTCGCTGCTTGCGCTCTGCGCCGCCTACATCCAGGGTCCGCTCACCAAGATCTTCGATTTCAACGGCGCACTGGCCGAAATGGACCACTTCGGTCTCCACCCAGCCGCCTTCTTCGCAGTCGCCGTCATCGTGTTCGAACTGGCGGCTTCAGCCATGGTGGTCTCGGGCGTTCTGCGTTGGGCAGGCGCCCTGGCGCTGGCTGGCTTCACACTTCTCGCGACCTTCATCGCCCTCCGCTTCTGGGAAATGGCTCCCGGCATGGACCGTATGATGGCGACCAACGCGTTCTTTGAACATGTTGGCCTCGCTGGCGCATTCCTCTTCGTCGCCGCATTCGACCTCACAAAGGGAGCAGGCAAATGAGCGCGGCAAAAGCATCCGGCGGAACCTTCGCGCCACTCGCACAGCCTGTATTTGCGGTTCTCTGGATCGCCACCGTCCTTGGCAATACCGGAAGCTTCATGCGCGACGTCGCAAGCTCCTGGCTGATGACGGATCTTTCGGCATCGCCGGCCGCGGTCGCCATGGTCCAGGCGGCCGGAACCCTGCCGATCTTCCTGCTTGCCATTCCTGCGGGCGTTCTCACCGACATCCTCGATCGCCGCAAGTTCCTGATCGCCGTCCAGCTCCTGCTGGCATCCGTCAGCATCTCGCTCATGATCCTGTCCCAGACGGGCATGCTGTCGGTCAGCGCGCTGATCGGTCTGACCTTCCTCGGCGGGATCGGTGCGGCGCTCATGGGTCCGACCTGGCAGGCCATCGTTCCGGAACTGGTGAAGCGCGAGGATGTCAAGAGCGCCGTGGCGCTGAACTCGCTTGGCATCAACATTGCCCGCTCCATCGGGCCTGCCGCGGGCGGCCTGCTTCTCGCAGCCTTTGGAGCGGGGATCACCTACGGCGCCGATGTCGCAAGCTACGCCGTGGTGATCGCAGCTCTGGTCTGGTGGCCACGGGCGAAGAATGCAAACGACGCGCTGCAGGAGAACTTCTTCGGTGCCTTCCGGGCCGGGCTTCGCTACACCCGCTCGAGCAAACCGCTCCACGTCGTCCTCCTGCGCGCCTCGATCTTCTTCGCCTTCGCCAGCGCCGTGTGGGCGCTCCTTCCGCTCGTGGCCCGGCAGTTGCTGGGTGGTGATGCCAGCTTCTACGGCATCCTGCTCGGTGCAGTCGGTGCAGGCGCGATTGGTGGCGCTTTGGTCATGCCGAAGCTGCGCGAACGCCTGAGTTCCGACGGCCTGCTTCTCGGTGCCGCGCTGATCACCGCTGCGGTTATGGGTGTCCTGTCACTCGCCCCGCCGAAGATCGTTGCCATCATCGTTCTTCTGTTCCTCGGTGCGGCATGGATCACTGCTCTGACAACGCTCAACGGCGCGGCCCAGGCTGTTCTTCCGAACTGGGTGCGTGGTCGCGGCCTCGCCGTCTACCTCACCGTCTTCAATGGTGCGATGACTGCCGGGAGCCTTGGTTGGGGCGCGGTCGGCGAGGCTGTCGGCATCCAATCGACCCTGCTCATCGGAGCCGCCGGACTGCTTGTGGCCGGGTTCATCATGCACCGCGTGAAGCTTCCTGCAGGCGATGCCGACATGGTGCCGTCCAATCACTGGCCTGAGCCGCTTGTTGCGGAACCCGTTGCCCATGACCGTGGTCCGGTTCTGATCCTGATCGAGTACAAGGTCGAGAAGCAGCACCGCAGCGCATTCCTGCACGCCATCGATCATCTTTCCAACGAACGCCGCCGCGATGGTGCCTATGGCTGGGGTGTCACCGAGGACTCGGCTGACCCGGAAAAGATCGTCGAATGGTTCATGGTGGAATCCTGGGCTGAACATCTTCGCCAGCACAAGCGGGTCTCCAACGCCGACGCCGACCTGCAGGGCAAGGTGCTGGCCTACCATGTCGGTCCCGAGAAACCTGTTGTCCGTCACTTCCTGACGATCAATCGGCCTGGTGCCGCATGATGAAGACTTGGGCAGGGCGGCGGCTTCGGCCGCCCAGCCCATTATGCCGCCACGCGCAATGAACTCGAAACAATTGATGAAATTGTTGAAGCTGGCATCTGGCGTCAAAGCTGGAGCGACGTCGCGGCACCTAACAGAAATAGAGGTCAAGAAATGAAGTTTCCCTCCCTTCCTACCCTTCGGGTGATAACATTCCCCTTCGGCTTCTCACTGGCAATTGTTCTTTTACCGCTCGATACTCGCTAGCACTTGCACGGCGCAGTTGGGGATCAAAGCCGCACGATGCTTTCGGAAATCAACCTGCAAGGTGACGTCGCCGACGCATGCGACGAGGCTGCGCCCCTCCAACAACAGGCGCCCGGCGATCTGCTCCGGAGACCAGCGTGCCTCCAACTGGCTGATGATCTCCGTGCGTAAATTCGGGTGCCGCCGCAGCTTTCTCAGCCGGTGTCCCCGGTCCTTAGAGATATCGTGAGCTACCGTGCTGTAGTAGCCGTCGTAGTCCGGCAGTTCACGATGGCGAAACGTGTTGCGCTTGATCTCGGGGTAAATCGTCGAACGATGGCGGCCAAGCTGACGGGCCATTTCGTTGACAGGCACTTTTGCCACCACCAGCTGATGTAGGCGTCGTTGGTCGGCGAGAGCAAGCTGCGTATAGGGGCCAGAATGGCGAAAATACTGAAGCTGGCGACAGCGTGAAGGCGTCTATCAGCGAGAGACAAGCGACTGGCAACGTCGCCGATCTGTGGCAGATTTTCTGTATATGGCCGGTGCGCTCTGCATTTGATGGGGTTGTCGAAGACGGCCTCAACGGCTTAGTCGGTTCTTTGGTGCGCAACGCCACCATTGAGACGGATATTCCGGAAAGCCCTCTGGAGATTCACAAGGAACTGGTTACGGCCTTTTGTTCGAAATACGCTTCGCGACACAAGGTCCGCAATCGGCCTCGGCCGGTTGCACCGCTGTTCACTTCCCACAATGTAGATGATCCATTTGATACAGCGTGCGTACAAATGTCTGATCATAAGGAGGAAGGATATGGTAATCAAGGCACTTATCACACTCGCAGCTATCGCTATTGTTGGGGTGAACATCGCTCACTCACAAGAAAAACCGACAGTGGTCCTAGTACACGGTGCCTTCGCGGATTCGTCAAGCTGGAGTAAGGTGATCGCGAAGCTGGAGCAAGATGGATATCCAGTTGCTGCTGCATCTAATCCGCTGAGGAGTGTCACAGGTGACGGTGCGTACGTTCGCAAGATCGTCGACTCTTTGCCGGGAGACGTCATTCTTGTCGGACATTCTTACGGGGGTTCTGTCATCAATGAAGTAGCTGCGGGCAATGCAAAGGTGAGGTCTCTTGTCTTTGTCGCTGCTTTCGCACCAGATATAGGCGCGACTGCTCTTCGTTAACTAATCGATTTCCTGGTAGCACGTTTTTGCCGCCCACTCTAGCCGCGCCTATCAAACTCGATGGTAAGACAAGCGATTTTTACATCAAGCAAGACGCTCAACAGTTTGCTGCCGATGTGCCAAAAGCCGGCGCTGCCGTTATGGCGCAGCGCAACGGCCTGTGACAGACGTCGCTGTGTCAGAGGCATCTACAGTTGCGAGCTGGAAAAATATTCCTTCCAGGTTCATTTACGGAGACGCCGACAAGAACATTCCGGCCGAAGCGCATGCTTGGATGGCGAAGAGGGCCGGATCCAAAGAGGCCGTAGTCATAAAGGGCGGTTCGCATGTGATTATGATATCGCACCCAGACACGGTCGTAGAGATCATCGAAAAGTCCGAATAGCCGAACCGATTATTTCTAACCGGCGAGGGCGGGAAGTTCACACAAAAAGCGATTAGGCTTCCTCGCTGGGACAATGGCGGCCTCACCGCAAAGGGAATCTCGATATGTCAAATTCAAAAGTATTCCTAGCAGCTACCGTGGTGTGGACATCGTGGTCTTTTGCAGGTGAGCACCACCATAAAAGGGAGCCCACTACTCAGGACTCAGTGGCGGTCAACGGTTGGCTCGATGAAACGAATGCTGCGATGGAAAAGATGATGGCGCAGATGGCCGTGCGTCATACGGGCGATGTGGATCGTGACTTCGTCGCAATGATGGCACCACATCATCAAGGCGCAATAGATATGGCTTTAGTGTATCTGCGGTTCGGGAAGAATGAACCGCTGAGGCGGTTAGCTCAAGAAATCATAGTTACTCAGGGACAAGAGATTGTCTCGATGAAGAGGGCGGTTGGAGACGTGCCGCCACCGGCTCCCCCGCTCGGAGCGAGGTGATTGAGTACGTTTCGTCATGAGCATTTTACCAGCTTGTGTGCAACTTTGGAAGCGACAGGGAGGTTTTTATGTGCATGAAGTCAACCATCATCGTATTCGCCGCGCTTACTCCAATTTGCTCTTGGGCCGGGCAAGTCCCATTTGCAGCTTCCGACCCTGACATTGCGGTCAGCAGTCGTGATCGGGCTTACGCTGCTGAACAATTTTCTAACACGGTATCGGTAGTTGACCCTTCTGCTAACAAGCTTCTTGGAGTGATCAAGCTGGGCGATCCGCAGCCCGGTAATCTTAGTCCGCTTTATAAAGGCCAAGTCCTGGTCCACGGGATGGGTTTCTCGCCTGATAAGAAGACCTTGGCCGTTGTCTCTATTGGCTCGAACTCCGTATCGTTCATCGACACCGCTACCAACGCGGTGAAGCACACAACTTACGTCGGTCGGTCTCCACATGAGGCATTCTTCACGCCTAACGGCGAAGAAGTCTGGGTGACCGTTCGAGGCGAGGATTATGTGTCCGTTATCGACGTCGCGAGTTTTAAAGAAAGGACACGCATCAAGGTGCCGCCGGGTCCCGGGATGCAGATATTCTCGCCGGACGGCAAGTACGGCTACATCTGTTCGTCTTTCAATCCCGAGACCGTTATAGTGACCGTTGCCAATTATCAAATCGTGGGACGCGTCAAGCAGGCAAGTCCGTTCTGCCCAAACATAGCTGCATCGCCAGATGGAAAGCAGGTCTGGTTTACTTTGAAGGATATTGGAAAGACCCAGGTGTTCAACGCGCAGCCACCTTTCAATTTGATCGAGACAATTGATACGGGGCCCATTACCAATCATGTCAACATTGTCGTGAATAAAAATGGCACATTCGCCTATGTCACGGTTGGAGGTGCCAACGAGGTGAAAGTATACCGCACTGACAATTTTGAGCTGGTAGCAACCATTCCGGTTGGCTTCCTACCCCACGGCATCTGGCCGTCTGGTGACGGAAGTCGCGTCTACGTTGGTCTGGAAAACGCAGATCAGTTCGCTGTGATAGACACCGCTGACAACAAGGTCATCGCGAACATCCCAATAGGACAAGCGCCTCAGGCTGTAATATACGTGCCGAACGCAGTCCCAGTCGGAAATGGGACGCAGAATCTGACAGCCCTTGGCAAAGCCGGCGAGGCTGCGCATCTAGAGCTTGTCTCAGTCGACGTAGGAAATAAAGCCAAAACAAGCGTCAGCCTTTTTGACCAGGGCCTTACTCAAGTCCTGCAGGCATCCGTGACCGGGCTTGACCCAAAGACACCCTACATTCTGGCGCTTTCTTCGGACCCTAACGGCGGAGGAACATTGCAGGCCTTAGCATCTTTTACGACAAATCCCGCAGGCGCGGCTATCGTCAATGCTGTTGGGCCCATCCGTCAGATCGTGGAACCTGACCTTGAGGACGAGAAACGCTTCCTGGTGATTGCGGCCTCAATTGATGGCCGCGCCGGACGCGTCCTGCAAGTCCAAGTGTCTGCCAAGTAGACAATTGAGGGTGTTCGACTCGATCGCCTTTCCTTTACCTAGCGTTGGATCAGCGCCGTTAGAAAAGCACAACTCTTATCGGGAATCGTCTAATGATGAGGATCATTCGTGCGTCCGCCGCTGGACTCGGTGCCCCACCGCCCGTGGTCGGCTCCCCATATTCACCTGAACACCCCACGATTAGGCGCTTGGCGTACGTAATCGTGAGCTTGTTGATCGCAATGATGGCAAACCTTGGCAATAGCATTCTACTGATCAAAAGTGGAGTGCGCTGTTTGAGGGCATGGAACCCTTTGCGCAAAAGGGCCATGCCTTTTGGTCCCAGCTTCGCAAGTGTTCTGCCAACAGCATTCCGCGGCCGGCAGCCGTTTGCCCCAGCATATCGAGCCTTCGAGCTGTTGGACCGATAGGCGAAAAGCCTGTAATCACCTGACCGCAACCCAGCGCTTTTGCAGTTCGAAACCCGTCCTCTTCCGGTGACCCCAGAACAGCGGCCTGCGGCCACGTGTTTGCTGCCCATCTCAGCGCATCGTTCAGCGCCATACGATCCCGTTCATGTTCAGCTGTTAAAACCGCAATCGCCTTGATCGCAATTTCATGCATTTCAGGCAGTGTTTCGAGCGAGAGATCCTCGATGGTTATCAGCACCATGGCCGCTTGCGCTTTATCCGAGCGCGTAAAATCTCGAACCGGAGGGGGTGGTGGCACGATGATGCCGTCAGCTGGAATGACTGCCTTCCGCGCGATACCCTCGGGAGATAACCGGCCGTTGGTCATAGCGCGGATGCGGTCAGCATCGGCAAGATGGGCCTTGCCTTTCGTGTGCAGTCCCGCGACCCAGCGCCAGGACAAGGTGATGGACGCCGGGTTAACATCGACAAGATGGCTGAACATGAAGGCGGCGCCCAGCTCCCAGGGTAGACCAAGCGTAAACGTCCAGATCAAGGCGAATTGCATCCTGGCCCAGTTGTGAAGATAACCGATGTCTCTCAGTTCCACGACCCAGGCATCGAAGCAGTCAATTCCGCTGAGGCCCTCGCAGGCGGCGTCATGCATCTGGCACATACCATAATCATGATCGAGCGTGCGCTCTGTCCAGCTCATTCATGTAGCCCGTCCACACCGCCGGCCGCTGCTCCAGCCAGCCCTTCCAGTATGTCCGCCAGAAAATCTCACTGATGAATTTTTCAGCTTGGACGATCCCGTGCCGCGCCACGACTGCCGCGATCACCTCGGCTTCACAGACGACCCGACGCCGCAGTGCTGCCAACAGCCGCGAAACATGCACATGCTGCCCGGTGCCCCGATCGAAGTTCCGCAATCGAGCGTATTGCGAGCCCGCTGCAGGCAGGAATTCCTCCAGTCGTTGCAGCGCGTGATCGCGGCTTACGAAACTCTGTTTGCTCAGGTGGCGTTTCTTTCAAGGTTAGCATGTTTGTCTCAGATTTCGAACTAGAGCTGTTACGCTGCCGGGCGGGGCGCGGTTCAACCCTCAGGTGATTTGCGGCTAACACTCGCTTACCCCGGTACAGGAAGACAAACTCCTCAAATTTTGGCCGCTTTCGAACGCCGGCAGCGATCCGAACAGAACTTCACATCGCCCCAGTTCTTTGCCCACTTTCGTCGCCAAGCGAAAGGCAACCCACAGGCGTAACAGATTTTTCTCCGCAGATCGGATTTTTTGACCATCTTCGTCACGTGGTGCCAGCCCTTCCTGTGCGCTTTCGGGAGAAATTAAACACGCTCTCGATTATCCAGCTTTTTTAGAAAAGCTGCAGCGCTCTGGCGGTAGGTGTGCCTTTTGTCCTCATCCATTCGCCGCCATGTGGACAAGACCTGTGAGAGGCGATGGTTCTTAGACAATCCCGCCGCATTACGATCCATGAAGTCCCAATAGAGCGAGTTGAACGGACAGGCATCGTCGCCGATCTTTTTGGCGACCTTGTATCGGCAGCCATTGCAGTAATCAGACATCCGGGAAATGTAGGCGCCACTGGCCGCATATGGCTTGGACGCCATGAAGCCGCCATCGGCGAATTGGCTCATGCCGATGACGTTGGGTAACTCAACCCATTCGAAGGCGTCCGCATAAACCGAGAGATACCATTGATGCACTTCAAACGGATTGAGCCCCGCGAGCATCGAGAAATTGCCGACCACCATCAGGCGCTGGATATGATGGGCGTAGGCGTGGGTGATCGTCTTTGTGATCACATCCGAAACACAGGCCATGTCGGTATCGCCGGTCCAAAAAAACTCGGGAAGCGGTCTGTGCGCCTCGAAGACGTTGCTCTTTTCGTATCCCGGCATCTTCAACCAGTAGATACCACGGATAAACTCGCGCCATCCGATGATTTGCCGAATAAAACCTTCCACGGCGTTGAGTGGAGCGTCGCCCTCGATGTAGGCTCGTTCCGCCTGACGGCAAAGATTCAAAGGATCGAGCAGACCGATATTGATGTAAAACGATAAGAGCGCGTGATTGAGAAAGGGATCCTCACTCAGCATCGCATCCTGTGACTCACCGAAATTCGGCAGGAACTCTTTCATAAAAGTCCGCGCCGCCCCTTCGGCGTCGGCGCGCGTTACCGCAAATGAAAAATTTGCGGTCGACCCCATATTTTTCGGAAATGTCCGTTCGACAAGCCCAAGCACCTCCGTGGTCGTCTTATCGGGACGGTAGAGTGGATGCCGCGGCCGAAGAAGATCGGGCTTCGCCGGCTTGCGGTTTTCAGCGTCGAAGTTCCATCGGCCGCCTTCCGGGTCGGTTCCGCTCATTAGGAGTCGGGTCCGGCGCCGCATATCCCGGTAGAAATATTCCATCGTCAGGGATCGGCGGTCCCGTGCCCAATCTTGAAATTCGGCTTTCGAACAGAGGTAACGGCCATCTGTTCGTATTTCGACCGAGACACCGATGGTTTCGTGCCATTTTCCCATTTCCTCAAGGACTCGCCACTCGGAGGCCTCGGTGATGACAATACGTCGCGGTCGTAAAGTCTCAACAGCTCGTTTGAGTTCACCGGTGAAGGAACCGGAATTGTCGGGATCGTCGAGCTTTGTGTAACGGACATAGAAGCCTCGATCCTGGAGTTCTGCTGCGAAGTGGCGCATCGCAGAGAAAATCAGCGCGATTTTCAGTTTATGGTGATGGACATATGAGGCCTCCTCCATGACCTCGCACATAACGATGACGTCGTGCTTCGGGTCAGCATCATCGAAGCTGGACAGCGAGAGCGATAGCTGATCGCCAAGCACAAAGATCAGGTTGCGAGCACGTTTCAACGAAGCCTCTTGCAAGGTCTAATCAGGTTCTGGTCACCAGCGAAGCATTTGCGATGTCTGATGCCAAACGATTGAGCTCCCGTCATATGCGAAGAAGCCGCCGGTATTTGCGGGCTCTAGCGCGTCAAGCGCCTGAAGAACGGATCGCGCGGCGTCGTCTTGCTCCGACCTTTCGTGACCGGAGGAAAATCCATCCGACAGGGATGTGGCAACACTGCCTGGATGCATTGCGACGACCACCGATGCGGGATTTGCCCTGGACACTTCGATCGCGGCAGTGTGGACGATCTGGTTCAGCGCGGCCTTGGAGGATCGATAAGAAATCCAGCCGCCGAGCTGATTGTCGCCGATCGACCCGACGCGCGCCGACAGGAATGCGAAGATCACCCGTTTCTTCCTGGCGAGCAACGGAACGAAGTACTTCAGTAACAATGCCGGTCCAATGGCATTGACGGCAAACTGGTTCATCATGGCGGTTTTGCGAAATCTGTCCGATCGACTTCTCCGGCTCGGCATCATCTATGGTGAGAGCTCCCGTCGCGCACACAATCAAATCGAACGACGTTGATTGAAACCGATCGGCTGCGCGATGGACGGATTCTTCGTCAGTGATGCCAAGCTGATCATCACGGCGCAAAACCTGAACCGTGTTTGAACAATTGGGATCGGCTTCCAAGCAATTGGCGATCGCATGGCCGATGCCGCCACTGGACCCGAGGGCCGAGTATCCGGGGTCTAACGATGTCACCAGCTTCCCCGCCATTGAACGTACTCCCTGCAAATCGGATGGTTCCAGCTCGGACAATCAGCCGCACACCAGCATCATGAAGCGCGACTGATCCTGCGCAGAGCCTTCAAACTGGCCCATGAATGTCGTAGTTATGGTTTTGGCACCCTGCTTTTGAATGCCGCGCATCGCCATGCACATGTGCTCCGCTTCAATCATGACGGCCACGCCTTTTGGTCGAAGGCTCTCGTCGAGGGCTTTTGCAATCTGCGACGTCATTGTTTCCTGCGTCTGCAGCCGACGGGCATAAAGGTCCACGACTCGTGCCATTTTTGAAAGTCCAAGGACGCCGCCATCAGGGAAATACGCGATATGGGCAACACCATGAAACGGCACCATGTGATGCTCGCAATGCGAATGGAATGTGATGTCCTTGACGACCACCATGTCGCCGTAACCGGCGACATCGGAAAAGATCCTCGCCAAAACGTCTTCCGGCGCTGTGTCATAGCCGGCGAAAAGTTCCCGATAAGCTTTGGCGACACGCGCCGGGGTATCGAGGAGACCTTCACGGGACGGGTCGTCGCCAGACCAGCGGATCAAGGTCCGCACGGCGGCCTCGGCTTCCTCCTGAGTTGGTATTTCCGCGGCCGCTAGAAAGTCGGTATCGTTGGCGGTTGCGTCCATTAGAAATGTCCTTCGTTATGACAACCCAGATGGTACGACGCCACCCATCGGTCGGATCAAATTTCCAGCGCATTAGGTTCCAATTTTTTGATCTGTTTCGCGATTGCCTCGTAAGCATGCAGTTACCGTGGAGCAGAGAGATGGCGCGAACAATCGTGATAGTTGGCAACGGTTCATTTTCGCGCGGTGAAGCGCGTGCAATTGACGGCAGTGATCTTGTCGTTCGCTTCAATGGCTGTCGCTCGGTCGGCGAGGGCGGCCGTCGAACGGATATCGTCGCGGTCTGCAATACTGGCCGTCCTGCTGCCGCAATGAGCGAGACTTCAAGGTTTGCCGAACTCATGCCGGTCTTCGCGATACAATATCCCGAGCTCAACGATTTTTGTGACGATTATACTGAGAGCTTTGCAAGCTTCGCCACTAACACCGGCAAAAGCTTTGCGGTGATTCCACGCCGATATCATGATCTCTTGGATTTGGAGCTGCGAGGGCTCATGCCGGGCGCGTACATTGTGCCGAGCTCTGGATTAATCACTATAGCCTAAGTGATCGGCGAGGTTGCAGCGTCTGGCGATCAGGTTTTACTCGCTGGCTTCTCGCATCAGGGATGGGATGGGCATCCGTTCGACGCCGAGCGCGGCTTCGTCGATCGGCTGATCGCGCAAGGGCAATTGCGAAGGCTGTGAAGCCTGACGTCTGCGGAGCGAACCGGCAGCAAATACGGTGACGCGAGGCAGCAGCAGAAATGGGAGGCGTAACTCGAATGGCGGAACGGCTGCGAGTTGGGGTTATAGGGGCGGGTATTGCGGGGCTGACTATTGTTAGGTCACTGCAGAAAATTGCAGACGTGATCGTCTTCGAAGAAAGCAGAGGCGTCGGCGGTCGGATGGCGACACGCAGGATTGACGACGTCTCGTTCGATCACGGCGCACAATATTTCACAGTACGGGATCAGGATTTTCGCAGGGAAATAGAGCAGGCTTGCGGGGTGGGTTTGGTCAAGCCTTGGACAGGCGATGTGGTGTCGTTGACCGCAGGTGGTCCGGCGCGACACGTGGTTCCAAGCACGACAAGGTATGTTGCCGTTCCCTCTATGACCGCCTTGACGAAAGCGATGGCGAAGGGCCTCGATATCCGTCTTGACTGCCGGGTGGCAGAGATCGGCGGAGAGCCTGGTCGCTGGCTTATACACTCCGGCGAACTTGTGGAGGGGCCGTTCGACTGGATCGTTGCGACTGCGCCGGCGCCACAAAGTGCGGCGCTCTTGCCCGCCAGCTTTTCCCACCATGAAACCTTGCGGGAGGTTGGCATGCACGCATGTTTCACGCTGATGATAAAGCGAAATTCTCACCCTCCCGAGCTCTTCGCCGCCGCTCGTGTATCGGATCCAGTTATTGGATGGATAGCCTACAACCACTCAAAACCGGCTCGTCCAGAGCCCGCTTCTCTTGTTGTTAATTCCAATGGCGTTTGGGCCGATGACAACGTCGATATGCCTCTTGATGCCGTTCGATGGGCCGGGCCTATAGGTTGAGTAGCCCGCGACGCAGCCGTAGGTCAGATACATGGGTCTTCTGGCGGCCTCCAGCCAGATGCCGCGGTAATGGTCTGGTTCGACCTTCACGCCATCGGGTTCGGCCTGTGCGAGGCACGTTGCCGACGCAATGACGGCAAGCGCGAGCATGAACGGCCGTACGCTACTGAGATGATTTTTCATTGAGACCTCCCTGGATCGTTAATTTGCACTTCAGTTTATGATGTCTCTTTATCGGCGCCAAAGCCCCGCGTATCGTAGCCCGATAAAGGTCATCAGGCTCGCGACAGCGAACGGAAGGAACAGAGCGAAATCGTTTGCCTGGGCAATTCCCGTTTTTCTTGTTGGAGCGGCATCCCTGCTGAAGCCTCCGATATAAACGGCAACTGGGCGCGCGCAGGCGGAAATGCGCGTGTGCGTATTGCGTCGTGCGGCGCTGATATCTGCGCGGTCAACACTTGGATAAAGCCCGGCACGCCGAAGGAGAAGGTAGGTGACAAACTGGTTATGTCCATCACGGAAGACAGCGAGGGCAGCTACCCGGGCACCGCTTTCGACCCGCAACGCGACCTGATCTACAAGCTTACAGTCAAAGTCGATGGCGATAGGATGACCACGAAAGGCTGTGTCATCGCCGGTTTGATCTGCAAGGGCGTGGAATGGACGCGCATAAACTGAGCTCGAAAAATCCATCTGGGAGCCCCGTATGAAAACTTACCTGACCGCCTACACCGCAACGCTGATCGCCTTCGTCGCAATCGATTTTGTCTGGCTGAGCACCATGGCCGACCGTCTCTATCGACCGACGTTGGGCGAGATGCTTGCGCCGCAGTTCCGATTGGCGCCGGCAGTGGCTTTCTACCTGGTCTACGCCGCTGGGCTGACCTCCTCGCTGTCAGGACAGGGTACATCTCAGGATCGATAGCGACAGCAATCATCTACGGCGCTGCCGTCGGTTTCATGGCTTATGCCACCTATGACCTGACCAACCAGTCCACCCTGAGAAACTGGTCGACTGGCTTGACGGTCGCCGACCTTATCTGGGAAACGGTCTTGTCGGCGGCAGCATCAGGCGTTGGGTTTTGGGTCACGCAGCGGATCTTTGGCACTGTGGCGCGCCTTTGATGCTCGCACGCGATGTCGGCGCCGGGGTTATCCAAGCCCAAGCAGATAGCTCGAGGCAAATTTCTGAATTCATTTTTTGATCCAGCAGCGCGCTGATGCGTAGGTTACGCCATGAATATACAGATGCCGCTTCGAACCGGAGTACTTCGAGCCACATGCGCCGACGCGAAAGTGTGGCCGACGTCGTCGGGCGGGGCGCGAAAGGTCGGTAAATTGGAGGAAGAAACCGTTAGCTTAGATGCAGAACGGATCAGGGTGTTGATGGCCGCGGTGGTAGATTCGCGCGATATCGGCGCGTTCGAACTCCTCTATAGGCACTTTTATCCGCGCGTGCGCTCTTACATGGTGAAAATGACGAGAGGAAACCGGATACTGGCAGAGGAGTTGGCGCAGGAGACGATGATGCGCGTCTGGCACAAGGCTGCGCTTTTCGACCCGTCTAGGGCGCAGGCGTCGACCTGGATATTCACGATCGCCAGAAATCAGATGATAGACTCTGTTCGCAGAGCTATAAAGCCTGATTTCGATCCAAACGATCCGGCGTTCGTCCCGGATGAGTTTGAGGCCGCTGACGTGCTAATCGAGCGTCAGCAAAGCGCTGCAGCGCTACGCCGCGCAATGACAAATTTGAAGGGGAGATATGCCGAAGTGCTGCGCATGTCGTTTTTCGAAGGGCTCACCCATTCGACGATCGCAGAAAAACTAAACCTCCCAATTGGAACGGTGAAATCAAGGATACGACTTGCATGCGAGAAACTTCGTACAGCGCTTCAGGACGAAGCCAAATGATAAAACATCATCTGGACGGCGACATGCTCCAGCAATATGCGGCCGGGACCCTGGCTGAAGGCTGGAGCGTTGCTGTGGCGACCCATCTTGCCTTGTGCCCGGCATGCAGATCGGAGCTGTCGACCTTCGAAAGCGTTGGGGGGTATTTTATCGACAGTGAATCCGCTGATGATGCCGATGTCTCGCAAAGCTGGCAAAGTCTAAAAGCAAAAATCGATGCAGGCCAGATCGACAAGGTTGTGCCAATCAAAAATCGTTTCGCTTCGGATCGGACATATCCGGAACCTTTGAGGACCTATATCGACGCAGCGGGCGGTCTAAGGTGGCGCCAGCTCGGGCGCGGCGCTGCCCAAATGATGATACCGACCGGCGACGAGACAACGACAGTGCGACTGCTCAAGATTGCTGCCGGTCAGCCGGTCCCGGAGCATTCTCACCGGGGCGTGGAATTGACGCTGGTGCTTGACGGGAGCTTCAGCGACGAGGTTTCGACATTTGCGCGAGGCGATGTCGAGATGGCCGACGACAGCTTGATGCATCAGCCTAAGGCTGATGCTGGCAAAGATTGTATATGTCTTGCCGTGACCGAGGCGCCGCTACGCTTCAAGAGCAGGTTTTTGCGGTTGATACAGCCAATCCTCGGGATTTGACGGTCAGTATCATCGATCCAACAATCGCAGACCTGCTCACAGCCTCTTGTGCAGATCACTTTGCACGATCTTTCTTCGTTTTTGAACCGGAGCGGCGGTTATTCGTAGAACCTCTACCGAGCCAAGAGGCCGGCATTGAGAGGAGAAGATTATGAAGAAATTTCTGGTAGTTTCGGCAGTCGCGTTGGCCAGCATGATGACAGGCTGCTTGGCTGCATATGCCGCCAACCCTAAGGTCGGTGGAGCGGCGATGTTCGAGGACAAGAACATCGTCGAAAACGCCGCGAATTCGAAGGATCACACGACGCTCGTCGCTGCCGTCAAGGCTGCGGGCCTGGTTTCCACACTTGAAGGGAAAGGGCCGCTTACCGTGTTCGCTCCGACCAACGAAGCCTTTGAGGCGCTTCCGAAAGGAACCGTCGAGACTCTACTCAAGCCCGAAAACAAAGAAAAGCTCACCAAAATTCTGACTTGCCACGTGGTTGCCGCTGATGCGCTGGCCAGCACCGTCGCCAAGATGATCAAGGATGATGGCGGCGAACATGACATCAAGACGGTCGGCGGCTGTGTTTTGAAGGCTAAAGAGAACATGGGCAAGATCACGCTCACTGACGAGGCAGGAGGAACGGCGACGGTGACGATAGCTGACGTCAAGCAGTCGAACGGCGTGATCCACGTGATCGATAAAGTTCTGCTTCCCAAGATGTGATTGGGCTGCCGGGCCGATACTCTCGGCGCGGCACTTTATATGTTCACGTTTGACTGAAGTCAGCATCCACATCCGGCCGGTTCGAACGCCAACCGAGTTTAGTGCACAGGTCTTCACCAGCGGAGACGCCACTGCGTGCACTCTCGAAGGGTCCTTTCAGTATCGTAGTTACTCCGCGGAAGACAACGATTACCGTCTTTGATACCGGATCGTAAAACACTGTCATGCCGTCTTCGTAGTCCATTGATAAATTCCTCCAATAAAGGGCCGGCGGAGGCCGGCCCTTGCGGATCCGATGCCGATCCGCGTCAGCTCCTGGGGTGTGGAGCCGGTTCCATCGCTTTAGGGCTCTGCATGGAACGGACTTATTACGGAGTGCTCGAACCGCGGATCAAAACAAAATCAACTGTGTTTATGTTGTAGTCATCAGCGCGGCTGGCCACGGGTCAACAGTCGCTGCAAAGTCCGCCGGTGCAATCTCAGCAACCTCGCTGTCATGGAAATGTTGTACCCGTTTTCAGCCAATACCCTGTTGATATGTTCCCATCGAACCTGTTCGGCAGGCGTTAGACAAGGGCCGCCACTTTGCTCTTCAGGCTGGCTTAGTCCGAGTATCTCCAAAATCTCGTCTGCGTCGGCGGGCTTGCTCAAGAACTCGGTCGCACCGAGTTTCACCGCCGAAACAACAGCGCTGACGTGGCCATAGCCAGTAAGGACTAGCGACTTGATGTTGGGCGAAACTTCCCTACAAAGCTTCACGAGTTCAAGACCGTTCTCGTCGCCGATGCGTAGATCAGTTATAAGTATATCAAGGTGGCCGAGCCTGATAACAGAGCCCGCGTTCTCAATCGTCGTGCAGATTTCGACATTCAGACCGCGATCTTCTAGGGCCTTGCCAAGTCGATGCGCGAAAGCGTTGTCGTCGTCTACCAAGAGCACGTTCAAGCGTTCCGTAGACTCACCATCTACTACATCGGGCTGGTCGGGTGTTCCTTCCATTGCCTCCTCCTAGGGACCCCTTGGGACTGCAGCGAACAAAGCTAGCCCCTTATCTACGGTGATTTTCTTGTTCAGATCAGATCTATATGCCTTGCGGAACTTCGTCAGGTTGCTCGCGGTCTTGCAGACCGCTCGTGAAGCCCTTGGGTCGGAGGGATCGGCGACCGTCAGGACGAGTGTCCAGTGCTGCGGCGCCTTGGAGACGCGCGCCCTTCTACGACAAGGCGACAGATCGTAAAATCAAACGGCGCACTGGAGTGTATAAACATGGCACTCAAGCGGATGGACAATATAGGAATCGTCGTAGAGAATCTCGAAGCGACGATTGATTTCTTTCACGATCTTGGTCTCGAACTCGAGGGGCGGGCCACGGTCGAAGGAGAGTGGGCTGGACGTATCACCGGATTGGGCGATCAGCGTATCGAGATCGCTATGATGCGCACGCCGGATGGTCATAGCCGGCTGGAGCTTTCCCGCTTCTTAAACCCATCGGTCGTCGAAGATCACCGCAACGCCCCAGTGAATGGCTTCGGCTACCTGCGCTCTATGTTTGTCGTGGATGATATTGATGACACGTGTCGCTTGCTAGGTAAAAGTCGAATTAACTGCAACTGCGAAGACGCCATAGATCGGCATGTGTGGGTCATGATCTCTTCGATAGCGCCGCTGAAGCGCACTTCCGTTCGACGACATCATCGAGATCTGGAATGATTGCGCCGAGCACCCTGAAACGCCACGGCTCATGTCTTCGGGAGATAGGGCGGGCCGTCCCTTGGCCTGTGGGGTATTGGCGCAGATGATGTCGATGTTAAGCTCATAAAGGGCTCGGCCGAACTGCGTCAGGCCGCTCGTCCGGTCTTTCTCCGAAGCATGGACTGGGCGGAAGACACCGTGCTTGTCGCTGTAGAATGCCAGAGGCTTGCCCCACTGCTGCAAATAGGCCTTCGTCGCATGGAAGTAGTCGAAGGTGTTCTCCGATCCGGCAAACCGCAGATGCAAGAGCTTGCCGGTGGCGTCATCGATGTAGACGAGCAGGGCGCATTTGGGACCGCGGTTCTCGAACCACCAGTGATGCGAGCCGTCGATCTGGACGAGTTCGCCGAGACAATCCCGCCGGCCACGCGGCTGAAAAACCCGCTTCTTGCGTTCGCGCCGCGAGATCCAGATGCTGGCCTCGGTCATCCATTGACGTAACGTCTCCTTGGCCACCGAGATTTGATGCAGTTCGATCAGCTTCTCGCGGGCCAGCGTCGGGCCGAAATCCAGATAGCGTTCGCGGATCAGATCCAGCGCCGCATTGCGAAACTCCTCGCTGTGGCGCCGATTGCTCGGTCGTGATCGCTTCTTCGAAACTAGGCCGGTCGCGCCGGAGCGGTCATAGGCCTGCAGCAGCCGGTGCACCTGACTTCGGCTGAGGCCGAGCAGCTCGGCGGCCTGAACGACGCTCAGGCGCTGATCACGGATCTTCTGAATAACTTCGAGGCGATGCAATTCTTTCTGCGACATGGTGATCATAAAGGACATGACGACTCCGACCGCTCATGGTCTCGACCAGACTGGAGGTCGTCATCCTTGCTCCCAACGTTGGCATTGACCAGCACGTCGAGAGGCGAGACTGTCGCATCTCTAACTGGCCCAACTGTCGCATTACTAAATAGCCCCTACATCTATTGTGGCGGCCAGGTTGAAATGTCCGCCGATTTGCAAAGTAGAAATGTCACCTTGGGCGGGTCTTCAGCCATTTAGAAATGCGACACTCACCATGTCCACTTGCACTGAGGCAAGCCCCCGACCGGACCGGCTGGGCCAGGTTGCAAGGGAAGGGAGGGGGCGGGTGGGACACACCCCTTCGGCTTTAGCTTTGAGACGATCCAATCGACCCGTCACTCGGCAGCTTGCTGCCGCAACAGAGCCTTCTCACGTCGCGCAATCACCGCCGGATCGTTCATGTAATCCGTGCGCCTTCCGGGCTTGCGACCCCTCGGCTTATAGCCATTTTTGTCACTGTTGCTCTTTACGACCGGCTGTTCCTGCTGGTCCTGACGCTCCTTGATATAGGCTAGGAGTTCACCCAGCCGCTTGTTCTCGGTAATCGCCGCATGCGTCACCCGCTGATCCTTGTCGAACACCGAGTAGGGCAGGCAATAGCCTTTCCAACGCACATCCAGCCGACCGTCCGCATAGGCATAGGTCTCGACATAGCGACCGACCAAACCACGCGTCACCTCTGTCTCCTCCAGCATGATCCGCTTGCGCTCGAACGAGAACGTCAGCTGCGATCCGACATAGCGCTGCTCACGCTTGCAGAGGATCTCCGTCAACCGATCAGGCGCCAGATTCATCGGCCGGTGCAGGTCGTCTGGGCGGGCAGGGATGATCGCAAATCGCGTATTGTAGTCCTCCACGAAGTCCGGCAAGAACGCATTGCCTGCCTCCATGGTATCAATGCCAGAAAGCCGCAGCTCCTTGACCAGGCGGTCCTGCAGCGTCCGGTTCATCCGCTCGACACGGCCCTTGGCCTGACTCGAATTTGCGCAAAGAATCTCAATATTTAGCTCGCAAAGCGCACGCCCGAACTGGGTCATGCCCTGGCCACCCTTGGCATCCTTCTTCGCCACCCGGAACACCGAATGCTTGTCCGAGTAAAAGGCAATCGGTGCGCCGTGACGTTTGAGATAGAGCGCCAGTGCCTCGAAGTAGGTGAAGGCGCTTTCGGAACGCACAAAGCGCAGCTGCATCAACCTCCCGGTCGCATCGTCGACGAACACCAGCAGCGAGCACGGCGGTCCGCGATCCTCGAACCATCGATGCTCTGACCCGTCGATCTGCACCAGCTCGCCATAGGCTTCGCGTCGTAGCCGCGGCTGATGAAACGTTCGGCGCTGCTTGCGCGACAGCCACAGTCCGGCATCCGCCATCCAGCTTCGAAGTGTCTCGCGCGACACACGCAAGCCATCGCGTTCGGCGAGCTTCTCGGCTGCCAAGGTCGGCCCAAAATCCGCATAGCGTTCGCCAACCAGCGTCACCGCGTAATCGCGAACACCGTCGCTGATCCGGTTGTTCGATGGCCGACCGATCGCCTTGTGTCTGATCGATGCCGCGCCGCCAGTCCGCATCCGCTCCAGCAGCCGATGCACCTGACGCTCGCTCAGGTCAAGCACATGCGCCGCTGACACCAGGGTCATCCGGCCGGCGATCACCTTCGACAAAATCTCGATCCGCTGCAGATCACGCTCGCTCATCGCAATCAGTCCCATCCGCAATCTCCGCCGTCATCAAACCCGGGGAGAGAGTGACATTTCTACTTTGCAGAAACAGGACATTCTAACTTTGCGGTGTGAGTTCATGCTGAACCGCGACTTTTGTGGCTCATCAAGCTAGCCGGCATGTCTGATCTGCGCGAGCAGTTTCTTTCGGAAGACTTCGGCCG
>NZ_JANTYT010000028.1:0-62539 GCF_024808825.1 Rhizobium sp. BK661 | reverse complement strand
GCTGCATCCGACTCGGCCGCATGAAGGAAGGCGGGCATCCGCCGGTGGAACTGACCTCGATCGTCAAGCGCAATTCCTGCGGCAAGGCGCTCGACATCGCAAGGCTTGCCCGCGACATGCTCGGCGGCAACGGCATCTCCGACGAGTTCGGCATTGCCCGCCATCTCGTCAACCTCGAGGTGGTCAACACATATGAGGGGACACATGACGTCCACGCGCTGATCCTCGGCCGCGCCGTCACCGGCATTGCCGCATTCGCGAATTGAGGCAAGCCGTGGGGTTTCGAACGACAAGACCGCTGCGCTTCGGAGACTGCGATCCCTCGGGGATTGCCTATTTCCCATCCTACCTCAACCTGCTCGTCGGTGTTCTGGAGGACTACTTCGCCTCGCTCGGTTTTCCCTGGAAAACATTAATCGAGGACCGCAGGATCGGCGTTCCCACCGTGCGGCTGGATGTGACGTTCTCAAGACCCGGCTTCCAGGGCGATCAACTCGAATTCGAAATTGCGGTTTTCAAAATCGGCAGTACCTCGCTCGATCTGGAACATAGGATATCGGCAAACGGTAAGGTGCTTTGGACCGCACGACAGCGCGTCGTTGCCACGTCGCTCGACACCCACCAATCACTCGCATGGCCGGCCGACATCCGCGCCGCGTTGACACATCATCTGGAGACAACTGATGCACACGATCCTGCAGCCTGAAGGCTGGGCGAAGCCAATCGGATACGCCAACGGAATGGCAGCAACGGGCCGCATGGTTTTCGTCGGCGGGCAGATCGGCTGGAACGAGCGCTGCGAGTTTGAAACCGACGACTTCGTCGAACAGGTGCGCCAGACCCTGAAGAACGTCCTGGCCGTGCTCGCCGAGGGCGGCGCCGAACCACGACATATCACGTCGATGACCTGGTACTTCACCGATAAGGCGGAGTACCTCGGCAATCTGAAGGGTATCGGTCAGGCCTATCGCGAAACGATCGGCAGGCATTTCCCAGCCATGGCTGCGTTGCAGGTCGTGGCCCTGGTGGAAGATCGCGCCAAGATCGAAATTCAGGCAACCGCCGTCATTCCTGAATAGGTGGATCATGGGCGACCTGCGCTTTTCCGAAACCGTCTCCGGCAAGATCGCCGATCGCGTGCTGGTCGTCAGCATCGACAATCCGCCCGTCAACGCAACATCCCTCAGCGTCCGCGCCGGCCTTGGTGCTGCACTGGATCATGCCGCGGCGCTGGATGCCGTGCGCGGCATCGTCATTACCGGGGCCGGCAAAACCTTTGTCGGCGGTGCCGACATCAAGGAATTCGACAAACCTCCCGAAGCGCCTTTTCTACCTGATGTCTATCTGCGCATCGAGCAGTTTTCCAAGCCGGCAGTAGCGGCGGTCAACGGCGCAGCACTCGGGGGCGGATGCGAGCTGGCACTTGCCTGCCATGGCCGCGTTGCCGCGCCCGCGGCAAGCTTCGGCCTGCCCGAAGTCAAGCTCGGCATTGTCCCGGGTGCCGGCGGCACGCAACGCCTGCCGCGGCTCGTCGGCATTGCCGCGGCTGCCGAGATGATCGGAACCGGTCGTGCCCTGAAGGCCGGCGAAGCGCTTGGCATCGGCTTGATCGACCGCATCACTGCAGAGGGTCTGGTTGCAGAAGCGTGCGTGCTTGTTGCCTCCATGGCGGACGGCGAGCTTCGCAGATCGGGCGCGCTTGCTGTGAAGCCGGCCAGCGATGCCGAGATTGACGCCGTCGGCGCGAAAATTCTTGCCAGGGCGCGCGGCCAGGCAGCACCGGCCGAGGCCTTGCGTCTCGTGAAGGCCGCCATGACGCTTCCATTCAACGACGGCCTTGCGGAAGAACGCAGGACATTCCTTCGCCTCAGGGAATCTCAAGAGGCTGCGGCGCTGCGCTACGTCTTCTTTGCCGAGAGGGCAGTCGGAAAAGTCGAGGGACTGGAAAAGACGACGCCGCGCAACACACGATGCGTCGGCGTGGTCGGCACCGGACTGATGGGCTCCGGCATCGCCGTCTCGGCGCTGAACGCGGGCTTCCAGGTCATAGGCGTCGAGCAGAGCGAGGAAGGCGCCACGAAGGGGTACGGACGCATAGCGGGGATTCTCGACAAGGCCGTACAGTCCGGTCGTCTCGATCCCGCAGGCCGGGACGAGCGGCTCGGCCGGCTCACGGTCGCTTCGGACCTTAGTGCGCTTCGGGATGCTGATCTTGTCATCGAAGCCGTGTTTGACGACTTCGACATCAAGGCCGGGCTGTTCCGCCGCCTCGACGAGGTCGTCAGGGCCGATGCGATCCTTGCCACGAACACGAGCTATCTCGATCCTGACACCATTGCCGCTGCGACGCGCCATCCCGAGCGTGTCGTCGGCCTGCATTTCTTCTCCCCCGCAAACATCATGCGACTGGTCGAAGTCGTGAATTGCGCCCGTACCGAGACCGAGGTCCTTGCGACGGCGTTGGCCTTCGCCAAGCGCCTCGGCAAGCTGCCGATCGTCTGCGGCGTGACGGAAGGCTTTGTCGGTAACCGGGTCTTTTCTGCCTACCGGCGCGAGGCTGAATTCATGGTTGAAGAGGGCGCCCTGCCGCACGAGGTAGACCAGGCGATGGAAGCCTTCGGGTTTCCGATGGGTCTCTTTGCCGTCTGCGATATGGCTGGGCTGGAGATCGCCTGGGCGCGCCGCAAGCGTCAGGCGTCGACGCGCGATCCGAATGCTCGTTACGTCGAGATTGCCGACCGCCTTTGCGAGGCGGGGCGCTTCGGACAGAAGAGCGGCCGCGGCTGGTATGCCTATCCCGAGGCAAGGCGGACAGTCGATCCGGACGTGACCGCCCTTGTCGTGGCAGAGCGGAGGCGGAAGGGGATCAAGCCTCGTTCGTTCACCGGGAACGAGATTGTGACAAGGGTTCTGAAGGCGATGGCCGACGAGGGCCGCGCTCTTCTATCGGAGGGTATCGCGACACGCGCAAGCGACATCGATCTCGTGATGATCAACGGATACGGTTTTCCCGCCCATAGGGGCGGTCCGATGTTTACGGCTGGTGGAGTGGACACGTAATCGCCACCACGTCTGCAAGCTCTGGCAGGTGCCGCTCTGTTACGAAGTGGTGGGCACAGGTGAGATCGTTGCGCAGGGAAGCCAATCCGTGAACCGCATTGACTTGACGAATCTCTGACCTTACATTGTTACATGTAACAAACCGCAGGGAGATGGTCGTGGCAACCCCGGTCAATGAAAGAGTCCAAAAGCGCCGCCGGGCCCTCATGGAAGCAGGGCTGCGTCCGGTACAAATATGGGTTCCAGATACCCGTCGCCCCGGTTTCGCCGCCGAATGCCATCGCCAGTCGGTTCAGACAGCTCTTTCCGATGCCGGCGACCAGGAGTTGCAAGATTTCCTTGATGCCGCACTTTCCGACTCAAGCTCCGAAGGTGAATCGTGAGGCGTGGCGACATTGTAACCGTTGCAATCCCCGGCGACTTCGGAAAACCTCGTCCTGCACTTATCATCCAGGCAGATCAGTTCGACGCGACTGGCACGGTAACCGTGCTACTGATTTCCGGTACTCTTGCTGACGCGCCTCTCATTCGACCAACGATCCAGGCAACCGCACTCAACGGCTTGCGAAAGGTTTCGCAAGTCATGGTCGACAAGACAATGTCCGTGAAGCGTGATCGGATCGGCTCGACAATCGGGCGCCTGGAAGACGAATCTGTTCTGGCAGTCACAAGATCGCTGGCGGTCTTTTTGGGTATCGCCTGAGGACGAAATCGGACGCACTTCGCCACTGATTGTGGCACGCAAAACCGCGCCCGAAACGATCTTGGCGATGCAATGCCCCTCAAGTCGGGCGTGAGTTCCGCCCGCGGATGCGAAAATCAAGCTGCCTCAGATCGCGGATTTGTGAAAGCCGTCCCTGTCGCCCGTTTTGGCCTGTTTTGAACCGCGCTCTCAGGCGCTTGCGCCACGCGAGATGAAAAGCTCATCCAACTGCGCGAATTGTTCAGGCATCGTATCCTCCATGCCAACGAACGCCTGGTCGAGCGCTTCCTTCGAGGGATGGAGCTCACCAGCAACGTTCTGTCGTTATCCTTCTCGAAGGTCACGGTCGTGACGGCTCCTTCATCGCTCTCGTCATTGGTCCACACGAGCCGCGAGGGCGACGAGACTTCGAGATACTTGCCGAAGAAGGCCATGGCGTTCGAGGGATCATCTCCAAACGCGATGCGATAGCTGCCTCCGATGCGAACAACCATTTCGCAGGAAAACAGGGGGACGCCGCACGACTTCGGCGCCCACCACAGCAGCTTGAACAACTCAGGCTTGGTCCATGCATCAAACACAAGACGAACCGGGCCATCGAAGGTGCACGTCACCGACCAGCTCGCGTACCGACTACTCGTACTTTCCGGGCGGGTTGGGCGAAATGCTTCGTGATATCTATCGTATGATTGCTCAACGCGTGTCTGAACAATCGTCCCAATGCCGAAGCAAAGAACAACGTTCAGATGCACGCATTTTTCTCTGACTGAGGCTCTCTAGGACATATGTTCGGAACCAAAGAGCTGCAAAAGCCCCCCTCGAAAGACGCCGTCAGTCGGCCCTTCCAGAGCACCTGCGGGGACTGGGCTCACCAATTATGCCATCACGGGAAGCTCAAGTCCAAACCGACCATCCTGCTAAGAACGAAGGTGAAGAGCCCCACGCATAGGAGCGATAGCACGAAGACTGCGGCCATCTTGCCGCCCGTGCGTAGCACCGCGCCTCTCTCTCCATTCTTCCCTTGATCGTAATGCCACTTGATGGCGAAGTACATGCCCGTGCCTAACACGAGAAGCTTGAACGGGAGGAAGACGGTAATGAACCAATCCATTTTGAACATTCCGAGGGTATTAGTTGACACTATCTACTCGTGAGGACCACTACCTCACGACTTTGGTCGGACGTAGTCGCGGTCGATCTTTCCCTCTTCCGCCTTGAAGAAGAACTGACTGTTGATGAGCCAGCCCTTCAGCGGCCGGAGAGGCAAAAGACAAGCCAGAAGCACCAGTGGGAGGGACGTGAAGAGATGCACCCACATCGAAGGGGAATAGGCGACCTCTATCCAGCACGCCACCGCCACTGCCGGTACGCATGTGAAGCAGATTACGAAAAACGCCGGGCCATCTGCCGGATCGGCGAAGGAGTAGTCGAGGCCACAAACTTCGCATTTGGGCTTAACAGTCAGAAAGCCGTCGAAAAGGTGCCCTTGTCCACATTGCGGGCATAACCCACGCAGCCCCGTTTGCATGGGCGGCAATGGAGGCCATTCAGTAGTCATTGCGTTATCTTTCCAAGATTGATTGAATACATTGATACATACAATTATCCAATCAAGTTCTCCATTTTACAAATTGTCGCAGAGTCTGCTCCGGCCAGGCCCAGGTAGTCGTTGCTGCACCACACCGTAATGCGACGTGCGCCTTGAGGACTATGCCAAGGTGCCTCGGGGAATTCTCAGTGTCGCTCAATGAACGTGCGATAGCGGCCATCCAGCTTCATGTCTGCTCTGATGGCTTCGAATTTATGGTTGCTGCTCATTCCAGGCTCCAATTTCCTTGACAACCGGCTTGGTTTGATATCCATATATTGTACATATAATGCTTGAATTGAATGCAGATCTGTGGAAAGTCGATGACTGCGACATTCTGGACACCTCAGCTCGGCACCCGTGAGGGGCCAATCTATTTGTCGATTGCGGATGCTTTGGCCGAGGACATCGCAAGCGGACGATTGGCCGAAGGGGTGCGACTTCCAACGCAGCGCAAACTCGCTGACGACCTTGGCATCGACTTCACCACAGTTAGCCGAGCCTACTCGGAGGCCCGCAGCCGTGGCCTGATTGAAGGCAAGGTGGGTCAAGGGACATACGTGCGATCGAAACGTGGCGCGCGACCACCACAGCAGCCCTCTGGCGTCGTCGACATGAGCATGAACCTGCCGCCGAGGTTTCTCGATCCCGTCCTGGAACAGAGAATGTGGGATGGCGCAAAAGAGCTTCAGGAACAGGGCTTGGACCTCCTGCTACGGTACCAGGAACCCGGCGGCATCATGGAGGATCGTATCGTCGCCGCGTCTTGGCTTTCAAGACGGCTTCCGGGGATATCGGCTGATCGAGTGGTAGTTGCGTCAGGCGCGCAAGGCGCGCTTCACGCGATCCTCAGCGTGCTAACGGAGCCCGGCGATGTCGTCTGCGCGGAAGAACTCACCTACCCCGGGTTCCGCTCGATCGCATCCCATCTCCGGCTCAAATTGGCTCCGGTTGCAATGGACGATCAGGGGCTTGTTCCGGACGCTTTTGCGCAGGCATGCAGGGAGGCGAAGCCGAAAGCGTTCTATTGTATGCCAACGCTTCACAATCCGACGACACGGACATTGTCCGTTCAGCGGAGGCGCGATCTCGTCAATGTTGCGCGGACATATGGCGTGCCAATTATCGAGGACGACGCGTATAGCGGCCTTGTTCCGGCCCCGCCACCGCCACTTGCGGCGCTGCTGCCCGAAGCGGTCTATCATGTGGCCAGCTTATCCAAATGCCTGTCGCCCGCCCTTCGGGTCGCATATGTCGCCGTACCGGAGGGTTGTACACATCGCGTGGCCAACGCGATCCGGGCGTCAGCGTCAATTGTGTCGCCCCTCACGAGTGCTCTAGCGTCTCAGTGGATAGAGACGGGAGTAGCGGATGTTGTCAGAGGCGAAATAGTCAAGGAGACGGGAAAGCGCCTGGACGCCGTCAAGGCGATCCTTCCGTTCGATGTTGAAACCTCTCCAGGGGGCTTCCACGTGTGGCTGAAGGTTCCTGAACCGTGGACGCGAGGTGAACTGGTTTCCAGATTGCGTTCGATAGGTATCGGTATCGTCACCAGCGACGCTTTTGCAATCGCGTCTGCGCCCGAAGCCATACGACTTGCGCTTGGCGCTCCGGTGAACCTGGAGGAACTTACACGCGCCCTCCGGGTTCTGGCAGACCTCCTAGCTCAGCAGCCGGCGATCTCCACAATGGTAGTCTGACCTTTCATCGGGCAAGTTACATTGCTCGATGTGCCTGGGCCTGCTCAATGCGACCTTGCGGGGACAATGATGGGCAGAGGCTGGTCGTCCCGCATCGTATGTATCCGAGGCTCCGCCGCCGCGCATTCCATGAGCTGTCACTTTACCTCTATCCTACGCGCGCGCTCGACCGCTCCGGAGTTCGATCCGAAGCTCGCCGCGAAACGATTTCCGGCGAGCCTTTTCGTTTACGACTATGCGATCGGCTGCCTGTCGAAGTTCTGATTGGTTGCGGGTTCAGGTAATCAGA
The DNA here is from genome assembly GCF_024808825.1 of Rhizobium sp. BK661. Classification (NCBI taxonomy): domain Bacteria; kingdom Pseudomonadati; phylum Pseudomonadota; class Alphaproteobacteria; order Hyphomicrobiales; family Rhizobiaceae; genus Rhizobium; species Rhizobium sp. BK661. The sequence continues at coordinate 55,199 of NZ_JANTYT010000028.1, read as the reverse complement.
CTGACCGGCTCCGCACTGCTAACGGCCGACGCGGGCTTCGCCCCCGAATATCGAGGCGGAAAAGCCAATCTCCTATCTGCGAGTGTATTTACCTTGCGATAGCGGCTATTGTCCGGACGCGCGAGCGGTTTCGCGAAACGATCGTTCGGAGCTTCGGCGTGCGTTCCTGTGCCTTTGGTCCATATGTGCTCATACCGGAGCGGCAGTCGCTGACGCGGGATCAGACGACCGTTCGTATCGGTAGCCGTGCACTGGAAATTTTGGTGGCCTTGCTCGAGCGCCCCGGCGAACTGGTGGGCAAGGCTGAGCTTGTGTCGCGTGCCTGGCCTGATACCTTCGTCGAGGAAAGCAATCTCAAGGTGAATGTTGCAGCACTCCGCCGGGTGCTTGGCAGTGCTCCCGACGGCTCACAGTACATAGCGACAGTAAGCGGCCGGGGCTATCGCTTTGTGTTTCCAGTGCGCATCTCCGGGGAGACCGACGCTTCCGCCACGGCGAAGTCTCAGGGTAGCGGCGCACATAACCTGCCCGTTTCAGTGACCCGTTTGGTGGGAAGAGACAATGCTGTTGATGCGATCCTATGTGCCGTTGAAGCATCGCGCCTCCTGACGATCGTGGGCCCGGGTGGCGTCGGGAAGACGAGGTTGGCGCTCGCAATCGCTGATCGACTGACCGGAGCCTATGAGCATGGCGTCTGGTTCGTTGATCTGGCGACTGTGAACGATGCAGCTCTTGTACCGACGTCGATCGCCACGGCGCTGGGATTGAGGATCCACTCTGCGAATATCAAAGCTGCGATCACCGCGTTTACGGCCGACCGGGAATTCGTGCTTGTCCTCGACAATTGCGAGCATGTTGTCGAAGCGGTGGCCGCTTGCGTTGACCCGTTGCTGGCCTCTTCAGCAAGAGTGCGAATTCTTGCGACAAGCCGCGAACCGATACGGGTTCTCGGGGAACAGATCTATCGCCTGCCGCCGCTCGAAACCCCGCCGGACGGGTCCAAGCTTTCCGCGGCCAGGGCGTTAACGTTCCCAGCGGTAGAGCTCTTCGTCGAACGTGCAGCAGGCAGTACCAGCGAGTTCGAGCTTAGTGACGAGAACGCGCCAGTCGTGGCCGAGATCTGCCGCAGGCTCGACGGACTGGCACTCGCGATCGAACTCGCCGCACCTCGACTGGAGGCGTTCAGCACACGCGAGCTTCTCGAAATTCTTTCCGATCAATCGCATGTGTTGAGCGACAGACGCGGCCGTGATCCCCGCCACCACACCCTGGCTGCTACACTGGAGTGGAGTTACAGCTTGCTCGTCGAGCCTGAGCGCGTCTTGCTGCAACGCCTCTCCGTCTTTGCCGGCGCCTTCAGTCTCGAATCCGCATGCGCTGTTGCGGTCGACAAGGGTCGTGCTCGTTCCGAATGCATTCACGCTGTTGCGAACCTCGTTGCGAAGTCGCTTGTATCGACAGAGAGAGGAGCGTTCGGGACGCAGTACAGATTGCTCGATACAACACGCAGATATGCGCTGCAGAAACTTGGCGAAAGCGGCGAAAGTGGCAGCCTGCGCCAACGCCACGCCGAGCATCTTCTCGACCTCGCCCAACGCGCCGAGGCCGAATGGAAAATTCGGCCGACAGCCCAGTGGCTTGCCGAATACGGGCGAAAGATGGACGATATCCGCGGTGCTTTGGGCTGGGCGTTCTCCGAGGACTGCAACATTGGCATCGGTGTAGCGCTCACCGTAGCGGCTCTTCCTTTCTGGGAGCATCTATCACTCGTGGAGGAGTGCCGCGCGGGGGTGGAAATCGTTCTCGGCGATCGCTTTGCCAATTTCCGCAGTGCTGGCGACGAAATGAAGCTGCAATTTGCTTATGCCACGGCATTACTACATACACGTGGTCCCCTTCCGGAGGTCAAGGCAGCCTGGACCGCAGCACTCGCCTGCGCCGAGGCACTGCACGACACCGACTACACGCTCAGATGTCTTTGGGGCCTGTGCGACTATTTCACCTGGACGGGCGACCATCACTCGGCCTTGGTTATCGCGGAAAAGATCAGAAAGCTGGCAATCGATCACGACGACCTGGATGCGCGCAACAATGTCGACCGGCAGACGGGAACTGCGCTGCGCTACCTCGGCGAACTTGCCGAGGCGCAACATCACCTCGAACGCATGATAGTGAGATACATTCCTCCCGTGGCCCGCTCGGACATTGCGCGGTTTCAGTTGGACCCACGGTCTGCGGCGCGGGGCACCCTCGCAAACGTCACCTGGCTACAAGGGCATCCCGACAAGGCGGTTGCCATGGCACAGCGTCAATTGGAAGAGGCGCGGGCCGCGCAACACGCCCTCGCGCTCTGCAATGCTGTCGTCCACACGACCTGCCCAATCGCGCTGCTGACGGGAGACCTTGCTTCCGCCGAGCGCCTGCTTGTCGGAATCGAAGCTCATGTCGCGGAACACGCGATGACGGTTTGGTGCGCCATGAGCCGCTGCCTGCGCGCGGATTGGCTCCTCCAGAGCGGTGATGCGTCCGGACTTGTTATGTTGAGAGGGGCGATTGATGAGCTTCTTGCTGTGGATTTCCGCATGCGATGCCCATTCTACATCGGCGTTTATGCAGCCGATCTGGGGAACCATGGAGACGTTGATGCGGGGAGAGTGGCAATCGAGGAAGCAATCGCCCTATCCGCATCGGCCGGCGAAATCTGGTGCATGCCTGAGTTGTTGCGCGTAAAAGCGGATCTGTTGAGCAAGGAAAGCGCCCGCCGAACGGCGGAACCCGAGGCGCTTTATACGCAGGCACTCGATCTGGCGCGCCGGCAGGGCGCACTCTCATGGGAGCTACGCGCGGCAACTTCTCTGGCCGAGCATTGGCTGCGGACGGATCAAGGCGTCAAGGCTGCCGCAATTCTGCCGCCGGTTTACGGGCGTTTCAACAACGGGTTCTATACCCGTGATCTTGTCAGAGCACGCAAGCTTCTCAATGACATGGGCGCGGCCGGCAAGAGACGCGTTGCCGCAGCCTCCGTTGCCAGGCGTGCTAAGCGTACGCACCCCGGTCTCGAGCCGTAAGCGATTGTGTACGACCATCCAGGATCAGCAACACAGGAGCGATCGTCGCAATGCAGGCAAAGACGGTGAAAGCCTCCAGGTAGTGGGCGCCTTCGGCCGCCACGATGTGTAGCGAGGCTGGACCGAGGCCGGCGCCAAACGTCAAAGCCATGTAATTGATGCCGAATAGCTTGCCGAAGCTGCGCATTCCGAAACGCTTTGCCAGAAGGTAACCGATCGCGTCACCCTCCGCGCCGGTGGCAAGGCCGAAAAAGACGGCGCTGACATAGACTGGAACCAAGCCGTCTGAGCTCAACAAAATGATGTGACCGACAACGGGCGCCAGAAAGGCCAGGCTGGTCAATGGCACCGGGGGCATCCTGTCGAGCAATGCCCCGAAGCCGAGGCGCATCCCGATAAAGGCGAGGCCAACAAGGCTCATGACAAAAGCCGCACGCGCCGGATCCGCGCCGCGGTCCGACAATACGACAGGGAGCGAAATGGATCCGGCCGCTGCGGCGAAGTAATTGAGAAAGAAGGCGCCGAGCATCAGCCAGAAGCTGGCTGTCTCCACCGCCTGGCGAACGGTGTAGCCCTCGTCGCCCCTACCCACGGCACCATGACTTGCAGGTGGATCGCGAATGACGAAAAGCGCAACGGGCAATGTAGCCGCCATTGACGCCAGACCGGCAGCCATGAAGGCAAAACGCCAGCCCCACGCGGAAATCAGGAATGCGAGGAAGGGAGGAACCGTCGCAATTCCAAGTCCGACGAAGGCAAGCATGGTACCCAATGCGAGACCGCGTCGGGAGGAAAACCATCCGACGATCACATAGGTATATGGTACGCCGGTCTGCGCGGCGCCCATGAGGCTCGCCACGACGACGGCCATGATGAACGTCGTCAGGTCGTGTGACGCAATCCCCACACCAACAAGGCCGGTCGCCATCGACACCGATGACACGACAAGCACCCGGCGCGGTCCGAACCGATCTGTCAGAGCCCCCACCACCGGCGACATGAGGCCGTTTACGATGGCTATCGGTGCGACCACCGCGGCCACCACTGTCCGGTCCCACCGGGTATCCGCGGTGATTGGTACAATGAAGACGCTAAAGCCATAGATCAGCACAATCCCAATGCTGAAATACATCCCCAGGCCTGAACCCAACACGATTGCAATCCGTCTGGTTCGCCCCGCTGTCCTGTCCATAACCATGTGAGCCCTTGTTAGCGCCGCTCTCGCAGGCCGCAGTCCGCTCTCAGGAAGATACCCGACTGTCGATATCACACTGACCGGATTGCTGCTCGATTCACCAAATTTCCCCGATCTTGACCAGCCTCGCAAGCGCATCCGCGTTAGAATTTTTTTGTTCACCAAGCGAACCAGAGGAGGCAATAATGTCGCACAAACAAAAGGCTTCTTTCCAACCAGACGACCCGGATCGCCGGGCCGTTCTTTGCGCCGCGGGAGGTGTTGCTCTCGGCGGAATTGCCGCCGCCCTCGTCGGCAACGCCACTGCTTTCGCACAGGAAACGCCGGCAGCCACCCGTGCTGCAGGTTCGTTGGGTGCACGCCTCCAGGGTGTGCAACACTTCGGCCTCACAGTACAGGACATGGAGCGCGCCTACGAGTTCTACACGGAAGTGCTTGGAGGAACCGAAGTTTTCCGCCACGGCGATTTTCAAGGTGACGCCGTTCAGAACACACTGCTGGCCGACCAGGAAATCCTCGCCAATCAACTCGGCGTCAATCCGCGGACGATTGGCGTACCCGACCTCAGAGGCGGCAGCCAACGCCTGGACGTGCGGTTCATTCAGTTCGACAACGTTGTGATCGAGCTGTTGCAATATCGCGATGCCGACCGACCGATGGGCGGTCCCAAGGCTTTTGCCGAGCCGGTGGAGCACATGAGCCCGGCCTTCCCGCGGATGATGCACATCTGCTTCCATGTCGGAGACGATGTCGACTTCAACCGGTTCATCGCCGATCTCGAGGCGGAGTCCGCACGACGTGGCATGACGCAGGTGCGAGCCAACCGCATCATTCGCGTTTCGACTGAAGAGGAACGAAAGGCAGCTCCCTTGAGCGCGAATACCAACAAGGTCACCGTTGCGCCATCAGACGGTTGGGAACTGATCTATTGCAAAGGACCCGAGGGGGAGCAGCTGGAGTTTGTGAAGGCGCTCGGCCCTGTGAAACAGCGGTTCGCCGATGCGTTGGCGGCGCATCTGCAACTTGCCGCGAAGTAATCGCAACAGACGTCAGAATTATTTTGCAAGCCGGCCCCGGATCTGGTCACCGGGCATCTGCGGTCGGCAGGGATAAGGAGAAATGACATGATTACAGCATTGCAGTTACAGACTGCGGCCATTCTCCTCGCAGGCCTGCTTGCGGGGGCCGTTCTCCCAACCAACGCGCTCGCCGAGGAAGGTCCGGGACAAGGCTATGCCAAAATAGCAAACGGGGCCTATTCGGTTGTTGCCGAGGTCCGCGCCAAGCCAGGCAAGGAGGCCGAACTGCGAGCCATCACGCTCCCTCTCATCGACCTAGTCCGCAGCGATCCTGCCAACCTCGTCTATTTCTTGCAGGAGAGTCGCGAGACCCCCGGACACTTCATCTTCTACGAGATATTCGCCAACCAAGCCGACTTCGAGGCCCATAACGCAATGCCCTATGTGAAGGAGTGGTTTACCAAGCTGCCCGAACTCGCCGACGGTGGCGTAAAGGTGATGCGAATGCAGATCCTGGCACCGGCTAGCGACTAACGCCTTCGACAAAACATGCCTTGGCGAACGAAAGCCATCGCGAATTGACACGCCCGCACCGCTGGCGCCTTTGCCCGCGACACCGACAAACCACGAAGGAGCTGCAGCATGAGGCTCAAAGGCAAGGTTGCATTGGTCACGGGAGCCGCCGGAGGTATCGGCTTCGCCGTGGCGGAACTGTTCAACAACGAGGGTGCCATCGTCGTCGCCGCCGACATCAAGCCACCCGAGCAACCATACCCGGAACGCATCGAAGCAATGACGCTAGATGTGACCAGCGAGGAGCAGTGGGCAACAGTCGTTGGGGCGATCGTCCGGCAGCATGGTCGCCTGGACGTGCTGGTAAATAACGCCGGCATTATCGCCTACGAACCCCTCGACAAGTTGGAGATGAAGCAATGGCTGACGATGATCGCCGTGGATCAGACTGGGGTCTTCCTCGGCATGCGTGAAGCCGTTCATGTCATGCGCAAGCAGCAGACGGGTTCGATCGTCAACATCTCTTCGATATGGGGCAGTTCCGCAATTGCCGGTGCGCATTCCTACCATGCAGCCAAAGGCGCTGTCCGCACCATGTCCAAAAACGCTGCAATGACGTACGTGTCCGACGGCATCAGGGTCAACTCCGTGCATCCGGGCTTCATACATACCCCCCTGACGGACAGGCAAGCGCCAGAACTCAACGATGCTGTCATCGCCATGACCCCAATGAAACGCGGCGGCAAACCGATCGAGATCGCCTATGGCTGCCTGTACCTGGCTTCCGAGGAGGCAAGCTACGTCACCGGCGTCGAATTGAATATCGACGGTGGTTATCTCGCCCAGTAGAGCAGAAAACGCACGGTTTCAGAGCGCCCTACTTGGCTCGCTGAACCCTCTCCTTTTTGGCAGTGCATCAGCAAGAATCTGTTCAAATGGGCAAGTGTGATTTCTCGACGTTTTTCAAAACTTAACTGTCGGCCTGCATCCAGCTTTCTAGAATCGAGGAAATTCAGTTCCGAACCCAATGCGAAGTGCATCCCGGGTGCCTAGCCGTATCAAGGTGCTCACCTTCAAACATGGAGGCATAAAAATGCTGAACAAAGCCTTTGAAGCCCAATGTGGCGCTGTCAATGTCCACTGCACCGATGCGCAGCAACGGCAGAAAGCCGGTCTCACTCTCTTCGCGCTTGCGCTCGGAAGTTTCTGTATCGGCACATCCGAATTCGCGAGTATGGGAATCCTGCAGCTGTTTTCAGCGAGCCTGCAGGTCGATCTGCCAGCCGCAACGAACGCGATAACGGCATACGCATTTGGGGTTGTCATCGGTGCGCCACTCGTCACGCTGGCCGCTGCTCGTCTGAACCGTAGAACACTGCTCCTGTTGCTCATGACCCTCTTTGTTGTCGGAAACATCCTTTCAGCCTTGGCGACAGGCCTCGGCACACTTGCGGTGGCCCGCTTTGTCAGCGGCGTGCCTCAAGGAGCCTACTTTGGGGCAGGTGCGGTCGTTGCATCCTATATCGTCGGGCCTGGACATGGAGGGAAGGCATTCGCCCTCGTGATGACCGGGCTGACTATAGCGACGATCGTCGGGTCACCACTCGCCACATACCTCGGCCAGAACCTCGGATGGCGGAACACCTACTTTGCCGTCGCTGCTCTCGGTGTGTCGTCGGCCGCGGCGTTGTGGCTATGGCTGCCCAGGTCGAGTGCGTTGAATGGCGGTTCGATCATCCAGGAACTGGGGTCTCTCGGCAAACCGTCCGTCTGGCTGATGATGCTGGTGGCCGCGCTTGGCGTATCGAGCATCTTTGCCGTTTACACCTTCATAGGCCCTTTCGTCACCGATGTCGTCTCCATGGCTCCGGGATGGATCCCGGTCGCCCTCGCCTTGTTTGGCATCGGCATGACGGCGGGGAACCTCCTTGGCGGCAGAATTGCTGATCTGCACCCGGCGCGCGGCATCGTGGTCGGCTTTGGGAGTGCCGTAATCGTACTCGCGATCGTTGCCAGCTTCGGCTCCAACGCCCCCATGCTTTTCGTCGGGCTTTTCTGCGTTGGGGCGACCATGATGACAGCAATACCCACGATCCAGGTCCGCCTCACGCGACTTGCGCCGGAAGCCCCGAGCTTGATGGGTGCAATGAACCTGGCCGCTCTCAATGTCGCAAACGCCATTGGCGCTTGGGCGGGAGGGCTGGCCATCGGCACTGGCCTGGGCTTGCTGTCTGCGGTGTGGGCAGGATTTTGCCTCACCTTGCTGGGTCTTGGCGTATTTGCACTCGTCGTGCGCAGCAGCCGGCAGATGGCTCCCGCGCAATGAGTATTGACATTCAACCCGGCGAAAGGCTCATCAGGCGCCCTTTCCGACCATGCGGTTCAATGTATTGCTGATCAAGCGTATGGCCATCCTGTGAAATGGCCTGCCGGGACGACAGCCCGATGAATTCCCTCACCTTCTACGCACAGTCCGTGCGAAGCCGTACAATGCTGTTCGGCTCAAGGTTCAAGTCACCTCTATATCTTTGCACCAGCGAGGGTCATCTCGCCAGAAAGGACACCCGCAGCCCGCACCAAATTCAGGAGCCGTTGGTTTTGATCTGTGGTTCCTAGCGTGACGCGTTGGTCGGCTTTCGTTGTGAGCGTTACACAGCACCGTCGTCACCAGAACGGCCGAATTGCTCGTCCATTCACCACATTGAATAGAGGCGAGGATATTTCCAGTTGCAGACATCGAATCTGGACGGCATGTTAGTGGCCGAACAGTGCTCCTGGGAGAACAAAATGGCCACTGGTACCGTAAAGTTTTTCAACGCAGACAAGGGTTTCGGCTTCATCTCACCCAGTACGGGAGGCAGCGATATCTTTATTCACATTTCGGCTCTCCAAGCCTCCGGCATCCAGTCGCTGCAGGAAGGCCAGAAGGTCTCGTTCGACACAGAGCCGGATCGCCGTGGCAAGGGACCAAAGGCTATCAACATTCAGCTGATGTAGTCACCGGTTCCGAGCGGATATCCACTCGGCTTCCCGGACCTAGCGATCTCTCCATCATCGCTGTCTGCATTGCTGCTCGGCTGATGGAATTGTGTTTGAAACTTGGGAAGCGTCGACGGGACCGACATCGATGGCGCGCCAGCCATCCTGAGAATTTTATCCGAGAGACTCGAAAGCGAAGCTTTCGGCAAGGCGCGAAATCGACCGCTCGATTGTCGCCTGCGCCTCGCCCATGGCATCGGTCTGCAATTGAGCGCAAGTGCGCAGCAGGAAAAGCGTTCGGGTAAGCGGCGGGTTTATGATCCGTCGACGGCTTCCCCCTGGCGAAAGCACGCCATGCAAACGTCATGTCGGATAGGAGAGCCCATACCGGTCGCGTATCGTTCGTCCCTCGTACTGACGGGGATAGACGTTTCGGTCCTGAAGGATCGGGATGACCGTGTCCACAAACTCGATGATATCATCGGGCGCCCTCGGCGGTTGCAGCGTGTAGCCGTCCACCGTGCCGTCCTCCCACAGGTCGATCATTTCCTCGGCCACCTGTTCCGCCGTGCCGATGAGGAGCCGGTGATGTCCCTCGGAACGGCGCACGGCCTGACGCGCAGTCAGTCTTTCATGCTGTAGCAGGTCGGCAAGCCCAAGTCCCATCCCAACGGCCTGTTGCCTGTTTTGATCAGGCAAGAAGCGTTCATAGTCAAGGACGGCGTCCGGGTCGAAACGGTCGCGGTCCAATCCATGCTCGCGCACGAAACGTTCGAGCAGCCCATCTTCCGATCCCGTCCCACTGTAGAGTTCATGCTTGCGCAAGGCTTCCTTAAGGCTTTCCCCCAAGATAACCACGAGGCCGGGGACGATGCGAATGCCGGCTGGATCCCTGCCGAGCGAAACGGCCCTGTTGCGCACCTTGTCGCCGAACGCCCTGCCCGCGGGTTTCGACAGGATGTTGCAGTAGATGATCTCGCCGTGCCGTGCCGCAAGATCGATGCCGCCATCGGACGCACCTGCCTGGGCGATGACCGGATGGCCTTGGGGACCACGCGGGACGTTGAGCGGACCACGCACCTGGAAAAAGGCGTCCTCATGATCGATCGGAACGGCACTCGTGCTGTCCCAGAAGCGATCGGATCCAACCTCGCTCTCACGCCTTGGATCCCAGCTCGCCCACAGCTTCTTTGCCACATCGAGAAATTCGACAGCGCGTGCATAGCGCTCGTTGCGCGGTGGAAGCGCTGCACTGCCGAAGTTGGCGGCGACATTGGGATTGAACGACGAGACAATATTGACGATCAGCCGCCCTCCCGAAACGATATCAAGTGACTGGGCGCGCCGTGCGAAATTATAGGGTGAATTATAGGTGGACGAGACCGTCACGACAAACCCGATATCGGGCACCTGCGCTGCCAGCGCCGTGCACAGGATCAGCGGGTCGATCGTATGAAAGGGTCGCCCCAGCGGTTCTGTCATCAGCGCCGGGTGGTCGGAAAAGAACACGGCATCGAAGCGCCCCTTGTGGGCAATCTCTGCCAGGCGCCGATAGTAGGCCGGATCATTGATATCGTGCCAGGCACCGCTGCGGTATTTCCATGCATTGGCGAGATAGCCGGTGGAATTCAGTCCGACGTTGAGGTTCATGCGACGTTGTTGAATGCTCATGCGCCTGCCCGCTCCGTCTGGTCTTGCCTTGCGACACCCACGCCTGCCTGCGGACCCGGGATGGTGCCGTTGACGGCGAAATCGCCGACGATGCGATCGTGGTAGATGCGCGGATTGTGGGACGCGATCGTGCGCGCATTGCGCCAATGGCGGTCAAGACCATGGCAGCGCTTGGCAGCGGACGCTCCCAAGGCGTCGAACAGCACCGTGCTGGCGTCGAGAATCAGCGAGGTGACGACGGTGACGGACTGGCTGACCTCAAGTTCTGCGTTGCGACCAGCCACCGCGATCTGGTCCTGATCGCCATTCTGATTGGCCTCGTAGGCGCGCTGCAGGGCGCCTGCCGCCTGAAGCACGATTGCCCCGGCGCTGTAGGCCGCACCCCTGACCTTCCCCACCACCTGCTGGATCTGCGGGTCCTCGGCCGATCGGGACGCATTGCCCCGGCTATAGACCCGTCTTCTTGCCGCTACATGCCGCGCCAGGTCGTTCGCAGCGGCGCGGCCGATGCCCGCAAGCGACGCCAGATGGACCAGTTGGAAGAACCCGCCGGAATAGCTGAACCGGACCGCGCTTGGCTTGATCAGCTCGTCGGCGATCTCGACATCCCTAAAGCGCGCCGTGCCGCTGGCTGTCAGCGACTGGCCGAAGCCATCCCAGTCGTCGATAATCTCCACGCCTGGTGCCGAGGTCGGCACCAGCGCACCGATCGGCTGCCCGTCCCCATCGATCGCGCCGAGCGTGATTCAGTCCGCATAAAGCGAGCCAGTGGTATAGAACTTTTCGCCATCGAGCCGCCAGCTTGCGCCATTGCGGACCAGACGGGTCGAATAACTGCCGAGCGGCGTATCGCCAAGCTCCGAGAACCCGCTTCCAACCGTCTCGCCCTGCCCGAGCCTTTTCAGCCAACTGTCGCGCCAGGCACTGTCAGCTGCATTCAGAAGATCCTCGGTGAAACCAAAGTGACTGCGGTAGGCGTTGGTGAGGTTTGGGTCGGCCGCCGCAAGCTCGATGATGAGGCCGAAGAGTTCGGGCAAGGTTAGGCCAAAGCCCCCATGGACGGCCGGCAAACGCAATCGCGAAAAGCCCGCGGTTTTCAGCCACTCATAGGCATCAAAGGGTAATTCATGAGCGAGGTCGCGGTCGATCGCACGCTCGCCGATACGGGCGAAAACGGGCCTGAGACTCGCCGCCAGGCGCTCGAAGCGCTCGCTCGGCGGTGCGCCCCAGGCCCCGTTGATATCTGTCATGGCGTTTTTTCCTGTTACAGGCCCAATACCGCCGGCTAACGGCGGCGATTAGGCCCGGTTCTCATTTCAGCCAAGGCTCGGCCTGCCTTAAGCGGCTGCCCGCTCCTCTGCCCCGAAATCGTGAAGCAGGATTGCGATCTCGAAACCGCGGCGGGCGAGCCAGTGGGCGACGATGCGGGCGCGCGAACCCAGGAGATCGTCGACCAGGACGACGCGGGCGCCACGAACGGCAATCGTCCGATAGGATACGCCGAGCAGCTGCCCGCCCTCCGAGGAGATCGAGCCCGGAAGATTCGAGCGCGCAAACTCGTCCGGCGTGCGAACGTCCAGGAGGTAGGTTGTGCGCACCGGATCGGCCTTCCACGTCTCGACCGTCTTCCGATCGACGAACGTCAGACCGTCCTTCGCTGAAAGGCTCTTTCCATACTCGCTTGCAAACCGGCGCGCTGTTTCTGTCGCCTCGTGGTAGGTTGCGGTACGCCCTGTCTCCAGATCGAGGCCCGCGTCGGTCCAGCCGCGCGTCCCGTCATCGAGATAGGCAACGGCATTTTCGACGCCGGCATCAATAAGGGTCTGGGCCCCGAGAATAGCGCGCGGCAGGCCGGCGCAGGAAACCACGACCTTCGTCTCCGTCGAGGGGACGAGGTCCTTGAAATGCAGCAGTAGTTCGGCCCCGGGCACGCCGACGGCGCCCGGCACATGCGCCTTTTCATATTCGCCGAGCGTGCGTGTATCGAGGACGATGACGTCCTGACCCTGATCGCGCAATGCCTTCAGCTCGACGGCAGAGACCACGGGCGTCCCTCTCTCGTCGCGAACCTTCGTGACGAAGGCAACGCCCGGAATATCGAAGGTCGGAAGCTTGTCCTCGCCTTCCTCCACCCAGGCGGGAATGCCGCCTTCCAGAACATGGATGTTCGTCCAGCCGGTTTGCCGCAATCGGGCGACAGCCGCTTCGGCCGTGCCATCGCCACCATCGACCAGAACCGTGCGGACCACACGACGCGGCACGAAGCGGTCGAGTTCGGCGTCCAGGCGTTCGGCAGGCAGGTTTGTCGCAAACAGCGGCGATGCGTAGCCGACCTCTTCGGTTGGCCGGATATCAAGCACCGCCAGTTCCAGCCCATCGCCCAGCCAATCAGTCAATCTGGCCTTGTCTATCGAATATCCCGTCATGTTTTCTGCTCCTGATATCAAGCGTTCGGATCGAGCCACAGGTCGCCGAAGCTCCAGTTCAGCCCCTGCGATCCCGTCACGTAGTTCTTCACCCTCCTGTTGGCGACGATCTGGGCGCCGGCGGCGACGAGGTCGACGGACGCCACCTCGTCATGGATCAGATGCTGGAACTTGCTCCAGACCTCCCAGCGCTTCTTCTCATCAGGCTCGATGGCGGCCGCCTCGAGCAGCGCATCCGCCTTGGCGTTCGCGTAGTGGCTTGCATTCGAGAACGGCAGGCCGATCTTGAAATTCTTGCTCCAGTAGGCGCGCTGAATGCCGAGCGACGGATCGAAGGTGTTGGAGAGCGACTCCACTACCAAGTCGAAAGCCCGGTCGGTGTAGACGGTCTTCAGGAAGGTCGGCAGGTCGTATTTCTTGATCTCGATTCCAACGCCGATCTTTTCCAGCTGGTTTTTCAGCACATCGGCGTAGCCTTGCGGCAGGTAGGAATTATAGGTCAACCTGAGATCAAAGCGCTTGCCATCCGCCTTGCGCGGATAGCCCGCTTCATCGAGCAGCTTTTCGGCTGCGGCCGTATCGTAGGGATGGGCCACGACGCTCTTATCGTACCACTGCGGCAAGGCCGTGCTGACAGGGCTGGGCGACACCTGCGCATAACCATAGAGCGCGACGTCGACGATCTCCTGCAGGTTGATCGCCTGGGCGATGGCAAGCCGGACCTCGCGCTTGGCAAACAGCCGATTGTCGTAGTTGAAGAACAATTGCTGCTGCGGGCCGGAATAGGCGTAGGTGGTCGTGTCGACGATGAGATTGGGGACCTGCTTCAGCCGCTCGAGATCGGCAAGCGGCACCGGATTGTCGCCGATGTCGGCTTCACCGGTCTCCAGGGCCGCGGACCGGGCGGCCGGATCGGTGACGACGCGTAGGATGATGCGGTCGAGATAGGGCTTGCCCGCGTCCCAATAGTCCGGATTGCGTTCGAAGATCAGGTGGCTGCCCGCAACCCATTCCGTCAGCTTGAAGGGACCTGTCCCTATCGCTGTTTGCAGCGTCTGCCCGTCACCAGGCGCCAGCTTCTCGAAGATGTGCTTCGGCACGATCGGCGACTCCGAGCTCGACTGCGCCGAGAGCAGGAACGGAGCCGGCTTCGACAACACGATAACCGCGGTCAGCGGATCCGGCGTCTCCACCGCCACCACGTTCTGATAGGTGATGCGACCGCGCGGATGCGCCTCCTTCAGCCGGAAGATCGAGAAGGCGACGTCATCGGAGGTGAAGTCCTTGCCGTCGTGCCACTTCACGCCCTTACGCAGCTTGAACGTGTAGCGAAGATTGTCGTCGGAAACAGACCACTCCGTCGCCAGCAGCGGCTGCGGCTTGACGTCGAGGTCGAAGGTGAGCAGGCCCTCAACGATCTTCGGGCCGATCGCCTGGCCGGTGCCCGACGATGTGTTGATGGCAAAGAGAGCATTGCCGGGATCCACCCGGTAGAGCCAGTTCAAGGTGCCGCCCGTCGCCGGTGCAGCGCCTTGTCCAAATGAGATCGACGGGAGCAAGGTGCTAGCGCTTGCAAGCAACATCAGCTGGTTGAAACTGCGACGGTTGATGGACACGCGAAGAGCTCCTCTCGGGTTGGATTGTGGTCCGCTGAGGGGAAGCTTTAGTGCTGCGCCTCGAAAGCCGAAGTGAAAGTTTCTTCTCGTCCGGGAAAGAATAATTGCCTCCGGACGATTGTTCGACGTCGGCGTAACACAGAGGAAAAGCTGCTCAATTTCCGCGATTTGACAGGATGGTGTTTTCGCCGATGAGCACCGCGACGAAACGCAGAAATCGAGCGCACCGGTAAAAGAATTTCTTTCCGTGAAATCAAACAGATATTTCTGGACTTGAACGGCCGGCCAGCCAACCGTTGACGGGAAATAGGCGGGCACACGCCCGTCCTACCGTCATTTCCGGGAGGCAAAATGCCGTTCGAAACAGATGCTGACGACACGCTTCTGGCAAAGGCGAGCGAACTGCGCCAGGCGTTTCATCTCGATGCCGTCGAGAGAGACAAACAGGGCGGCAGGCCAGTCGACCAGATCAGGCTCCTGAAAGAAAGCGGCCTGCCTTCGGCGCAGATCGCCAGGAAGTACGGCGGCCAGGGCGCCTCATGGCCAACGATCCTGCGCATCGTCAGGGAGTTTGCGAAAACCGACGGATCGCTCGCCCATCTCTTCGGCTATCACCACCTGCCGCTCAACCTCATCCTGTTTCGCGGCTCGGCCGCGCAGAAAGAGAAATGGCTGACTGGCTCGGCGGCCGGCAACTGGATCTGGAGCAATTCCGGAAACGCGTTATCGAAAACATCGAGCGGCGAACGGACGGCGACCGGCTGGATCATCAACGGCAGTCGCCCGTTCTCCTCGGGCACGCATGTCGCCGATTACATCCAGGTTTCCTGGGAGAATGGCGATGGCGCCCGACTGACCGCCGCCGTTCCCGCCGACCGCGACGGCATTGTCATTGTGAACGACTGGGACGGCATCGGCCAGCGGCAGACCGGCAGCGGCACGGTCCGCTTCGTGGATATTGAGGTTCAAGACGACGAGCTGATCAGCTCGCCCGAGGTGCCGTTGACACCCTATTCCTCGCTCACATCGCTCCTTCAGCAAAGCGTCCTGCTCAACGTCTTCGTCGGCAGCGCACAGGGCATACTGGAGGAGGGCCGCAGCTATACGACGACGAGTTCGCGGCCATGGGTCTATTCCGGCGTCGAGCGGCACACCGACGACCCCTGGATCAAGCGCCAATACGGCGACCTCTATATCCGCACTCTTGCGGCAACGGAGCTGGCCGACAAGGCCGCGCGCAGCCTCGATGCTGCGTACGCCGCAGGGCCTTCGCTGACCGCCGCGGGCCGTGGCGCGGCCGCGATCGATATCGCGACGGCGAACGTCTATGCCGGCGAGGTCGGGCTTGCCGTCTCCAGCGAGGTCTTCGAGGTCATGGGCGCCCGCTCGGCGACCAATGCCAATGGCTTCGACCGCTTCTGGCGCAATGTCAGGACCCACACACTCCACAATCCCGCCGAGTACAAGAAACGCACCGTCGGCACCTGGCTGCTGACAGGCGAATTTCCCGTGCCGGCTATCTATCGCTGAAAGGAACCGCAATGGCGAAACGCAAGGACAAGATCAAGCTCGGCGCATTTCTGCTCTTCACCGGGCATCACGTCGCCGCATGGCGTCATCCAAAGGCTTCCGTCGGCACCGAGTTCGAGAACTACCTGGAATTGGCCAAGCTCGCCGAAGCAGCGAAGTTCGACACGATCTTTTTCGCGGATGGCGTCGCCGCGCGCATCAAGGATGTCGAGGCCGCAAGCCGCAAGGCTCATAGCGGTGTTTATCCCTTCGAGCCCATCACCCTGCTCTCCGCGCTGTCTTCCGTCACCCGCAATATCGGGCTGATCGCCACCGCCTCCACCAGCTACTCCGACCCCTATAATCTCGCCCGGCAGTTCGGCTCGCTCGACCGGCTGAGCGGCGGTCGAGCCGGCTGGAACCTGGTGACCTCCGCCGACCCCGACGCCGCCTTCAATTTCGGCCATGAGACGCAGATCCTCCATTCTGACCGCTACGAACGGGCGGAGGAATTCGCCGACGTCGTGCTAGGCCTATGGGACAGCTGGGAAGACGATGCTTTCCTGCGGGATCGCGAAAGCGGCCGCTATTTCGACCCGGCCAAGCTGCATCGTCTCGATCACAGTGGAAAGCATTTCAAGGTCCGCGGCCCGCTCAACATTCCGCGCTCGCCACAGGGGCGACCGGTTGTCGTCCAGGCCGGCGCCTCCGAGCCCGGCAAGGAGCTTGCCGCCCGCACGGCGGAAGCCGTCTTTGCCGCCCAGATCACCCTGGAGGAAGCAACGAGCTTCTACGCCGACGTCAAGGGACGGTTAGCGAAATACGGTCGCTCGCACGACGACCTGAAGATCCTGCCCGGCATTTTCCCGGTCGTCGGCCGCACACAATCGGAGGCGCAGGAGAAGTTCGAATCCCTTCAGGAACTCATCCAGCCGGAGGTCGGATTGAATCTGATTTCCCAGCTCTCGGGCGTCGACCTCCGGGATTATCCGCTCGATGGACCGGTGCCCGAAAATCCGCCTGCGACAAATGCCGGCAAGAGCCGGCAGGCACTGGTTCTGGATCTTGCCCGGCGTGAGAGCCTGACGATCCGCCAGCTCTACCTTCGCATCGCCGGTGCGCGCGGCCACTGGCAGGTCGTGGGCACGCCGACGGAGATTGCCGATACGCTGGAAGAGCGCTTCGAAAACTATGGAGCTGACGGCTTCAACATCATGGCGCCGATCATGCCGGGCGGGCTCTCTGATTTCATCGAGCTTGTGGTGCCGGAACTGCGACGGCGCGGTCTCTTCCGCCACGAGTATGAGGGTACGACACTGCGCGAAAACCTTGGCCTGAAGCGCCCCGAAAACCGCCATACCGTCAATCACGGCGCAGTCGCGGCCGAGTAGGGGGAAAAGACATGAGCCGCGATACGCTTTTTCTCATCGCCCCCGGTTTCTCGGACCCGAAGCACCCTGGGCAGACGTTCGTCTGCCCCCATTGCAATGCGATCGAGGGGGTACTTTCGAGCTTTCCCGAGCTTGCTTCCCGCATCGAGGTGCACAGAGTTCCCTTCCCTCGCCCGCGCACACAGGTGATCGAGGCGGTTGGTGAGGAAAACCAGTCCTTGCCGGTGCTGGTCCTCGCATCCAACCCGCCGCCCGATGCTGCGGACTGGAAAGGCAAGCGCTTCGTTTCCAAGACCAGCCGCATTCTCGAACTGCTTTCAGAGCGGCATGGCTTTCCGCGACTTCACGACTGACGGAGATAAGACGATGACCGTAAAGCCCTCAGGCTTCGAACCAGCCCTGCTGCCTCCCGTCCTCTTCGAGCCGGACCAGACCGATCCCTATCTCGCCAAGGCGGTCGAGCTCAGGAACATCTTCGCTGTCGATGCCGTCGAGCGGGATCAACAGGGCGGGCGGCCGACAGAGCAGGTCCGGCTTCTCAAGGACAGCGGTCTCGTCAATCTGCTCATTCCCACGGAATTCGGTGGTGAGGGACAGCCCTATTCGACCGCTCTGCGCATCGTGCGTGAGTTCGCCAAGGTCGACGGGTCGCTTGGCCACCTTTTCGGCTACCACTTCAGCCCCATCCAGAATGCCCTGACGGGGGGTAGTGACGAACGATCGGCCGCGATCCTGCGGCAATCGGCCAAGGGTCGGTGGTTCTGGGGCAACACCACGAACAGCTTCTCCAAAAGCCTCTTCGGCAAGAGGATAGAAGGTGGCGTCCTCCTGAACGGCTATCGGCCGTTCGCCTCCGGCTCGCACGTCGCCGATTATCTGATGGTCGCATGGGAAGACGAGGAAACGAACGCGCGCAGCTTCGCCTATATTCCCGCCAATCGCGACGGCATAACGATCGCCGACGATTGGGATGGCATCGGACAACGGCAGACCGGCAGCGGCCGTGTCTTCTACAAGGATGTCACCGTGAAGGATGAGGAGATCTTGTCGGAACGCCCCAGGGATCCGGCTGCCCTTCTCATTCCGCAGCAACAGCAGAGCGTTCTCCTCAACGTCTTCATCGGCAGCGCGCAAGGCGCCCTGATCGCAGCACGGGATTATACGATCACGAAATCTCGGCCGTGGATCTACTCCGGTGTCGAACGCCATTCGGACGACCCGTGGATCAAGCGACAGTACGGTGAACTCTGGACCAAGGTGCAGGCCACTACCGCACTGGCTGACAGAGCCGCGGTCGCCATCGATACGGCCTATGCCAAAGGCCCGGCGCTGACGGCCGAGGAGCGCGGCGCCACCGCGATTGCGGTTGCTTCCGCCAATGTGCTCGCGGGCAAGGTCGCGCTCGAGGTCACCAGCGAAATATTTGAGGTGATGGGTGCTCGTTCCGCCGTCCGGCCGTACGGCTTCGATCGCTTCTGGCGCAACGTCCGTATCCACACTCTTCACAATCCGGCAGAATATAAGACCCGCAATGTCGGCTCCTGGTTCCTGACCGGCGACTATCCCGAGCCGGGGATATTCCAATGAGCCGACGGCAGCTTCATCTCAACATCAATATCCTGCACTCGGGGTTCTCCCCAGCGGCCTGGCGCATGGAAGGCAGCGACCCGCGCGCCTCCTTCGACATCAACCACTACATCAAGGTCGCTGACATCGCGGAACGGGGCACATTCGATGCCGTCTTCCTGGCCGACCAGGCGGCCATATCGGACCGCATCGACTTTCGCCCGCTCACCTCGCTGGAACCGACCATCGTGCTTGCAATTGTCGCGGCCAGCACGGAACGGATCGGGCTGATCGGCACGGCCTCCACCACTTACAACGAACCCTACAACATCGCCCGGCGCTTCGCGACGCTCGATCATGCCAGCGGCGGACGCGCCGGCTGGAACATCGTCACCAGCGCGGATCTGGCGCAAAGCAGGAACTTCGGCCTTGAAAAGCCAGTAGCCCATGCCAGCCGCTATGAGCGGGCCAGCGAGTTTGCCTCCGTGGTCAAGGCGCTATGGGACAGCTGGGAGGAAGAGGCCTTTGTCGGTGACGTCGCGACCGGACGTTTCGTCGATCCCGGTCGTGTCCACCCCATCGCTCACAGCGGCAAGCACTTCTCCGTGCATGGGCCGCACAATATTCCGCGCCCACCACAGGGGCACCCGGTTCTCGTGCAGGCGGGCGGATCAGACGACGGGCGTGAACTCGCCGCCGCACATGCCGAAGCGGTATTCTCCGCCTCGCAATCCTTCGAAGAGTCGCTGGATTACGCCAGGGATCTGCGCCGTCGCGCCGTTCGTTTCGGTCGCTCGGAAAACAGCATCCTCGTGCTCGCGGGCCTCGCCACCATCATCGGCAGCACGGAAGCGGAAGCAAGGCGCAGACAGGAGGAACTGCGCGACCTCATTCCGCTTGAATACAGCCTTGCCCGACTGGCCGGTGTCCTGCAGGTCAATCAGAAGAAGCTCGAACTCGACAAGCCCTTGCCTGAGGACATTCCGCTGCCGGCTGACGGCGGGCACACGTTCTTCCACGCCACGCTGGCGCTCGCGCGGCGGCAGGGATTGACCGTTCGGGGCCTGATCCGCGCGCTCAACGGCGGCACCGGGCATCGCACGATTGTCGGCACGCCTGCCGCGATCGCCGACGATATAGAGACATGGTTCACCGCCGGTGCGGCCGATGGTTTCAACCTCATGCCCGATGTGCTGCCGCACGGGCTTGAAGTCTTCGTTGATGAGGTGGTTCCGATCCTGCGTCGCCGCGGTCTGTTCAGGCACGAATACGCCGGCCGCACATTGCGTGATCACCTTGGTCTCACGCGGCCACACAACCCCTACGCCAGCGCGGCAGAATAGCGACCCGGAAAAGGACAGTCCCATGACACCTTCCCTTGCAGCAAAGCCAACCGGCTCCGACCGGCTGGCAGCGCTATCAGCCGAACGCTATCGCCAGGTGCAGCACCTCGGCAGCGACTGGAATGAACGGTCGACGCCCTGCTCTCCCACCGCAGCGTGCGCAGCTATCTGCCGGATCCGATTCCACACACCACGGTCGAAATTGCCGTTGCTGCCGCGCAGTCGGCTCCCAGCTCCTCCAACCTGCAGGCATGGAGCGTCGTCGCCGTCGAGGACCCCGAGCGCCGTAGCCGCCTGAACGCCGTTGCAGGCAACCAGCGCCAGATCGCCCAGGCACCTCTCCTGCTCGTCTGGCTCGCCGATCTTGCCCGGCCCCGCGCGATCGCTGCGGACGGCGGCTCGGCGGGAGAAGGTCTCGACTACATCGAGAGCTTTTTGCTTGGCGTGATCGATGCGGCACTTGCGGCGCAGAATGCGGTCGTTGCCTTTGAATCGCTGGGGCTCGGGACCTGCTACATCGGCGCGATCCGCAACGATCCGGAAAGGGTCGCCCGGGAACTCGCCTTGCCGGATGGTGTCTTCCCGGTCTTCGGCCTTACTGTGGGGTTTCCCGATCCGGCACAACCCGCCGGCGTGAAGCCGCGCCTACCTCAGTCGACGGTCCTGCATCGCGAGCAATATTCGGATCGCGCCCGGACGCGGGATCTTGCGGGCTACAAAAAGGCACTGAGGAGCTTCCAGACGGAGCAGGCGATGCCGGCGATCGACTGGACCAATCAGGTCCGGAACCGCATCGGCACGGTCGAGGCCTTGAAGGGGCGGCACGTACTTGCGGCGGCGGCGCGCAGGCTGGGCTTCCGGCTCAAGTAGAGCGGCAGGGCCTGGAAGAACAACTTATTCTGCGGCCATCATGTCTGCCGCAGGTCGGATACGGCGCGCGATGATCTCATCCATCGTCTGCAGGGCGCGCGCTTCCGCGAGCAGCCACTCGCGAAACAGATCGACGCGCATCAATCGCGCCGTATGCGCCGTGGTGGCGAAGAAATAGGACGAACTGACGGGCTGCGGCACGCCAAAGGGGCAGACCAGCCGCCCGGAGCGGATCTCTGCTTCCGCCAGCCTGATCTTGCCGAGCCCCAGCCCCTGCCCTGCCAGCGCTGCATCGAGGACAAGAGAGGACTGGTTCAGGCGGAACCCACCCTGCGACGGCAGGTAGGAGAGCCCGGCTGCGCGCAACCACCCACCCCAATCCGGGCAGGATTGATCATGCTCTGCCCCATCCTCGTGCAGCAGCGGCACGTCTTCGATGGCCTCCGGCTTGCCCCACAGCCCATGCGTATCCGCAAACTCCGGGCTGCAGACCGGCAGTATGGCCTCGGAAAAGAGATGATCGACAACGAGCCCCGGATATGGACCGCGACCGTAGCGGATCACGCAATCGGCGTCGCCGGCATCCAGGTTCGTCAACTGGGTCGACGCATCGACCAGAACCTGCAGCCCGGGAGCAGCCCGCCGCAGCGCATCGAGGCGCGGGATGAGCCACTTGCTGGCAAACGACGGGGCGACCGAAACGCGGATCGGCTGTTCATGATCGCTCTGCACGAACTGAGCCATAGCGGCCAGAACAGCATCGAAGGCCCCGGTCAGTCCGGGCACCAATGCCAACCCGGCCGGCGTCAGATGCAACTGGCCACGCACACGGTTGAAAAGCGGCTGACCAAGGTAATCCTCCAGCAGGCGTATCTGTTGGCCCACCGCTGCCGAGGTCACATGCAGCTCTTCGGCGGCGCGAACGAAATTCAGGTGTCGGGCCGTCGCGACGAAGGCCCGCAACGATGTCAGCGGCGGCAGCCGCGCAAGCGTCGGCTGAATTGCTTTTCTGCGGGAGTCGGCAAACGTGCTCATGAGAGGATTGCACCACAAACCTGCCCTTCAAGACGAGAACCGGCATTCCTTCCCGCCCTGCCGACGGGACATTTTCTTGCGCGGCGAGCCTCAATCGGAGATGCAAAAACTATTCTCTATATTTTTAGTGGACTACCGTAATTCAACCTTCTCCTTGACGCTCTGCCGCGAAGTTTTCCTTTTCCGGACAGGCAGAAAAACATTCTTCCTGTTTTGCACGGCCCTGCCCGATGATGCCTGCAACGACGCTTCGATAGAGGCGTCCATCGCAATTCAGGGGGTATCCATGGACATCAGCAGACGCCAGCTCAACAAACTTCTCGCCGCGACCGGCCTTACCGCATTCCTGCCGCTCAAGGCGTTCGCCGAGACTTCCGCACCGACAAAGGGTGGCACCTTGAACTTCATCGTGGAGCCGGAACCGCCGACGATCCTCACCCTCGCCCATACGGCTGGCGGCACGCAGAAGGTGAGCCCCAAGATCACCGAAGGTCTCTTGACCTACGACTTCGATCTGACACCAAAGCCGCAGCTTGCCACCGAGTGGTCAGTCAGCGACGACGGGTTGAACTACACTTTCAAACTCCGTCCAAACGTCAAGTGGCATGACGGCAAGCCCTTCACATCGGACGACGTTGCCTATTCCATCGAGCTTCTAAAGCAAGTCCACCCGCGTGGCCGCGGCACCTTCGCCAATGTCACCAAGGTCGAAACGCCCGATCCGCTGACCGCCGTGATCCGGCTTTCCAAACCCGCCCCCTACCTGCTGAGCGCTCTCTACGGGGCCGAGTCCCCGATCGTGCCCAAGCACGTCTATGACGGCGTAAAGATTGCCGACGTGCCCACCAATCCGAATGGCAGTGCCCCGATCGGCACGGGACCATTCGTCTTCAAGGAGTGGGTGCGCGGATCGCATATCATCCTCGAGCGCAATCCCGATTACTGGGACGCCGGCAAACCCTATCTCGACCAGGTTATCGTACGCTTCGTACCCGATGGGGCCGCCCGCGCCGCCGGCTTCGAAACCGGCGAATTCGATATCGGCGGCGACAATCCCATCCCGCTGAGCGATCTCGAACGTGTGAAGGCATTGCCGAACATTGCCGTCGATTCACGCGGCTACGAGACCAAGGGCGACCAGACGCAGCTGATCTTCAATCTCGACAACGAGTATCTGAAGAATGTCAGCGTTCGCCGCGCCATCGCCCACGCCATCGACCTCGACGTTATCCTGAACACCGTCTGGTACGGCTACGGCCATGTTTCGCCGACCCCGATCAGCACCTTCCTGCCGCGCTATCTCGACACCTCGATCAAGCCTTATGCTTTCGATCTGAAAGCCGCTGAACAGCTGCTCGACGAGGCCGGCTACAAGCGCGGCGCGGACGGCGTCCGCTTCAACCTGCGACTGACCCACAACTCCTACAATGAAGGCTTCAAGCGGGTCGCCGAATATCTGAAGCAGAACCTGACGCGTATCGGCATCAACGCAACGATCGATTCCTACGACTTCTCCACCTACATCAAGAAGGTCTACACCGACCGCGCCTTCGACGTGACCGCCGAATATCTGGGCAACCAGTTCGATCCGACGCTCGGCGTGCAGCGCATCTACTGGTCGAAGAACTTCAAGCTCGGCCTGCCCTTCTCGAACGCCAGCCACTACAATAACCCGGAGGTGGACAAGCTGCTCGAAGCCGCATCCGTCGAGGTCGACGATGCAAAACGCAAGCAGCAATTCTTCGCCTTCCAGAAGATCGTTGCCGACGAAGTGCCAGTAGTGAACCTGATTTCACTGGAGAACGTCACGGTGTTCAACAAGCGGGTCAAAAACCACACCATCGGGGCCGAGGGTGTGCAGTCCAACTTTGCTGATGTCTACATCAAGGACGGCGAAGGCTGAGGTGCGGCGGCAGGACTAGCACGAGAAAGGGGCGCATCGACGATGCGCCCCTTTTGCTTTTGGAGATGAGATCACGCCACTCGGATGGGCGTGAATTTCGTGAGGATGCGATCGGCAAGCGCAATCGCCTGGGCGCGCTGCTCGGTGATCGAACTCGACTCCCATGCAACGCCCCGCAACGGATGTCCGATGGCGCTGAGATTGCGGTGCACGAGCCCCTCCTCGTTGATGAGATCGCCCGCCGTCGTCGCATCGATGCCATAGCCGGTGCTATGAGGGCGAACCTCGCCGCTTGCCAGCAGGCTCCTCACGAAGGGGTCGGATACCCGACGCCACTCATGCAACTGATGGCCACGACAATCGATCACGCCATCGAACGGCACGGTCTCGACGCCTGTCGCTGTCTTCAGGCTGGCGATGATCTCGCTACCCTCGACCGCAAATCCGAGGATACGAGCGCGGCCATGCTCCAGCCGGCCTTCCGAAATCACCCGCTCGATAATCGCGTGGCTTTCCGGTGCCGAGCGATGCGCGGTGACGTCCCAGAAGGCCCTGAGATGCCGGGTGAACCGCAGCCGCTCGCGATCGCTGGCCGCTTGCCACAGCGAGAGAATATGAGGGCGGATCGCCAAGGGCAGCCCTTGCCAGTCGGCACCCTCAGCCGAGATCGCCCGTCGTTCCGCCTTGACGCGTGACAGCAGTTCGCGCGCCGTTGATGGCAACGGGCCATCGGCAAGAAAGTCGCGCGCTGCGTCGACAGTCCTGCGACCCTCCACGAACTGGCCACGGCGCGATATCACGCGGTAGCGACCGCGGTAACCTCGTGCCTCCATGCTGGCCACGGCATCGACCATCGACAGGC
This sequence comes from Rhizobium sp. BK661, assembly GCF_024808825.1. Lineage (NCBI taxonomy): Bacteria > Pseudomonadati > Pseudomonadota > Alphaproteobacteria > Hyphomicrobiales > Rhizobiaceae > Rhizobium > Rhizobium sp. BK661. Next base: position 30,233 of record NZ_JANTYT010000028.1, on the reverse strand, counting down.
TCGAACCAATCAGGAGAATTTCCTCGCAGCCTTTCAGACGGTCGAGCGCCAGTACGTCCCACGGATTGGCTGCAAAACGTGGGTGACCGGCGAGTTCAGCCTCGGCGGCCGACAGGCGCGGTTGAAAAACGCCAAGGGCCAGCACGGCTTCATCCGCCTCCACAGAGGTACCGTCAGCCGTGGTAATGCGGATCCGGCTCGGCGTTGCCAACAGCGTGGATGCCGACGACCGGATATGCCGCAACGTCGAACCGAGCCGCGCGTTCGCGACCGCACGCGCGAGCTCGTCACGGACATAGGTCCCATAGAGGTAACGCGGCGGGCTGCTTGTGCGCACCTCGGCGGGAGGCGTCCAGCCGTAGGCGGGGCCATTCTCGACGAGCCAGCGCGCGAGATGGCCGGGATCCTCGGGATAGAGCGAGAAGATTTCAGCGGGACCGTTCACCAGATGTGCCGGATCGGGTGTGCTGTAAGCAACACCCCGCCCAAGCTCCTCGCGCCGCTCTATGATGGTGATCGCCAGCGGAACTTCGGTCTGGTCGAGCAGCTTGAGCGCCATCAGCGCCCCAGCGAAGCCCCCACCGACAATGGCAACGGAGTGATGCGGAATACGATCAATGCGCAATAGACCTCCTCTCCCACCGGCGTCGGTGGGGCGTGATATGTCGGGATGTGAGAGCGGACGCCCTTATGCGATCAGCCTGTCGCGACTGCGATGGCGCCCATTCAGCAGTTCTAGGGCATTTCGGCTGGCAATCAGCTCGGCTTCATGCGCGCTCAACCCTGCCGCCGCAAAGGCCGTGGCGAGCCCGTCCTGCGTCGGATCATGTTCGAGGATCGGCCAGTCGCTGCCGGTCAGAACATGGTCGGCGCCGACGAGACTGGCCACGAAGCGGATGAAGCGTGCTTCCGACGGCATGATGTCGATATAGAGGTGACGCCGCTTGCCCGCTGGCGCCTCCGCGAAAATGGATGGCAGTTCCCCGAAGGGACCGGTCAGCGCAAGTGCCGAAATGCCGAGCGCGGTGATGACGACCCGAAGCTCCGGCAATTCCTCGAAAACACCCGATGTCACCAACGAAATCGCAGCGGCGGCGTTGATCGTGCCGCGGCTCAAGCGGGTCCCGAGCCTGCCGAGGCCTGACAGCTGCGTTGAAAGCGGCTCGGGGTTGATCGGATGCAGGAAGACGGGAGCGCCAAGCTCCGCAGCAACCCTCAGGACCGGCCGGGCTTCTGGCGCGTCGATTAATCTGTCACCTCTCGCGCTGTCGAGAAACAGGCCGGACAAATTGAGTTCGACGATGGCGCGCCGCGCCTCGATCGCCGCCGCTTCTCCGCCGAAGGTGTCCACGGTCGCCAGCGCGAAAAGCCGATCAGGATGGCGCGCAACGGTCGCGGCGAGATCGTCGTTCAGCTTGCGGCTGATCGCACCAAGATCGGCATCAGGTGCGGCGACCATCGACAGCGCGACCCCAATCACGCGGCGCGAGATACCGGCCGCATCGCTATCCGCGATGAGCGCATCGATGTCCGCGATTTTCGTGCCGATCCGCGCCCACAGCGAGTCGAGCGGGCGACCGGGCACGCGGTAAACCTCCCAGCCTTCGGGCAGGAAATGTGTATGGAAATCGACGATGTCGAGCTTGCTCATGGTGGCTCCGTGACGATCGCTGCGCGGCAGGGTTAGAAGACCTTGCCTTCCTCCAGGTGTGTCGTGGTTCCGTTGATGTAGAAGTCACCGACCACCCTCGCCTTGTGCAGCAGCGGATTGTGATTGAGCACCGTGCGGATGTTGCGCCAGTGCCGGTCGAGATTGAGATGGCGCGACGTCGCGGAGCCGCCGCCGAGTTCGAAGACGTTGGTGGCCGCCGTGAGCGCAATTTGCGAGGCGACGATCTGTGTGCGCGCCGTCGTCAACGCGCTCTCGATCAGCGCGGCTTCAAGCGTCTGCTGATCGCCTGCGGCGAACGCGGCGGCCGTCTTGTCGAGCGCACGCGCGCTTTCGCGGATCAGCGTGTCGACGGCAAAGGAGCCGGCAGCGACCTCACCGAGAATCTTCTGCACGAAGGGATCCGCACTGGCTGTCTCGGCCGCGCTATGGGCCGCCGACCGTGCCTGCCGGCGCACATATTCCGTCCCTTCGGCAAGCGCGCCACGCACAGCGCCCGCCATTGATGCCGCAAGGTGAAGCTGCCGCAAGGTGGAGGTGTGGCGGCCGGCCAGCGTGTTAAGGCCGCGCGTGGAGATTTCATGCGGCAACACCTCGACGTCTTCGAGCAAAACGCCACCGCTCGCGGTCAGCCGCTGGCCCATGCCATCCCAGTCGTCGAGAATGGTGATGCCCGGACGATTGACCGGAAGCAAAACGCTCACGAACTCACCGTCATCGTTCTTCGCACTGAATGATGCGAAGTCCGAAAATGCAGTGCCGGTTGCATACCATTTGCGCCCGTTGAGACGGTAGCTATCCCCCGATCTCGTCAAACGTGTCGTCACCTCGCCCGGCCGCTTGGTGCCCTGCTCCGTATGAGCCCCACCGAAAAGCTTGCCCGAGAGAACGCGGCTGAGCTGTGTGCGGTCGATGGCAGTATTCGGGCTGAGGATCAGGCTTTCGGTAAAATTGAAATGGCTGCGCAGCGCGTGAGCGACATTCGAATCTGCCGCTCCGATCGCCATGATCGTTTCGATGTAATCGGCAACGGATCCCCCCGGACCACCGAGCGCCACGGGAATGCGCAGCGCCCCCAGACCGGTCTCCTTGAATAGGCGGAAGGCCTCGAATGGAAGCTCCCTTTCCAGATCGCGTCTTGCCGCCTCCTTCGCGATTTCGGCCGTCAGATCAGGAATTCTTGCCAAGAGCGTCGAGAGATCGTTCACCGCCTCCTGAGGTGTCGGAGTGGCGGACAGTGCTGAAGGAGCGGTATTCGGCATGCGGGAACCTTCTCGGCCGGAAAAAGAAAAGAAGGGACCCGCCATATCGGCGGATTCCCAAAGTCATGATCAGGCGACAGCGCGTGTCAGCGGCACGACATTGTCGGAACCGGCTGCAGCGCTACGCGGCACACGACCTTCGACCGGATGGCTCGGATCGTTGAAGCCTGGCGTCGAGGGATGACCCGTCGTGACCAGCCGGTCGACCAGCGCCTCGTCCTCGGCGTCGAGCTTGACGTCCAGCGCGCGGATATAGCTGTCCCAATGCTCTTCCGTGCGCGGACCGGCGATGGCCGCCGAGATCAGCTTGTTGTTCAGCACCCAGGCGAGCGCGAACTCGGTCGGCGATATCCCCTTGCGGGTCGCGTGCGCAGCGATCTCGGTGGCGATGGCAATCGATTCAGGACGCCATTCCGTCTCGAGGATGCGCTTGTCGCCGCGACCGGCGCGCGTGTCGGCAGCCGGCTCCTTGCCCGGCTCGTACTTGCCGGTCAGAACGCCACGGGCGAGCGGCGAGTAGGAAACGACGCCGAGACCATAGTGATGGGCGGCCGGCAGCTGCTCGGCTTCGGCGGTGCGGTTGACGATGTTGTAAAGCGGCTGGCTTGCCACCGGACGATCGATACCGAGTTCATCGGCGAGCTGCGCGACTTCGGCGATGCGCCAGCCGCGGAAGTTGGAGACGCCGAAATAGCGCAGCTTGCCGGCGCGGATCAGGTCGGCGATCGCGCGCACCGGCTCTTCCAGCGGCGCATCGAAGACGGCGCGGTGGAAATAGAGGATGTCGATATAGTCGGTGTTGAGACGGCGCAGCGAATTCTCGACAGTCTCGATCACCCACTTGCGGGAATGACCGCCGAGGTTCGGGCCCTTCTTGTGCGAATTGACGAACTTCGTCGCCAGAACCCAGTGATCGCGATGCGCCTTGATACCCTTGCCGACAACCTCTTCCGACTTGCCGTCGTGATAAACATCGGCGGTATCGATGAAGTTGATCCCCTGCTCGCGCGCCTTGTCGATGATGCGGAACGCGACATCGTCAGGCGTCGGGCCACCGAACATCATGGTTCCCAGGCTGAGCGGTGACACCTTGAGCGCACTGCGCCCGAGATAGCGATAATCGACCATTGTATTCTCCTTCTTACTGAGCATGGTGGCAGGCGGCGGCGTGGCCGCTGCCGAACTGGCGGAATGCTGGATCTTCGGATCGACAAATATCGGTGGCGAGCGGACAGCGCGTATGGAAGCGGCAGCCGGCCGGTGGATTGTGCGGGCTTGGCAGATCGCCGGTGATGGGCGCGGCCTGCTTGCGCCGCGACGGATCGGGCACGGCGGCGAGCAGCGCTTGCGTGTAGGGATGTTTGGCGCCCTTCCACAGCTCGCTCGTCGCAGCGCTCTCGACGATGCGGCCGAGATACATGACGAGCACGCGATCGGCGAAATAGCGAACGACGGAGAGATCGTGAGAGATGAAGAGATAGGAAAGCGAGAGCTCCGTCTTCATCTCGACCAGCAGATTGAGGATCTGCGCCTGGATCGAGAGGTCTAGCGCCGAAACCGGTTCGTCGCAAATGACGAGTTCCGGCTGCAGGATGAGCGCACGGGCGATGCCGATACGCTGGCGCTGGCCGCCGGAGAACTCATGCGGATAGCGATCGAGCGAATCCGCCGGCAGGCCGACATGAGCAACCATCTGTGAGGCGATCGTCTCGCGCTGCTTGCGCTCGCCGATGCCATGAACCGCAAGCGGTGCGGTCAGGATTGTGCGGATCGTCTGTCTCGGGTTGAGGGACGCGAACGGATCCTGGAAGATCATCTGGATGCTGCGCCGGACGGACTGCAGTTCGCGCCCCGCCATGGCGGTGACGTCCCTACCCTTGAAAGTAACGCTGCCAGACAAGGGATCGACAAGCCGCACCAGCGATTTGCCGAGCGTGGACTTGCCACAGCCGGATTCGCCGACCAGCGCCACCGTCTCGCCCTCTGCAATCTCCAGGGAAACACCATCGACGGCGCGCACGGTGCCAGCGGCTCCGGGATAATGGGTCGAAAGCCGATCAACCGACAGAAGCGACATGAGCCTTCTCCGCAATGGCTGGAACATACGGGCACGCCACCTGTCGGCCAGCGGGCAGTGCGATGAGTTGCGGTACGACGGACGCGCAGGAGGGCCGCGCCACCGGACAGCGTGGGCGGAACGAACAGCCTTTCTCGCCCGCCGCCGAAACGATCGAACCCGGGATTTCCGAGAGCGGCCCGTCGCGATAGTGGTAATCGGCCTTCAGGCGCGGCGATGCCGACAGGAGGCCGTTTGTATAGGGGTGATACGGCTCGTCGAACACCTCGCCCGGAAGCCCCTCCTCGATCTTGCGCCCGGCATACATGACGACGACGCGGTCGGCCCATTGCGCAACGATGCCGAGATCGTGGGTGATCAGGATGACCGCCATGTTCAGCCGCACGCGAAGGCTATCGAGCAGCTGCAGCACCTGCGCCTGGATCGTCACGTCAAGTGCGGTCGTCGCTTCATCGGCGATCAGCAGTTTCGGATTGCAGGCGACCGCAATGGCGATCATCACGCGCTGGCGCATGCCGCCGGAAAGCTGGTGCGGGTATTCGTCTATGCGGCGGCGGGCGTCGGGGATGCTGACGAGATCCAACAGTGCAACGGCGCGCTCGCGAGCCTGACGCCGGCTGAGATCCTCATGAATGCGCAACACTTCGATGATCTGATCGCCGATTGTCAGCACCGGATTGAGCGATGTCATCGGCTCCTGAAAGATCATGGCAATGTCGCGGCCACGGATGCGGCGCAGGTCCCGTTCCGGGAGGCCGACAAGATCACGGCCGTCGAAGCGGATCTGCCCGCCAGCCTTCGCGTGCCGCGGCAAAAGGCCCATCAGGCCGAGCGCCGTCAGCGACTTGCCCGAGCCGGATTCCCCGACGATGGCGAGCATCTCGCCAGGATTGGCGGAAAAGCTGACTCCCTTCACAGGTTCGGCCGCCCCAAAGCGCACCGAGAAGTCGTTAACTTCGAGAAGCTTTGCCATCAGCGATCCTCCGAAAAGCGCGGGTTCAGCGCATCGTTCAGACCATCGCCAATCAGGTTGAGCGAGAGCACGGTGAAGACGATCGCAAGACCGGGCAGCGCCGTCAGGTACCAGGCGGTGCGGATGACATCGCGCCCGGCGCCGATCATCGAACCCCAGGAAACGCGGTTGGGATCGCCGAGCCCCATGAAGGAGAGCGCCGATTCCATCAGGATGGCGCTTGCCACCATCACCGACGACGTGACGATCAGCGGCGGCAGCGCATTGGGAAGGATCTCGCGGAAGATGATGCGAGCATGACCAAAGCCGAGGCTACGGGCAGCCTGAACATAATCCTTCTCGCGAATGGCTCGGAATTCCGCGCGCGTCAGCCGCGCCACCGTTGGCCAGGAGACGATCGCAATGGCGATGGTCACGGTCCCTGTCGTCGGCTGGGCGATCGCCACGAGAACGACGAGCAGCACGAAGCTAGGAATGGTCTGGAAGATCTCGATGAACTTGACCAGCACGTCGTCGATCAGACCACCGAAATAGCCGGCGACGGCGCCGATGGCGATCCCCACCGTCAAGCCGAGCGCGGTGGCCGCGAGCCCGACGGTCAGCGATATCCGGGCGCCGTGAACGATACCGGCAAGCACATTGCGGCCCATGGAATCCGTACCAAGCGGATAGGCAGGGTTCTGCCCGGGCCACAGGAAGGGTCGCGCCACCATCTCGAGCGGGTCACCGGGAAAGACAAGCGGCGCCAACAAGGCCGACAGGGCAACCAGCAGCAGAATGCCTGTACCAAACAGTGCATTGTAGTTGCCGAGGAAGACTTTCAACTCCCGGCGCATGCCGCGCCACGCCGTACCCGAAACCGAAGCGCGGACGTCTGGGGCGTGGATGTGTGTCCAGCGCGGCTGCTTGGGCGCTTCCGGTGCTGCTTGATCGCGCTCGACCTTTGTCTGCGGCGCGAAGTCGATCGCCTGGCCGGCCAGTGTTCCAAGTTTTTGACTGTTCATCGGCTAGCTCCAATTCGGGGATCGATCCACGCCTGCAACAAGTCGACGGCGGCATTGGCGACGATCACGAGGAAGGAAGACAGGAGGAGAATGCCGAGCAGCACGCTGAAATCGCGGGCCATGACGGCTTCGAAGGCAAGGCGCCCGAGGCCGGGCCAGCTATAGACGGTTTCGACCACGACCGCGCCGCCCAGCATGCCGCCAAAGTGCATGCCTGCCATGGTGGTGATCGGGATCAGGGCGTTGCGAAGGATGTGTCGCGTCGTCAGCACGAAGGGTGAGACACCCTTGGCGCGCGCGGTGCGCACAAAATCCTGCGATTTGACTTCCAGCATCGAGGCGCGCGTCAGGCGGGCATAGATCGCCAGATAGAAAAGCGCGAGAGATGTTGCTGGCAGCACCATGTAGCGCGCCCTGTCGAGCAGTGCCGGGAGCCCTGTCAGCCGCGAGCCAATCGTGCTGTCTCCGCCGCTCGGCAGCCATCCAAGCTTGACCGAGAAGAGCAGGATCAGCATCAGGCCAATCCAGAAGCCGGGGATAGAATAGAAGAGCAACGAGACGACGGAAATGATACGATCAGGAAGGCGCCCGGAAAAGGCGGCCATCAGCGAACCGAGCAGCAGTCCAACGGCAATTGCAATCGCCAATGCCGCCACCATGAGCACGAGCGTGCCTGGTAGCCGCTGGCCGATCAGATCAGCGACCGGCATGCCATAGCGCGGCGAAAAGCCAAGGCTGAAATGCGCGAGGTTGTTCAGATAGTTGGCAAGCTGAACGAGGATCGGGTTATCGAGCCCGAAGCGCTCGCGCAGTGCTGCCATCGTCTCGACCGTGGCCGAGCCGGATTCCGCCGCCATCACATCGGCCGCATCGCCGGGTGCCAGCTTCAGCAGGAAGAAATTGAGGATGACAATCCCGAGCATTGTGGGCACGGCCTGAATGATCGTCCTGCTGATCGTTCGACCTATCCGCCTGTAAGCCGACATGTGCCCCACCTCGCGATCTGAAAAGAATTCACCTCGTCTCGTCGCTTAGTAGTTGACTAATTCTGTGGGTTTTGTCAAATCCATATTGGTAAATAATTCCAACGAATACGTGCTTTAGCGTTCTTTTAGAAATATGATACCGCATATCGACACTGAGTAGGTTTTTGTCCCACTTCAAAGCAGTCACGGGGCAAAAATCTCTAAGGCAGGCTCGATCCGCGGAATGACACAGAAGCGGGCCGTGACGGCCCCTGGATCATGAGGGTTGAACAAGATGTCACTATTTCCCGCACCCACGCGCCGCAGCTTTCTTCTGGCCTCGGTCGCACTCGGCGTCACCGCCACAGCGCGGCTTCCCGCCTTTGCGGCGACGGCAACGCGCGGCGGCACGGCAACGCTTCTGCTGGCCGCCGAGCCGCCCGTCCTGACGACGATCGCCCATACGGCTTATAACGCGGTCTATGTCTCACCGAAGACCACGGAAGGCCTTCTCACCTACGACTTCGATCTCAATCCGAAGCCGCTGCTGGCCAGGGAGTGGACTGTCAGCCCTGACGGACTGACCTATACCTTCAAGCTGCGCGAAGGCGTGAAATGGCATGACGGGCAGCCCTTCACTTCCGCCGACGTCGCCTTCTCGATCAAGACCCTGAAGGAAGTGCATCCGCGTGGCCGCAACACCTTCCTCAATCTGGTCGATATTGAAACGCCCGACGCGCAGACGGCCGTCCTGAAGCTTTCCAAGCCCGCGCCCTATCTGATCACCGCGCTTGCCGCTTCCGAAACACCGATCGTGCCACGCCATATCTATGAAGGCACCAAGGTCGCGGAAAACCCGGCCAATCTCGCGCCGATCGGAACCGGTCCTTTCAAGTTCAAGGAATGGGTGCGCGGCAGCCACATCGTTTATGAGCGCAACCCTGATTACTGGGATCAGCCTCGCCCCTATCTCGACCAGCTGATCATCCGCTTCATCCCGGATGCCGCCGCTCGCTCGATTGCGATCGAGACCGGCGAAATCGATCTCGCACCCTCGACACCCGTACCGCTTAGCGATCTCGAACGGCTACAGAGCGCCGAAGGGCTGGCCTTCGAGACCAAGGGCTACCAATACCAGAACGGCGTCAGCCGCATCGAATTCAACCTCGAGCGCCCGTTCTTCAAGGACGTGAGGGTACGTCGCGCCTTTGCGCACGTCATTGATCGCAACGTCATTCTCAACACCATCAACTATGGCTATGGCGCAGCCATCCCCGGCCCGATCAATCCGAACCTTGCGAAGTGGTTTGTGCCGGATCTCAAAACATACCCGATCGATCTCGCCGCCGCCGAGAATCTTCTCGACGAAGCCGGTTACCCGCGCGGCACCGACGGCATCCGCGCCCGCATCAATCTCGACTTCGTGCCGAGTGGCGAAACCTATCCGCGGGGTTCGGAATATATCCGCCAGGCGCTTGCCAAGGTCGGCATTGATGCGAAGGTCCGCAGCCAGGATTTCGCGACCTACACGAAGCGGATCTACACGGACCGCGATTTCGACTTCGCATTCGAAGGCATGAGCAATCTCTTCGATCCAACGGTCGGCGTCCAGCGCCTCTACTGGAGCAAGAACTTCAAGCCGGGCGTCCCCTTCTCGAACGGCGCTGCCTACAGCAACCCCAAGGTCGATGAACTGCTCGAGGCCGCCGCCATCGAGGTCGACCCGGCAAAGCGCGTCGAGCAGTGGCGCCAGATCCAGCAGATCCTCGTCGAGGATGTTCCGGCGATCGACGTCGTCAGCCAGCCGGAACTGACGATCTACAACAAGCGCATCTCCGACCACACGATCGGCGGCGAAGGCATCGCGGGCAGCCTTGCCTTTGCCTACGTCGCAGCGTCCTGAGCCGGAGAAACGGGAGAACAACCATGTCCATTCAACATCGTCCCGGCTCGATCGTCGGCTTGCCGAATTTTTCCGCCCCGACCGATTTTCCGGAAAGCCCGCTCTCGCAGGCACTCAAGCAGCCGGTTCTGCTCGGTCTCTTCCTGCCGATCCAGGCGGGCGGCTGGACGCAATCGACACTGGAACGATCGACCGACTGGCGCTTCGACTACAACAAGGCGCTGACACTGAAGGCCGAGGAACTCGGCTTCGATCTCGTCTTCGCGCTATCACAATGGCTGCCGAAGGGCGGCTATGGCGGCGTCTTCGACGGCCAGGCGCTGGACAGCTTCGTCTCGACGGCAGCACTTGCCGGCCTCACCAGGAAGATCATGCTGATCTCGACCATGCATGTGCTCTATGGCCCATGGCATCCCCTGCATCTGGCGAAATTCGGCGCGACGCTCGACCACATCACTGGCGGGCGCTGGGGTATCAACGTCGTCACCGGCCACCGGGCGGTCGAGCACGAGATGTTCGGCTGGCCGCGCATCGAGCACGACAAGCGCTACGAACTGGCGGCCGAATTCCTCGAGGTCGTCCAGCGCCTTTGGAGCGACAGCGAGAACTTCTCCTTCGAGGGCGAAAGCAGCTGGAAGCTCGGCGGCGGCTTCGTCACGCCGAAGCCCAACTTCGGCCGCCCGATCCTCGTCAACGCCACCGGTTCGGACGCCGGCATTGCTTTTGCCGGCCGCTATTCGGATATCGTCTTCATCACCAGCCCGACGGGTGCGGACATCGACAGCGCACTGGAATCGCTGCCGGCGCATACGAAGCGGGTGAAGGATTCGGCAATCAGCGTCGGGCGTACAGTGCGTACATTGTTGAACCCGATGGTGATCTGCCGGCCGACGGAGAAGGAGGCCTGGGAGCTCGCCGACCGCATCGTCGCCCATGCTGACCAGCGTTCGCCACAAGGCTTCCAGTCACTGAACTCGGATGCCCAGGCCTGGAAGGGTCGCGACCCGCAGGATCCCTACCGCGCCATCGGCGGCAACATCCGCGTCATCGGCTCGCCCGAGCAGGTGGTCGATCAGTTCGTCAAGCTGAAGGAGGCCGGCGTCGATGGTCTGCAACTCAGCTTCTTCGACTTCCGTGACGATCTAGAATTCTTCGGCACCGACGTCCTGCCCCTGATGAAGCAAGCCGGCCTGCGCCACTGAGGAGAAGCACCATGACAAGTAATGCCATTTCCGAAATCTGGTACACCCGCTGTCCGGTGCCGACGCCCGTCGGCCTTGCGGCACAGCTCGGCTATCTCGAGGAAAACTTCCGCAAGGACGGCGTGACCCTGAAATCGATCATCGATTCACCCGACCGCAATATCCGCCAGAGCCATTTCAACCACACGCTCGACTGGTCGTTCCGTCACGGCGGCAACGTTCCACCAATCCGGGCACGCTCGGAGGGGCGCAAGACGCGCCTCATCGGCATCACCTGGACCGACGAGTTCCAGGCGATCATCACCCTACCGGAAACCGGCATAAAGACCACGAAGGATCTGAAAGGGCGCCGCTTCGGCATCGCCCGCCGACCGGAAGGCATCGTCGATTTCATGCGCGCCACCGCATTGAAGGGGCTGCTTTCGGCGCTGTCGCTGGAAGGCCTGGCGCTCGACGAAGTCGAGATCATCGACATCGCGCTGTCAGACTCGGTGCTCTCAACGCAGGAAGGCCCGTCCCTCTTCGGTCTGAAGCGTCGGCAGGCCTATGGCGAGGAGGTCGCGGCTCTCATTCGCGGTGACATCGACGCCATCTATGTGAAGGGTACGGCCGGTATCAATGTCGCCAACCTCATCGGTGCCGTTGAGGTGGCAGAGTTCGGCTTTCATCCCGATCCGAAGATCCGCATCAATTCTGGCTCGCCGCGCGTCCTGACGGTGGACGAACTGCTAGCCGACGAGCGGCCGGATCTCGTCAGCCGCCTGCTGGAATCGATCTTCAAGGCTAGCGCATGGGCCGAAGCGCATCCCGAGGAAACGAGGCGCTTCGTCGCCCGCGAGGCGGGCGCCACGGAAGAACAGGTTCTCGCCGCCAATGGTCCTGACATCCATAAGCACCTGGGCCTTGGGCTGCAGCCCGAACTGGTGGACGCGATCGGCCACTACAAGGATTTCCTGCGCGATTTCGGTTTCCTCGCCGCCGACTTCGACATTGCCGATTGGGTGGATCGCCGCCACATCGACGCCTTCTTCAGGCGCGCCGTGGCCTGAACAGGGAGACCAATGCCACCATGCTTCAGGAAAACATCGACCCGGTCGACAAGGCACGGCGTCTCGCCGTCGATTTCGCCGAACGTGCCGCTCACCATGACGCAACGGGGGAATTCCCGTTCGAGAACTTCACGCGTCTCTTCGAAGCCGGCCTGCTTGGTCTGGTAACCGCTCCCGAGCATGGCGGGCACGGCGGCGGGCTTGCGGAGGCGCAAGCCGTGATCAGCGAAATCGCGCGCGGCGAACCCTCGACCGCGCTCGTGCTTGCCATGCACTACAACAGCCACTACGTCCTGCGCCGCTTCGCAAAGTGGCCGGCCCACCTTTCGGAGCGGGTACTCACAGCCAACCGCTCGGGTCCCGCCCTGATCAATGCCGCCCAGGCGGAGCCGCGTATCGGCTCGCCCGCCCACGGCGCACTGCCGGAAACCATCGCGCGCCGCGATGGCGACGTCTGGCGCATCAGCGGCCACAAGAGCTACGTGACCGGCATCCCGGTGCTCAAATGGGTCGCGCTGCTGGCGCTGACCGACGAGGACGAACCGCGCCTGGCGTCCTTCCTCGTTCCCACGGACAGCCCCGGCCTGCGTATCGAAAAGGCATGGAACGCCGCCGGCATGCATGCAACCGCTAGCGACGACATCATCCTCGACAATGTCGCCGTTCCACTCGAAGACATCATCGAAGCCCAGCCGGCTTCCGAGCCGCTGCGCCGCGAGGAACATGCAACTGCCTTCTTCTTCTCGCTGATATCAGCAGTTTACCACGGCGTTGCGCTTTCGGCGCGCGACCGCGTGCTAACCTTCGCCGCCCACCATTCACCGGCAAGCCTGGGCGCTCCGCTCTCGACCGTTCCCCGCATTCAGGATGGCCTTGGAGAAATCGAAGTCCGGCTCGCCACCAATGCCCGCTTGCTCCGCTCTCTCGGCGAAGACGTCGATGCCGGCAGGGCTGTGGGAATGGATGGCATGCATGTCCGCCATGTGGTCATCGACAACGCGGTCGCGATCACCAGCCTCGCGCTTGAGCTTGCCGGCAATCCCGGCCTCAATCGCGACTTCCAGCTGGAGCGCCACCATCGCGATGCCATCACGGCGCGCTCCCATGCCCCGCAGAGCCACATGATCCGCACCATCGCCGCCCGTAATGCGCTCGCTCGCCTCGCATCACGATAGCGGGGACGTGGCCACGAGTTCACGGGTCGGATTCACAAATGCAGGCTAACCATGAGCAAAGACAGCGAATTCCTTTGGTACATCCCTAATGACACGAGGCCGGGACACCGTGGCGATACCGTCGTTGACAATCACAACAGCCTTTCCACGCTGACGGAGCACGCCCGAGCACTTGAACAGCACGGATGGAAGGGCGCGCTCATCGGAACCGGCTGGGGCAGACCAGATACCTTCACCGTTGCCGCAGCACTTGCGGCGAGCACGACGACGTTCGAGCCGCTGATAGCGATCCGCCCCGGCTACTGGCGACCGGCGAACTTCGCCTCCGCCGCCGCAACGCTCGACCATCTCACCGGCGGCCGCGTGCGCGTCAATATCGTCTCAGGTCTCGACAATCTCGCCGCTTATGGCGACCAGGAGGGAGATCAGTCAGAACGCTACGCCCGCACCAAGGAATTCATGCGGCTGGTCCGCAGGCTCTGGACCGAGGAGAACGTCAGCTATGACGGCGAGCACTTCGGCGTCGCCGAATCGACCGTCGTGCCACGCATCGAGCCTCGCGGAAATCGTCGCCACCCGAAGCTCTATTTCGGCGGAGCCTCCGAGGCGGCCGAAAGGGTCGCTGCCACCGAGGCGGATGTCCAGCTGTTCTGGGGCGAGCCGCTCGACGGTGTTCGCGAGCGCATCGCCCGCCTGAAGGCGCTGAGCCGCGAACTCGACCGGGATCTGCCGCCGCTTGAATTCGGGCTACGGATCACGACACTGGTGCGCGACACGACCGAGCAGGCGTGGACCGACGCCGAGGCCAAGGTTGCGGAGATGGCGAACAGTAATGGCGCCGGCTGGAGCGATCACCGCAGGGCAGTCGCGGTCGGCCAGCAGCGGCTGTTCGACCTGCATCGGTCAGGCGACGTCCTCGACGACAACCTCTATACGGCGCCCGGCAAATATGGCGGCGGCGGCGCCGGCACGACCTGGCTGGTCGGCTCGGCAGCTGACGTCGCCAAGTCGTTGCGCAAATACCAGGATCTCGGCATTAGCCATTTCGTGCTCTCCGACACGCCTTACCTCACGGAGATCAGACGGCAGGGAAATCAGTTGCTGCCGCTTCTGCGCGGCTGAAGCGTAAGTGACGATCAAACTCGCGGTGGTATTTGCGACGGCTGGAGACAAGACCCTAACACGCCGCGGGCCTGTCTTGGACGCTCTCTTTCGAAGACGTAGCGGTACCCACGAACCGTGATGGTCGGCCATGCGGTTTCGCGTGATTAAGTGCGCACGACATCGTCATTCTCCGTCGTCGCCCACCTGGGCGCTCGGGCACTCGTCATCGATGGCGTACGCGATTTTGGTAACTGCTAATGTAGGAAGGCTACAAACTGTGTCTTTCTGCGCCTAGCCAAAGCCCGGTTAGTCACTAAGCTCTGATTCGTTGCCTTCAATAACCTGACCCAATGAGGGACGTCTTGATGAGCAGAATTCTAGTGATTGCCATTGCAGTGCTTGCCGTTGCCAATCTGAGTGCCTGCGCGGATATCGGTAAAGGAAAAGGTAAGGCCCCGCCGCCAGCAGAGGCTGTTTACAAGTAAGTTGGCCTTCAAATTCGGGAAAGGCCAATGTGGCCTTTCCCCTTTCAACCGCCAGGCTTAATCCCCGTTTACACATCCACGGCGTGCAAGAGTGGCTCATCGCTGTATCAGGCCCGCGGGACAGGGCCAGCAAATGGAGCGTATTTGATGCACCTTGGAAAAGGCCGTCTGTCGCTTGTGGTTCTGATGGCATGCGCACTGGCGTCCTGCCAAACCAAAGACAAGCCACAACAACCGCGTTTCACGTCGACCAGCAGGAATTCGCCAGCAACGACCACGCCAGCCAAGGAAATCGCAGCGAACCAGTATTACATCGAATTTCGATCGCGCTTTGCGCTTAGCTACGGCCACACCTATGTGGTCTTTGGCAAGCTGGACGAGAACGGAGACCCGATCAATCCGGAGGTCGCCGGTCTTGCCCCGGCTTCTCATGATCCGAGCGACTACGTGCTTGGCCATTTCGTGCCGGTACCGGCCACAACTGGGTGGACAGACGGCGATCTCGAAGAACAATACCGCTCCGCAAGCTGGCGAGTGCTCTTGACCCAGCAGGAATATAACGACGCCGTGGCCTTCATCCGAAAGCAGCAGGCCTCGTCCAAGACCTGGGAAGCGACTTTCAATAACTGCAACGCCTGGACTGGAGAAATTGCCCGCCACATGGGCTACAAAATACCCGGCATCTGGCTGAGACCCCAGCAGTTCATCACTGACCTCCGCGAGATGAACACCGCTTCAAGCGCGTCGTAAGACCGAATGTGGGGGAGTGGGAATTTGCGCGAAGCGAACCACGCTGGCCCGGGTCGGGCATCCGGTACCGCGACATGCTGCGTCCGCGCTGATGAGCTTTCGCCTTGGTGAAGATAAGTTGCTATTTCACACGGACGACTACGACCACTTCTTGTTGTCTAATGGTCATGCACAGGCGATCACCCGGGACCTCTTGCGCTTCGCGCGCGATCTCGTGCCCCGTGTCGTGCATTTCCGTCATGTTCTCGGTATTGGTTTCGAAGCGCTCTAGGCCCTTAGAGAGGCATTTCCCCACGCGCGGCGCCCGCGACTCGCGGCTATAGAGAGAGGTAGAAAGAAAGTGGGCCGAATAGTCGAACCCCAAATGCCCGGCAAAGTCTGCGCCAACTTAAAGGGAGAAGGGAAGCCGATTTGGGGAATTGAGGCTGAAGCTTCCCTTCTTGTCCTGCCGCAGATCAGCGATCGGGACGAACAAGAGGTTACCTCATTAAGCTATCAAAACCAGTCGGACCAAAGTCCCAATATCATAGGTCCAAAGTCCTATCAGGCCGCGACCTGTTGGTTACTCACCAACGAGGCGCCCGGATATTGCGGGGGTCCGTCCGCAAGTATCCGGGCTACACCCCATCCTACGGGAAGGAGGATGATTTGAGCATAAGGAACGTTTCGTGACCTTGCATCATTCGAAGGTCCCCCGATGGAATGGACTTAGGTCGCACTCGGTCGCGGAGGCCCTCAGACCAAGGTCGATCTCTGACAAGGCAGCAGAATGCTTCCCCTATCAATGGCCTAGCAAAATCTTGTTCCCTCGCAGCGGAAGGCGATACTTGACCGCCTTGCTGCAACCGAACAACATGAGAACGTGAATAGCTTTTAGGACTGCAGTACCCGCGTAGCACAATGCACCGAGAATCGTGATCCCCACTCCCATAATCCACGTTTTCTCAGCAGCAACTTCAGAGACCTTGATCCCACTGGCCACTATCGAAAGCCTCACCGGCGTGGCAGGGCAAACGCGCTCGATCTTTGCCGAGCACTTCAGCGCTATCTTGGGAGAAGGAGCGGCACATTATCTCGCCGGGTTACGTATGCAGCTTCCCCGCGAGTGGTTGGGCAAGGCGGGATGTCGGTTGCCGAGGTTGCGTCCCGGTCAGACCATGAGTCCGAGGCATCCTTCGTTCCGCCTTCAAACGTATCACTAAAGTCCCACCCGGCGTTGCGCACCGCACAAATTCCGGACGAACGAGCATGAATTTCGGATTTTAGGATACAGATAATCCTGAGAAGGTCGTCTATGACATCTCCTAACTAAGGAGATACATGTATGACGGACACAACATCGCAGCTTGATGGGGCAGCAATTGGCGTCGATTTCCCCGAGCCATCCACGTGGAACGCGGCGACCTGGGCTGCCGTTCTTTCGATGGCGGCCACTAGCTTTGCACTCGTATCGGCCGAGTTCCTGCCGGCCGGCCTGTTGACGCCGATGGCGCACGATCTCGGGATTACCGAGGGGACAGCCGGACAGGTCGTCACCGCTACCGCTTCTGTCGGTGCTGTCACCGCCCTGTTAAGCAATGTTCTCATCGGCAGATTGAACCGCAAGACGGTGCTGGTCGGTCTCAGTGCATTGGCGATCGGATCCAATATCCTTGCAGCGTTAGCGACCGACTTTTGGCTATTGTTGTTGGGCCGTGCCGGGTTGGGCGTAGCGCTTAGCGGTTTCTGGGCGCTTTCAGTTGCCGTCGTGGCGAGGCTGGTTGGCCCCAATGCGACGGGCCGGGGCATGGCTATCGTCACTCTCGGCGTCTCGCTCGCCACAATCGCTGCACCATCGCTAGGTGCTTTGATCAGCGACTGGCTGGGATGGCGCAGCGCCATGGCCATGACAGCGGGGCTTGCCGCGCTTGCAATGCTGCTGCAGGTACTTACTTTGCCAACATTGCCTGCAAGTACGAGCAACAGTCTCGCCGATGTTTTCCGGCTGACACGGCGGCGTGGCATTCAACTGGGAATGCTTGCTATCCTCTTGCTGATGACCGGCCATTTTGCCGGCTCGGTTTACATGCGCCCCTTCCTTGAACAAGTGACGCTCCTTGAAACCCGATCGATCGCCCTGGCACTGCTAGGATTCGGCGTCGCCTCCGTGATCGGCAATGTCGCCGGTGGCCGAATGGCAGACGCCAGTATCGGCCTGGCCCTTGCTGTCACGGCAGCGCTGATGGCGTTTGCTGCATGCGCTTTGGTGTTGTGGGGCGCTCATATCAGTGTTGCGTACACCCTTGTTGCGCTTTGGGGCTTCGCCTTCGGCATGGCGCCGGTAGTTCTACCGACCAACCTTTCCCGCGGGGCACCCGACGCTTTGGAGGCGGCCGGGAGCCTGATGGTCGTCTCGTTTCAGGTCGCCATCAGCATCGGCGCGGTTTTCGGCGGCTACATTGTCGACCACTACGGTGCTATTGGGCCCTTGACCCTTACCGCTGTCCTAGCTGCATCGACGGTGGCCCTGGCGATGGTTCAGCCTCGCAGCTGATCTTTGCGTCTGGGTTGGGATGCAAAAGCAATCGGACTGAAGATGCTGTGTCACCACCCTGTGCATCGATAGGCGCTGGGTGGGCGTTGCAGGCCGGTCCGAGTGGCGTTCTGGATATGGGCGCCGCCGGCGATCATCCTCGGCCCAGGCGGTATAGCTGGGCCGAATCGAACATGAGAGCCGAGGTAAGACCGGCCGTCTGTAAGGCTCCCATTGGTCGTGTCGTCGAAGTTTGCGAGGCCGGTTGTGGGGCAGCAGGAATGAAAGAGTATTGGATGCTTGTCCTTGAACTCGGGTTCAAGCGGTCCCGGAAGGGTAGGCTCAAGTTTGGCCTCCGCTGTGGTCCCGGCGAGCTACGATCGCGAGCGAAGATGAAGTCTTCGCGCCAAGCGACATTGCGATGAGGTTACGGGCGGATTGGTTGAGGGCTGACTGAGACTTGTCAATTCGGCGTTTCGCATTGCTATTGATAGCGGCTAGGCGCATCAGTCGACCTTTGACGAATCCCGCCAGGCCCGCTCGAAAGGCAGCCGCCAGGCATGCGGTGCGATAAGCTGGTGGATCGATTTCGGCCCCCAGCCGCCCTGATCGTAAAGGCGCACCGGCGGCGGATTGTCCAGTAGCGGCTGCGAGACCTCCCAGAGCCGTTCGATACCCTCGGCGGTATTAAACAACGTGTGGTCGCCGCGCATAGCGTCGAGGATCAGGCGCTCGTATGCCTCCAGAACTTCGCCGATCAGGCCTGTTTCACTCATGGCGAATTGCAGGGAGAGCTTGTCGAGCCGGAAACCAGGTCCGGGTCGCTTGCCGTAGAAGGAAAGAGAGACCTTAGAGGCGTCGGCGAGGTCGAAGGTGAGGTGATCCGGCCCCTGCGCGCCGACGCCGGAACCTGCGGGGAACATCGATTTCGGGGGCTCGCGGAAGGCAATCGAGATGATGCGCTGCCCTTCAGCCAGACGCTTGCCAGTACGCAAAAAGAACGGCACCCCGGCCCAGCGCCAATTGTCGATTGCGCATTTGAGAGCGATGAACGTATCGGTGTCGCTCTCGGGATCGACCCCCGGCTCGTTGCGATAGCCAATATATTGGCCGCGCACCACGTCGCGCGGCTCGATCGGCAGCATGGAGCGGAATACCTTGTTCTTCTCCTCGGAGATCGGCGCAGGTTCGAGGGCTGTAGGCGGCTCCATCGCCATGAAGGCTAGAATCTGAAAGAGGTGGGTCACCACCATGTCGCGATAGGCGCCAGTGGTCTCGTAGAATGCCGCGCGGGTGGAAAGACCTAACGTCTCCGGCACATCGATCTGCACATGGTCGATGAAATTGCGGTTCCAGATCGGCTCGAACAGGCCGTTGGCAAAGCGGAACGCCAGGATGTTTTGCGCCGGCTCCTTTCCGAGGAAGTGGTCAATACGGAAGATCTGCTTCTCGTCGAACACCTCGTGCAGCTTGGTGTTTAGTTCCACAGCGCTGGCAAGGTCCGTTCCGAACGGCTTTTCCATGATGATACGGGAACGCTCCACCAGCCCAGCCTCGGCGAGAAGCTGCACGGCCGGGAGCGCTGCTTTCGGCGGCACCGACAGGTAATGCACGCGCCGCGTTTCCGGCCCCATTGCCTCCTCGGCCCTATTTACCGCTTCCCTCAGCGCACCGGCACCAGCGCCGATCGGTGCGTAATCAAGTGATGCTGCGAAAGTCTCCCATTCGGCCTGTGTAAACTTGCGGGTCAAGAACTTATCCAGCGACTCGCGGGCAATGGTTCGAAATCCATCGACATCGATATCGTCAAGCGACACGCCGACGATCCGGCAGCCCGGGATGAAGCCAGCTTTGATAAGGTGGAACAACCCCGGCAGCAATTTACGCCGGGAGAGATCACCCGTCGCACCGACGAGCACGACAACTTGCGGATAGCCGGGGCCGACCCGTGTGGAATTCTTGCGCAAAATATCCATCCCAGTATCTTCAATTGCACCCAGCGCGTGGTACGAGACCGCGACGGCACCAACGCCTTGCTGTCGCGAAGCAGCTGGCCTCGTCCCGAAGCCATCACGGCAAATCCTCGTCCGATCTGAGGTTGGATAAGGACATGGATTTCAATGTCAATCAAGGGCCGAGTGCGGCCGCCCCGAGCCAGTATTCACCGCCTCGGCACAGGACGCCGATCTCGCGCAGAAGCTGTAAAACCCGATTTCGTCGTTTTCTTACCAGCCCACTTTTGGCCGTCGTCGATCTAGAACCTGTCACGGCATGAGGACCTCTCCCATGGCGGCGGATGGTACCGCTCTCCTCACAGCAACATGGACGCTCCACGATCGAGATAGGTGTCGAGGAACTGCTCAAGACGTGCATTTCTGGGCTTTCTGAAGACCTCTTGTGGAGGGCCCGTAAAGACGATTCTTCCATGGTCGAGGAATGCGATCTGTTGCCCGACGGTGGCCGCAAAGCCGATTTCGTGCGACACGACGACCATTGTCATGCCTTCGGCGGCGAGATCGCGCATGACGTTCAGCACTTCGCCGGTCAACTCTGGGTCCAGGGATGACGTCGGCTCGTCGAAAAGCATGATCTTCGGCTTGAGGGCGAGCGCCCGGGCGATCGCCACCCGCTGTTGCTGTCCACCGGAAAGCTGCGATGGATAGTGACCCGCCCGGCTTTCAAGCCCGACCTTCACAAGCTGCGCCATGGCGCGCTCCTCAGCATCCTTACGGCTCATCTTGTGAACGGTCTTCAGCGCCTCGCTCACGTTTCCTAGCGCTGTCATGTGTGGCCAGAGATTGAACTGCTGAAAGACCATGCCGATCTGAGCGCGAATTGCACGGTTGGCAGCAGGTGGAACGCGCTCCCGTATCCCCGTGGCACTTTCGGTGAAACCGAGAACCTCGCCATTGATTGTGATGGTTCCAGACGTTGCTTCTTCAAGAAAGGCCATGCAGCGAAGGAGCGTGCTCTTGCCAGAGCCTGAGGGGCCGATCAGGCAGGAGACCTGGCCGTGCGGGATCTGGAGGTCGACATTCTGGAGGACTGTCGTATCCCCAAACTTCTTGACGAGATTTTTGACTGCGATCGCGGGGAGGCTCATGCGTTGAAAAACCTGAATCTGGTGAGTTTCGTTTCTACGAGACGGCCAAGTCGACCGGTGATCTCAACGAGCACCCAATAGAAGAGTGCGAGCGCCGATAGAGCTTCGACGAAGGCATACTGCTGTGCGCCAATCGCACTCAGCGTCGCCGTCAGCTCTGGAACGGTGATAATCGAAAGAACGGCCGTTTCTTTCATCAGAAGGACTGCCATGTTTAACGACGGAGGCAGCACGAGCATGGTCATCTCGGGCAACAGGATGCGCCGGATGATCTGCCCCTGGGTTAAGCCCACGCACTGGCCCGCCTCGATATGACCTTTGGGAACGGCAAGGAAACCTGATCGAAAGATCTCGCTGTAGTAGGCGGCGCCGTAAATCGAGATGCCAATCAGACCCGCTGGCAGAGGATCGAGTGACAGGCCAATGAACGGACCGCCATAATAGACGAGGAAGATCTGGATAAGGAACGGGGTACCGCGCAGTACGGCAATGATCAGGCCAAGCGCCTTGTTGAGCATCGCGCCACCGAACTGCCGACCGACAGCGACGAAAAATCCGACGATTGTGGCAGCGATCGTCCCGACGATCCAGATCAGAATCGTGACGCCGGCGCCACTTGTGATCGCCGGCAACTGGTCAAGGATGACGTTAATGTCGAACGTCATCGCGGCACTCCCGGAAGAGAGCGCTCGATAAGATCACCAGCAAGCGCCACGATCCAGTTGATGACGAGATAAATAAGGCCCGCGGCCGCAAATATCTGCAGCGGCAGGAAGGTGCTGCCGGCGAGATCCTGCGCCATGCGGGTCAGTTCGATGACGCCAACGACGGAAACGAGCGACGACGCCTTGAGGATGAGGATTGCCTCGTTGACGAGCGCCGGAAAGGTCAGCCTCAGTGCGATAGGTGCCTTGATGCGCCGGAAGATCTGACCCGGCGTCAGTCCCACCATTTCAGCGGATTCCACGAGACCGATCGGGACGCTGGCGAATCCGCCGCGCATGTTTTCCGCCTGGTAGGCCGCCGTGCAAAGCGACAGACCTACGATCGCAGCAACGATGCTCGGCACGTTCAGTCCGATCGCAGGCAACATGTTGTAGATCAGCAGCAATTGCACAAGCAGCGGCACACCGCGGAAGAAGCTGATGAAGATTTGTGCAGGAACGACGAACAGGGCCTTCTTCGACAGCAGCATGCCGGAAAGAACGATCGCTATGGCGAAGCCAATCAAGATGGAGACGACGCTTATCAGCACTGTATAGATCGACGCGTAGAGAAGCAGTTCAAAGAGTTTGATGGACATGTCCGGCTTTTGCCCGCCTGGCTGTCATGAAGGCACGATGGCGTCGTTGATTGCGCGCTCGTGCGACGCAATCAACGATCGGCCCGCTATTAGAATGCTGGGTCTTTTACTGCATCGGGCGTATCGAACGTCGCACCAAACCACTTCTTCTGCAGCTCTGCCATACGACCATCAGCCTTGATCTTCAGCAGTGCCCCATCGATAGCGTCCATCAGCGTCGCATGATCAGCATCCTTGAGGCCAATGAAGCCGAAGTAGGACTTCTTACCAAAAGGCGGCAACACGACTTCAAACGTTCCCTCGCGCTGCTTGGCGACGAAGGCGATGTTCGGGAGCGAATTGGCGACACCGGCAATACGGCCGGCTGCGAGATCCGCATAGGATTCAGTGAAAGCCGGATATTCGCGAACATCCACCTTGGAAGACAGCGTTGCCGAGAATTCCTTCAGCTGATCGAGCTGCGAGGTGGCCTTTCCGACGCCAATCGTCTTACCGGCAATATCATCCGGCTTGCTGATGGTCGTGTCGCCTGCCTTCTTCAGAATCGCGATGGTCGCTTCGGCAATCGGCGGCGTGAAGCGGTAACGCTCCATGCGCTTTTTAGTGATCGTTGCGGGACCGGCCACGACGTCGAACTTGCCCGCTTCGAGGGCCGGGAAAACGCCATCCCAAGGAAGCGCGACCCACTCAATCTTGACACCCAGCTCCTTGCCGATCTCGGTAAAAAGATCAACGTTCAGGCCGGCATGTTCGCCGGCATCGATAAAATCAAACGGCGCAAAGGCGGTTTCAGTGCCGACCTTCAGCGTGCCGGCTGCCTTGACGGCAGCGAGCGTATCGGCGGCTTGCGCCGACAGGGTCGCCCCAACCAAAAAGGCAGCGCCGACGAGGCCCTTTAGCAGTGAACGTGCGATCATGATTGCTATCTCTCCAGTTTCCGCACCCCCAGGATGCGTTCGAGTTCCCGATTTCAGTTCCGTATGCGGACTTCTTTGATCCACTTTTGACTATACAAATAGATATGCGCTAGCCTAGAGTGTCAACGTCAAAGTCGACGAACGCAATTTTTATGCCGACCGGCGGCTTGTGGGCGCGAATTTGGCGTTTGCATCGTTTGCCGGCGGCGTGATGAGGTCGCGTGTTGGAGCCAATTTATCTTAGGATATTCAACGATATCGAGGCGAAGATCCTGGCTGGGGATTGGCGTCCGGGCCATCGGATCCCAAGAGAGCATGATCTTGTCGATGACTACGGCTGTTCGCGGATGACGGTGAGCAAAGCGCTGGCCGCGCTCGTCGACCGTGGACTTGTCGTCCGCAAGCGAAAAACAGGATCATTCGTCGCCTCGCCGCAGATCGACCGTACGGTCATGGATATCCAAGATATCGGGACCGAGGCGAGCTTGGCAGGCTATGAGCACCGCTACAAGATCCTAGCGCGAAGGATCGAGACCCTGGACTCGGTCGAGGCTGCACAGTTGGACAGCACATCGGGAGCCGAGGTTCTCAGAATCCAATGTCTGCATATCGTTGATGGGAAGCCCACGGCAGTCGAGCGTCGCATCATTCTGCTGGATACGGTGCCGCTCGCCAGAATCGAGAGTTTTGCTGCTGCGCCTCCGGCAGAATGGCTCCTCTCCCAAGTGCCATGGTCTAAGGCAAAGCATGTGATACGGGCGGTCCCGGCCGATGCTGCGACGGCGCGCATTCTTGAAATCGATCGCGGCGAACCCTGCTTGAACCTCATTCGTCAGACCTGGCAGAATGATCGCCTGGTGACGTACGTCGAAATCACGCATCCCGGCGATCGCTTTCAATTTGCCGGAATCTTTCATCCAGCCAAAAACCCTCGTCATGTCGACAGCCCCACTGGGTAGGGTACATTGAGCGAAAAACAGATATTCCGTGGAATTCCGCTAAAAGGTCTGCAAGCATTCGAAGCGGTCGGGCGCTGCGGGAGCGTGATGGGGGCTGCCGTGCCGTGTTGGGGTGGACGGCTCCCAACGGCATCGCAATGTGCCAGAATGAGTTCGTTGAAAGCTCAATCGAGGGAGACCGTCCGCGGAAAAGATTATCAGAATTGGCATTGATACGTCAAAGAGCGTTTTCCAATTGCATGGGGTGAATGCAGTCGAGCGACCAGTCCTTCGCAAGAAGCTTTCGCGTAGGGAGATGGTGTAATTCTTCGAGAAGGCACCACCGACCACCGTCGCACTCGAAGCTTGCGGTGGCTCTCATCATTGGGCGAGGTTGTTAGGTTCCTTCGGCCACGATGTAAAATTGATAGCGCCTCAACTGGCGAAGCCCTATGTCAAACGCGGCAAGAACGACGCGGCGGACGCGGAGGCTTTGTGTGAGGCGATGAGCCGACCCACCATGCGCTTCGTGCCGGTGAAGACCGCCGACCAGCAGGCGGCTTTGATGCTGGTCGGTTTGCGAGAGAGACTCATTCGTAATCGAACGCAGCCCGCCAATGCCATACGCGGGTTTGCCATGGAGTTCGGCATCGTCGCAGCCACCGGCATGTGCCGCATCGAACCGTTGCTGGAGCGGATCGCGGCCGACCAATCCCTGCCTGAATTGGCCCGCGAGCTTTTTGCCATGCATGGCGTTGAGTATCGAGACTTGCTTGCCGAAACGAAAGTCGTCGAGGAAAAACTGACCGCGTTGCATCGCTCCGATGAATGCAGCAGGCGCCTGGCCGAAATTCCGGGTGTTGGGCCGGTCGGCGCATCGCTTTTGATGATGAAGACCCCAGATCCCCGAACGTTCAAGTCGGGTCGCGATTTTGCCGCTTGGATAGGACTCACGCCCAAAGACCATTCGACCGCAGGCAAGGTCAGATTGGGGGTGATTACACGTGCTGGCGATGAAATGCTACGAAGCATATTGGTGGTCGGCGCGACCGCTCTTCTTCAGCACGTCAGAGCAGGTCGAAGCAAACATGCTTCCCGATGGCTCATCGAACTCCTCCAACGGAAAAAACCGAAGCTGGTTGCGGTCGCGCTGGCCAACAAGATTGCCCGTGTCGCCTGGAAGCTCATGGTAAGCGGCGAGACGTATCGGCGAACAGAGCGACAAACGCAGGCAATTTAGGAGATTGGCCATCACGGTGCGTGGGAAAAGATCGCGACCGTGTTGAGCTGATGCAGTGAACTTGCAAGAGATGAGCAGATGGTGCGATCGATCGATCCAAGACGCGTGACAATCCGTCAGTTCCAATGGCCAATCAAGGCCGTTGCCGTGTTAGGAACATGCGTTGCGGAAGCCATCTTGGCCAGTGGTCATGTGCGACCACACACAAAGGCCGCACATATGGAAGCAAGCGATCCGATCAAAAAATCTGCAAAAAATCACTTGCAAGTGGGAGCCGTCCACATATGGAACTGAACGTGCTCCGGGCGCCATCACCAGCAGATACGCAAAGTAGAGGGCTTTCTTGGCATCACCCTTGTGGAGCGGAGCGGACAGACAGTGGAGGTGACGCAGTGGGGCCGTCCCTATCACCGCGAGATATCTCAGGATGCCGTTGCTCGAGTGCTACTTCCTCGCGTGGGACTGTTGCGCACTGCAAAAGCCTTACGGTTCGGAGTTTCGCGATTGGCTTATTGCGATATCGCGGCGGCAGGCGCAAATCTCCGCACCTACGACCCTTTAAAAAACTAAAGCGGAAGTAGGCCTTGCGATATTGATGAAAAAGGTCGCGTAGAGTTACCTTGAGCAATCACAGATGAGCTCGCGGGAGAATGGCATGGCGCGTTCTGACAGGATGAAACTGGGCACCTTCGTCTACACGTTCGGCTTCCATCCGGCCTCATGGCTGCATCCGGCAAGCGATGTTCACGGCGCCAACGATTTCAGTCATCTGCTCGATGTCGCCAGACGGTCGGAAGCAGCAAAGCTCGATTTCATGTTCATGGCAGACTCGCCTGCCGCTGCTGTCGGCGACCCCGATGCTCTCTCGCGCATTCCGACGAAGATGAACCGTTTCGAGCCTTTGTCGCTGCTGTCCGCCCTGTCGGTGACAACAGAGAAGCTTGGCCTCGTCGCCACGGTATCAACCAGCTATTACGAGCCCTACAACGTCGCCCGACTGTTTGCCTCAATCGACCATCTGAGCCACGGGCGAGCGTGCTGGAATGTCGTCACTTCAGACCACGACGAGACGGGCTACAATTTCAACCGCGAGGGGCTTGACCCACATGCACTGCGTTATGAGCGTGGCAACGAGTTCGTGGACGTCGTCTTTGGTCTCTGGGACAGCTTCGAGGAAGGAGCGTTGCTGCTCGATCGCGAGAGCGGCGTCTACTACGACAAGACAAAGCACCACACGCTCAATCACAAGGGCAAGCACTTCCAGGTCCGCGGACCGCTGAACATCGCCCGATCGCCACAAGGCCGGCCGGTCATTGCGCAGGCCGGCGGCTCGGAAGCTGGCATGGACATGGCAGCGCGTACAGCCGAGATCGTCTTTAGCCTCGCCTCGAACATTGAGCGAAACCGTGCATTCTACGCAAACGTCAAGCAACGTATGCCGGCCTACGGACGCAATCCTGATGATCTAAAGATTATGCCGGGCGTTGTCCTGAATGTCGGCGAAACGGAAGCCGAGGCCCAGGCCAAGGTCAACTACCTCATCGACAAGATGCACCCCGAGGTCGGTCGCTTGATGCTTTCCGAGTTCCTGGAGGCCGACTTGCGCGGTGTCCCGTTTGACAGGCCGTTCCCGTTGGATCGATTGCCAACGGAACCCAAGGGATCGCGCGCGCTGTTCGAAGAGCTTACCGAATTCGTGAAGAGTGGCCGGACGGTTGGCGAGTTGGTGCGTCACTACGCTGAGAAGCATACCGGCAACAGCATTACTGGCACACCGGCACAGATTGCCGACTTCATGGAAGAGTGGTTCGAGACCCGTGCAGCGGATGGCTTCATTTTAATGTTCCCGACACTGCCGTCGAGCCTCGACGATTTCGTCAAGCTTGTGCTGCCGAAATTGCGGAGCCGCGGCCTCTTCCGCGAAGAATATGAGGGCAAAACGCTGCGGGAAAACCTCGGACTTTCCATGCCGGAAAACCGCTTTGCGAAGGCACGAGCCGCTCGCTAAGAGCAGACGACCGCTATCAGGCGAGGCCTTCATCCACCCTTGACGAAGGCCATGCGATCAGGCGCTTGCGCCGTTGCGCCGATCCGCGACCTGTCTGGCAATTACACAGAGAAGTTCGAACATCATCGTGGCGCCCGCAAGCGCCGTCATGCCGGCAAGGTCAAATGGCGGCGAGACTTCCACGACGTCGGCGCCCACGATCTGTACATCTGAAAGCAGACGGATCATTTGCTGCGCCTCGCGGGTCGTGAAGCCGCCTGCTTCCGGCGTTCCGGTTCCGGGTGCCATCGATGGATCAATGCTGTCGATGTCAAAGCTAACGTAGGTCGGCAGCCCCCCTGCAATATCTCGCGCCTCCCGCATCACGTCCTTCGCTCCGCGGTCAACAAACTCTTCCATATAGATGATCCGGATGCCCTGCTCTCTCGCCCAGTCGTGCTCGCCCGGATCGTAAATCGAGCCGCGAATTCCAATTTGGACGATCCGTTTCGGGTCGAGTAGGCCCTCTTCGATCGCTCGACGGAATGGCGTTCCGTGCGTGTAGGGATTATCACCAAAATAGCGATCGTTGGTATCTGAATGTGCGTCGAAATGAACCAGTCCGATCGGCCTATCTTTGACAATGGCGCGGAGTACGGGCAGAGTTGTCAAATGGTCGCCTCCGACCGACAGCGGAATGGCACCGGCAGCGACAATCGTATCCATTCCCTTTTTTATACGATCGAGGCCGTCGACAAGATCGATCGGGTTGACGGAAAGATCGCCGACGTCAGCAATATTCGCGATGCTGAATGGCTCGGTGCCCGAAACATGGTGTACACGCCGCATCAGGCTCGACTGATTGCGAACCTCCCGCGGCCCATGCCTAGCGCCCGCCCTATTCGTCGTTCCGCCGTCCCAGGGAATGCCGACAAGCGCGATATCAAGTCCAGTCGCCGTCTGCACGGCGGGCAGACGCATGAAAGTTGAATGCCCGGCAAAGCGCGGAACCTCGGCAGCGGAAACTGGTTGAAAGAAACTGCCGGTCATCGTCCAATCCTTTGCTCATGATGATGCCGCAATCTGCGAGCCCGCCGCTTCTCACGCAAGCCCAAATTCTTCCAATGCGCGATCAGGAATCCCGGCACGTCGAGATAGCGGATGTGGATTCAACCCCGACGACAGCAAAAGAAGTTGTCATCGGTCGCGACGCGCTTCAAACCTATGAAGCAGGACGCGCAAGAAGGGGACAAACGATGGTTGAGTTGAAAAAGCATCTCGAAGATCTGCGCCGGAAGTTTGCCGATAGTACCGAGTTCTTCGATCCGCGCTTTCTAAGGGTAGCGGATAAGATCTTCAAGGGCGGCACACGGGCGGCTCCTTATTCGGGGATCTCGACCTTCGCAACACTTCCCTACAGGGAGGTAGATTTCGCTGCCCCCGACTTTGGGGACCTGCAGGTGGTCGCGATCGGCATGCCGATGGACCTCGGGGTCACAAACCGCCCTGGCTCGCGATTCGGGCCCAGGGCCGTTCGCGCCGTCGAGCGTATCGGCCCTTATAATCACGTCCTGGAATGCGCCCCAGCTTACGACTTGCGCATCGCCGATATTGGCGACGTGCCATTCCAGAGCCGCTACCGGCTGGAACAATGCCATCAAGATATCGAGGCAATGATCGGCAAGGTCATCGCGTCAGGTGTCATTCCGGTTTCCGTCGGCGGCGACCATTCGATCACTCATCCGATCCTCAAGGCCGTCGGCGCTAGTGAACCAGTCGGCCTCATCCATATCGACGCCCATTGTGACACCGGGGGTCCGTTCGACCAAACGAAGTTCCACCATGGTGGCCCGATGCGCAACGCAGTGCTAGATGGCGTCCTCGATCCTACTAGAACTATTCAGATCGGCATCCGTGGGTCCGCCGAATACCTCTGGGAGTTCTCCTACGAGTCCGGCATGACTGTCATTCATGCCGAGAAAATCTCAGCGATGGGCATTCCGGCGATCGTGGAGAAAGCCCGCCAAGTCGTCGGTGACGGCCCTGCCTACCTCTCCTTCGATATCGATAGCCTCGACCCTGCCTTTGCCCCTGGCACAGGAACGCCCGAAATCGGTGGCCTCACCAGCCGCGAGGCCTTGGAGCTATTGCGCGGACTAAAGGGCCTGAATCTCGTTGGCGCCGATGTCGTGGAGGTAGCGCCGCAATACGACAGCACGACGAATACGGCGCACGCTGCCGCCCAGGTTCTTTTCGAGATTTTTAGTCTACTGGTATTCAGCCCAGCAGCATCATCGGGCTAGGTGCGTCGGCTTCAGGCTTCACTGACGGACGCCGGAGACCTTTCTCCAGCCCTCAACCCGTCACGGAAACACGGCCCGCACTCTTACTCTAAAGCCGCCATGCCACCGCCAGCACCCTCGAACCCAAAAGCCTCGTATCCAACGACATTGTAGCCCTCCGCGACGGAGCGACCGAAAGACAGCGCCGCCCTGGCTGCCGACCAGCGGAGGGGTACGGTGACCTTGCCCCCAAGTTTTATCCAGTTTTAAGTTCGCTCCGGCGGTTTTGGGTTGCTGTATTTGGGGCGGTAGCGGCGGGTTGCGGTGCGGAGC